>NZ_JBFTHF010000009.1:0-214699 GCF_056394105.1 Arthrobacter sp. 10T419 | reverse complement strand
CAGTGGTGGTGGCGATCGTGATCGTAAGCCGTTCAGTGGTGGTGGCGATCGTGATCGTAAGCCGTTCAGTGGTGGTGGCGATCGTGATCGTAAGCCGTTCAGTGGTGGTGGCGATCGTGATCGTAAGCCGTTCAGTGGTGGTGGCGATCGTGATCGTAAGCCGTTCGGTGATCGTCCGTCGCGTGAGGGTGGGGAGCGTCGCAGCTTCGGTGGCGACCGGGACCGTAAGCCGTTCACCGGTGCCGGTGCTGATCGTGATCGTAAGCCGTTTGGTGACCGTCCCTCGCGTGAGGGTGGGGAACGTCGCAGCTTCGGCGGCGACCGGGACCGTAAGCCGTTCAGTGGCGGGGATAATCGCAAGCCCTTCGGCAACCGCGAGGACCGTCCGGCTCGCAGCTTTGACCGCGCCGAGTCCGGTCCGCGCCAGTTCGGCCGTGACCGCGCCGAGGACCGCCCCGTGCGCGAGCCGAACGCCCGGGACCTGCGCAGCGCTAACCGCCCGGACCGTGAGCGTTCACCGCAGATCGACGAGGACGTCACCGGCAAAGAACTCGACCGGGCCACGCAGCACCAGATCAAGACCCTTGAAGACAACAGCGCCGAATGGGTGGCACGCCACCTCGTGATGGCCGGCCGCCTTCTTGATGAGGAGCCTGAGCTCGCCTTCCAGCACGCCCTGGCGGCGAGCCGCCGCGGCGGCCGCCTCGCAGCGGTCCGCGAAGCCGTTGGCCTGACTGCGTACGCTGCAGGACACTACGGTGAGGCGCTGCGGGAATTCCGCACCTACCGCCGGATCAGCGGATCCAACATGCACCTGCCGGTGATGGCCGACTGCGAGCGTGGCCTCGGCCGGCCGGATCGTGCCCTGGACATGGCCCGCTCCGAAGAGGCCAAGGACCTCGACGCTCCGGGCAAGGTGGAACTGGCGATCGTCGCGGCCGGCGCCCGTACCGACCTCGGCCAGCTCGACGCTGCGGTCTCCGAGCTCGAAATCGCGCAGCTGGACATCAACCGCGCGTTCTCCTACAGCCCGCGGCTCTTCCGCGCCTACGCCGATGCCTTGACGGCGGCCGGCCGCGACGCCGAAGCGGGGAAGTGGCAGCGCCAGGCCGTCGTCGCCGAGAAGGCCCTGGGCATGGGCGTTGACGAGGAGCCGGACATCATCGACCTCGGTTGGGACGAGGAAGAGGAAGCCCGCGAGGAAAAGGAGCGCCGCCGGATCCTGCAGCAGCAGTCCGAGCAGCAGGCCGCCGCCGCCGCCGGCGAGGCCGCACCCCGTGCCGCCGGTGCCGGAGCGGTGGCCGGCCTCCCGGAGACCGACGCGCCGCACTCTGCTGTTCGCGATCTTGAAGCCGGCTCCGACGACGAAGAGCCCGACTTCTTCGAATCCGACGACGCCGAATCCGACGAGGATTCCGTGGAAGCCGACGAACTGGAAGCCGACGAACTGGAACCTGTGGAGTCGGAATCCAGTGACGCCGACGCCGGGGAGTCCCACTACTCGGAACGCGTCGAGGACTAGTCCGCAATGGCCGAAGCTGAGCTGATTTCCCGGTTCGACGCGCTCCTCGCCGATTTGGACGGCGTCGTCTATGCGGGCCCGCACGCCATTCCCGGCGCCGTGGAGTCGCTCCGCCGCCTCTCGGAAATCGGCGTCGGGCTGGGTTACGTAACGAACAACGCCTCCCGTTCGCCCGCGGAGGTTGCACAGCACCTGCGCGAGCTCGGCGCCCCTGCGGAGGAGCAGCAGGTGGTGAGTTCGCCACAGGCGGCCGGCGAACTGCTGGCCTCGCTGCTGCCTGCCGGTGCCCGCGTCCTGATCACCGGTGGCGAGGCGCTGGCCCGCGAAATCGAACTCGCAGGGCTGGTGCCGGTCCGCAGTGAGGCCGAGGATCCCGTCGCCGTCGTGCAGGGCTTTCACCCGGATCTGGGCTGGAAGGACCTCGCGGAGGCATCTTACGTCGTTGCGGCCGGTGCCCTGTGGGTGGCCACCAATACGGACATGTCCATTCCGCAGGCCCGCGGTATGGCGCCCGGCAACGGCACACTGGTTGCCGCCGTCGCCGCCGCCACCGGCCGGCAACCGCTCGTCGCGGGCAAGCCCGAAGCGCCGCTGTTCCACGCCGCCGCCAAGCGGCTGGCGGCCGACCGTCCGCTGGTGGTCGGAGACCGGCTGGACACTGACATCCTCGGCGGCAACAACGCCGGCTTCGCGACGGTGGCCGTGCTGACCGGTGTGGACACGAGGGAATCCATCCTCGCCGCGCGCACCATGGAACGCCCCACTTTCGTGATCAATGACCTCACCGACCTCTACCGCCCCTACCCGGCGGTGGAGCGCGACGCCGAGGGACGCTACCGTTGCGGAGCGGCTTCGGCGCTCGTCGAGGGGACCACGGTGCGCGTCAGCGGGGATCCCGCGGACCTCGACTCGTGGCGTGCAGCCTGTGCCGCCTGGTGGGCTGCGAACCCCGAAACTGCAACCGCCCTGGCGCCCGGCCTCGAGTGGCTGGATCACTAGACTGGAGAGCATGACCGAGCAAAGTTCTTCCACCGATGCCGATTTGGAAAGCGCTGACGCCCGGATCGACTGGCCTGCGCCCGCCGACGCCGCTGCTGTAGACGATCCGGCCGTAGATGCCTTGCTGGTGCGCCTGAACGCGCTGCCGGAGCTGCCGGTCGCGGACCACGGCGAGGTCTACGCCGGCCTGCACGACGAGCTGGCGGCAGCCCTCAACGAGGACGTGACCGGACAGCGTGCGGGGGACTCCCCGCAATGACCAGGCTTGATCAGGCCCTCGTCAGCCGCGGGCTGGCAAGGTCCCGCACCCATGCCGCGCGCCTGATCGGCGAGGGCAAGGTCAGCTCTGGAGGCGAAGTGCTCGCCAAGGCCTCCTTCCAGGTCCAGGACGGCATGGCCCTTGATGTCGCAGCCACCAGGGAGGACGACTACGTCAGCCGCGCGGCCCACAAACTGGCCGGCGCCCTGGATGCCTTTCCCGCCGTCGAGGTTTCCGGCAAGCGCTGCCTCGACGCCGGAGCCTCCACCGGCGGCTTCACCGAGGTGCTGCTTCGGCGCGGCGCCGCGCATGTCGTCGCCGTCGACGTCGGGCATGACCAGCTGGTACCGCAAATCCGCAACGACGCGCGGGTCTCGGTCCACGAAGGGCTCAACGTCCGCTACATGACCCCGCAGATGATCGGCGGCCCGGCGGCGCTGACCGTGGCGGACCTGTCGTTCATCTCGCTGACCCTCGTGGTGGCGCCCCTCGCGGCGTGCACCGAGCCCGGCGGGGACCTGGTCCTGATGGTCAAGCCGCAATTCGAGATCGGCAAGGACCGGCTGGGCCGCACCGGCGTGGTCACCTCCGTGCGGGAACGCCGCATGGCCGTCGCCAAGGTGGCGTCCGCGGCGATGGACGCAGGCCTGGACCTGGCGGGCCTCGCGCAGAGTCCGCTGCCCGGCCAGGACGGAAACGTGGAGTACTTCCTGTGGATAAAACGCGGGATCCGGACAGACCTGCCTAAGATCGAGGAGCGGGACGCAGCCGTTGCTGCGTTACTCGGAACGATCTGGCCAGAGCAGCACGAGAAGCACTAGAAGCACTAGAAGGCGGAACCCGATGAGCAGGCGTGTCCTCATCCTTGCCCACACCGGCCGCGAGGAATCCCTCAAGGCCGCTTGGGAAGCGTGCGCCCAGCTGCATGCCTCCGGCCTCGTCGCGGTGATGCAGAAATCCGAGCTCGCCGACATGGTCAGGTTCTTCGGCCGGCTGGACCAGCCCGTCGAGGTCCTGCACGACCACGTCAAACTGCCCGACGTCGAACTCGTCATGGTGCTCGGCGGTGACGGCACTATCCTGCGCGCCGCGGAGCTGGTCCGCGAGGTGGACGTGCCGCTGCTCGGCGTCAACCTCGGCCACGTCGGCTTCCTCGCTGAGAGCGAGCGGGCGGACCTGGCCCAGACCGTGGAGTGGATCGCCAGCCGCCAGTACACGGTGGAGGAGCGGATGACCATCGATGTGCAGGTGTGGGTCCGAGGGCAGAAGATCTGGCACACCTGGGCGCTGAACGAGGCCGCCATCGAAAAAGGCAACCGTGAACGGATGCTCGAGGTGGTCACCGAGGTAGACGAACGCCCGCTCACCTCCTTCGGCTGCGACGGCGTCGTCCTTGCCACCCCCACCGGCTCCACCGCTTACGCGTTCTCCGCCGGCGGCCCCGTGGTGTGGCCCGAGGTCGAGGCGCTGCTGATCGTGCCGATCAGTGCCCACGCCCTCTTCGCCAAGCCGCTCGTGGTCTCGCCCAGGTCCCGGCTGGCCGTCGAAATCCTGAACCGCACCGACGCCCAGGGCGTGCTGTGGTGCGACGGCCGGCGCTCCGTGGACCTGCCGCCGGGAGCCCGCGTGGAAGTGACCCGCTCGGCCACGCCGGTAAGGCTGGCCCGCACCCACCAGACCCCGTTCTCCGGACGCCTGGTCCGCAAGTTCGAGCTCCCCATCCAGGGTTGGCGCGGTCCGGTGCCGCAGACCGACACCATCCACACCGGGCCCCTGCCGGTGGTGCGCACCCCGCGGCCCAGCCGCGCGCTGCCCACGCCCCGTCATGCGGGCCCCGGCGCGGATCCGGAAGCACCAACTGATCCCTCGACTGTGAAGTGACCCATGCTTGAAGAACTGAGAATCCGCGACCTCGGCGTCATCACCGACGCGACGCTGCCGCTGGGCCCCGGCCTGAGCGTGGTGACCGGCGAGACCGGCGCCGGTAAGACGATGGTGGTCACCGCCGTCGGCCTCCTGCTCGGCGCAAGGTCCGACGCCGGCGCCGTCCGCAGCGGGGCGAAAAGCGCCTCCGCGGAAGCCGTGCTGAAGCTCGACGCCGGGCACGCTGCGATCAGCCGGGCACGCGAGGCCGGAGCCGAGGTCGAGGAGTTCGACGGCGGCGCCGAACTGCTGCTCGCCCGAAGCGTGGGTGCCGACGGGCGTAGCCGCGCCTACCTCGGCGGCCGCGCCGCGCCGGTCGGAGTCCTCGCCGAGATCGGCGGGACGCTGGTGGTGGTCCACGGTCAGTCGGACCAGATCAGGCTCAAGAGCCCGGTGGCGCAGCGCGAAGCCCTGGATAAGTTTGCGGGGGAGGGCCTGGCCGGTTCCCTGACCGCCTACCAGGAGCTGCACGGGCACTGGAAGGCCAGCCAGGCCGAGCTGGACGAACTCCGCAGTGCCGCCCGCGAACGGCTGCGCGAGGCGGAATCCCTCGAGGCAGCCCTTGCCGAGATCGACGCCGTCGACCCACAGCCCGGCGAAGACGAATCGCTGAAAGCGGAGGCCGTCAAGCTCGCCAACGTCGAAGAGCTCCGAATCGCAGCCAGCACCGCCCATCAGGCCCTCATCTCCGAAGACTTCGGCGAGGACGCCGATGCCACCACGCTGGTGGACGCCGCAAAGCGCACCCTGGAGCACGTCGCGGAACACGACGGCGAACTGGGCTCTGCCGCCGCCCGGCTGGCGGAGGTGGGCTTCCTGCTCAACGACATCGCCGGCGACCTGGCCAGCTACCAGGCCTCCCTCGACACCGAGGGGCCGGAACGCCTGGCCGAGATCGAGGACCGGCGCGCCGCGCTGGCCAAGCTGGTGCGTAAGTACGCCCCCAGCATCGACGAGGTGTTGCTCTGGGCGGAGCAGGCCCGGGCCCGTTTCGAAGAGCTCCAGGACGACTCCACCCGGATCGAGGCGCTGGACGCCGAGGTCGCCCGCTCCGAGGCCGACCTCCGCAAGCAGGCCGCGGCCATCAGCAAGACCCGGAAGAAGGCCGCCAAGGACCTCTCAGCCCGGGTCAGCGCCGAGCTGACCGCGCTGGCCATGGCCGACGCCACCCTGGTCATCAATGTGGACCCCGGTGAGCAGCTGGGCCCGTTCGGCACCGACGAGATTTCCTTCCTGCTGCAGCCCCACTCCGGCGCGCCGGCCCGGCCGCTGGGCAAGGGTGCGTCCGGCGGTGAGCTCTCCCGCGTGATGCTCGCCATCGAAGTGGTGCTGGCCGCCGTCGACCCGGTACCGACGTTCGTCTTCGACGAGGTCGACGCCGGCGTCGGCGGCCGCGCCGCCGTCGAGATCGGCCGCCGGCTGGCCATGCTCGCCCGGCATGTCCAGGTCCTCGTGGTCACCCACCTGCCGCAGGTGGCGGCCTTCGCCGACCAGCACATCCGGGTCACCAAGACCTCGGTGCGCGGGGCCGACGGCGCGACGGCGACCGGCTTCACCTCCAGCGATGTCCAGCTGCTGGACGAGGCGGAACGGGTCCGCGAGCTGGCCCGCATGCTCGCCGGGCAGGAAGACTCCGAATCGGCCCGGGCACACGCGCAGGAACTGCTGGACGACGCGAAGCTGCTGCCGCAGGCCTGATCGATCTTCCGGCGCGCCGGGACTGGGATGACCATCACAGCGGTGATTTATCGACCCTAGGACGGCCGAATTGATGATAGGCTCAAATTCCGTGGTGCAGCGATCAAATTCCCGTGTAAATTCCCGGTTCCCGGGCTCGTCCAAGACGACCAAACACATCTTCGTAACCGGTGGTGTGGCGTCCTCGCTCGGTAAGGGACTGACGGCTTCGAGCCTCGGTCACCTCCTGCGGGCACGCGGCCTGTCTGTAACAATGCAAAAGCTCGATCCCTATCTGAACGTGGATCCGGGCACGATGAATCCCTTCCAGCACGGCGAGGTCTTCGTGACCGACGACGGCGCCGAGACGGACCTCGACATCGGCCACTACGAGCGCTTCCTCGATGAAAACCTTGAGGGCTCGGCCAACGTCACGACCGGCCAGGTGTACTCCACGGTCATTGCCAAGGAGCGCCGCGGCGAGTACCTCGGCGACACCGTCCAGGTCATCCCGCACATCACCGATGAGATCAAGCGCCGCATGCGGCTCCCCGCCGAGGGCAAGAACGCTCCGGACGTCATCATCACCGAAATCGGCGGCACCGTTGGCGACATCGAATCCCAGCCGTTCCTCGAGTCCGCACGCCAGGTCCGCCAGGACGTCGGCCGGAACAACGTGTTCTTCCTGCACGTCTCCCTCGTGCCCTACATCGGGCCCTCGCAGGAACTGAAGACCAAGCCGACGCAGCACTCCGTCGCTGCGCTGCGCTCCATCGGTATCCAGCCCGAGGCGATCGTGATCCGCTCCGACCGCGAGGTCCCGCAGGCCATGCGCGACAAGATCGGCCGGATGTGCGACGTCGACATCGACGCCGTGATCGGCTGCCCGGACGCACCGAGCATCTACGACATCCCCAAGACCCTGCACTCCCAGGGCCTGGACTCCTACATCGTCCGCGCCCTGGACCTGCCGTTCAAGGACGTCGACTGGACCAGCTGGGACAAGCTCCTCGAAGCCGTCCACAACCCCAAGCATGAGGTTGAGATTGCCCTCGTGGGCAAGTACATCGACCTGCCGGACGCCTACCTGTCCGTGACCGAAGCACTGCGTGCCGGCGGCTTCGCAAACGACACCAAGGTCAAGATCCGCTGGGTCCCCTCGGACGAATGCGAAACCCACGACGGTGCCGTCAAGTCCCTGGCCGGCGTGGACGCGATTTGCGTCCCTGGCGGCTTCGGCATCCGCGGCCTTGAGGGCAAGCTCGGCGCCCTGAAGTACGCCCGCGAAACCAAGCTCCCGGTGCTGGGCCTGTGCCTGGGCCTGCAGTGCATGGTGATCGAGTACGCCCGCAACGTGGTCGGCCTGGAGGGCGCCTCCTCGTCCGAGTTCGAACCGGACTCTAAGTACCCGGTCATCGCCACGATGGAAGAGCAGCTCGACATCGTCGACGGCAAGGGCGACCTGGGCGGCACCATGCGCCTGGGCCTGTATGAGGCGAAGCTGGACGAGGGTTCGGTCATCGCCGAGACCTACGGCACCACTACGGTCAGCGAACGCCACCGGCACCGCTACGAGGTCAACAACAAGTACCGCGAGCAGATCGCTGCCCAGGGCCTCGTCTTCTCCGGAACTTCGCCGGACGGCAAGCTGGTCGAGTACGTCGAGCTTCCCCGTGAAGTCCACCCGTACTACGTGGCCACGCAGGCGCACCCGGAGCTGAGCTCACGGCCCACCCGCCCGCACCCGCTGTTCGCCGGGCTGGTCAAGGCTGCCCTGGACCGCCAGCACGGCGCGGGCCAGCCTGCCGCTGCCACTGGCAAGGCTGCGGCCGCCAAGTCGACTCCGGCAGAGTCAAAGTAACTCCCAACTGAATCAAAGGACGGCGCGATGCCCGGTAAGTCTGAGACCCCCAATGCTGCACGGCAGGTTTCGGATGAGCCGAGCCCGCGCCGTCTTTTGTCTTCCGAGAAGGTCTACGAAGGCCGGATCTGGGACGTTGTCAGCGACAGTTTCCAGCTGAGCGACGACGGCGAGCCACTGGTCCGTGATTACATCGACCACCCCGGTGCGGTGGCCGTGTTGCCGATGAACGACGACGGCGAGATCCTGCTGATCAAGCAGTACCGGCACCCGGTGGGCATGGCCCTTTGGGAAATCCCCGCCGGGCTGCTCGACGTCGAGGGCGAGGACTTCGTGGCCGGGGCAGCCCGGGAGCTCGCCGAGGAAGCGGACCTGGTGGCCGGGACGTGGAACGTGCTGGCGGACTTCTTCAACTCACCCGGTTCCTCCAGCGAAGCCATCCGCATCTACCTGGCCCGGGACCTGAGCGACGTCCCCGGCCACGAACTGCACGTCCGCACCGACGAGGAAGCGGAAATCGAGCTGCACTGGATCCCGCTCGACGCGGCTGTCTCGGCGGTGCTGGACGGACGGCTGCACAACCCCTCCGCCGTCGTCGGAATCCTCGCCGCCGCCGCGGCCCGGTCCGACGGGTTCCAGGGACTCCGCCCGGCCGACGCGCCGTGGCCGGCCCACCCCAGCCAGCGCTGATGACCGGACTGCTGGCGGCCGAACCTCCCGCCGCTGAACCTCCTGCCGAGGCCTTGCCCCCGGCGAAGCCGGCGCCCGCCCGTCCGCTGACCGCCGTCGACCGCGCCATCACCGACTACCTGCAGCACATGGGGGTTGAGCGCGGACTGGCCGCGAACACCCTCTCCGCTTACCGACGCGACCTGGCGCGCTACGCCCGGCACCTCGCCAGGGCCGGCCGCCAGCGCCCGGAGGAGATCACCCGGCGCGACGTGACGGGCTTCGTGCAGGCGCTCTCCGACGGGTCCGACGGCGGTTCCGCCCTCGGTGTGCGCTCGGCCGCCCGCACGGTTGTGGCGGTTCGCGGGCTGCACAAGTTCTGGGCGCTGGAAGGTGTCACGCCCGCCGACCCGGCCAGCGATGTGCACCCGCCGATGCCCGGAAAGCGGCTGCCCAAGGCCATCACGGTCGATGAGGTGACCCGCATCCTGGAAGCGGCCGGAACCGACACTGCGACCGGACTGCGCGACCGCGCCCTGCTCGAGTTCCTGTATTCCACCGGGGCGCGCATCAGCGAGGCCGTAGGCCTCGACGTCGACGACATCTCGCTCCAAGGGGACGACGAGCCCGGCCCGGCGATTGTCCGGCTGTTCGGCAAGGGCTCCAAGGAGCGCTTGGTGCCGCTGGGATCCTACGGAGCACGCGCCCTGGACGCCTACCTGGTCCGCGGCCGGCCGCTGCTGGCCGCCAAGGGCAAAGGCACCCCGGCCCTCTTCCTGAACGCCCGGGGCGGCCGGATCAGCCGCCAAAGCGCCTGGACCATCCTCAAAGCCGCGGCCGAGAAGGCCAACATCACCAAGGACGTTTCGCCCCACACCCTGCGGCACTCCTTCGCCACGCACCTGCTCGAGGGCGGGGCCGATGTCCGCGTTGTGCAAGAGCTGCTGGGCCACGCGTCCGTAACCACCACACAGGTCTACACGCTGGTCACCGCTGACACGCTGCGCGAGATCTACGCCGCCGCGCATCCGAGAGCGCTGGGGTAGGCCTGATCTGCTTGGCCTGCTTGGCCTGCTTGGCCTGCCGGGCGTGCGGCCGGCAGCTTACCGGCCGGCAGGATGCGACGCACCGCCATCAATAATGTCGGTGCTCGTTCGTAGGCTGGGGGTATGAAAAGCGGAGTGGCTTTCAACGCGCAGACTGGTGAGGCCCTGGCAGCCGTTGCCGACTCTGTCGCTGCACTGGCTGCCGTCATAAGCGACGGCGAAGAGCATACCGATCCGCTGCGGGCCTTGGCCGATGGTTGCCTGGACGGTCTGGCCGAGGTGGCCCGGCTGGAGGCCCGGACCGCCGCACTGAAGGTCAGGCTCGCAGCGGCTTACCCGCAGGCCGCAGAAGCCCTGGCACAGCCCGCGGCGACGCCGCGGGATTCGACAGCGCAGGAGATGGCCGTGGTAGCCGAGGTCGCATGTGTGCTTTTCGTGAGCGAACGGAGCGCCGGAGCCCTCCTGCACGAAAGCCGGGCACTCACGACGTCGTTGCCTCTAACCCTGGCAGCCTTGCAGGCCGGAACGATCTCGTGGCAGCACGCCCGGATCATGGTCGACGAAGCCGAGGGCCTGGATCCGGCCGGGGCGGCGGCGCTGGAGACCCACTTCCTGGACCCGGAGGCACCAGATCCGGCGCGTGGATGCCCAGCCGGGGAGTTGGCGCCGGGCCGGTTTCGGGCCAAGGCCCGGAGCTGGCGCGAACGCCACCACCCGGTCAGCGTAGAGTCGCGCCACACCAAGAGTGCGGGGGACCGGCGGGTCGAATACTGCCCGGACCGGGACGGGATGGCCTGGCTTTCGGCGTATCTTCCGGCCGACTCGGCCGCGGGTATCTGGGAGCGGATCACCAGCGCGGCCCGGGCCCTGCAAAACCCTTCTGAGGTCCGGACCCTGAGCCAGCTCCGCGCGGACGTTGCCGCCACCTGGCTGCTGAGCAACGGGGGCGGCGAAGCGGGCTGCGGCGGGAGCGAGGCTGTGGCCGGGGATGTCCCGGCGCCGCGGGCACAGGTCCTGATCACGGTCCCGGCCCTCTCCCTGCTTGGAGCCACCGACGAACCTGCCATGCTGGACGGGCACGGACCGATCCCGCCGTCGATGGCCCGCCGCCTGGTCGCAGGCGGCGCCGATTCGTTCTACCGGGTCCTGACCGACCCGCGCGACGGCGCCCCGCTGGAAATCGGCCGCACCAGCTACCGCGTCCCGAAGGCCCTGCGGCAGTGGCTGCGCCTGCGTGACGGCAAATGCCCGTTCCCGGGCTGCAACAACCTGTCCCTGGACAACGACGCTGACCACCTCCTGGCCTGGGCCGACGGCGGCACCACCGGGATCGCCAACCTCGGCCAACCCTGCCGCAAACACCACCGCCTCAAACACACCACGGCCTGGGCACCCACCCAAGCCAGTCAAGACCACCCGCCTGGCTGGACCTCACCGACCGGCCGGCACTACGCCAGCGAACACCAGGATTGGGAACCACCCCACTTGCCGACGCTCATTGCGGAGTCGGACACCCAGTCCCACCAAGGACTGCCAGGGCATACGGGATACGGGAGTGTGCCCGCGCCGTTTCCAGAGGATCGTGCAGGCGAACATCTTGGACTGGAACTGCCGGAGGATCCCCTCCCGGACTGGTATGAATTTCCGGACTGGCATGAATTTAGGGCCGGGCACGAAATCCCTGCCGTTGAAGCAACCGACCCGGACTGGTCCTCGGCGATGGGAACCACGCTGGTGGGGCGCCTTCTCCAACCGGCCTGATCGACTAATCAACTGACGGTCCCTACCTCACCATGCGTGCGTCGACGATCTTTGGAGCCCCGGGGTCCCTCTGTTCCGTACCGTCGAAATCGAAGCCGTTGCGGCGATAGAACGCCACCGCACGGGGATTGTCCTTCGCGACCCACAGCATGGCCCCACCATCGCCCACGGTCGCATCCATCAAGGCCTGTCCCACCCCGGTGCCGTGGTGCTCCGCCAACACGTAAAGGCTGTAGAGCTGCCGGTCGCGGGGGAGTTGCTGACCCCTCGCGTCGAGGCTGGGACCAGCGAACGCGAAGCCGATGATCTGTCCTCTGCTCTCCGCGATTCTGATAGTCCATTCCACGCGGGGGTTCCCGAGGACCCTGTTCCACATCTGGTGTCGGCTCCGGACATGCTCCTCGGTGAAGAAGTCCTCAGGAAGTAAGCGTGAATACGTCTCCCGCCACGTGGCCACGTGCAGATCAGCGATCTCAAGTGCCTCGGGCAGCGCGGGTTCGCGCAAAGTGAAGGGCATCACGACATCCTGCCAGAATTTCCGCTCCTGAATGTTTTTAGTGGCCGATGTAAGAAAAAACCCGTCGCAGGACACTTAGTCTTCAGGAAGAAGTCATCCGATGTCCGGGGGAAGCACCATGTTGGCTGCCAAAGAGCAAGCGTTCATTGACCTGCACACGCAACATTCAGTGCGGGTCTACCGCTACATTGCCTGCCGGATCAGCGACCGGCACCGCGCCGAGGAACTGGCTGCGGATGTCTTCAGGATTGCCTGGGAAAAGCAGCTGCCGGAACCACCCGGTATTGGCTGGCTGCTGGCGACCGCCCGGAACGTGATCGGCAACGAATACAAGGGCCGCCGTCGCCGCCAGGAACTGGTCGATCGGCTGGAAGATGAGGCCCGCAGCCAGGTTCCAGGGCCAGACACTGAACAACGCGCCGCCGTAGCGGACGTTCTAGCGCGGTTGAGGGAGCGGGATCGCGAGGTCCTCATGCTCACCTACTGGGACGAACTGAGCACCGCTGAACTGTCCCAGGCGCTGGGATGTTCTCCGTCCGCCGCTGCAGTCCGACTGCACCGGGCACGCCGGGCCTTCGCGAAGGCCGCGCCCACCCATCTCATGACCGAACGGAAGGACTAGCCATGGACCGCATCGAACAGCTCATGAAGGACGCCAAGCCGCGTGTCGGTGCACCGGGCGTGGCGCCGGGGAGCGATGCTGCCCGCTCTGCCGTCTTTTCTACGGATCCCAACATTGTCCAACTGGCCGGGCGCACACCCGCAGGGCGGACACCGGCACGACGCAAAACCGTCCGGGCCGCGGCGGCAACCGTGCTGGCCGCTGCTGCTGTCGTTGCCGCAGTGGTGATCGGCGGGAACCTGATGCCGCAATCGGCGCCCGGCCCTGCCCAGACCGGGGTCCCAACGGTGACCGCCTCCGCAAGCCCCGCACCGAGTCCTGCCAGCCCCTCACCAAGTTCGGCCACCCCGACGGCGCCCACGTCCACAGCCGCTCCCGCTCCAACGAGCGCCGCAGCTTTGAGCACCGGCGGCGTCGCGTGCACGCTGTCCAATATCGACCAACAGCGCAATGACCAGACGCGTGCCATCAAGGCGATCCCCGCCGCCGAGCAGGCTTATTACACCGTGCTGGGCTGTGCTGACGGTTGGCTCGCCTACTCCATTTCCGATGATGGCGTCCGGGCGCTCAAGCTCGACGGCGGCAACGCGTGGTACAAGATTGCCAAGCTGCAAAACGGCCGTTTCCTCTGTGACGTTCGGCAGGAGTGGGCCTACGTCTTCAACTGGGAGTTCCAGGCGACGAACAACCAGGGACTCACCGCGCAGCAGGCCATGGACAAGGAATTCGCGGCCAAGGGAATTCCGGTCAAACTGCGGCCGAAGCTGGTCGGCGAGGGCCCGGCGGCCGGGTAACTTCGGTGCCGGCGGCTATTAGGCTGGAATACATGAACCTCACACCAGTGACCCTCTGCTTCCTGCTCCGCGACACGGCGGGCGGCGCGGAGGTGCTGCTGGGCCTGAAAAGGACCGGGTTCGGCGTCGGCAAGATCGTCGGCGTCGGCGGCCACGTCGAACCGGGGGAGAGCGACGCCGAGGCCGTGGTCCGCGAGGTCTGGGAAGAGGTCGGTGTCGTGGTGCTCCAGGAGGACCTGGTCCACGCCGGCAACGTCGAGTTCATCTTTCCCGCCCGGCCGGCATGGAACATGGCCTGCCGGCTCTTCACCACCCGGCGCTGGAACGGCGAACCCGCCGAAAGCGCGGAAATAACGCCCGAATGGTTCGGCGTCGGGGAGCTTCCGTTGCACCGCATGTGGCAGGATGCCGGGCACTGGCTACCACCGGCGCTGGCCGGCGAAACCATCGACGTCGTCGTGGTCCTCAACGAGGACAACGAAACGGTGGCGTCGATCCGCTACCCCTCCACGCAGAGGACCACGCAAGGCTGAGGCCCGGCGCCCGCGACGAATATTTCCGCGACTCGAAACTCGGTGCGGGGAATGCCGCTGCTCGGCCGGTAGCCTAGGCTTCGAACATTGCTCAGCGGCGATCCAGGCACTTCCTTCGCTCGCCGGCAAGCGGCACACGGACCACATTGGGGGCAAGGCATGGATTCAAGCAAGCACGACCTTACGGGCGGGGAGTCCTACGACGACGAACAGCCGGCCGTAAACGGTACACGCCGCCGCTGGCCGCTGGCGGCTGCCGTCGTTATCGTCGCGCTGGCGGCCGTTGCCGGGGGCGTCGCCGTCGCCGGCAATATGCGGCCCGCCGACCCGGCCCCCGCTGCGGCCTCGACGGCGGCAGTATCCACGCCGACCGAATCCGCCACCGTCACGACGGAACCGTCGCCCACCGCCACGGCGTCGGAATCCGCGACGCCGTCGGCAACCACAGCGCCCGCAACGGACGGGACGGTCAGCGGAGTCACCAACGGGCGTTACGTCAGCGCTTCGGCCGGGGTCTCATTCACCTTGCCTGACCGTTGGACGGTAGAGGAATCCACGGACCGGCCCGCCGAGTTCCCGGGTACCAAAATCATCGTCTTCAACGAAGCCAGGATGCAGGTGGCCGAGCTTTACCACGGCGCCACTGGTGCAGTCGGCGGCGCCTGCGGTCCGGGTCCGTACAAAATGACGGAACTCGACACAGCGCCGGCCCTGGACACGCCGTGGGCCCAGGCCAGTGGAGTGCGGTTTTCCTACCGCGTCCTGGATATGCGGGCGGACGGCGGCGCCTTCGACTACCAGGTTGGACTGGTCGACAATGTGACCGGGCAAGTGAAGGACAGCTGCAAGATGTTCTCCTTCGTGTCCGGTGCGCCCAAAGGCACCCTGTCCTTTGCCGACCGCACCTTCCAAAGCCAGAGGAACGATGACCCCATCTTCAACTCGCTGGCGGAGGCCAAGGACTTTATGCGGAGCCCGGAGTACAAGAAGCTCAAGGCCATGATCCTCAGCCTGAGGATGCAGGGCTAGCAACAAAAAGCGCGGGCCGTCCACCTCCAGGAGGTGGGCGGCCCGCGCTTTTTTTGTTGCTCGCACTGGCTAAGTCATGCTGTCTACGGCACGTGCCGTTCCTCGACACCGTTGTATTCGCTCAGCGGGCGGATCAGCGAGTTCGAGTCCAGCTGCTCCATGATGTGCGCGGTCCAGCCGGTGATCCGGCTGGCGACGAACAGCGGAGTGAAGGTGGGGGTGTCGAATCCCATCAGGTGGTACGTCGGTCCGGCCGGGTAGTCGAGGTTCGGCTTGATCGCCTTCGCCTCATCCATCGCGGCCTCGAGTCCGTTGTAGAGCCCCAGCAGCTCCGGACGGCCGTAGTGCGCGATCATCTTGTCCAGGGCCGCCTTCATGGTGGGAACCCGGGAGTCGCCGTGCTTGTACACGCGGTGGCCGAAGCCCATGACCTTCTTCTTGTGCGCCAGGGCATCTTCCATCCAGGCCTTCGCCCGCACCGCAGCCTCTTCGAGCGACTCCTCCTGCCGGATGCCGATCTCGTCGAAGGTGTGCATGACCGCCTCGTTCGCGCCGCCGTGCAGCGGCCCCTTCAGCGCCCCGATGGCGCCGGTCACGGCCGAGTGCAGGTCCGAGAGCGTGGAGGTGATTACCCGCGCCGTGAAGGTCGAGGCATTGAAAGAGTGCTCGGCGTACAGGATCATCGAGACATTGAACGCCTCCACTACTTCCTGGACCGGCTCCTCGCCGAAGGCCATCCACAGGAAGTTGGCGGAATAGCCCAGGTCGTTACGGGGCTCCACCGCTGCCTGCCCGTGGCGTCGGCGCTGGTCGTAGGCCACCACCGCCGGCATGGCGGCGAAGAGGTCCACGGCTTTGGCCATGTTGGCCTCCCGCGAGGAGTCCTCGGCGAGCGGGTGCCGGGCGCCCATCACCGACGCCGCGGTGCGGCAGACGTCCATGGGGTGCGAGGTGATCGGCAGCGCGTCGATGACCTGCTTGACGACCGGATCCAGGGCACGTCCCGCGCGCTCGGCTGCGGTGAACTCCGCCAGCTGCTCCGGCGTCGGCAGCTCGCCGTTCCAGAGCAGGTAGGCCACTTCCTCGAAACTGCACTTGGCGGCCAGCTCCTGGACGGGGTAGCCGCGGTAGAGCAGGGAATTGGTGTCCGGGTTGACCTTGGACACCGCGGTGTAGTCCACCACGACGCCGGCAAGGCCCTTTTTGATCTCATTTTCAGCCATGCTGAAACTCCTTTGTTCCTAACGCCTGTTGACCGGCCGGGGCCGGCAGTCCGGTGGGGGTGTCAGATGCCGGGGATCTGGAAATTGAAGACCCCGGTGTCAAAGCGGTTGTACGCCTCGTAGTCGACGAGGTCGTAGAGACGCGCACGGGTCAGCATGCTCGAAACCTGTGCCTCCTGGGTGCCGTCGGATTTGATCGATTCCAGAGTACGCTCAGCAGCGCCCATGGCACTACGGAGCAGCGTTACCGGGTAGATGACCATGTTGACGCCGACGCCGGCCAGCTCGTCGACCGTGAACAGCGCGCTCTTGCCGAACTCGGTCATGTTGGCCAGAATCGGCACGTCGACGGCGTCGCGGATGGCCTGGAACTCGCTGAGGTCCTTCATGGCTTCCGGGAAGATCGCGTCAGCGCCGGCTTCCACGAGGGCCTTGGCCCGCTGCTGCGCCGCCTCGAGCCCATCGGTGGCCCGGATGTCGGTCCGGGCCATGATCAGGAAGTTGGGATCCCGTCGGGCGTCGGCCGCGGCCCGGATCCGCTTGGTCGCGGTGTCGAGGTCCACAACGTTCTTGCCGTCGAGGTGGCCGCAGCGCTTCGGGTTGAACTGGTCCTCGATGTGGCAGCCGGCCAGGCCCGCGTTCTCGAGCTCCTGGATGGTGCGTGCCACGTTCATCGGCTCGCCGAAACCGGTATCGGCGTCGACGATCGAGGGCAGGTCCGTCATCCGGGCGATCTGCCCGGCCCGGGTGGCCACCTCGGTGAGCGTGGTCAAGCCGATGTCCGGCAGGCCGAGGTCATTGGCGAGGACGGCGCCGGAGATGTACACCCCGGCGAATCCCTTTTCCTCGATCAGCCGGGCCGAGAGCGGGTTGAACGCACCCGGGAACTGCTGGATTGTCCCGGAAGCAAGCAGCTCCCGGAACCGGATCCGCTTCTGCTCCGGCGTGGTCTTCGAATACAGCATTAGAAGAGTCCCTTCGGGGCGGCTGCCAGGTCGATCACGCCGTCGGCTGCCTTGATGTTGAGCTGGTCGAGCTCGCCGGCGGCGAGTTCGGGAAGCCGCGCGGCGGCGGCCAGGAAGCGCTCGATCTCGTCCTCGGCCACGAGGCCGGCGGCGAGGGTGCGGAACTTGTTGACGTACTGCTCGCGGGCGAACGGCCGGGCGCCCAGCGGGTGCGCGTCGGCGACGGCGATCTGGTCGGTGATGACGGTGCCGTCCTTGAGCGTGATCTCCACGGAGCCGCCGAAGGCCTTCTCCGCGATATCCAGCGAGTGGTAGCGGCGGGTCCATTCCGGATCCTCGACCGTGGTCACCTTCTGCCACAGCTCCACCGTGTCCGGGCGGCCTGCGCGCTCCGGGGCGTAGGAATCGACATGGTGCCAGGCCCCGTCCTGCAGGGCCACCGTGAAGATGTACGGAATGGAGTGGTCCAGGGTTTCCCGGCTTGCCGTGGGGCTGTACTTCTGCGGGTCGTTGGCGCCGGAACCGATCACGTAGTGCGTGTGGTGGCTGGTCTTGATCAGCACGGACTCGACGTTGGCCGGGTCGGTGACCTCGGGGTGCTCGCCGTGCAGCTTGCGGGCCAGGTCAATCCACGCCTGTGCCTGGTACTCGGCGGAGTGTTCCTTGGTGTAGGTGTCCATGATGGCGCGCTTGGCTTCGCCGTCCTCGGGCAGCGGCACCGTGTAGTTGGCGTCGGGGCCATCGAGCATCCAGGCGATGACGCCGTCTTCACCTTCGTAGATCGGCACCGGGGAGGTCTGGCCGCGCATGGCACGGTCGGCGGATTCAACAGCCATCTTGCCGGCAAACGCGGGGGCGTGGGCCTTCCAGGTGGAGATCTCGCCCTTGCGGGACTGGCGGGTGGCGGTGGTGGTGTGCAGCGCCTGGCCGATGGACTGGAAGATGGTCTCGACGTCGAGGCCCAGCAGGGTGCCGATGCCGGCGGCGGCGGAGGGGCCCAGGTGCGCTACGTGGTCGATCTTGTGCTTGTGCAGGCAGATGGCCTTGACCAGGTTGACCTGGATCTCGTAGCCGGTGGCGATGCCGCGGATCAGGTCCTTGCCGCTGGAACCGACGTGCTGGGCGACGGCGAGGATCGGCGGGATGTTGTCGCCCGGGTGGGAGTAGTCCGCGGCCAGGAACGTGTCGTGGTAGTCGAGTTCGCGGACGGCGACGCCGTTGGCCCAGGCCGCCCATTCCGGAGCCACGCGCTCCTCGATGCCGAACACCTTCGAGCCCTTGCCGCCGGTGCTGGGACCGTGGGTAAGTGCCTGGGCGCGGGCGGCGACGATCGGGGCGCGGTTCAGGGAAGCGATGGCCACCGAAGCATTGTCGATGACGCGGTTGATCACCATGTCGGTGACCTCGTCGGAGACGGCGACGGGATCCGCGGCCACCTTGGCGATCTTGAAGGCGAGCTGGTCCTCGCGGGCCAGGTTTTCCTCGCTCTTGTAAACGCGGACGTGGTGTTCCTTAACCATGGTGCTCCTTCTAGTGAGGTACGTGGGTGGCTTTGACGTGGGAAAGGCTTCGGTGCAGATGCAGCGTGGTGGCGGCCTCGGCGAGCCGCGGGTTGCCGGCGGCGATGGCTTCGGCAATGGTGGCGTGCTCGGCGGCCGCTGCGGTGAGGCGCTCGGCGTCGTCGGCCGCCAGCCGGCGCACCCGGACCAGGTGAACGCGCAGGCTGCGCATGGCCTGGACCAGGTAGGAGTTGGAAATAGCGGCGTCGATGGCCGCGTCGAGCCGCCCGACCAGGCTGTAGTAGTCATGGCGTGCGGGGTCTGTGCCATTGATCAGCTCCGGCGCTCGCAGGAGCTCGCGACGCAGTTGCTCGAATGTCGCCGCATCGCCGCGCTCGGCGGCCAGCGCCGCGGCCCTGCCCTCGAGGGTTTCGCGCAGTTCGAAGAGTTCGTCAATGTCCTCGAGGGAAATGTCGGTAACGACGACGCCGCGGCCGCCCGCCGTCGTCGTCAGCCCTTCCGCGCTGAGCCGGCTGAGGGCCTCGCGCAGCGGGGTCCGCGAGATGCCGAGCCGCTCGGACTGTTCGACCTCGGCGAGGACTGTTCCCGGCAGGAGACGCCACTCGATGATGTCGTCGCGCAGGGCGGCGTAGGCCTTGTCACTGGCGCGCATGATGGTCTCCTTCCTCGGCTGACCCGTCCAGTGTATACACAATCGGCAGAATAGCCCACACTTTCCGGCCCTAATCAGCAAAAAGAGCCAGATCCAAGTGTCCGCTGTATACACAGCCCTTGTGGAAGGACCCCAGCAGGGCTACCATGAGCTGCATCACAACGTCGTGGACGGGATTACTTCATGGTCACCAAGAGCTACCGGGACAGTTACCAGCGCAGCGTTGAGCAGCCGGAGGACTTCTGGCTTGAGGCCGCCGGGAAGATCGACTGGAGCACGCCGCCGGGCCGGGCCCTCGACTCCAGCCGCGCGCCGCTTTACAGCTGGTTTCCCGACGGCGTGCTGAACACCTGCTACAACGCCCTGGACCGCCACGTGGCGGAGGGCCGCGGCGGCCAGGACGCCCTGATCTACGACTCCGCCATGCTGGGCACGCAGCAGCGCTTCAGCTACGCCGAGCTCACCGACCTCGTCGCTCGCTTCGCCGGGGTGCTGCGCAGCCACGGCGTCGGCAAGGGCGACCGTGTGGTGATCTACATGCCGATGATCCCGGAGGCCGCCATCGCCATGCTGGCAACCGCCCGGCTCGGCGCGATCCACTCGGTGGTCTTCGGCGGTTTCGCGCCTAAGGAACTCGCCGCCCGCATCCGGGACGCCAACCCCGCCGCCGTGGTCACCGCCTCCGGCGGAATCGAGCCCTCGCGGCGGATCGAGTACCTCCCGGCCGTCGCCGAAGCGCTGGAACTGGCCGGCGCGCCGGAGACCCCCGTGCTGGTCAAGGCACGGGAAGGCTTCACCGCGTCCGCTGCAGACCACGCCGGCTGGCTGGACTGGGACACGGCGATGGCGTCCGCCGAGCCCGCCGCCCCGGTCGACGTCGCAGCCACGGACCCCCTCTACATCCTCTACACCTCGGGCACCACCGGGTCACCCAAGGGCGTGGTGCGGGACAACGGGGGCCACGCCGTCGCCCTGAGCTGGACGCTGGAGAATATCTACGACGTCGGCCCCGGCGACGTCATGTGGACTGCCTCCGACGTCGGCTGGGTGGTGGGGCACTCGTATATTGTTTACGGGCCGCTGCTGGCCGGCGCCACCACCGTGATCTATGAAGGCAAGCCGGTGGGCACCCCGGACGCGGGCGCGTTCTGGCGGGTCATCCAGGACCACAAGGTCAACGTGCTGTTTACCGCCCCTACCGCGCTGCGGGCCATCCGGAAGGCCGACCCCGAGGCGAAGCTGCTCGATCAATACGACATCTCCAGCCTGCGCACCCTGTTTGCGGCGGGCGAGCGGCTGGACACGGACACCTTCCACTGGGCGTCCCGCGTCCTCGGCGTGCCCGTGGTGGACCACTGGTGGCAGACCGAGACCGGCTGGGCCATCTGCGCCAACCCTCGCGGCCTGGACGGGCTGCCGATCAAGGCCGGTTCGCCCAGCGTTCCGATGCCCGGCTTCAAGCTGCGGATCCTGGACGGCGCGGGCGACGAGGTGGAACCCGGCACCGAGGGGAACATCGTCCTGGGACTGCCCCTGCCGCCGGGCACGCTGACCACGCTCTGGCGCAACGACGAACGCTACATCTCCTCCTACCTCCAGGCCTTCGAGGGCTGCTACGCCACCGGCGACTCCGGTTACCAGGACGAGGACGGCTACCTCTTCGTGATGGGCCGGACCGACGACATCATCAACGTCGCCGGGCACAGGCTCTCCACCGGCGCCATGGAACAGGTGATCGGCCAGCACCCGGCCGTCGCCGAATGCGCTGTGATCGGACTCGCGGACCCCCTCAAGGGCCAACGCCCCAGCGGCTACGTGGTCCTCAAATCGGGGGTGGACGTGCCGGAGGAGATCCTGGTCAAGGACCTGATCGCCCTGGTCCGGCGCGACATTGGCGCCGTGGCGGATTTCAAGCACGTCACGGTCGTGGAGGCCCTGCCGAAGACCCGCTCCGGAAAGATCCTGCGCAAGACCATGCGCCAAATCGCCGACGGCGACGACTATGTGGTGCCCTCCACGATCGAGGACGCCGGCGTGATCGACCAGCTCCTGGAGACGCTGCGGCCCGGCGCCGTGGGCACCCGCCCGTCAACGGCGTCCTAGTCCGCCAGTTGGGTGAGCTGGCGCCGCGGGGGAGAGGCATGGGGCCAGGTGTAGGGCTACGACGCCGGCCGGCTCCAGCGGTACTCGTTCTCCGGCCGGCCGGGGGCGCCGTAGCGTGCGGTGCGTGACACCGTACCGGCGTCCGCGAGGTACTCGAGGTAGCGGCGGGCCGTGACGCGGGACATGCCCAGTGCTTCCATCACCTCGCTGGCCGACACCGCACCGGCCTGCAGCTTCATGAAGTCCTGCACGGAATCCAGTGTCGAGGCGGACAGGCCCTTGGGCAGCGGCAGTTCGGAGGGCGCCCGCAGGCTGGCGAAGGCCTGGTCCACGTCACTCTGGGACGCCCCCGCGCCGGTACCGCCCGGGCCGGGGGAGGCCAGCTGTTCACGGAACTGCCGGTAGCTGCTCAGCTTGTCCGCGAACGTGGCGTAGGTGAACGGCTTGATCAGGTACTGCACGACGCCGGTTGCCACGGCGCTGCGGACGATGTTCAGCTCCCGCACCGCCGTGATCGCGATGATGTCCGCAAAGAGGCCGGCGGCCCGCATCCGGCGGGCGATGTCCAGCCCGTGCAGGTCCGGCAGGTTCATGTCCAGCAAGACCAGTTCCACGGGCTGCCCGGCGGCTGACAGGTCCGTCATCAGGCGCAGGGCGGACTGCCCGTCCGGGGCAGACCCGGCCAGGGTGAAGCCCTCGAGTCGGCCGATGTAGGCGGCGTGGGCGGCCGCGGCGATCGGCTCGTCCTCGACGACGAGTACGCGGATATCGCTCATTGCTGTTCCTCTGCTGTCCCGGCTGGTTCTTCCCTGGCGCCGTCCGCGGCGTCTCTCGCCGCGCCTGCCGCTGCAGCCGGTGCCGTCGGCAGGGTGACACGGAACAGTGCCCCGGCCGGGCTGGTGATTGTCATGCTACCGCCCAGGCGCTGCACGGCCTGGCGGACCAGGGCCAGCCCGAGGCCGCGCCCGAAGGGACCCGGAGCCTTGGTGCTGAAGCCGTGCCGGAAAACATCCTCCACGGCGTCCGGATCGATGCCGGGGCCGCTGTCCTCCACCGTGATCTCCAGGGCTCCGCCCGCCGAGGAGACACTCAGCTCCACGAGGCGCGGCGGTGGCGCATCGGCCGCGGCGTCGATCGCGTTGTCGAGCAGGTTGCCGAGGATGGCAACGAGATCCTGGACGGCCAGTCCGGTCACCGCCGTGGAGCCGTCGGTGGTGAGGATGAGTTCGACGCCGCGTTCGTGCGCCTCGGCGGCCTTGCCCATGACCAGGGCGCCGAGCACCGGCTCCTCGAGGGAGCTGACCAGGTCATCGGTCAGCCGCTGGCTCAGCTCCAGGTCGTTGGTGGCGAAATCCAGTGCCTCGTTGCCGCGGCCCAGTTCCATCAGGGACACGATGGTGTGCAGCCGGTTGGCGTGTTCGTGGGTCTGGGCGCGGAGGGCGTCGGAGAGCGTCCGCATGGTCTCCAACTCGCTGCCGAGCGACTCGATTTCGGTGCGGTCCCGGATGGTGGCCACCGTGCCGTAGACGGGGGCGCCGGAGGCCGCCGGCCGCTGCCGGGCCGCGGGGGAGCGGGGCCCGACCGCGGGGCCCTGGTTCACCACCAGGACACGCGGGCCGGTCAGGTGGATTTCGTCCTGGGCGGTCCGGCCGGATTCGAAGAGTTCCTTGAGGCTGGGGGCCAGCGGCAGTTCCGCCAGCGACGGCGCGTCCGGTCCGCGGCCGCCGGAGGACCCGACGTCGACGGCGCGGGGCGGCACCCCGAGCAGCGCGGCCGCCTGATCGTTGTACATCACCACCTTGCCCTTCGGGTCAATCAGGATCACCCCCTCGCGGACCGAGTGGAGCACCGACTCGTAATAGGCGAACAGCTGCGCCAGCTGCTCCGGGCCCCAGCCGCGGGTAACCCGGCGGAGGTAGCGGCCCAGCAGCCAGGAGGCCACCGAACCGCCGGCCAGCAGAGCCACTGCGATCGCGAGCAGCGCCGGCAGGCGGCCGGAAAACGCGACATCCACCGTCCCCACCGTCACGCCCGCCGCCACCAGGGCCCGGACCTTGCCGTCGGCGTCCTTGACCGGGGCGATCGTCCGCACGGACGGTCCGAGCGTGCCGGCCATGATCTCGGTGAAGACCTCGCCGCGCAGGGCCGCGTCGATCGAGCCGATGTAGGGCTTGCCCAGCTCCTCGTTGCGGGGATGGGTCCACCGGGTCCGGTCCGGCGCCATGATCGTGATGAAGTCCGCGCGGGCGTCCCGCATCACCTCCAGGGCGTAGGGCTGGAGCCTCGCCGAGGGATTGGGGGCGCTCGCCGCCTGCAGCACCAGGGGGTTGTCTGCCACCGCGGTGGCGATCCCGGCCATCCGCCGGCCGGCTTCCTCGTAGGCGTGGTCGCGGGCGTCGACGAAGGTGGCCGTGCCGACGACGGCGGTCAGGGCCAGCATGAACAGCAAGTGGGCCACAAACAGCCTGCGGGCGATGCTCCAGTGATGGATCAACTGCACCTTCCATGACCAATATGAACGCAACGGTGATGCGCGTCACTTCATCCCCAATGATGGAGAAACACGCAGAACGGACGTGATGCGCACCCCAAGCCGCATCGAAGTCCAGCCTATACAAGGAGAACACCATGGCCTCTCAACGAGGAGAGTCAGCGGCAACCGCCGCGGCGCCGGTCAAAAAGCGCAAGGGGCTGGACAAGTCCCACTACCTGTACATCGCAGTCATTGTCGCCGTGGTCCTCGGCGCCCTGGTCGGCCTGATCTTCCCCGAGGTCGGCAAGTCCCTCAAGCCGCTCGGCGACGGCTTCATCAAGCTCATCAAGATGATGATCGCCCCCGTCATCTTCTGCACCATCGTGCTGGGCATCGGCTCGATCGCCAAGGCCGCCACGGTCGGCAAGGTCGGCGGCCTGGCCCTCGGCTACTTCATCGTCATGTCGACCTTCGCGCTGGCCATCGGCCTCGTCGTCGGCAACCTGATCCACCCGGGTGAGGGCCTCAAGCTCGCCCCGTACGATCCCAACAAGAAGGCCGCCACGGACAGCACCGTCGACTTCCTGCTCGGCATCATCCCGGGCGACATCCCCGTGCTGCCCACCCTGCTCGCCGCTATCCTGGTCGGCTTCGCGCTGCAGAAGATGGGCCCGCAGGGCACCCCGATCCTGAAGGCCATCGGCCACGGCCAGGCCCTCGTGTTCCGCATCCTGATCATGGTCATGTGGCTCGCCCCGGTCGGCGCATTCGGTGCGATCGCCGCCGTCGTCGGCGCCACCGGCGTGCAGGCCATCATCAGCATGGCCACCCTCATGGTCGCCTTCTACATCACCTGCGCGGTGTTCATCGTCGT
This sequence comes from Arthrobacter sp. 10T419, assembly GCF_056394105.1. Classification (NCBI taxonomy): domain Bacteria; kingdom Bacillati; phylum Actinomycetota; class Actinomycetes; order Micrococcales; family Micrococcaceae; genus Arthrobacter; species Arthrobacter sp. 10T419. The sequence continues at coordinate 189,677 of NZ_JBFTHF010000009.1, read as the reverse complement.
GATCCTGGGCGGCCTGCTCCAGGTCGTCTCGGGTGTCAACATCTTCCGCCTGATGCGTTACCTCGGCCGCGAATACCTGCTGATCTTCTCCACGTCCTCCTCCGAAGCGGCCCTGCCCCGCCTGATCGCGAAGATGGAACACCTCGGTGTCTCCAAGCCCGTCGTCGGCGTCACGGTCCCCACCGGCTACTCCTTCAACCTCGACGGCACGGCCATCTACCTGACCATGGCCTCCCTGTTCGTCGCCAACGCGATGGGCACCCCGCTGGACCTGGGCGCCCAGATCTCGCTGCTGATCTTCATGATCATCGCCTCCAAGGGCGCCGCCGGCGTCACCGGCGCCGGCCTCGCCACCCTGGCAGCGGGCCTGCAGGCCCACCGTCCGGAACTGCTTGGCGGCGTGGGCATGATTGTCGGCATCGACCGCTTCATGTCCGAGGCCCGCGCGCTGACCAACTTCACCGGCAACGCCGTGGCGACCGTCCTGATCGGCACCTGGGTCAAGGAGATCAACGGCGGACAGGTCGAGCGTGTCCTCTCCGGCGCCGAGCCCTTCGACGAGCAGACCATGATCGCCGGCCACACTGGGCACGTGGCCGCCGACCAGCCAGCCGGCCAGGCCGCGCAGCCGGTGCCGGTCAACGCCTGAGCACCAGCCCGAACGCACTGAAATCGCCCGGACGCGCACCCCGCGTCCGGGCGGTTTCGTTTGCGGCGGGGTCCCGGTGCCAGGCAACCCTCGACCTCTACCAGAGGGTCAAGGCGCGCGGAACGGCGGTTGTCAAGGTCCGTCGAATACCGTGTCGGGGGCTGTAACCTTGGGAGGAATAACGATCCTTGCCGGGCGGCCGCAAGCAAGATGAGGCCGCAACATGAGCCAGTCAGCACAACAAGCAGCCGGCAGGGTCAGGCACGAAAATCACCGTCATCGAAAGTGTGGATAGATACGTGAGCAGCGAACAGGGTTCAGCCACTCTGGAAGGCACCGGACTCGACCTGGAAGACGCCATCATGGGCCCCACCGGGCGCCCCCAACGCGACTTTCCGGAGCCCGCGCCGCTGTCATCCCACGGCCCGGCCCGGGTCATCGCCATGGTCAACCAGAAGGGCGGCGTGGGCAAAACCACGTCCACCATCAACCTGGCCGCTGCCCTGGCCGAATACGGCCGCCGCGTACTGCTGGTCGACTTCGACCCGCAGGGCGCCCTCTCTGCCGGCCTTGGCACCAATCCGCACGAGCTGGACCTCACGGTCTACAACGTGCTGATGGACCGCAAGGTCGACATCCGCGACGCCATCCAGAAGACCGGCGTCGAAAATGTGGACCTGCTGCCGGCCAACATCGACCTCTCCGCCGCGGAAGTCCAGCTGGTGAACGAGGTCGCCCGTGAACAGGTCCTGGACCGGGCCCTGAAAAAGGTCGAAGACGACTACGACGTTGTCCTGATCGACTGCCAGCCCTCGCTCGGGCTGCTCACGGTCAACGCGCTGACCGCGGCCCACGGCGTCATCATCCCGCTGATCTGTGAATTCTTCGCCCTGCGCGCCGTGGCGCTGCTGGTCGAGACGATCGACAAGGTCCAGGACCGGCTGAACCCCCGCCTGCAGGTCGACGGCGTCCTCGCCACCATGTACGACTCCCGCACCCTGCACGGCCGCGAGGTCATCGCCCGGCTCGTGGAGGCCTTCGGGGACAAGGTCTTCGAGACCGTGATCAAGCGCTCCATCAAGTTCGCCGACGCCACCGTGGCTGCCGAGCCGATTACCAGCTACGCCGGCAACCACGCCGGTGCCGACGCCTACCGCCGCCTGGCCAAAGAGCTGATTTCGCGCGGCGGCGCGCCCTAACCAGGGCTATGGCGGCGACGGGAACCGCGACGGCAGAGCTGTCGCCGCCCGGGAAGAAGCCCGGATTCGAGGTCCGGCTGGCCAACTTCACCGGCCCTTTCGACCTGCTGCTGGGCCTGATCTCCAAGCACCAGCTGGACATCACCGAGGTGGCGCTGGCCACGGTCACCGACGAGTTCATCAAATACATCAAGGGGCTGCAACGGCTGGGGGAGGACTGGGCCCTGGACGAGGCCAGCGAATTCCTGGTCATCGCCGCCACCTTGCTGGACCTCAAGGCGGCCAGGCTGCTGCCCGCCGGCGAGGTCGAGGACGACGAGGACATCGCGCTGCTCGAAGCCCGCGACCTGCTCTTCGCCCGATTGCTCCAGTACAAGGCCTTCAAGCAGGTTGCCGGACTGATCGGCTCGACGCTGGAGCTGGAGGGCCGGCGCTACCCGCGGCAGGTCGCCCTGGAGGGCCAGTTCGCCGCCCTCCTGCCCGAGCTGGTCTGGAAGCACACCCCGCAGCAGTTCGCGGCTCTGGCCGAAGCGGCCCTGAAACCCAAGGAAGCAGCCCCCACCGAAGTGGGCCTCGAACACCTGCATGGCACGCCGGTAAGCGTGAAGGAGCAGGCCGAAATCATCGGCCACCGCCTGCGTCTTGGCAAGGCACTCACCTTCCGGGCCCTGATCGCCGACGCCGAGTCCACCCTCGTAGTGGTGGCCCGGTTCCTCGCGCTGCTGGAAATGTTCCGGGACAAGGCAGTGGGCTTCGACCAACTGCTTCCCCTCGGCGAGCTGTCCGTGCACTGGACCGCCGACGACCCGGACTGGAGCAGCGACAAGCTGAGCGAAGAATACGAGGAGCAGCCGTGACCGAAGCACCCACCTCTGCCACAGCCGGCGGGGCCCCATCAGGCGCGGCCGGATCCGACGCCGGCGACTCCCGGGTTCCGGACGTTTCCGGACTGCCCGGCGGCGCCCGTGCCGCGCTGGAGGCCGTGCTCATGGTGGTCGACGAACCGGCCACGGCCACGGAGCTGGCCGCCGGCCTGAACCTGACGGTCGACGCCGTCGAGGGCCTGCTCGGGGAACTGCAACGGGAGTATAACGGCTATACTGGTAATGCCCCGGATGCGGACGACGCCAGCACTGCGATTAATCGTGCTGGTTTCGGTGCCGCCCCCCGGGGTTTTGAATTGCGGAATATCGCCGGAGGCTGGCGGATCTATTCCCGCGCTGAGTTCGCCGACGTCGTAGGCGGATTCGTGCTGGAAGGACAGACAGCCAGGCTGACGCAGGCGGCGCTCGAAACGCTCGCCGTCATCGCCTACCGCCAGCCCGTTTCCAGGGCGCGGGTGTCTGCAATTCGAGGGGTCAATGTTGACTCCGTCGTGCGGACGCTGACCCAGCGCGGACTGATCGAGGATTCGGGAACCGATCCTGAGTCCGGGGCCATCCTGTACCGCACGACGTCGTATTTCCTCGAACGTATGGGAATCGGCTCGGTGGCTGAGTTGCCTCAGCTTTCGCCCCATCTTCCAGGGCTTGAAGGCATAGCAGAGTTTTACGACGCAGGAAGAATGTAGGCAGGAATGCTGCCTGCGTAACGAGTATCCACCAGGGCAGAACCATTTGCCCGGCCGGTGGGGGCTGCCGTGAGGCAGCCGCCGCGGGCCAACAAACGAAGGACGGGTCATGACACAGGCGGGACGCCAGGGTTCACCACGTAACGGTTCGGGACGCACCAGCGCCGGACATCAATCAGCACGCACCCAGGGTGCGGGCGGCGCCGGCCGAGGCCAGCGCGACTTCTCCAAGGGCGGCGGCGACCGCCCGTTCAAGCGGCCCAAGCCGCGCGAAGAGGCTTTCATCGATCCGGACCTGAACCCCGCGGGTTCAGCTCCGGAATCCGGGGACCGCAACGGCGCCAAGCCGGCAGCGCGTAAGCCGGCCGCCCGCAAGCCTGCGGCACGCAAGCCCGGTGCCGGCAAGGTCCCCGGTACGCCGGGCGCGCTCAAGCCCAAGCCGCGCATCGGCGCCGGAGCGGCCAAGGCCACCGGTTCCAGCGCGTTCGGCGGCGAACGCTTCGGCCAGAACCTCGGCCCGGTCCGGAAGCCGGCCCGCAAACGCGGCCCGCGCGGACCCGTGCCGCAGTCCGAACTGCACGATGCCGACGGTGTCCGTCTGCAAAAGGTCATGGCCTCCGCCGGCGTCGCCTCCCGGCGCGTCTGCGAGGAAATGATCGCCGAAGGCCGCGTCGAGGTCGACGGCCAGGTCGTCACCGAGCTCGGCATGCGCGTCGACCCCAAGGCGTCCGTGATCCACGTGGACGGCCTGCGCATCCAGCTGGACGAAAACATGGTCTACATGGTGTTCAACAAGCCCAAGGGCGTTGTCTCCACGATGGAAGACCCGGACGGCCGTCCGTGCGTCAGCGATTTCGTCCGCAACCACCACGGCGAACGCCTTTTCCACGTCGGCCGGCTCGATGTCGCCACCGAGGGGCTCCTGCTCCTGACGAACGACGGCGAACTCGCCAACCGCCTGACGCACCCCTCCTACGAGGTGCCCAAGACGTACCTCGTCCAGGTCCGCGGGCCGTTCCCGCAGGGCGTCGGCGCGCAGCTCAAGGCCGGCGTCGAACTCGAGGACGGCATTGCCTCGGTCGACTCCTTCAAGCTCGTCGACTCGACCCCGGGCCACGTGCTGATCGAGGTCGTGCTGCACTCGGGCAAGAACCGCATTGTGCGGCGCCTCTTCGACGCCGTCGGTTTCCCGGTACTGCGCCTGGTCCGCGTCAAAGTCGGTCCCATCGGCCTGGGCGACCAGCGCCAGGGCAGCATCCGCAACCTCGGCAAGCAGGAAGTCGGCCACCTGCTGGCATCCGTGGGGCTGTAAGGCATGTCCGCTTTTCGCACCCACGGCCGCGGCCACCTGAACGGGCCGGTCGTGGTCGTGGGCACCGGACTGCTGGGCACCAGCATCGGGCTGGGGCTCCGGGGCCGCGGCGTCGCCGTGTTCCTCTCCGACCCGTCGCCCACCAACCAGGCCGTCGCCGTCGACATCGGCGCAGGCCTGCCCTTGGCGCGCCTTGACGGCGAAACGCCGGAACTCGTCGTGGTCGCCGCGCCGCCGGACGTGACCTCCGACGTCGTCGCCCGCGCCCTCGCGGACTACCCGCAGGCCGTTGTGGTGGACATTGCCAGCGTCAAGGCGTCCATCCAGGCGGAGCTGCGCGAGCGCGGCGCCGACCTGGGCCGCTACGTCGGCACCCACCCGATGGCGGGCCGGGAAAAGTCCGGCCCCGTCGCCGCCCGCGGGGAACTGTTCACCTCGATGCCGTGGGTGCTCTGCCCCACGCCGGAAACCCGGCCCGAGGCCCTGCAGGCGGCGCGTGCGCTGGCCGGGGACCTGGGCGCCGTCGTCTCCGAATTCGGTGCCGAGGAACACGACGAGGCCGTGGCGCTGGTCTCGCACCTGCCCCAGGTCATGTCCTCCCTCGTAGCCAGCCGGCTGCAGGGAACCCCGCTGCACGCGCTCTCGCTGGCCGGCAACGGGCTGCGGGACGTGACCAGGATCGCCGCGAGCGACCCCACGCTCTGGGTGCAGATCCTCGGCGCCAACGCGGGCAAGGTCGTGGAGATCCTCTACGGCGTCCGCGAGGACCTGAACCGGCTGATCGGAACCCTCGAGGATCCGACCGCGCCCGGTGCCAGGCTGGACCTTGCCCAGCTGATCAGCGAAGGCAACGCCGGCCAGGCCCGGATCCCGGGCAAGCACGGCGGACCGCCGCAGGCCTACTCCTGGCTGACCGTCCTGGTGGACGACACGCCCGGCCAGATCGCCAGGCTCCTGACCGAGATCGGCGAGATCGGCGTCAACCTCGAGGACCTCCGACTGGACCACTCCTCAGGACAGAATGTCGGCATGGTGGAACTCTCCGTGCTGCCCAACAAGCACGAGCTGCTCATCGAAGCCCTCAACGACCGTGGATGGCGGGTACTCCAGTAATGACCCAGGAACTCATTGAAACGGTGGACGTCGTCCGCCCCGGCAAGAGCCTCGTCGTCGCAATCGACGGCCCCTCCGGCTCCGGCAAATCCAGCGTCAGCAAAGAGGTGGCGCGCCGGCTCAGGCTGGCCTACCTCGACACCGGCGCCATGTACCGGGCCCTGACCTGGTTCTGCCTCGACAGCGGCCTGGACCTCGCCGACGCCGAAGCCATCGAAGCCGCTGCCGAGGCCCTCCAACTGGAGATCAGCACCAGCCCGCAGGAAGAGTACGTCCGGGTCGCGGGTGCCGACATCACCGAGGCCATCCGCGAACCGGGCATCTCCGCTGCGGTCAGCGCGGTCGCCACCACGCTCGGGGCACGGACCGAACTGATCCGCCGGCAGCGCGCGCTGATCGAAAAGCACCACCGCCGAATGGTGGTGGAGGGCCGGGACATCACCACCGTCGTCGCTCCCAATGCCGAGGTGCGCATGCTGCTCACCGCCAGCGAAGAGGCCCGGCTTCGCCGCCGCGGCATCCAGCTCGGCGGCAGCCAGAACGCCGAACAGCTTGCCGCGCAAGTCACGGCGCGGGACGCCAAGGACTCCACCGTGGTGAACTTCACGCAGGCCGCCGACGGCGTGGTCACGCTGGACTCCTCGGACCTGGACTTTGCCCAGACCGTTGACGCGGCCCTCGGGATCGTGCACCGGGTCGTCACCCACACGGCCATCAACCACACGGCCATCGACCGTGACTGAGGGCTCAGCCGGGGCGCAGCTTCCCGGCCGCTGGTTCAAGCACGGGACCATGGCCTGGAGCCGGCCGGTCGGCTGGCTGCTGGACCATCTGGTGTACCGGACCACCGTCCAGGGCCGCGCCAACGTCCCGGCGGCGGGGCCGGTCATCTTCGCCGGAAACCACATCAGTTTCCTGGACGGCCCGGTCATGTTCGGTGCGGCGCCCCGGCCGATGCACATCTTCGTCAAGAAGGAGATGTTCAAGGGGTTCCTGGGCCTGGTCCTGAAGGCCTCCGGCCAGTTGGCGGTGGACCGTTCGGGTGACCGGGCGGCGCTGGAACGGGCCAAGAGCGTCCTCGACGCCGGACGGTGCGTCGGGATCCTGCCCGAAGGCACGCGGGGGAGCGGAGAGGCCGCCGCTATCAACAACGGGGTGGCCTGGCTCGCGCTGAACTCGGGGGCCACCGTGATCCCGGTAGCCATCCTCGGGACCAGGATCAGCGGCGAGCACCTCAACGCGGTTCCCCGTCCCGGCCGGCGGCTGCACGTCAGCTTCGGCGGGGCCCTCACCGTCAGCCGCAGGCCCGGGGAGACCGGGCGTGCTTCAATGGACAGGGTGGGAACCGAGATCCGCGCCGCACTGGCACGGCACGTCCAGGACACAATTCAGAGCAGCGGGCAGCGCCTGCCCGACGCGGATTCACCGCAAGAACCACAGACAGCAGTAGCCGCGACGCCGGCAGATCACCACCTAAGGAAAGTGCAATGAGCGATACGACTCAAACCCCCGGCCATTTTGGCGCCGGCGAAGACGAATACACGCCCACCGGCACGGACCAGGTGGCGGAGAACCTTGCCGCCCTGGACGACGAGGAAGCCGAGCTCCGCGCGGCCTCGCTCCGCGCCGGCCTGGACGACTACGAACTGGACGAGGAAGACGCCGCCCTGCTGAGCGGGCGCTACGAGGACGAGGACTTCGACGGCCCGGTCAAGCTTGACCCCGTCCTGGCCATCATCGGCCGGCCGAACGTCGGCAAGTCCACCTTGGTCAACCGCATCCTGGGCCGCCGCGAAGCCGTCGTGGAGGACACCCCCGGCGTCACCCGTGACCGCGTTATGTACTCGGCGCACTGGAACGGCCGGAACTTCACCGTGGTTGACACCGGCGGCTGGGAGCACGACGCCCGGGGCATCCACGCCCGCGTCGCCGAGCAGGCCGAGATGGCCGTGGAGCTCGCCGACGCCGTGCTGTTCGTGGTGGACTCCGCCGTCGGCGCGACCGCCACGGACGAAGGCGTCATGAAGATGCTGCGCAAGTCCAAGAAGCCGGTCATCATGGTGGCCAACAAGGTCGACGACTTCGCCCAGGAAGCCGACTCGGCCGCGCTCTGGGGCCTCGGCTTCGGCGAGCCGTACCCGGTCTCCGCCCTGCACGGCCGCGGCGTCGCCGACCTGCTCGACCATGTCATGGACACGCTGCCGGAGTTCTCCACGATCGAAGGACTCGAGCGCAGCGGCGGCCCGCGCCGGATCGCCCTGATCGGCCGGCCGAACGTCGGCAAGTCCTCGCTGCTGAACAAGCTCGCCGGCTCCGAACGCGTCGTCGTCGACAACACCGCCGGCACCACCCGTGACCCGGTCGACGAGTTCATCGAACTCGGCGGCCGCACCTGGCGCTTCGTCGACACGGCAGGCATCCGCCGCCGCCAGCACATGGCCCAGGGCGCCGACTTCTACGCCTCGCTGCGCACCCAGAGCGCGCTCGAAAAGGCCGAGGTCGCCGTCGTGCTCCTCGCCGTGGACGAGGTGCTCAGCGAGCAGGACGTACGCATCCTGCAGCTCGCGATCGAGTCCGGCCGCGCGCTGGTGCTCGCGTTCAACAAGTGGGACCTGCTCGACGACGAACGCCGCACCTACCTGGAACGCGAAATCGAACAGGACCTCGCCCACGTGGCGTGGGCGCCGCGCGTCAACATCTCGGCCAAGACCGGCTGGCACAAGGACCGGCTGGTTCCTGCCCTGGACACTGCGCTGGAGAGCTGGGACAAGCGCATCCCCACCGGACGGCTCAACGCCTTCCTCGGCGAACTGGTGGCGGCACACCCGCACCCGGTCCGCGGCGGCAAGCAGCCCCGCATCCTCTTCGGCACCCAGGCCTCCAGCCGGCCGCCGAAGTTCGTGCTCTTCACCACCGGCTTCCTGGATCCCGGCTACCGCCGCTTCATCACCCGCCGGCTCCGCGAAACCTTCGGCTTCGAGGGCACGCCGATCGAGGTAAACATGCGGGTCCGGGAAAAGCGCGGCAAGAAGCGCTAATTCCGAACGCGCCCGCTGAGGGTAAAAGTTCCCGTGACATAAGTGAAAGTGTCACGGGCACCCTCCGGAATCGTGTAAGCTTTTGGAGGTGGTTCGGCCGGACTGCTCGGATGAAATCCTTTGGATAACAACAGGACATCATCAAGAGCGGAGAACGGCGGAACCAACGGGCTGTAGCGCAGCTTGGTAGCGCACTTGACTGGGGGTCAAGGGGTCGCAGGTTCAAATCCTGTCAGCCCGACCAACAGAAAGTACCCCGCCATTCCGGCAACGGAATGGCGGGGTTTTCTGTTTCCCGAACCGGTCGACTTCGTAAAGCGGCTCCTGGAAAAGTCCTACTTCAAAAAACGAGACGTCCGGCGGTCCGCCAGGATCTTTCCCTTCGTCTGGCAGTGCGGGCAGTACTGCAGCGCGGTGTCGGCAAAGGAGACCTCTCGCACGGTGTCTCCGCAAACCGGGCATGCTTCGCCGGCCCGGCCGTGCACCCGCATGTGGCTCCGCTTGGCGTCCTTGAGCTCGGCCGGCGGTTTCCCGCGGGCCTCGGCCAGTGCCGTGCCCAGGATTTCGTGGATGGCGTCGTACAGGCGCTCTACCGCCGCCCGGTCCAGGGCGCCGGCGATGGCGAACGGGGAGATCCTGGCCGCGTGCAGAATCTCGTCGCTGTAGGCGTTCCCGATGCCGGCGATGATGCCCTGGCTGCGCAGCAGCCCCTTGATCTGCTGCTTGCCGGCCGCGAGGATCCCGGCCAGGGTCTCGACGTCGAACCCCGGGCTGAACGGATCCGGTCCGAGCGCCGCGATCCCCGGCACATCCGTCGGGCTGCGGACCAGGTAGACCGCCAGGCTCTTCTTGGTGCCGGCCTCGGTCAGGTCCAGGTCAAGTGGTCCGCCCCCGCTGGAAAACGACAGCCGCGCCGCGATATGCCCGCTGCCCATTTTCAGCACCGCGCCGGTGGGCGCGTCGGTGAACCGCACCCAGCCGGCGCGGGCAAGGTGAAAGACAAGATGCAGCCCGTCGGCCTCCAGGTCCATGAACTTGCCATGGCGGCGCACCCCCGTCACGGTCCTGCCTTCCAGCGCCGAGATGGGAGGATCCGCCGTCTTCAGCACCGCAAACGAGACGATCTGGATTTTCGTGAGGACCGCACCGCGCAGGCGCGTGTCCAGGAAATCCGCGAGGGCTGCCACTTCCGGTAGCTCAGGCATGGGCAAATCCGACCGGAACGGGTGCAGGTGCTGCCATGGCCCCATCATGCCAGAGTCCTCCCGGGGTCCGGCCGGATATGCCTATACTTTCAGCGGCGGCCCGTTCGATCGGCCGCCGTCGACCTTGGTGATTGACCAGACGAAAGGCCCGCCATGAGCATCATTCCCGAAGAGCTGTCCTACACCGCGGAACACGAATGGGTCTCCGCCCCGAATGCCGACGGAGTCGTGCGCGTGGGGATCACGGATTTTGCCCAGGACGCGCTCGGGGACGTCGTCTACGCCCAGATGCCGGAGGTCGGCACCGACATCAAGGCCAACGACGTCGTGGGGGAGGTCGAGTCCACCAAGAGTGTCAGCGACATCTACGCCCCGGTCAGCGGCGAGGTAGTGGCCCGCAACGAGGCCCTGGACACCGATTCCGCCCTGATCAATTCGGATCCCTACGGCGAGGGCTGGCTGATCGAAATCAAGCTCGCAGAAGCCGACGCCGTGGAGTCGTTGCTCAGTGCATCGGAGTACGAACAACAGGTAGGCTAATGGGAAGGTCTCCGGGCCGTGTTACTGGACACAGCAGTTGTTGGAGACAGCAATTACTGGACACAGTGGCCGGCCGGGGGGACTGACTACCGGATCTGCCAGGCTTTTCCGGACGGCATGCGTTGTTTGCAGGGGGGACACCTGCAACGAATGAGGAGGACTCAATGGTTGGGCACGGACAGAACGACACCGGTGAATACGGCACGGGTGGAGTGAAAGCCTCGGAGACCACATCGATCCATCTCACTCCCGTGCGCGACGAGCCCACCCTCACCCCGAAGGTTTCGGTCGAGGAACGCACGGCCATCGAGTCGTTGCCCGCAGGGTCCGCCCTGCTGGTGGCACACAGCGGCCCCAACGCCGGCGCCCGCTTCCTGCTCGACTCGGACGTCACGACGGCGGGCCGCCACCCGGACGCCGATATCTTCCTCGACGACGTCACGGTCTCGCGCCGCCACGTTKAATTCCGCCGCACGGCGCGCAGCTTCGAGGTCGTGGACACCGGGAGCCTGAACGGCACCTACGTGAACCACGACCGTGTCGACAGTGTGGAGCTGAAGTCCGGTAACGAGGTGCAGATCGGCAAGTTCCGGCTCACCTTCTACCTCAGCCCTGCCCGTACCGCAGGCAACGTCTGATATCGGGGTAGTTGCCTGTGGCCATGGCACAAGCCGAACGGCGCGGACCCCAGGTCCTGAACATCGGGGAGGTTCTGGCTCAGTTGAGCGACGACTTCCCCAACATGACCGCGTCGAAAATCAGGTTCCTTGAAGAAAAGGGACTCATCAACCCGCAGCGGACTCCCGCCGGGTACCGGCAGTACTCCGAGGGCGACGTCGAGCGTCTCCGCTTTGTGCTGGCCCTGCAGCGGGACCAGTACCTGCCGCTGAAGGTGATCAAGGACTACCTCGACGCGATTGACCGCGGCGAACGCCCGGACAACCTGCCTCCCGGGGTCACGGTCTCGCCGCGGATCGTCTCGGACCAACTCGCCGCCGAGCTGAACCACCGGGTACGCCTGCTCAGCGAAGAGCAGCTCCGCACCGAGTCCGGGGCCAGCGTGCCGTTGCTCGAATCCCTGCTCAGCTTCGGCCTGATCGGCCACGTCAACGGCAAATTCGATGAACATGCCCTGCAGGTTGCCCGGGCCTGCGTGCAACTGGAGGGCCACGGCCTGGAACCGCGGCACCTGCGCCCGTTCCAGGCCGCCGCCGAACGCGAATTCGGGCTGGTGGAACGGGCGGTGGCGACCCTGACCTCGCGGAAGGACGCCGCCTCTCACGCCCGCGCCGCCGAGGCCGCCCGCGAAATCAGCGAACTCTGCCTGACGCTGCACCGGGCCCTGGTCCAGGACCGCATCTCGAGGATGGACATCTGATGATTGAGGTGGAAATCGTAGGCGTACGGATTGAATTGCCGTCCAACCAACCGCTTGTGCTGCTCAAGGAGATGCACGGGGAGCGCCACGTCCCCATCTGGATCGGCACCCCGGAGGCCAGCGCCATCGCCCTGGCCCAGCAGGGTGTGGTCCCGCCGCGGCCGATGACGCACGACCTGCTGGTGGACGTTGTCGAGGCATTGGGCCACACGATCGTCAGCGTCAATATCGTGGCGGTCGAGGACAACATCTTCTACGGCCAGCTCCAGTTCGAAGACGGCACCACCGTCAGCTCGAGGGCCTCGGATGCCCTGGCCCTGGCCCTGCGGGCCAAATGCCGGATCTGGTGCGCGGACGCCGTGATGGAAGAAGCCGGTGTGCGGATCACCGAGCACGACGACGGCGAGGAGGCCCAGCCCGGGCCCGCCGTCGACGAAGAGGGCGAGCTGCGCCGCTTCCGCGAGTTCCTGGACGACGTCGAACCCGAGGATTTCGCCGGCTGAAACAGCCCTAAGCTTAAAGTCGAGGTCGAAAGTTTCGACACGCCCCGGCAATACCGCCAACGTCTTTGACCTTGGGCCCCGGCAGGCCTAACGTCGGAGGTACAAGTTCCCATTGCATACAACAGCCGCGCAAGTCACACTGGACAGAGCAGCCGGAGCCGAAACTACACGGATGATTTTCGTGCCTACTCGGTCCGACGCAGGTCCCGGACAGCGCGTCGTTGCTGCAAGTTCCCGCGGGAACTCATGACAAGGAGGATCCACGTGAGTCCGAAAGGCGAAGCAGGCGAGCTCAAGCAGACCTCGACGGCAGGCGTTGCTGTGCCCGCGAGCGGTGCCCAGGGCCTGCTCTTCACCGAGGATCTTCCCGTCCTGGACGAAGACGCGGGTTACCGCGGCCCCACCGCGTGCAAGGCGGCCGGGATCACCTACCGCCAGCTGGACTACTGGGCACGCACCGGGCTCGTCGAACCCGCCGTGCGCGGCGCCGCCGGCTCCGGGTCGCAGCGCCTCTACGGCTTCCGCGACATCCTCGTCCTCAAGGTCGTCAAGCGGCTCCTCGACACCGGCGTCTCCCTGCAGCAGATCCGCACCGCCGTCGAGCACCTCCGGGAGCGCGGGGTCGAAGACCTCGCCCAGATCACGCTGATGAGTGACGGCGCGAGCGTCTACGAGTGCACCTCGGCGGATGAAGTCATCGACCTGGTCCAGGGCGGACAGGGTGTCTTTGGCATCGCCGTCGGCCGGGTCTGGCGCGAAGTGGAGGGAAGCCTCGCGGCACTGCCGAGCGAACACGCCTCGGACCAGTCCTTCCCCGACGATGAACTCAGCAAGCGCCGCGCGGCCCGCAAGATCGGCTAGCACTGCCGGAAGATTTAACTAAGAAGCGCGGGGCCACATCGTGGCCCCGCGCTTCTTGTTGTCCTCCATCCGGGAGGCCGGACTTCGAGCCGGAACAGTACAGCTAACGCTGGCTGCGGTTGCGGACCATGCCCGCAGCCGCCAGCTCCCCGGTACCGCCGGCCCCCATCAGGTTGCCTAGCAGCGTGTCGAACAACGCCGCGGCGTTCTTGGCGGAGTCCCCGGGCCAGTGATGGACCGAGTGGGCCGCGCCCTGGATCTGCTGCCAGTTCGCCTGCTCCGGGATGTGCGGGGTGAGCAGCAGTTCGCCGAACATGGACTGCATCTCGGCCAGACGGAAGGTGTGCTCCGAGGAGCCGGCCCGCACCCGGTTGGCGACAATGCCTGCGGGGGAGAGGCCTGGCGCGAATTCCTGCCGGAACAGCTGGATGGCGCGCATGGTGCGCTCGGTGCCCGCGACGGAGAACAGTCCCGGCTCGGCGACCAGGGCGACCTTGTCGCTGGCGGACCAGGCCATCCGGGTCAGGCCGTTCAGCGAGGGCGGGCAGTCGATCAGCACGAGTTCGTACTGCCCGGCACCTGCCAGCACGGCGGAGAGTCGGCGCAGGTCGCGGCGGCCGAGGTCGGGCCGGTCGTAGATTCCGGTATAGGCCGAGCCGATGGCGACATCCAGTACGGACGCTGCTGTTCCCTTGGAAGAAGCGCTGTGCTCCACCCATCCGCTGGGGACAACGTTGTCGGCGAGGCGGGCCCGGCGCGGGGACTTGAGCATCCGGCCGATGTCGAGTTGTTCATCGGGCCGGACGCCGAGGGCGGTGCTGGCATCCGCGTGCGGGTCAAGGTCGACCACGAGGGTGGGGATGCCGGCTGCGAGTGCGGCCGACGCCAGTCCGGTTGTCACGGAGGTCTTGCCGACACCGCCTTTGAGGCTGCTGATGCTGACTACTTGCACTTGAAAAACCAATACCTAACGCCGGTTGCCGAGACTGGGTCATGCCGGCCCGTGCGTTCCTTCGGACCGGGGCGTGCATGCGCCACCCACCAACTCATCATATGTTGACCAGGCACCGAAACCTTTCTCATCCGGCCCGACTTATCCGGGCCGGCGGGTGCCCGGACCGCGGCGGAGCCCCCCGCGCGACAGCGATCTGCCCAATGCCGCCGAAATGACGCATAATGCTGTGATGGGCGCCACAATGATTTGTGTTTGCGCACACCAGTCTTAGAAACTGTGACGACTTACCGAACCACCCGCGATGATGCAGGAGAAGTATGTTTTCCAAGATTCTGGTGGCTAACCGCGGCGAAATCGCCATCCGCGCCTTCCGCGCCAGCTATGAGCTGGGTGCCAAGACCGTTGCAGTGTTCCCGACCGAGGACCGTAACTCGATCCACCGCCAGAAGGCGGATGAGGCGTACCTGATCGGCGAGGAGGGGCACCCGGTCCGGGCCTACCTCGATGTTGACGAGGTGGTGCGCGTGGCGAAGGAGGCCGGGGCCGACGCGATCTACCCCGGCTACGGATTCCTCTCGGAGAACCCCAACCTGGCGCGCGCCGCGGCTGCCGCCGGCATCACCTTCGTTGGACCGCCGGCAGAAGTCCTTGAACTGGCCGGCAACAAGGTCGCCGCACTGGAGGCCGCCCGCAAGGCCGGCGTCCCGGTGCTCAAGTCGAGCCAACCGTCCAAGGACGTCGACGAACTCATCGCCGCCGCGGACGAAATCGGCTTCCCCATCTTTGCGAAGGCCGTCGCCGGCGGCGGCGGCCGCGGCATGCGCCGGGTGGACACCCGGGACGCGCTGCCCGAGGCCCTGCAGGCCGCCATGCGCGAGGCCGACGCCGCCTTCGGTGACCCCACCATGTTCCTGGAACAGGCGGTGCTGCGCCCGCGGCACATCGAAGTGCAGATCCTCGCCGACGCCGAGGGCAACGTCATGCACCTCTTCGAGCGCGACTGCTCCATCCAGCGCCGCCACCAGAAGGTGATCGAGATTGCCCCCGCGCCGAACCTCGATGAGGGCATCCGGCAGGCGCTCTACCGGGACGCCGTGAAGTTCGCCAAGGCCCTGAACTACGTCAACGCCGGCACCGTGGAGTTCCTCGTCGACACCGTGGGCGAGCGGGCCGGCCAGCACGTCTTCATCGAGATGAACCCGCGCATCCAGGTCGAGCACACGGTCACCGAGGAAGTCACCGACGTCGACCTCGTCCAGGCCCAGCTGCGGATCGCCTCGGGGGAGACCCTCGCCGACCTCGGCCTCTCGCAGGAGACCGTCAAGCTCAACGGCGCCGCACTGCAGTCCCGCATCACCACCGAGGACCCGGCAAACGGCTTCCGCCCCGACGTCGGAAAGATCACCGGCTACCGTTCGGCCGGCGGCGCCGGTGTGCGGCTCGACGGCGGCACCGTCTACTCCGGCGCCGAGATCAGCCCGCACTTCGACTCGATGCTGGTCAAGCTGACCTGCCGCGGCCGCGACTACAAGACCGCCGTCGCCCGCGCCCGGCGCGCCCTGGCCGAGTTCCGGATCCGCGGCGTCTCCACCAACATTTCCTTCCTGCAGGCCGTTTTGGACGACCCGGACTTCGTCGCCGGTGACGTCGCCACCTCGTTCATCGACGAACGCCCCGAACTGCTCAAGGCCCGCGTCTCCGCGGACCGCGGCACCAAGCTGCTGACCTGGCTCGCCGAGGTCACCGTCAACAAGCCCAACGGCGAGCTCACGGCACACACCGACCCGGCCGACAAGCTGCCCGCCCTGACGGACAGTGACGCCCCCTTGGGGTCCCGGCAGCGGCTGCTCGAACTCGGCCCGGAGGGCTTCGCGAAGGCCCTGCGCGAGCAGGACGCCGTCGCCGTCACCGACACCACCTTCCGCGACGCGCACCAGTCCCTGCTGGCCACCCGCGTCCGGACCCGGGACCTCGTGGCGGCCGGACCGGCAGTATCTAAGCTGCTGCCCGAACTGCTCTCCGTCGAGGCCTGGGGCGGCGCGACCTACGACGTCGCCCTCCGCTTCCTGGGCGAGGACCCTTGGGACCGCCTGGCCGCGCTGCGCAAGGCGCTGCCGAACATCTGCCTGCAGATGCTGCTCCGCGGCCGGAACACCGTCGGCTACACGCCATACCCGGAAGAGGTGACGGTGGCCTTCGTCAACGAGGCCGCCGCGACCGGCATCGACATCTTCCGCATCTTCGACGCCCTCAACGACGTCAACCAGATGGCCCCCGCCATCCGCGCCGTCCGCGCCACCGGCACCGCCGTGGCCGAGGTCGCCCTCTGCTACACCGCGGACATGCTCGATCCGGACGAGAAGCTGTACACCCTCGACTACTACCTGGACCTGGCCCAGAAGATCGTCGACGCCGGCGCGCACATCCTCGCGATCAAGGACATGGCCGGACTGCTGCGCCCGGCGGCGGCAGCCCGCCTCGTGACGGCCCTGCGGGAGAAGTTCGACCTCCCGGTACACCTGCACACCCACGACACGGCGGGCGGCCAGCTGGCCACCCTGCTGGCTGCCGTGGACGCCGGCGTGGACGCCGTCGACGTCGCCTCGGCCTCGCTCGCCGGCACCACCAGCCAGCCCTCCGCCTCGGCCCTCGTCGCGGCGCTGGCCCACACGCCGCGGGACACCGGCCTGAGCCTGGCCAATGTATGCGCCCTGGAACCGTACTGGGAGGCCGTGCGCCGCGTTTACGCACCGTTCGAGTCGGGACTGCCAGGCCCCACCGGCCGGGTCTACCAGCACGAGATCCCCGGCGGCCAGCTCTCCAACCTGCGCCAGCAGGCGATCGCGCTGGGGCTGGGCGAACGCTTCGAAGCGATCGAGGACATGTACACCGCAGCGGACCGCATCCTGGGCCGGCTCGTGAAGGTCACGCCCTCGTCCAAGGTGGTTGGCGACCTCGCCCTGCACTTGGTCGGCCTCAACGCGGACCCGGCGGACTTCAACGAGAACCCGCAGAAGTACGACATCCCGGACTCCGTGATCGGCTTCCTCTCCGGCGAACTGGGAGACCCTCCCGGCGGCTGGCCCGAGCCGTTCCGGACCAAGGCCCTGCAGGGCCGCAGCGTCAAGGTCCGCGACGTCGAACTCAGCGCCGAAGATAGTGCCGCGCTTAAAGGTGACTCCAGGACGGTGCAGCAGACCCTCAACCGGCTGCTCTTTGCCGGTCCCACTAAGGACTACCAGAAGAGTGTCGAGGCCTACGGAAATCTTTCCGTCCTGGACACCCGCGACTACCTCTTCGGCCTGCAGCGCGGCGCCGAGCACGAGATCGAGCTGGAGAAGGGCGTGCGTCTGATCGCCTCGCTCGAGGCCGTCTCCGAGCCGGACGAGAAGGGCATGCGGACCGTGATGTGCACGCTCAACGGACAGTCCCGGCCCGTGGTGGTCCGTGACCGCTCCGTGGTCAGCAACGTCAAGGCCGCCGAGCGGGCCGACGCCTCGCAGCCGGGCCAGGTCGCCGCGCCGTTCGCCGGCGCCGTCACCCTGACCGTCAAGGCCGGCGACGCGGTCAAGGCCGGGGACACGGTCGCGACCATCGAGGCCATGAAGATGGAAGCCTCGATCACGACGCCGGTGGCCGGGACCGTGTCGCGGCTCGCCGTCGGCCCCGTCGAGCAGGTCCAGGGCGGCGACCTGCTGCTGGTCGTGGAGTAACGCGGCCGGACACGGCAGCACAGCAAAAAGGGCTCCTCCGGCTACGGCCGGAGGAGCCCTTCCTGGTTTATGCCAACGCGTGGAAGCGGGTCTTAGGCGTGCGTGGTGCGCTTCGCGGAGTACATCTCCTCGATCACGTTCTCGAAGTCCTTCATCACCTGGGCGCGCTTGACCTTCATGGACGGCGTCAGGTGGCCGGAGGCCTCGGTGAAATCGGAGGGAACAATCCGGAACGACTTGATGGCCTCGGCCTGCGAGACGGACTGGTTCGCACGGTTGATCAGCTCCTGGACCGCCGCCGTGACGGCGGGGTTTACGGTCGCCTCGGCCACCGTGGTCGACGCCGGCAGGCCGTGGCGCTGCAGCCAGCCCGGGAGCGCCTCCTCGTCGAGCGTCACGAGGGCGCCGATGAACGGACGGTTGTCTCCGACCACAAGGACCTGCGAAACCAGCGCGTCGGCGCGGATCTGGTCCTCGAGCAGGGCCGGCACCACGTTCTTGCCGCCGGCGGTGACGATGATTTCCTTCTTCCGCCCGGTGATGGTCAGGAAGCCCTGCCCGTCAAGCTGGCCGATGTCGCCGGTGCGGAACCAGCCGTCCACGAAGGCTTCGGCCGTGAGGTCCTCCCGGTTGAAGTAGCCCCGCATCACGCAGACGCCCTTGGCGAGAATCTCGCCGTCGTCGGCGATCTTCACGGCGTTGCCGGGAATCGGCGCGCCGACGGTGCCGATCTTGATCAGGCCGGGCGTGTTGACCGTGACCGGGGCGGTGGTTTCGGTCAGGCCGTAGCCTTCGAGGATCTGCAGGCCGATGCCTTGGAAGAAGTGGCCGAGGCGTTCGCCGAGCGGGCCGCCGCCGGACACCGCGTGCGCGACCTGGCCGCCCATGGCGTCGCGGAGCTTGCCGTAGACGAGCTTGTCAAACAGGGTGTGCTTGAGCCGCAGGCCCAGGCCCAGCTTGCCCGCCTGGCGAGCCCGCGAATAGGCGATGGCGGTTTCCGCGGCGCGATGGAAGATCGCCCCCTTACCGCCGTCCTCGGCCTTGGTCAGAGCGGAGTTGTAGACCTTTTCGAAGACCCGCGGCACCGCGAGGATGAAGGTCGGCTTGTAGCTCTGCAGGTCCGGCAGCAGGTTCTTGATGTCCGGAGTGTGCGCCACGGTAACGCCGGCCGCCACCGCCAGCACAGAAATGAAGCGGGCGAAGACGTGCGCGAGCGGGAGGAACATGATGGTCCGCGCCTGCTCGTGGACGATCTGGCCCAGGGACGTGGCCAGCACATTGTCGGAGAGCTCCACGAAGTTGCCGTGGGTCAGCTCGCAGCCCTTGGGCCGGCCGGTGGTGCCGGAGGTGTAGATGATGGTGGCGAGATCGTTGAGCGAGGCCTGACTGCGGCGGGCTTCGAGTTCCTCGTCGCTGATCCCGCTGCCGGCGGCGCGGACCTCGTCGAGGGCGTCACCTTCCAGCTGCCAGACGTGCCTCAGCCCGGTGAGGCCCTCGGAGCTGGCAGCCTGCCGGATGATGTCCTCATGGTGGGCGGACTCGCCGAAGGCGGCGACGGCGCCGGAGTCGCCGAGGTTCCAGGCAACCTGTGAGGGGGAGGACGTTTCATAGATCGGGACCGAGACGGCGCCGGCAAACCAGATCGCGAAGTCGATCAGGGCCCATTCGTACCGGGTGCGGGACATGATGCCGACCCGGTCGCCGGCAGCCACGCCGCTGGCCATCAGGCCCTTGGCGAGCAGGGAGACATCGGCCAGGAAATCGGTCGCCCGGACGTCCTGCCACTGGCCTGCGGCGTCGAGCCGTGAGAACAGGGCCGGGTTGGACGCCTTCGCGGCCTGGCGCAGGACCAGGTCCGTTACGTTCGTCGCCGGTGGGACGGTGACCAGGGGCGGGACACTGATTTCTCGCACGATAGCTCCTTTGATATCCATTGGCCCGCAAGGGGGGTACGACTAACAGTAGTATGTGGCCCCGGCGGGGTGTGTTCCACTTCACCTACTGGCGAGTAACTTTACGGTCAAGGCCCGTGTTGCGCCACCCGGGAGAGGGCCGGCGGCCCGGCCGCGCCGCTCGCTGAGGGCCCTAGAATGGGGAACGATGCATACTCCAACACCCGGCCAGAAGCCCGGACCGCAGCGCAGGACCGCCGCCTGGCGGCGCCGGATGCAGGGCTTTTCCGGCGCCTCCGGGGCCGGCAATTTCCGTGAACACCTGCGGCTCGGGCGCAAGGGCCTCGCGATCGGCGTCGACATCGGCGGCACAAAGGTGGCGGCCGGCGTTGTCGACGCGGAAGGGCGCATCCTCAGCCAGGCCAAGCGGTCAACGCCGGGCAGCGATCCGCGCGCCGTCGAGCAGGTGATCGTCGAACTCGTGGAGGAACTGGGCCGGGGCCACCGCATCTGGTCGGTCGGCATCGGCGCGGCCGGGTGGATGGACCTCGACGGCGCCACCGTGCTGTTCAGCCCGCACCTGGCCTGGCGCAACGAACCGCTGCGTGAGAACCTGCAGCGGCTGCTCCGCCGTCCGGTGCTGCTGACCAACGACGCCGACGCCGCCGGCTGGGCGGAGTGGCGCTTTGGCGCCGGGAAGGGCGAGAGCCGGCTGGTCTGCATTACCCTGGGCACCGGAATCGGCGGGGCCATGGTGATGGACGGGCGGCTCGAACGTGGGCGCTTCGGCGTGGCCGGTGAATTCGGCCACCAGATCATCATGCCCGGCGGCCACCGCTGCGAGTGCGGCAACCGCGGCTGCTGGGAGCAGTACGCCTCGGGGAACGCCCTTGGCCGGGAGGCCCGGGAACTCGCCGCAGCCAACTCGCCGGTGGCCCAGGAGCTGCTCAAAGCAGTGCACGGCCATGCCGACCGGATCACGGGCGTGGTCGTCACCGAACTCGCCAAGGCCGGCGATCCCACCGCGCGTGAACTCCTCGAAGACGTGGGGGAATGGCTCGGCCTGGGACTGGCGAACCTGGCGGCGGCCCTGGACCCGGGAACCTTCGTCATCGGCGGCGGGCTCTGCGACGCCGGCGAACTCCTCGTGGAACCGGCGCGGAAGGCCTTTGCCCGGAACCTGACCGGCCGCGGGTTCCGCCCGGCGGCCACGATTGAACTGGCCGCGCTGGGCCCCAATGCCGGGCTGATCGGCGCGGCCGACCTTTCCCGGGTCAGCAGCCGCATGCGCAGCTAGCCGGCGCGCGGCCGGCTCCGCAGCCGCCAGCCGGACAGCATCCGGCTAAACGCGGGCCCCGTCGTCGTTCTCGTCCTTCTCCTGCGGCAGCTTCATGATCAGGAACACCACCGACGCCGCGAAGGCGACCACCATGCCGACGACCGCCAGCAGGGGTGCGCTCCGCCAGAAAATGGCGGACAGCATCAGCGCGATCGGGCCGCCGACGGCGCCCAGCCATGCGAGCATCGTCAGCGGGTCGGACCCGGCCAGGCTGGGCGGCTCTTCGGGGACGAACGCGCCGTCGTCGTCGTCCGGTTCGTAGTCCCGCGGGCCGGAGGCGCCCTGGCCGGCCGCGGCTTCGTCACTCCCGCGCAGCGAGGCCGCCCGGCCGCCGGCCGGGGGTTCGACCGGTGCCGGTGCCGGTGCCGCAAGGCCCAGCGGGTCGAAGTCGCGGAACGTCCGCGCGGCGGGGCTTCCGGCGTCGGCGCTGCCGGCCGGACCGGAGTCGGTGCCCTCCAGCCTGGCGACCAGATCCAGCCAGACGGCGTCGTCCTCGTTGGCGCTGGAGTCCGGGGAATCGGGGTCCGGCGAGCCCGGGTCGAATCTAGTCATCTGCCGTTTCTTTCTGGCTGGCACCGGCGGCGCCCGGGTTGGGCCCTTCCACGACCGACCGGATGAACTCCGCTGTGCCGCGGAAGATCTGTGGCGCGTCGTTGTCCATGGTAGCCACGTGGTAGCTGTTCTCCAGCCGGATGACCTCCAGCGGGGCGTTGCTCAGTCCGCGGCGCAGGGCGGCCAGGCTGGCGTCGGAAACGACGTGGTCCACGGTGGACCGGTAGACCCGGACCGGGGCCGTGATCCGGGGCAGCAGCCGCAGGGTGTCCTTGAACATCTTGTTCAGCTCGTGGGCCGCCGCGACCGGGGTCCGCGGATAGGCGCCTTCATCCACGCCCTCCTTGAGGATGTCATTGGCGATCGCCGGGGTGCTCTTCAGCACGAATTTCAGGATCCCGGCCAGCGGCGCGCGGGGATCATCGATGACCAGGCCGGGGTTCACCAGCACCGCCCCGGCCACGGGGCGGGTGGCCGCCAGCCGCAGCGCGAGGGCGCCGCCCATCGAGAGCCCGGCCACCACGACGTGGTCGCACTCCGAGGCCAGTTCCAGGTAGGCGGCGTCGAGTCCGGCATGCCAGTCCTGCCAGCGTGTCCGGGCCAGTTCCTGCCAGCTCGTGCCGTGCCCGGGCAGCAGCGGCATCCGGACCGCGTAGCCGGCCGCGGCCAGGGACTCGGCCCACGCCCGGACGCCGTGCGGGCTGCCGGTGAACCCATGGGAGACCACGACGCCGGTCCGGGGACCGGATCCGGTGAACGGACTGCTGTACGGCGAGTGGTCGGCGGCTGTGCTCATGGATGCTCCGTGGTTCATGGCTGCTCAGTTTTTACTGGCTGAGGGCCTGCGGGGACAGTGGACTGGGCTGGGGACGGGGCCGCGTGCTCCCGGAAGAAGCGGGCGGACTGCGAAAAGATTACGGGAGCGTCGACGTCGAGCGTTGCAACGTGGCCGCTGGACGGCAGCGGGACCACCGTAAGGTCCGGCGATCCGAGGCGCCCGCGGAGCAGCTCCAGCGAGGTCGGCGGCACCACCGCGTCCGTGTCGGACTTGAACACGATAGCCGGAACGTCGACGGCGGGCAGTTCGCGCAGGGTTGCGGTGAAGAGCTTGCGCAGTTGGTGGACGGCCGCGAGCGGGGTCAGTGAGTAGTCGCCGTCCTGGGTGGCGGCCGCCGTCGACTCCGTCTCCTGGAGCGGGACGGTGGTGCGCTGCAGGTACTTGAGCACCCCGATGTAGCGCACCCGGCGGTCGTAGAAACTGAGCCCGGGGTTCACGACGGCGACGCCGGCCACGCGGTGGCGGGCAGCGGTGCGCAGCGCGATGGTTCCGCCCATGGACAGGCCCGCCACGAAGCACGAGCGGGTTCCGGCGGCCAGGTCCAGGTACGCGGCCTCGAAGGCGCCGTACCAGTCCTGCCAGCCGTGCCGGGCGAGATCCCGCCAGTCGGTGCCGTGGCCGGGCAGCAGCGGGACGGAGACGGCGAACCCGCGGGAGGCCAGGTGCTCGGCCCAGGGAAGCACACTCAAGGGGCTACCGGTAAAGCCATGGCAGATCGCGACGCCGGTGCCCGCATTGGCGCCGTGGCCGGGGTAGCGAAAAGCGGCAGGCGCCACTGGAGTGCTGCTTTCGCTCATGAGCCCATCGTGTCACTGTTCCCGACAAAACTCACTAGAGTAGGGTGTCACTGAAGTCCTGGCCGGGTCCGAAGAAGGGCCGGCCAGACGCCTGCCGGAGAGGTACACCACGTGTTTTATTGGTTCATGAAGACGTTCGTCCTTGGGCCGGTCCTGAAGACGCTCTTCCGGCCGTGGGTCAAAGGCCTGGACAATGTTCCGGCCGAGGGCGCCGCGATCCTGGCCTCCAACCACCTTTCTTTCTCCGATTCCATCTTCATGCCGCTGATGGTGCCCCGGCCGGTGGTGTTCCTGGCGAAATCCGAGTACTTCACCGGCAAGGGAATCAAAGGCAAACTGACCGCCGCCTTCTTCCGGCTGACCAACCAGCTGCCGATGGACCGGTCCGGGGGAGCGGCGTCCGCCCGCTCGCTTGATGCCGGCATGGATGTGCTGAAGAACGGTTCGCTCCTGGGCATCTACCCCGAAGGCACCCGCAGTCCGGACGCCCGCCTGTACCGCGGCAAGGTCGGGGTCGCCCGGCTCGCCCTGCAGGCCCGGGTCCCGGTGATCCCGGTCGCGATGATCGGCACCGACAAGGTCCAGCCCATCGGCAAGCGGATGCCCAACATCCGCCGGATCGGGATGATCTTTGGCGAACCGCTGGACTTCAGCCGCTACTACGGCATGGAAGACGACCGCCTGATCCAGCGTTCCGTAACGGACGAAATCATGTACGAACTGATGCGGCTCTCCGGCCAGGAATACGTCGACGAGTACGCCGCCGTCGTCAAACTGCGTCTCGCCGGAAAAGCCACCGAGGCACCGGAGGCCGGCGCCGGCCAGGAACCGGAGACGCCCGGAACTGTGTGACGGGGCGCCTGCGGTCAATGACGCCGGGCGCCGCCGTTCAACGCGGAGGCAACTATCCTTAGAGGGTGACTGAGCTATCTGCGCCTTCGACGTCCCTGAACAACTCCACGCCGGCGGGCCCCGCCCCCGCAGGCTCCGCTTTTGCCGGTTCTGCTTTCACGAGCACGGCCCAGAGCGGCGCCGCCAACTATCCGGGACTGGACCACTGGCGGGAGCTGCCTGCCTCGCAACAGCCCAGCTGGTCCGACGCGGCAGTCTTTGAGGCCTCGGTCAAGGAACTCTCGGTGCTGCCGCCGCTCGTCTTCGCCGGCGAAGTGGACATCCTGCGCGAACGGCTCGCCGCGGCCGCGCAGGGCAAGGCGTTCCTGCTCCAGGGCGGTGACTGCGCGGAGACCTTCGAAGCCGCCACGGCGGACAAGATCAGCGCCCGGGTCAAGACCATCCTGCAGATGGCCGTCGTGCTCACCTATGGCGCGGCGATGCCCGTGATCAAGATGGGCCGGATGGCGGGCCAGTTCGCCAAGCCGCGCTCGTCCAACGACGAAACCCGCGACGGCGTCACGCTGCCGGCTTACCGCGGCGACATCGTCAACGGCTATGACTTCACGCCGGAGTCCCGCGCGCACGACGCCAGCCGGATGCTCAAGGCGTACCACACCTCGGCATCGACCCTGAACCTGATCCGGGCGTTCACGCAGGGCGGCTTCGCCGACCTGAGGCTGGTGCACCAGTGGAACAAGGGCTTCACCGAGAACCCGGCGCACGCGCGTTACGAATCCCTGGCCCGCGACATCGACCGGGCCATCAAGTTCATGTCCTCCTGCGGCGCGGACTTCGAGGCGCTTAAGCGCGTCGAGTTCTACGCCAGCCACGAGGCGTTGCTGCTGGACTACGAGCGGGCCCTGACCCGCATCGACTCGCGAACCGGCCTGCCGTACGACACCTCGGCGCATTTCCTGTGGATCGGGGAGCGCACCCGGGAACTGGACCACGCGCACGTCGATTTCCTCTCCCGCGTCCGCAACCCGATCGGCGTCAAGCTTGGCCCCTCGACCACCGGCGAGGACGCCCTCCGCCTGATCGACAAGCTTGACCCCAACCGGGAACCCGGCCGCCTGACCTTCATCACCCGGATGGGCGCCGGCAACATCCGCGAGAAATTGCCTCCCATCGTCGAGCGCGTCACCGCCTCCGGCGCCCAGGTCCTCTGGGTCACCGATCCGATGCACGGCAATACGGTGACCTCGCCCAACGGCTACAAGACCCGCAACTTCGACGACGTCATCGACGAGGTGCGCGGCTTCTTCGAGGTGCACCACGGCCTCGGCACCGTTCCGGGCGGCCTGCACGTGGAAATGACCGGCGACGACGTGGCCGAGTGCCTCGGCGGCGCCGACCCGATCGACCAGGACGCCTTCCTGGACCGCTATGAATCCGTCTGCGATCCGCGGCTGAACCACATGCAGTCCCTCGAAATGGCGTTCCTGGTGGCGGGAGCCCTCGCCAAGCGCTAAGCCGCGCCGGCCGACACGGGCCGATGCCGCAAGCGGCGACGCCACAGACAGTAAGAGCTCCGCCCCGGCTGTTTCCAGCCGGGGCGGAGCTTTTACTTATTTGGCAGAAGTCAGGTCACGGTGATCGTGACGAGTGAGCCTTCGGGCTGCCGCCCGGTCTTGTCCTGGCCGGCCACCAGGCCCAGCACGGATGAACCGAAGGCGTAGTTGACCTTCACCTCGAAGCCGGCATCCTTGAGGGCCTGCACCGCCTCCTCCTCCGGCTTGCGGAACACGTCCGGGACCTGGACGAATTTCGGCCCCTTGGAGATCGTCAGGGTCACGGCGCCGCCCTTGGTGAGATTCCCGGTGGCCGGGTCCTGGCCGGCAACCGCGCCCTTTGGCACCTCCCGGTCGAAAACGGCTTCCGGGGCGACGACGGCTTTGAGCCCGGCGGCTTCCAGCGTTTTCACCGCGGTCTCCTGGTCCTTGCCGCGCAGCTCGGGCACCGGGATGGGCCGCGGCCCCTTGGAGACCGTCAGCCCCACGGCTGTCCCGTGCTTGGCGGGGGTGCCTTTGCCCGGCTTCTGGGCCAGCACGGTTCCAGCCGCCGCGGCCTCGTCGTAGCGCTCGGTGACGGGGCCCAGCGCCATGCCGGCGCCATTGAGGGCCGTCTTCGCCGCATCGAGCGACTTGCCCGTCAGCTGGGGCAGGGGAAACAGCTCCGGACCCTTCGAAACGGCCAGCGAGACGGACTGGAATTTCCGGACCACCTGACCCGCCTGCGGCTCGGAGCCGACCACGAGGCCAGGGGACACGTCGTCGTCAAAGACGTCTCGGGTGGTCGACTCGAAACCGGCAGTGCGGAGCAGCTGCTGTGCTTCGGCCACGGTCTTGTTGGCCAACTGCGGAATGGTCCCCGGAGACCCCGGGCCCATGCCGAAGAACCAACCGGCGCCGGCCGCGAGCAGCGCCACCAGGACCAGCACCAGGATCCAGGCCAGGCCCCGGCGCCGCGGGTTGCCCGCCCGGAGGCTTCGGCTGGGGGTCGCGGCAGCACGCTGCCGCGCCTTTTCCTCCTCGCGGTCCTGCTTGCGTTGTGCACGCTTGCTTGCCGGCTCCGGACGGCCGTCCGGAGCATCCTCAGGATAGGCGCCAAACTCTCGTTCCTCCGGCGCGGCTAGCGGACCGTAAGCGCCGGGCCGTGACCTGCCGGCGAGGACGGTGGTGGGGTTGCTGCCGCGGTTGATGACTTCCGTGGGCTGCTGGAGGCCACCGAGGAATTCCGTGTGTGCCTCGGCGGCGGCCGGGCGGGGTTCCGTCGCGGGCCGCCCGGGCGTGGAACCGCCGGGGCCTGCCGCCGCGGCGCCGGCAACGGGCGCCGCAAGGGCGGCCGGGGGCCGCAGGTCCAAGTCGGCGTCGCTGAGGTTGGTGCGGATGTGACGAAGTTCGAAGAGCAATGCATTGCCGTCGACGGGGCGCTTGTCCGGGTCGTTCGCCGTGCACCACTGCACGAGCTCGTCGAGTTCTTCGGCCAGCCCCGGGACCAGGGCCGACGGCGGCCCGACGGTCGAGTTCACGTGCTGGTAGGCGACCTGGATGGGAACCTCGCCGTCGAACGGCTGGCGACCGGTGATCATCTCGTAGAGCATGATCCCGAGTGAATAGATGTCGCTGCGGGCGTCGGCCTGCTGGCCCAGCACGAGCTCGGGGGAGAGGTAGGCGACGGTCCCGATCAGGGCGCCGGTGCTGGTCGTCGTCGTGATCGCCCGCGCCAGCCCGAAGTCGCCGATCTTGATCCGACCGTCGTCGGCGATGAGCACGTTCTCGGGCTTGACGTCGCGGTGGATGAGGCCGGCCGCGTGGGCGGCTCCGAGTCCTTCCACGACCGGGTCGATCAGCGCCAGGGCAAGCCTCGGCGTGAGGGCTCCCTTTTCCTTGATCACGTCCCGCAGCGTGTGCCCCTTGATGTATTCCATCACCAGGTAGGCCAGCGGGCCGTCGTCGCCCTGGTCCAGGACGCCCACCACGTGCGGGTGCGACAGCCGGGCGGCGGCCTTGGCTTCGCGGCCCAGCCGGTCCAGGAACTGCGGGTCTCCGGCCATGTGCGGATGCAGGACCTTGAGCGCCACGTCCCGCTCGAGCCGCCGGTCGGTGGCGAGGTACACCGTGGACATCCCGCCTCGGGCCAGCTTGGATCGAATCAGGTACCGGTTGTCCACCAGGGTCCCGACGAGAGCGTCCGATGTGTATTCCTGCACCCTTTGATCCTAAGCTCTGCACGGAAACGGGCCCGGATTGACATGCAACCCGGACCCGTATCGTTACGCGACGGAGGTCTCAGCCCCGTGCGATGCTGGCGGTTCTAGCTGAAGGTCTTCTGCAGCGCCTTGATCGACGCCACATAGGCCTTCGTATCCTCGTACATGCCCTTCGTGCTCACCGAGTACTGGCCCTGGTAGTACCCCGCGATGGCGTAGTCCAGGTTCTTGCTGGTCGCGACCAGTTGGCGGATGATGGCGATGCCGGCCGTGGCGTTGTCGTACGGATCCAGCAGGTTCAGCTTGCGGCCCACGAGTTCCGAGGCCCACCCTCCGGAGGACGGAATGACCTGCATGGTGCCGATCGCGTTCGCGGGGGACACCGAGCGGTGGTTGAAGCCGGACTCCTGGTAGGCGAACGCCATGGCCAGCGACGGCGCCACGCCCATCCGGCGTGCGGTGTCCGCCACGATCTGCTTCATCTGCTCGCGGGTGGGAACCGGCGAGGCATTCAGCAGCGCCTTGTTCTGGTTGGCGGAGCTGACGACAGCCTTCGGGTAGCTGAACCCCAGGAACGTGCTGGGCACGAGCGGGGTCACGGTCGCCGCGGGCTGGCTTGAGGCGGGCTTCAAGGTCCCGGTGCCGGCACCGGGAATGACGAGCTTGTGGCCGGGGTAGATGATGCTGCTCATGGTCAGCCGGTTCGCCGACAGGACGGCGGAGAGCTTTACGCCGTGCCGGGCGGCAATACCGGAGAGCGTGTCACCGGATTTGATCGTGTAGGACCCCGAGCTGACTGGGGCCGGGGCGGGCTTGGGGGCGGGCTTCGGCGCCGCGGTCCGGACCGGCGCGGGTGCTGCCGCGGCGGCGCCGATGTTGATCCGCTGGCCAGGGTGGATTACCGAGCGCATGTTGAGCCCGTTCCGGCTGAACACGTCCGACAGCTTGACCCCGTGGCGGGCGGCAATGCCGCTCAGGGTGTCGCCGGACTTGACCGTGTAAACGCTGCCGGCGGACCGGACCGGAGCAGCCTTCGCCGGGACTGCCTTGGCCGGAGCTGCCTTGGCCGGAGCTGCCTTCGCGGCGGGGCCGCCGGTGAGCTTGATTTTCTGGCCAGGGTAAATCACGGAGTTGGCGCGGAGCTTGTTCAGCGTAAGGACGGACTGGGTGCTCAGTCCAAACTTGTGGGCGATCGCGCTGATCGTATCGCCGCGGACGATCGTGTACTGGGCCGGTGCGGCGACCTTGGCGGGGCGGAACGCGGTCGGCAGCGCTACCGCAACCTCGGTTGCCGGAATCCGAGCCGAGGGCAGTGCCGCGGCGGCCTGACCCTGCGCCTTCATGGCCGCCGCCAGCGTCGCCGGGATCGCCCGGGGGCGGGATTCGGCAGCAGCGGGCTGTGCGATCGCCAAGGAGGAGA
This sequence comes from Arthrobacter sp. 10T419, assembly GCF_056394105.1. Classification (NCBI taxonomy): domain Bacteria; kingdom Bacillati; phylum Actinomycetota; class Actinomycetes; order Micrococcales; family Micrococcaceae; genus Arthrobacter; species Arthrobacter sp. 10T419. Next base: position 160,197 of record NZ_JBFTHF010000009.1, on the reverse strand, counting down.
GCATGACGGCGGGGAGAGCCGCCGTCGTCGCCGCAATCAGCGGGAGGCCGGGCCTCGGGTTGGGCTTTGGCGAACGTGACGTCGTCATGGGAAAGATCCTCTTCTCAGCGGCGAACCCTGCAGCACGGACAGTGTTACTGGTGTTACCAGTGTGACTGAAGATACTGCAGTTACAAATGTGATCTATGCGAATCTCTCATGAATTGCGAATTAGCACAAGAACTGTTTGACATTCTGCTACGCGGCTATTGGGAGTGTCGGCCCAGGGGCCCCGGCCGGGGCCCGCGAAGGCGTCCGCGCCGGCGGCCATTTCGCAGTCCCTTTTATACGCCGGGTTAAGCGGTCGCATTATTGGGTCGTGGCTGACTAGGCGCATTCCGCCCCGGCATGGCAATCTTGATCCGTGAGTACTGTAGAAAGCCTTGTAGGCGAATGGCTGCCCCTGCCCGACGTAGCCCAGCTGCTGAACGTTTCCATCACTAAGGTTCATGCGCTGCTTGACGAGCGCGCGCTGGCGGCAGTGCGGATCGGCGACCGGCGGATCCGTTCCGTGCCCGCGGCGTTCATCCAGGACGGCCACCCGGTGGAGAGCTTGAAGGGCACAATTGTTGTCCTCGCCGACGCCGGCTATTCGGACGAAGAACTCATCACCTGGCTGTTCACGCCGGACGAGTCCCTGCGCGGCCGTCCGATCGATGCCCTCCGCGAAGGGCGCAAAACCGAAATCCGCCGCCGGGCACAGACCATGGCCTGGTAGTACGGCCCAAAAGTAAGCTCTGGTAATACGGCAAAGGCCGTGGACGGCGGATCCCGCTGTCCACGGCCTTTTTCGTCTCCGTTTTCGTCTGCCTGCGTGTTTTGGCCTTGCGTTTAGGCGGTGCGGCTGACGGCGGCCTCAGCCAGTTTCCGGAGCGCGGTCTTGGGCAGCTCCTCCAGCGGCAGCAGGTCCAAGGCGTCGAAGGCGGCCCGGCCGAATTCCTCGATCAGGACCTCCGTGGCCTGCAGTGCCCCGCAGTCGACAATGATGCGGCGGATCTCCTCGACGTCGGCGGTGCTCAGGTCCGGGCTGCCCAGCTTCGCGTCGACAAAGCTCGATTCCGCCGGCGCGGCCTGGTCGAGGGCTAAGGCCACCAGCACCGTACGCTTGCCCTCGCGGAGATCATCACCGGCCGGTTTGCCGGTGGTGACCGGGTCGCCGAAGACGCCCAGGACATCGTCGCGGAGCTGGAAAGCCTCGCCGAGGGGGAGGGCGAACGCGGAGTAGCCGCGCAGCAACTCGTCGGGGGCGCCGGCCAAGGCGCCGCCCAGCGCGAGCGGATGCTCGGTGGAGTACTTGGCCGACTTGAAGCGGATGATCGACTGGGCGCGGCTGACGGCGCCGGCACGGTCTCGGTGCGGCCCGGCCACCTCTTCCAGGATGTCCAGGTACTGGCCGGCCATGACTTCGGCGCGCATCAGGTTGAAGATGAGCCGGGCCTGGCTGCCCGAGGCGGCCCGATCGCCGATTTCGGTGAACGATTCCTCGCTGAAGGACAGGCACAGGTCGCCGGTCAGGATCGCCGCCGCGTGGCCGAAGCGCTCGGGATCCAGGGCCCAGCCCTGGCTCGCGTGCAGTTCACTGAAGCGGCGGTGCACGCTGGGGCCGCCGCGGCGGGTGTCCGAGCGGTCAATGATGTCGTCGTGGATCAGTGCCGCGGCCTGGAACAGCTCCAGCGCCGAGCCGGCCGTGACCACTTCGCGGGCTCCGGCGCCGCCCCCGGCCCCACGCCAGCCCCAGTAGCACATCAGGGCCCGGAGGCGCTTGCCGCCGGTGACCAGGTTGGAGATGGACCCCATCAGCGGGTCGATGTCGGGGGAAATGGCGGACATCACCGTGGTGCGGGCGGTGAGGAAGTCGGTCAGCTTGCCGGCGACGGCGGCCACGAAGTCCGTCTGCTCAACCCGCAGTTGTTCGGCCAGGCTCACTTGACGGACTCGGCGGCGACGTTGGCGCCGATCGTGAAGGTGGAGACCCCGGCGGCCTCGACGACGGCGAGATTCACGGTTTCATTGTCCCCGCGCAGGAAGTCCTTGGACGCCACCGAACCGACGGTGCCGCCGGGGACTGCCTTGAAGCCCTGGCTTTCCAGTTTCTTGCTGTAGTACGCGACCACTCCCGCCGCCGGCGAGGTGATTTTCGCCACCAGGGCGACGGTCGCGGGAGCACCGTTCTTGTCGAAACTGCTGGATTCCACCTGTGCGCCCGGCATGACCGGCAGCAGCTTCTTGGGGAAGCCCGCAACCAGGGCACCCACAGTGGCGGAGGTGCCGGGCTCGGCGGACGGGCTGGGAGGGGCCGTGGTGGAGGGCTGGGCGGTGGACTGCGCCCCGGGCGCAGACGCCGAAGGCGACGGGGCTCCCGGGCCGGGGGTGCACGCGGCCAGGGCCAGCAAGGCGCCGGCGGCGGCAACGGCCGTCACGGCGCGTTTGCGCTCTCCAATAACCTTCACGGGGACATTCCTCCTGGTGTTGACGCCGGATCCAGCCTCCAGTTTAGTCAGTACCTGCGCATAGGATTGATGCGTGGGGCCGGACAGGGAAAATCACATCGATAAACACAGCGGGACACAATACAGCGAGGCGGGCCTTCGCGAACTCCGGCGCAGCAGCATCCTGCACGTGGACATGGACGCCTTCTTCGTCTCGGTGGAACTGCGCAGCCGTCCGGAGCTCAAGGGACGCCCGGTGATCGTGGGCTATCCGGCGGACCGCTCGGTGGTCCTCTCGGCTTCCTATGAGGCCCGCAAGTTCGGGGTCAAGTCAGCGATGCCCATGGCGGTGGCGGCGCGGATGTGCCCTTCCGCCGTCATCATCGAACCGCGGCACAAGCTGTACTACGAGGTGTCGGGACAGATCATGGCCATCTTCGGATCGATCACCGACCTCGTGGAACCCCTGAGCGTCGACGAGGCCTTCCTCGACGTCGGAGGTGCCATCCGGCGGCTCGGTCCGCCCCGGGACATCGGCGAACTGATCCGGCGCAGGGTCGAGGGCGAGCTGGGCATCACGGCGTCGGTGGGGATCGCGGCCAGCAAGTTCGTCGCCAAGATCGCCTCGACCCGGTGCAAGCCCGACGGCCTGCTGCTGATCGGTCCGGACGAGACGGTGCCCTACCTGCATACCCTGCCGGTCAACGCCCTCTGGGGAGTCGGTGCCAAGACCGTGGAGGTGCTCGCCCGGATGGGGATCCGGACGGTCGCCGACGTCGCCGCAACGCCGCTGCCGTCACTGCGCAAGATCCTCGGCGCCACGGGGGAGCACGTGTACCGGCTGTCGTGGGGGATCGACCCCCGGCCGGTGACGCCGGTCCGGCTGGAAAAGAGCATCGGGGCGGAAGAGACCTTTGCGGTGGACACCGCCGACGACGCCCTGCTGCACCGCGAGCTGCTCCGGCTTTCGCACCGCACGGCGGAAAGGCTCCGGAGCGCCGGGATGCATGCCAGGACGGTTGCCTTGAAGCTGCGTTACGCGGACTTCTCCACAATTACCCGCAGCCGCACCGTCAGCACGCCCATTGACAGCGCCCAGTTGCTTTACGGCGTCGCCGTGCAGTTGCTCGAGTCCGTTGGCCAGCGGCCCATGACCGTGCGCCTCGTGGGGATTAGGGCGGAGCAGCTCGAGGAAGCCGCCCAGGCGCCGCTGCAACTCAGCCTGGACCGCCGGGATGACAACTGGCGCGCCGCCGAGCAGGCCCTGGACCGCGTCACCCGCAAGTTCGGCAACAAGTCGGTTCTCCCGGCCCGGTTGCTTGACCCGGGGCCGGCCGCCGAGTGAGCTGGCAGTGCACGGGCGCAGGCCGTCCCGGTCGGCACTGGCGGGGCTGCGTCCAAGGGGCGGGCAGGCGCCGCGAAGCCGGGCCTAGCGTCTTTCAGAACAGGGCGCAACAATCTATCCTTAGATATACATAGTTTTCGAACGACTGGATCGAACGTTCGGGTTGCCGGCCATGCCAACTAAACACCTTTCAGGGAACCGCGGATCCTTATTTCACCAATGACGGGAAACAAGGAACCAGCCGGCCATCCCGGTCGTTAGGGTTTTAGGGACAAGGACCGCGTCAAATCTGGACGTTGGTCGACTTAAGGAGGTCGTGATGCCGCTCTCGGAGCACGAACAGAAGTTGCTTGAGCAACTTGAGAAGCAGCTGCACGAGGACGATCCCAAGTTTGCCAGCTCGATGGGCTCGGATCCGGGTCGCTCCTGGTCCACCCGTCATCTGGTCATCGGGGTCCTCGGTGCCCTCGCTGGCATCCTGTTGCTGTTGCTGGGCGTCTCGTTGCAGAGCATCATCGTGGGTGTCCTTGGCTTCGTCGTCATGGGTGCCGGCGTTTACTTCGCGACCATGCGCAGCGCGGGCGGCAAATCCAAGTCCGGAGCCGCCGGCCGGAAGCCGGGCAAGCCGCGCAGTTCCTTCATGAGCAACCTGGAGGAGCGGTGGGAGGAAAGGCACCGCGGGGACGCCTGACACGTTCCCGGTTCCGTCGCCGCAACCGCCCCTCCATTCCGCCCACCGCGACCTCCGGTAGGCACCTAAAGACCCGCTTCGGCGGGTCTTTTGCCGTTAAGCCGGGCATCGACTGCTGCGTAGGTGCCCTTCCGGCTGCCCGGCCTCCCCGGGGCAAATCCCTCCACTGCGCCCCACTTTTGACGCTTCCCTTTATTTGCAACGGACATTTGTTTGAAAACTCGCCCAAAATTGCTCCAAAATGTCCCCGATGTCGTTGACGGGGGAGCGAAGTGGAGTAATGTGGAGGACGTAAGAGGGTAGTGGCAGCACGGGGACGTTGGACTTCCTACAACAGACAGGCGGTGGGCCGTGTTTCTCGGCACTCATTCGCCACGTCTGGACGAAAAGGGTCGAATCATCCTCCCGGCGAAGTTCCGCGAGGAACTTGCCGCCGGCCTGGTTCTCACAAGGGGCCAGGAACGTTGCATCTACGTCTTCAGCGAGGCGGAATTCGGCCGGGTTCACGAGCAGATGCGGGAGGCTCCAATCTCCTCCAAGCAGGCTCGTGACTACATCCGCGTTTTCCTCTCTGGAGCCTCCGACGAGGTGCCTGACAAGCAGGGGCGCGTGACGATTCCGCCGGCGCTCCGGGAATACGCAGGTCTCGGCAGGGAACTGGCCGTCATTGGCGCCGGCACCCGCGCGGAGATCTGGGACGCCCAGGCCTGGAACGAGTACCTGGCCGAAAAGGAAACAGCCTTCTCGGAAACCGACGACGCCATCCCGGGGATTCTCTGAAGCCCCGCAGGCGCCGGCACCATCAGCACCAACCGTTTCTTGATCGAGATCTCCAGCCGCCCATCCGGCAGTTCACCTGGCTCACTTCCCCGGAGCCAGGCGGACCGCAGGGTAGGCGCGGATGGGGATCTGGACCAAGAAGCACACCACCCGACAGGTACTTCCCGCAACGAAAGGACGCAGGCATGAGCGAAGACTCCAACCAGGCGAAGCCTACGTCCGAACGCCATGTACCGGTCCTCAAGGACCGGTGCATCAATTTGTTGGCACCGGCTTTCGAAGAAGCGCGACGCCGCGGCGAGACGCCCGTCGTCGTCGATGCGACGCTCGGCATGGGGGGCCACTCCGAAGCCATGCTGCAGCGGTTTCCGGACCTGCACCTGATCGGCATCGACCGTGACGAGGAGGCTCTCGCCCTTGCCGGCGAACGCCTCAAGCCTTTCGCGGACCGGATCGACCTGGTCCACGCGGTGTACGACGAAATCCCCGAGGTCCTGGAAGACCTTGGCTTCACCGAAGTCCACGGCATCCTGATGGACCTCGGCGTTTCCTCGCTGCAGCTCGACGAGCGCGAACGCGGCTTCGCCTACTCCTTCGACGCGCCGCTGGACATGCGGATGGACACCGGCCGCGGCCAGACCGCCGCCGACGTCGTGAACAACTACAGCGAAGAAGACCTCGTCCGGATCATCCGGAAGTGGGGCGAGGAGAAGTTCGCCGGCCGGATCGCCAACCGGATCGTCGCCGCCCGCGCCGAAAAGCCCTTCACTACCACCGGGGAACTTGTCGAGACCATCCGCGCCGTGGTGCCCTCCGGTGCCGCCAAGTCCGGCGGCCACCCCGCGAAGCGGACCTTCCAGGCCCTCAGGATCGAGGTCAACGAGGAACTCGAGGTCCTGGAGCGTGCAATTCCGGCGGCCGTGGCCTCGATCGCCCTCGGCGGCCGCGTTGTCGTCATGTCCTACCACTCGCTGGAAGACAAGATCGTCAAGGGAGTCTTCCAGGCCGGTTCCAAGTCCTCGGCCCCGCTCGGTTTCCCGGTGGAGCTTGAGGAACATAAAGCCGAACTCAAGACCCTGACGAAGGGCACCGAGGTGCCCACCGCCGCAGAAATCGCAGAAAACCCACGCGCTGCCTCCGCCAGGCTCCGCGCCGTGGAACGCATCAAAGCCAGGAGAGTCGCATGAGCACCGCCGCCGTCAACAGCTTCCCCGTTGCCACAGCTGCCACGGCCCGTGCCCTCCCGGACCTGCACCCGGGTGCGCCCGCACGCAAGTCCCGCACTCCGCTCTCCGTCGTCCGCTCCGTTCCGCGCAAGCGCCGGGCACCGTTCGTCGTGATGTGCTTCGGAATCCTGGCCCTTGCGCTGATGGCGGTGCTGGTCCTGAACATCTCGGTCTCCTCGGCGCAGTACCAGCTGGTGGAGCTGCGGGCCAAGCAGTCCACGCTGACCAAGCAGAACCAGGACCTCACCCAGCAGGTGCAGAATTTTGACGCCCCGCAGAACCTGGCTGCCAAGGCCACGGAGCTGGGCATGGTGGCCTCCACGGTCAAGGGCCAGATTGACCTGTCCACCCTCGCGGTGACCGGCCAGGCCAAGCCCGCCGTCAAGGGCGACGCCCCCGGTGCCGTCATTGCCGCGCCGGCCGTTGCCGGCCAGGTCAATGTGGTTCCGGCCGCCACGGCGAATGAACCCCTCCTGAGCCGCAAGCCGGCCGCGAGCATTCCGGCAGCTGCAGGCGGTGCACCGGCCGTGCCCGCGGCAAAGGCCCCGGCCGTCCGGGCGCCCGCCCTGTCCGTGAACCTGTACGGCGGCTCCGTTCCCGCCCCCGCGCAGAAGGTCCCCGGGAAATAGCCGACGGGACCGACCACCAGCCCAGGCGAGCAGCAAGGAAACATCGTGGCGCAGAACACCGGCAAGGCACGGACAGGCAAGACGCCGAGCGCCACGCGGCGACTGCGGCTCGGACTGGGCATCATGCTCACGCTCCTGTTGGTAGTGGGCGGGAAGCTGTTTCTGGTGCAGGGCCTCGACGTCGGCGGCATGGCTGAGGCAGCCCTCAAGAACCGGCTGAAGCCGATTGAGCTGCCCGCGGAGCGCGGCAGCATCCTTGACGCCAACGGCACCGTCCTGGCCAGCAGCGTGATCCGTTACAACGTCGTGGTTGACCAGACCGTCAACACCAACACCGAATCCTTCCCGCGGCTCGAAAAGGTCGACGGGAAGGACACCGTCGTCAAGATCCCGCGTGACCAGGGCATCGAAGAGCTCGCGACCGTGCTCGGCATGAAGAAAGACGACCTCAAGGCGGCGGTGACCGGGACGTCGCGCTACTACATCGTGGCGAAGGACATCAGGCCCGACGTCGAGGACCGCATCTCCAAACTCCAGGTGCCCGGCATCGTCACCGAGGGCACCAGCAAGCGGGTCTACCCCAACGGCTCGGTGGCGGGCGGAATCGTCGGCTTCCTCAAGGACGGCACCACCGGCCAGGCCGGGCTGGAGCAAACCCAAGACGAGGTGCTCAAGGGCACCGCGGGCAAGCGGCTGTTCGAGATTGGCGCCGACGGGCTGCGCATCCCGGTGGGCGTGGACCAGTTCACGCCGGCCGTCAACGGCAAGGACATCAAGCTCACGCTGAACTCGGACCTGCAGTACTTTGCCCAGCAGGCCATCCAAAGCCAGAAGGACAAACTCAGCGCGGAGTGGGGCATCATCGTCGTCTCAGACGCCAAGAACGGCAACATTATCGCGATGGCCGACACCGACGCGCCGGACCCCAATGATCCAGGCAAGGTCGCCGCCAAGGACCGCGGAGTCCGTGCGGTGACCGCCGCCTACGAGCCGGGCTCGGTGGAGAAGATGATCACCGCCGCGTCCGCCATCGAGGAGGGCACCGCCCGGCCGCTGGATAAATTCATCATCCCGCCGAGCTACACGGTGGACGGCCAGACGTTCACCGACGCCTTCGAACACGGCACCGAGAAGAGGACCCTGGCGGGCATCGTAGGCTATTCCATGAATACCGGGACGGTCATGGTGGGCCGGCGGCTCAGCAAGGAAAAACGGCACGACTGGCTGCAAAAGTTCGGCATCGGCGAGGCACCGGACATCGGCCTGCCCGCCGAGTCCAAAGGCATCCTCACGCCGGCCGACCAATGGGACGGCCGCCAGCAATACACCGTGCTCTTCGGCCAGGGCGTGGCCCAGTCGACGCTGCAGACGGTCCGCGCCTACCAGAGCATCGCCAATGACGGCGTCATGGTCCAGCCGCGCCTGATCGACAGCTACGTCAACCCGGACGGCACCGAAGAGAAAGTCCCGGCCAAGCCCACCCGCCAAGTTGTCTCCAAGAACACCGCCAAGCAGGTCCGCGACATCCTGGAAAGCGCCGTCACCGAAGGCGAGATCAAGGACGCCGCGATTGACGGTTACCGCGTGGGCGCCAAGACCGGCACCTCCGAGTCGCCGTGCGACGACGGCAAGTCGGGTTTCTGCGGCTACACGGCCTCGATGGTGGGGATGGCGCCGATGGACGATCCGCGGTTTATTGTTGAAGTGGTCCTGCAACGGCCCAAGGGCAGCATCTACGGCATCACGAACGGACCCGTGTTCCGTTCGGTCATGAGCCAGACGCTGCGCACGTACAACGTTGAGCCGTCCACCGGTAAACCGGTCAGGCTGCCGCAGTACGCCAAGTAGCACCCAGCTTCACGAGTCAGCAGCAACAACCAGTTCCACGCAGCAGGGCCTGCGTGCGGGGCAATCCTCCGCGCGCGGCGCACGCTGCCCCAGTACCGCAAACGGAGATCCCTTTGTCAGAGCTCAATGCCCAGGACGCGGCCGCCGCGCCGTCCGGCCAGGACTCCACTTCGGCGTTCCGGCCGACGGCGGTTGCCGCGGTGCCGCTCGAAACCATCGGTGAGTGGATCGGCGTCGTCGTTCCCGGCTCCTCCGCCGCCGTCCCGGTCACCGGGATCTCGCTGAACTCCCGGGCCGTCCGGCCGGGGGACCTGTACGTCGCCCTGCCCGGTGCCACCCGGCACGGCGCGGACTTTGTGTCCCAGGCGGTCGACGCCGGCGCCGTCGCGGTACTGACCGACGACGCCGGCGCCCGCCTCCTGGCGCTCTCCAACGACATCTCCGTGCCGGTACTGCTGACCGATGAGCCGCGCAGCCTGGTCGGGCGCCTCTCCGCGCTGATCTACCAGAGCCGGCCGGAGCACTCCGCGGCGCCGGCCCTGTTCGGCGTCACCGGAACCAACGGCAAGACGACCACCACCTACTTCATCAACTCCCTGCTCCAGGCGCTGGGCAAAAAGACCGGGTTGATCGGGACCATCGAGATCCTGGCCGGCGGCGAAGCGATCCCCAGCCTCCTGACGACCCCCGAGTCGACGGACGTGCACGCCCTGCTGGCCCTCATGCGCGAACGCGGCCTGGACGCCGCGTCCATGGAGGTCTCCTCGCACGCCATCTCCTTCCACCGGGTCGACGGCGTGGTGTTCGACGTCGCCGGCTTCACCAACCTCACCCAGGACCATCTGGACCTGCACGGGACCATGGAGGAGTACTTCCAGACAAAGGCCCGGCTCTTCACGGCAGAGCGCGCCCGTGCCGCCGTCGTGACCGTTGACGATGAGTGGGGCCGAAAGCTGGCCGCCGACGCCGGCATCCCCGTCACCACGCTCGCCACGGGCTCCGACGCAGCAGAAGCGGTTGCTCCGGGAGCGGACTGGAGGGTTGTGGACCCCCAGCCGCGCAGCCTCGGCACCGAGTTCGGCCTGCGCCACCGGGCCGGTACCGAACTGCGCCTGCACACCGGGCTGCCCGGCAGCTTCAATGTCGCCAACGCCGCCCTGGCCACGGCCATGGTGCTCGCCACCGGTATCTCCGCGGCCGAGGTGCAAGCCGCCCTGGACAGCGCGGACCCCTTCACCGTGGCCGTCCCCGGCCGTATGCAGCTCGTTGCGACGGCTCCGGCCGCCGTGGTCGACTTCGCCCACAACCCGGATGCCCTCGCCCGGGCGCTTGAGGCAGTGCGCTCCCAGACGCCGGGGTCCAAGGTGATCGTCGTCTTCGGCGCCACCGGCCAGCGCGACCAGGGCAAGCGGCCCGCGATGGGAGCGATTGCGGCCCGGCTTGCGGACATCGTGATCGTCAGCGACGACGACCCGCACGATGAGGACGCGGCAGCCATCCGCGCCGACGTGATGGCCGGAGCCATCGAGGCCAAAACCGCGGAGGGCCTCGGCTGCACGGTCCTGGAGGTCTTCCCCCGCGACGCCGCCATCCGCAAGGCGGTGGAACTCGCCGGCCCGGAGGACACCATCCTGGTTGCCGGGCGCGGCCACGAGGTCTGGCAGGAAGTCAAGGGCGTCAACCTGGCGCTCGATGACCGGGTGGAGCTGCGGACCGCCTTGACAGTACGAGGATTCACCGTTCTCGATGACCAGCGGATAGAGTCCTAAACCGAGATGATTGCATTTACAGCGGCGGAAATCGCCGAAATAACCAACGGCCGGCTGGCCGCCGAACCGGGCCTCACGCCCGGCTCTGTGGTGACCGACTCCCGCGAGGCCACGGCGGGTTCCCTCTATGTGGCCAAGCCGGGGGAGGCCGCCGACGGGCACGATTTCGTGGCCGCCGCCTTCGAACGCGGTGCCGTCCTGGCCCTAGTGGAGCGGGACGTCCCCGCCGCTGACGGGCAGAATTTCCCCGCAGTCGTCGTTGCGGACTCGGTCCTTGCCATGGGCGCCCTCGCTGCTGAAGCGGTGCGCAGGATCCGTGCCCGCCGCGCAGCCCGCGGCGAGGAACTCACCGTGATCGGGATCACCGGGTCCGCGGGAAAGACCACCACCAAGGACCTGCTGGCCGGGATCCTCGCCGAACACGGCGAAACGGTGGCGCCCCAGGGTTCCTACAACGGCGAGGTCGGCGTTCCGCTGACCGTCTTCAAGGCCGGCTATGAGACCCGCTACCTCGTGATCGAGATGGGCGCCACCGGCGTCGGGCACATTCGCTACCTCGCGGACATGGTCCGCCCGGAGATCGGTGTGGTGCTGGCCGTCGGCACGGCCCACGCCGGTGAATTCGGCGGCGTCGAAAACATCACCCTGGCCAAGGGCGAACTGGTCGAGGCCCTCCCCGCCGACGGCACGGCCGTGCTGAACCTGGACGACGCGAGGGTGGCTGCGATGTCCGCGCGGACCTCCGCGACGGTCCTCGGTTTCTCCGCCCAGCCCGCCCGGGGCGGCCAGCAGGCCGCCATCCAGGCCGAAAACGTCGAGTTGAACGCCGGGGGAAGCCCTGAATTCGACCTCCTGCTTCCGGGCGAGAGCGCGCGGCACCACGTCTCGGCCAAGCTGATCGGGGCCCACCACGTGGGCAACCTGCTCGCCGCGGCCGGGGCGGCCCACGCCGCCGGAATCCCCGGCGCGCAGATCGCCGCCTCGCTGAGCGCCCAGGCGGCTGCCAGCCGCTGGCGGATGGAACGCACCGAACGGCCCGACGGCGTGACCATCATCAACGACGCCTACAACGCCAACCCCGAATCGATGCGCGCCGCCCTGCGGACGCTGGCGGACCTGGGCCGTGGCCGCCGGACCTGGGCCGTGCTCGGCGCGATGCTGGAACTCGGCGAGGACTCCATCCGGGAGCACACCGCCGTCGGCACCCAGGTGGTCCGGCTCAACATCTCCCGGCTGCTGGTAATCGGACGCGAGGCCCGAGCGCTCTACGTCTCGGCCGTCAACGAGGGCTCCTGGGGGGACGAATGCCTGTTTGCCGAAACCGCGGACGAGGCCTACGAAATCCTGCGCTCCGAACTGGAGCCCGGTGACCTCGTCCTCTTCAAGTCTTCCAACAGCATCGGGCTGCGCCATCTGGGGGATCGGATAGCATTACCCCCACATGCGCCGGACGCGCCGGCCGGAAGCTCGGCCGGAAACACTGCTGAATCCGCCGCCGGAACCGCCACTGAAGGGAGTGCGCTGCTGTGATCGCACTGCTGATGGGCTCCGGTCTGGCCCTGCTGCTCTCCTTCCTGGGGACCCCGCTCTTCATCCGCTTCCTGGTCCGCAAGAGCTACGGACAATTCATCCGGGACGACGGACCCACCTCGCACCACACCAAGCGCGGCACGCCGACAATGGGCGGGACGGTGGTGGTGGTCGCGGTACTGGTCAGCTACGGCATCACGCACCTGGTCATGTGGATGATGAACCCCCGGTCGCCGGGGCCGTCCGCCTCGGCCCTGCTCCTGCTCTTCCTCATGGTCGGCATGGGCCTGGTCGGGTTCCTGGACGACTTCATCAAGATTTCCGCGCAGCGCAGCCTGGGCCTCAATGCCAAGGCCAAGCTGATCTTGCAGGCCGCGGTCGGCATCATCTTCGCGGTCCTGGCCCTCAACTTCCCGGACGAGAACAACGTCACACCGGCGTCGTACCAGATCTCGCTGGTGCGGGACATCCCGTGGCTGAACCTCGCGTTCGGCGGCACCGTGCTGGGCGCCATCCTGTTTGTGCTGTGGTCCAACCTGATTGTCACCGCAGCGACCAACGGGGTAAACCTCACGGATGGCCTGGACGGCCTGGCCGCGGGCGCCTCCGTGATGGTCTTCGGGGCCTACACGATCATCGGGATCTGGCAGAGCAACCAGGCCTGCGGCTCGCCCCGGCAGGCCGGCGCCGGCTGCTACACCGTGCGTGACCCGCTCGACCTCGCCTTGCTTGCCGCCATCCTCAGCGCCGCGCTGGTCGGGTTCCTGTGGTGGAACACCTCGCCGGCGAAGATCTTCATGGGCGACACCGGGTCGCTGGCCATTGGCGGCGCCGTCGCCGGCTTCGCCATCCTGTCCCGGACCGAACTGCTGCTCGCCTTCATCGGCGGCCTCTTCGTCCTGATCACCCTCTCGGTCATCATCCAGGTCGGCTACTTCAAGATCACCAAGGGCAAACGGTTCTTCAAGATGGCCCCGCTGCAGCACCACTTCGAACTCAAGGGCTGGGCGGAAGTGACCGTCGTGGTCCGGTTCTGGATCCTCTGCGGGCTCTTCGTCGCCGCGGGCCTGGGCATCTTCTACGCCGAATGGGTGGTGCTGCTGTGAGCGGGAACATTCCCGAGCCGCTGGCCACGTCCCCGCGGCTGGACACGCTGACCACCTGGGACTCGGACTGGGCCGGCCTCCGCGTGGTCGTCACCGGCATCGGCATCTCCGGTTTCGCCGCCGCCGACACCCTGATCGAACTCGGCGCCCGGGTGGTCGTGGTGGACGCCGCGGACAGCGCGAAGGCCCGCGCCCAGGCGGACACACTCCGGATCGTCGGTGCCGCGGACGTACTGCTCGGCGACGACGCCGTCGCGTCGGTGCCCAGGGTCGACGGCGAGAAGCCCGAACTGATCGTTACCTCGCCCGGCTGGCGGCCCGACCAGTCCCTGCTGGCCGCCGCCGCACGGGCACACATCCCGATCTGGGGCGACGTCGAACTCGCCTGGCGGGTCCGGGAACGCGAGGGCCGCAAGACGGCCGACTGGCTCACCATCACCGGCACCAACGGCAAGACCACGACCGTCGGCCTGACCGAATCGATGCTGCAGGCCGCCGGACTCAAGGCGATCGCGGTCGGCAACGTCGGCACGCCGATCCTGGACGCCCTCCGCGACCCGGTGGACTACGACGTCTTCGCCGTCGAACTCTCAAGCTTCCAGCTGCACTGGAGCCACTCCGTGTCGCCGGTCGCCAGCGTGTGCCTGAACGTCGCCGAAGACCACGTGGACTGGCACGGCTCCTACGACTCCTACCTGGCGGACAAGGCCAAGGTCTACGAGCGCACACAGAAGGCGTGCATCTACAACGCCGAGCAGATTGAAACCGAGCGCATGGTGGAAGACGCCGACGTCGTCGAGGGTTGCCGCGCGGTGGGCTTCACAACCGTCACCCCGGCGATCAGCATGGTCGGCGTCGTCGAAGGCCTGCTCGTGGACCGCGCCTTCATTCCCGAGCGCAAGGACAGCGCCGCCGAACTGGCGGCAATGTCCGACCTCGGACCCGTGGCGCCCCGGCACATGGTTGCCAACGCCCTCGCCGCGGCCGCCCTCGTGCGCGCCTACGGGGTGGAGCCGTCCGCCGTTCGCCAGGGGCTGCAGAACTACCTGCCGGGGGACCACCGCATCCAGCCGGTCGCCCGCCACGAAGGCGTGCTTTGGATCAACGACTCCAAGGCCACGAACCCGCACGCCGCGGCCGCCTCACTGTCCGCTTTCCAGAACGTGGTGTGGATCGCCGGCGGCCTGTCCAAGGGTGTGAATTACGACTCACTGGTCCGGGACAACGCCGCCCGGCTCAAGGCTGTGGTGCTGATCGGCACGGACTCGTCCGGCCTGCTGGCCTCGCTCCAGCGACACGCGCCGGATGTCCCCGTGATCGGCCAGGCCAAGGGTGACACTGAAAACGTGCAGACTGCCGAAACGGCCCACGCCGACGCAGGCCCCTCGCCAATTTACGGCGAGACCGTGATGGCACGGGCCGTCGCGTCGGCGGCACAGCTGGCCACCTCGGGGGACACTGTGCTTCTGGCCCCGGCAGCTGCATCCATGGATCAGTTCTCTTCCTATGCTCACCGTGGCGACGCCTTCATCGAAGCTGTCCGCGAGCTCGTGGAAGGGCAGGCTCAGACCACCGAGGAGTAGCAATGGTCAGCACGCCCACCCGTCCCGCCGCGGCGCGGACGGCCGCCCCAGGCACTAAACCAAGCAGCAATACAGCCAGGACACCCGTTCGGACGGCGAGCACAAGAGCCGCGGCCGCCGGACCGGTTCCAACACCCGCAGCCCGGGTCCGGGGCTGGTACCGCGGCTTCTGGTCGGCACTGGAAGGCACCGGCAAGTCCCGGAACGGTTCCACGTACTACCTCATCCTCGGCTCCACCCTCGCGCTGACCGCGATCGGCATCATGATGGTGCTCTCCGCGTCGAGCGTGGAGGCGATCGCGGCAGGGGAGTCGCCCTACTCCGCAGCCCTGAAGCAGGGGCTTTTCGCGGCCATCGGCGTCTTCGTCATGTTCGTCCTGTCCCGTGTGAACGTGGTGTGGCTCAAACGCATCGCCTGGTTCGCCATCCTCGGGGCGCTCGTCCTGCTGGTCCTGGTGCTCCTGGTGGGCCGCAGCGCGCTGGGCAACCAGAACTGGATCGAAGTCGGCGGTATCACCTTCCAGCCTTCCGAGGCGGCCAAACTGGCGCTGGCGCTCTGGATGGCCACGGTGCTGCACGCCAAGGCCAAGCTCCTCCATCAGGCCAAGCACGCCCTGATTCCCGTGGTGCTCCCGGGGGCGGCCGGGGTGATCGGCCTGATCCTGCTGGGCAACGACCTCGGCACGGCCATGATCGTCATGATGATCACGGCCGCCGCCCTGTACTTTGCCGGGGTGCGGCTGTATCTCTTCGGCATCGCCGGTGTGGTCCTGGCCGTGGGCACGGTGGTGCTCGCCATCACCAGCCCCAACCGGGTTTGCCGCATCCTGTCCTGGACAGGACAGACCTGCGCCGACGGCTCGGACGTAAACTACCAGTCCACCAACGGCCTCTACGCCCTGGCCTCCGGCGGCTGGTTCGGCGTCGGACTGGGCCAGAGCCGGCAGAAGTACAGCTGGATCCCGGAGGCCCACAACGACTTCATTTTCGCCATCATCGGCGAAGAGCTTGGCCTGATCGGCACCGTCGTGGTCCTGGTCCTGTTCGCGGTCCTGGGCACGGCCATCTACCGCGTCGTGGTGGCCCAGCAGGATTTGTTCCACCGCGTCCTCGCCGGCGCGATTATGGTGTGGCTGCTGGGCCAGGCCACCGTCAACATGGCAGTGGTCACCGGCTTGCTCCCCGTTATTGGCGTACCGCTGCCGTTTATCTCCTACGGCGGCTCGGCCCTGCTGATGTCGCTATGTGCCATCGGCGTAGTGTTGTCGTTGGCCCGGGCCCAGATGGAGCCGAACATGCAGCCGAAGGGGATGCTCAAGTTCGGGCCTGCGGGCTTCGCCAAAGTACTCCGCAAGCGGGCGGGGGCCAGGAGCGCTGCCAGGCGTCCGGCCGCGGCGGCGTCTGCCAAGGCCCCGGCTGCCAGGCCGGCTGCCGAACCGATTACAGCCAGCTCGCCCGGCCGGAAGCCCGGCACCAGGACCCCCGCCCCCAAGAATCCCGCACGGAAGCGTACCTAGCCCACCATGAACACCAAGTCGTCCCTGTCCGTCGTCCTCGCCGGCGGCGGCACTGCCGGGCATATCAGCCCGCTGCTGGCCATCGCCAACGCCATCCTTGAGGTCCGGCCCGAGGCGCAACTCCTCGCCGTCGGCACCCCCGGTGGCATGGAAGCCCGCCTGGTCCCGGCCGCGGGGCTGGAGCTCGCCACGGTGAGCCGGGTTCCGTTTCCACGCAAACCTTCGATCGAACTGCTGCGGCTCCCCGGCAAGCTCGCCGGCGCCGTGCGGCAGGCCGGCGCCATCCTCGACGAAGCCAGGGCAGACGTCCTCGTTGGCGTCGGCGGCTACGTCTGCACGCCGCTGTATCTTGCCGCGTGGCGCCGCAAGATTCCGATTGTGGTGCACGAGGCCAACACCCGGCCCGGGCTCGCCAACCGCGTCGGTGCCCGGCTCAGCCGGCATGTGGCCGTAGCTTTCGCCGCGACCCGGCTGCGCGGGGCGCGGCACGTCGGCATGCCGATGCGGCGCGAAATCTCGGGCCTGGACCGGACGGCGGCCCGCGAGGCCGCACGCACGGCCCTCGGCCTGGAACAGGACAAGCCCACCCTGATCGTCACCGGCGGCTCCTCCGGCGCGCAAAGCATCAACCGCGCCGTCGCCGCCTCTGTCACGGCCCTGGCCGAGGCCGGCATCCAGACCCTGCACATCACCGGGCGGGGCAAGACCGTCCATGATGCCCAGGGCAAGCTGCTGGCCGCGCCCGGCTACCGCCAGGTGGAGTACGTCGACGGCATGGAACTGGCCTACGCCGCCGCCGACTTGCTGCTGGCGCGCTCCGGCGCCGCAACCGTCTGCGAGGTCGCCGCCGTCGGCGTCCCGGCCGTTTTCGTCCCGCTTCCGATCGGGAACGGCGAGCAGGCCCTGAACGCCGCCGGCCTGGTCGACGCGGACGCCGCGCTCCTGGTCGAAGACAGCGCCTTCGACGCCGACTGGGTCGCCGGCCACATCATCCCGCTGCTGCGTGAGCCCGCCCGGCTGGACCGGATGGCCGCCGCCGCGGAACAGCTCGGCATCCGGGACGCAGACCGGCGGATGGCCGCCCTGGTCCTCGAAGCCGCGCAGTCCCCGGCCAGCACCGCCGCAACTCCGTGACCAGGACAGAACCGACCGGAACAGCAGCTTTGAACGACCGAGCACTTTGAACACCGAGCACTTTGAACAGCAGGCAGGAAGCGGTAAAGCAATGACCCAGGCCCAGAACGGCACCCCGCCGGCGGTCCGCACCCAGGACTCCCTGGGGCGCGTGCACTTCATCGGCATCGGCGGCGTGGGGATGTCCGCCGTCGCGCGCATCATGGTGGCCCGCGGCGTGCCGGTGAGCGGCTCCGACGCCAAAGACCTGCCGGTGATGGCCGAACTCGCCGCGGCCGGCGCGCGGATCGCCGTCGGCTATGACCCGGCAAACCTGGGCGACGCGCAGACCGTCGTCGCCGGTTCGGCCATCCGCCCGGACAACCCCGAGCTGGCCGCCGCCCGCGCCGCCGGGCTGCCGGTGCTGCACCGCTCCGAGGCCCTGGCCGCGACGATGGCGCAGGACACGGCCGTCACGGTCGCCGGCACGCACGGCAAGTCCACCACGACGTCGATGATCACGGTGCTCCTGCAGGGCGCCGGGCTGGACCCGTCCTTCGCCATCGGCGCCAACGTCCCCGCCCTGGGGGTCAACGCGGCCACCGGAACCTCCCCGGTCTTCGTCGCGGAAGCAGATGAATCGGACGGTTCGTTCCTGAACTACCGCCCGCAGATCGCGGTCGTGACCAACGTCGAGCCGGACCACCTGGATTACTACGGCACGGCGGAGGCCGTCTATGCCTCCTTCGACCGCTTCACCGAGCTGCTGCCCGCTGACGGCCTGCTGGTGGCCTGTGCCGACGACGACGGCGCCCGCGCCCTCGCGCTGCGCACCCGGGACCGGGGCAACACCCGCGTGCTCCTCTACGGCACCGCGGCGGACGCCGACGTGAGGCTGCACGACGGCGGACCGGGCGACGTCTGGATCTCGACGCCCGCAGGCCGCTTTGCCGTCGAACTCCAAGTGCCCGGCCGGCACAACGCGCTCAACGCCGCCGCGGCCTTCGCGGTGGCGCTCGAACTCGGTATCGCCCCGGAAACCGCCGCCGGCGCGCTGGCCAACTTCTCCGGCGCCTCACGCCGCTTCGAATTCAAGGGCGCGGGCCGCGGCGTGCGCGTCTACGACGACTACGCCCACCATCCCACCGAGGTCCGGGCGGCCCTCGCCGCGGCTCGCTCGGTGGCCGGCGAACACCGGGTCCACGTCCTCTTCCAGCCCCACCTGTTCTCCCGGACCCGGGAGTTCGCGCACGAGTTCGCGGAGGCCCTCAACGCCGCTGACACCGCGCTGGTGCTGGAGATCTACCCGGCCCGGGAAGATCCCATTCCCGGCGTTACCAGCCAGCTGATCGCGGACCACCTCGGCCGGGGCGGGCGGCTGGTGGGCCCCGGCGACGAGGCTGTCACGGCTGTGCTCGAGGCCGCGGCTCCGGGGGACATCGTCCTCACGGCCGGCGCGGGCGACGTCACTGCCTACGGCCCGCTCATCGTCGAGGCGTTGACGGTCGAGGCGCCC
Organism: Arthrobacter sp. 10T419; assembly: GCF_056394105.1. Classification (NCBI taxonomy): domain Bacteria; kingdom Bacillati; phylum Actinomycetota; class Actinomycetes; order Micrococcales; family Micrococcaceae; genus Arthrobacter; species Arthrobacter sp. 10T419. Next base: position 141,076 of record NZ_JBFTHF010000009.1, on the reverse strand, counting down.
GGTGGCTAGCACGCGCCGGCCCCCTTACCCCACCGGCCCGCGCGGGTCTGCCTCCGACCGGCCGGCGGCAGGGCAGGAGGACGTCATCTCGGCGTCCAAGGCGGACCACGCAGGCACCTCTTCCGCCGGCACGGCCCCAGCCGGAGACCCGGCCGGGGCCGGCACGCCGCAGCCTCAGGGCGGCAATGTGCTCGCCTTCCCCGAACCGAAGGCCAAACGGCGGCGCCGGATCATCCTCACGACGGTGGCCGCAATTGCGGTGCTCATCGCAGGGATCGTGGCAGCGGCCGTGTACTCGCCGTGGCTTGCCGTTCACACCGTCACCGTGGAGGGCAACCGGATCCTCAGCACTCAACAGGTCAAGGCCGCCCTGGCGCCGCTTCAGGGTAAGCCCCTGACACAGATCAGCGATGAGGAAGTGAGCGGGCTGTTGCAGCCCCTGGTCCAGGTCAAAGCCGTCACCACCCAGGCCCGGCCGCCGTCCACGCTTCAGGTCCGAATCACCGAGCGCGTCCCGGTGGCTCTGGTCAAGCAGGCCGAGGTGTACCAGCTGGTCGACGTCGACGGCGTGCAGCTCGGAAAGGCCAAGGACCCGGCTTCGATAAAGCTTCCGGTCATCGAAAGTGGCCGAGGCGCGCTGCCCAAGGACCTGTTCCACGCCATCACCGGGGTTCTCGGGGCGCTCCCGCCGGACGTCCTGGCCCGGCTCTCCGATGCCTCGGCCAAGTCCGTGGACGCCGTGGAACTCAAACTCGTGGACGGCCAGACGATCGTCTGGGGCAACGCGGGGGAGAAGGAGCTGAAAGCCAGGGTGCTCACGGCCCTGCTGAAGGCGCCCGCGGATCCCAAAAACCCAGTGGCAATCTACGACGTCAGCGTGCCCCGGCACCCGGTCACCCGATAGCTCTCCATCACTTACATCGCGCCGTGCGCGGGCGATAGTGGAAATGGTGCATCCGCCGGGACCCGGCGCAGCCACCAGGCAGCAAAAAAGCAGAAACGGACGGCATTTCCCCGGTATTACCGCGACACGCGGAGCCGGTTATTGAATGTCCTCTGGATAGGAAATAGCGTCACAGACATGAGTTACTTGACATAACTATAACCTTCAACTGGAAGGTTAAGGTTCAAAGCCTCAAGCTCGACTCCATCAGTTTTCGCAATAGAACACGAACAAGGGACACGTAACGTGGCAGCTCCGCAGAATTACTTGGCCGTCATCAAGGTCGTCGGCATCGGCGGCGGTGGCGTGAACGCAGTCAACCGCATGATCGAGGTCGGTCTTCGCGGCGTCGAATTCATCGCCATCAACACGGACGCGCAGGCGCTGTTGATGTCCGATGCAGACGTCAAGCTCGACGTCGGACGCGAACTGACCCGCGGCCTGGGAGCCGGTGCGAATCCTGAGGTCGGCAGGCAGGCAGCAGAGGACCACGCCGACGAGATCGAAGAGGTCATCCGTGGCGCCGACATGGTCTTCGTGACCGCCGGCGAAGGCGGCGGCACCGGCACCGGCGGCGCACCCGTCGTGGCCCGCATCGCACGCTCCCTCGGCGCGCTGACCATCGGCGTCGTCACCCGCCCGTTCACCTTCGAGGGCCGACGCCGCGCCGGCTCCGCCGAAGCCGGCATCGACGCCCTGCGCGACGAGGTCGACACCCTGATCGTCATTCCGAACGACCGGCTGCTCTCCATCAGCGACCGCAACGTCTCTGTGCTGGACGCTTTCCGCTCCGCCGACCAGGTCCTGCTCTCCGGTGTCCAGGGCATCACCGACCTGATCACCACCCCGGGCCTGATCAACCTTGACTTCGCGGACGTCAAGTCCGTGATGCAGGGTGCCGGTTCCGCGCTCATGGGCATCGGTTCGGCCCGCGGCGAAGACCGCGCCGTCAAGGCTGCCGAGCTGGCCATCGCCTCGCCGCTGCTGGAGGCCTCCATCGACGGCGCCCACGGCGTCCTGCTCTCCATCCAGGGCGGATCGGACCTGGGCCTGTTCGAAATCAACGAGGCAGCCCGCCTGGTGCAGGAAGTGGCCCACCCGGAGGCCAACATCATCTTCGGCGCCGTGATCGACGACGCCCTCGGCGACGAAGCCCGCGTGACCGTCATCGCGGCCGGGTTCGACGACGTCAAGGCCACCTCGCCGTCGATGGACCAGTCCCAGCCCGCTCCGGCCCGCCCTGCCGCTCCCGCCCCGGCTCCGGCCCAGGCGCCCGCTTCCGCGCCGGTCCAGCCGCTGCACGCCGGCGTCGGTGCCTCCGGGCTCAGCAACTGGGGCCAGCAGCGCCCCTCGGCCGTGCCGGCCGACTCGGGCTTTGATGTGGACCTGCCCTCCGTCGTCGAACCGGATCTCTCCGGCCGCCACTCGGACGACCTGGATGTGCCTGACTTCCTGAAGTAGGCATCGGTCCAAGAAGCAGCAATCAGCACCATGGCACTGCCTCCGGCGGTGCCATGGTGCTTTGGCGGGGTTACGGTGTTTGGTATGGGTTTTTCAATGATTCCGGTTCCTGAAGTGGCGGTGTGCTGAGTGTTCTCCTGGCGAGCTGAGGTGCGGCCCGGTGTCTGGGCGGCCTTCACCAACGTTGCGGCGGGCAACCTGGCGCTCCATGTCGGGGACAACCCGGCCGCGGTGCGCCGGCGCCGGGAAATGCTCGAGCGGGCCGCCGGGCTCGGCTCACGCCGCTTCCGGTTCATGAACCAGGTCCACGGCAGCGAGGTGGCCCTCATCTCCAGCGCCGGCACTGCCCTGGCCTCCGGCCCAGCGCACGCCGATGCGGCCACCGCCGATGCGCCAACCGCCGACGCCATGGTCTCCACCGGGGAGCCGCTGGCGGTCATGGTGGCCGACTGCGTGCCGATCGTGCTGGTGGGAGAGGGCGGCCCCGCGGAGCCGGTGCTCGGCGTCGTACATGCCGGAAGGCCGGGCCTGGCCGCCGGTGTGGTGCCGGCCGCGGTGGCGCGGATGCGTGCTCTGGGAGCCGCGGACATCGGTGCCTGGATCGGCCCTTCCATCTGCGGGAACTGCTATGAGGTTCCGGAAGCCATGCGCGCGGACGTCGCGGCAATCGTCCCGGCGGCCTGGTGCACGACCGCCCAGGGCACCCCGGGGCTGGACCTGCCGGCCGGGGTCCGCAGCCAGCTCGAAGCCGAGGGGGTCGCCGTCGAATACTCCGGCGGCTGCACCCGCGAGGACGAGGGCCTGTACTCCTACCGGCGCAACAGCCGCACGGGCCGGTTTGCGGGCCTGGTCTGGACCGGCGACGAAGCTGCCGGAGTAGCCAAATGACCGTGCCGGCGGCAGCGGCAGGACATCCGCGCCTCGATCAGCTCCGCGAACGGCTCGACGCCGTGCGGCAACGGATCAACGCCGCGGCGGCCGACGCCGGACGGGACGCCGCGCCGCAGCTGATCGTGGTGACCAAATTCCACCCGGCCGAGGACGTCGCGCGGCTCGCCGCCCTCGGCGTCACCGACGTCGGCGAAAACCGCGACCAGGAAGCAGCGGACAAGGCGGCCCGGCTGCAGGAACTGCAACTGCGCTGGCACTTCATCGGCCAGCTGCAAAGCAACAAAGCCAAATCCGTCGTGAAGTACGCCCACGCCGTGCATTCCGTGGACCGGCCGCAACTCGTCGACGCCCTGGCCAAGGCGGTACGCGCGGAGCAGGAGCGAACCGGCCGCGGGGACCTCGAGTGCTTCATCCAGGTCAGCCTGGATGAGGACGCCGACGGCCACCGCGGCGGCGCATTGCCCGCGGACGTCCCGGCCCTGGGCGAACAGCTCTCCGCGGCGGCCGGACTCCGGCTGGCCGGCGTGATGGCCGTGGCGCCGCTGGGTGCGGCGCCGGAGGGGGCGTTCAAGAAGCTGGCGGAAATCTCCGCTCGGCTGCGCGCTGACCATCCGCAGGCCACGGCCATCTCCGCCGGAATGAGCCAGGACCTCGAGGCGGCCATCCGGTTCGGGGCGACACACCTTCGAATAGGCTCCGATATTCTCGGTCCGCGCCCGGCCTTGCGGTAGGTTCAACGTATTGGAAGGTAATGGCGGGGATTCCAATGAAGTGACTCCAGAACTGTCGAGTCACTAAGCGGCCCCCATACGGACACGATTAGGAGTCGACCATGGCTGGCGGTCTGCGCAAGACAATGATCTATCTTGGGCTCGCTGATGGCGACGAACACTACGAGTCCGAGCATCACACACCGCACAAGGATGAGGACGATTCCATGGAGCACGACCGCGAAGAGCGCCGCGCGCCGGCACCCGTCCGCGAAGCCCCCAGGGAAGAGCCCTACGCCGCTGAAGAGGAATACCGCGCACCCGTGACACCCATCAAGCGAGCGGCCGCCAGCCGCGAAGAGACCACCGGCCTCCGGCAGATCACCACGATCCACCCGCGGTCCTACAACGACGCCAAGCTCATCGGTGAAAGCTTCCGTGACGGCATCCCCGTCATCATGAACGTCACCGACATGGGGGAGGCGGACGCGAAGCGCCTCGTCGATTTCTCCGCAGGTCTGGTGTTCGGCCTGCGCGGCAGCATCGAGCGAGTGACCAACAAGGTGTTCCTGCTCTCGCCGTCGTACGTCGAAGTGATCGGTGACGACAAGAAGGTCAGCGAGACGCAGGCCGCCTTCTTCAACCAGAGCTAGCCCAGGATTCCCGTTCGGATGCCAGGCAGGGGTACCTGCCTGGCATCCGTGCTGAGGTTTCCGTGTTGGAATAGACGTGTTGGAATGGATGCGCAACCACTGTCAGGACACTGCGGTATCCGGAATGATCATGGAGATATGAGTTAACTCATGGGAATTGTTTTCGGACTTGTCTATATCGCACTGCTGCTCTTTTTTGTCGCCCTGATCATCCGCCTGATCTTCGACTGGGTGCAGATGTTCGCCCGCAGTTGGCGTCCGCGCGGCGTGGCGCTCGTCACCGCCCACACTGTGTACTCAATCACAGACAAGCCCCTCAAACTGCTAGGCCGGATCCTCCCGCCGCTGCGGCTCGGCGGAATTTCGCTGGACCTGGCGTTCCTGGTGCTCTTCCTGGCCGTCTCCGTGGCCATGGGCTTCGCCAGGTACTTCACCTACGCGCAGCCGATCGCCACGTAATCCGGCAACGGACCCGGTCCGCTTGCCACAAAAGATAAAAACTCCGGTTTGACACTGCGGTGTTGAATTAGAGGAACCAGACCATATTTAGGTACCGTAGTTTTGACGGCCGGAAGGCCTACTGACTAACTAGACCAACGAGGTGACCAGATGGCTTTGACGCCAGAAGACGTTGTCAACAAGCGCTTTCAGCCGACCAAGTTCCGCGAAGGCTACGACCAGGACGAAGTTGATGACTTCCTGGACGAGATCGTCGTTGAACTGCGACGCCTGAACCAGGAGAACGACGAGCTGCGCAAGAAGCTCGCCGAAGCCGGTTCCGGCACGGCCGCCAGCTCCGCTGCTGGCGCTCCCGTCGTGGAGAAGGTGCCGGCAGCCGTCAAGGCCGAGAAGGAAGACCGCGCCAAGGCAGAAGCCGAGGCAAAGGCCGCCGATGCCGCCGCCGCCAAGAAGAAGGAAGCCGAGAAGGCTCCCGCTCCGGCAGCAGCCCCGGCCCCCGTCGCCGCCACCGCGTCCGCCGAGTCCGCTGCCGGCCTGCTGGCCATGGCGCAGCAGATGCACGACAAGCACGTCGCCGACGGCGAACAGCAGCGTGACAAGATCATCGCCGAAGCGCAGATCGAAGCCAGCAGCCTCGTCAACGACGCGCAGGAAAAGTCCCGCAAGATCCTGGGTGCCCTCGAGCAGCAGCGCTCCGTGCTGGAACGCAAGGTCGAGCAGCTCCGCGGCTTCGAGCGCGACTACCGGTCCCGTCTGAAGGCCTACATCGAAGGCCAGCTGCGTGACCTGGACGCCCGTGGTTCGGTTGCGGCCCCCGAGGTCGAAGCCAACTAGGACGTTTTACAAGTATTCTGAAAGCCGGTGGCTGAGGACTCCTCGGCCACCGGCTTTTGGCATTAACCGCCGCCTTCGCGGCCTCCTTCGGGTGCCTGCACGCGCAAGCAGCAAGCCCCCAGCCACCCCCGGCACCGGAACGAAAGCACTATGACTGACGCACCAACCCCAGACGCCGCCCAGCCCGCGGACGCCGTCCAGCCCGCGCCGTCCGCGGACGCCGCAGCGGCGCCGGCGCGCAAACCGCGCCGCGCCCTGCTGCTCACCCTTTTCGCCGGATTCGCGGTATTCGCCTACGTGTTCGACCAGCTGACCAAACTCTGGGTCACGTCGACCATGACCGAGGGGGAACGGATCCCGGTGCTGCCGCCTCTGCTGCACTGGTACTACATCCGCAACTCCGGTGCCGCGTTCTCGATCGGTGAGAACGTCACGTGGGTCTTCACGATCATCATGGCGGCGGTGTCCATCGCGATCCTGCTGCAGCTGCGCAAGCTCGGCTCCGCCTGGTGGGCGCTGGCGCTGGGGCTGCTGCTGGGCGGCGCGCTGGGCAACCTCACCGACCGGCTGTTCCGCGAACCTTCGTTCGCGATGGGCCATGTGGTGGACTTCATCCAGCTGCCCAACTTCGCGATCTTCAACATCGCCGATTCAGCCGTGGTGTCCTCGGTCGTCATCATCTGCCTGCTAACGCTGCGCGGTGTGGCGCTTGACGGCTCACGGCTGAACCCGCGCCGGGACAGCAGCGCCGGCCGGCCGGCTGTGCTGGAAGAAAACGGACGGGAACACAATGTCTGAGCCCGGCCCGGCCAATGCGCCGGAACGCCGGCACTTCACCGTCCCGGCGGAGCTGGCCGGCGTCCGGGTGGACGCCGGGCTGGCGAAGCTGATGGAGATCTCCCGGTCGCAGGCGGCCACGCTGATCGCGGAGGGCAACGTCAGCAGCCATGGCAAAGCCGTGGGGAAGTCCCTCAAGCTCAGCGCCGGCGGCGAGCTCGACGTCGTTGTGCCGGAGCGCCGGGACCCGCTGGAAGTTGTGGAGGAAGTTGTGGAAGGCCTAAAAATCCTGCTGGACGACGACGAGTTCGTCGTCGTCGATAAACCCGTTGGTGTGGCAGCGCACCCGTCGCCCGGCTGGGTCGGGCCGACGGTCGTCGGCGGCCTTGCCGGCGCCGGTTATCGGATCTCCACCTCCGGCTCGCCGGAACGCGCCGGGATCGTGCACCGGCTCGACGTCGGCACCTCCGGGGTCATGGTGGTCGCCAAGACCGAGAACGCCTATACGGCGCTCAAGCGGGCCTTCAAGGAGCGCACCGTGGACAAGGTCTACCACGCCGTCGTCCAGGGCCTGCCGGACCCGCTGGCCGGCACCATCGACGCGCCCATCGGCCGCCACCCCGGCCACGACTGGCGCTTCGCCGTGATCGAGGACGGGCGCGACTCGATCACCCACTACGAGGTGCTGGAAGCCTTCGGCAAGGCCTCGCTCGTGGAGGTGCACCTGGAAACCGGCCGCACGCACCAGATCCGGGTGCACTTCGCGGCGCTGCGCCACCCCTGCGCCGGGGACCTGACCTATGGGGCTGACCCCCGGCTCGCGGCCACCCTGGGCCTGACCCGGCAGTGGCTGCATGCCCGGCAGCTGTCCTTCGACCACCCCCGGACCGGGGAGCGGGTCACCGTGACCAGCGAGTACCCGCAGGACCTGAAGTATGCCCTCGAAGTGTTGGAGTCCGGCAACGCCTAGCGGAGGTCCGCACCTACCGCCGCGCCGGGCACGTGGGTGTCGCTGCCCGGCACTAGAATGATTCGGTGACTTCCAGCAACAACTCGTTCGTCCACCTCCACAACCACACCGAGTACTCCATGTTGGACGGCGCGGCGCGCCTCGGGGAACTCTTTGATGAGACCGAGCGGTTGGGCATGCCCGCCCTGGCCACCACCGACCATGGCTACCTCTTCGGGGCGTTCGACTTCTGGAAGCGGGCCACCGACAAGGGCATCAAGCCGATCATCGGTGTCGAGGCCTATGTCACGCCGGGGACCGCGCGCACGGACAAGACCCGCGTGCGCTGGGGCGAAGAGAACCAGCGCAAGGACGACATCTCCGGCGGTGGCGCCTACACGCACATGACGCTGCTGAGCTACAACAACGTCGGCATGCGGAACCTGTTCCGTGCCTCCTCGATCGCCTCCCTGGACTCCGTCTTCGGCAAGTGGCCGCGGCTGGACCGCGAGCTGCTGAATACCTATTCCGAGGGCCTGATCGCGACCACCGGCTGCCCGTCCGGCGAAGTCCAGACGCGGCTCCGGCTCGGGCAGTACCGGGAAGCCCTCGAGGCCGCGGCCGAGTTCCGCGACATCTTCGGCGCCGAGAACTACTTCTGCGAACTCATGGACCACGGCCTGGACATCGAGCGGCGCGTCACCGGGGACCTGCTGCGGCTGGCCAAGGAACTGAACCTCCCGCTGGTGGCCACGAACGACCTGCACTACACGCACGAGCACGACGCCAAGGCGCACGAAGCCCTGCTGGCCATCCAGTCCGGCTCCACCCTGCTGGAGCCCACGTATGACAACGGCGGTTCACGCTTCGCCTTCTCCGGCAGCGGCTACTACCTGAAGTCGCCGCAGGAAATGCGGGAACTGTTCCGCGACCACCCCGACGCCTGCGACAACACGCTGCTGATCGCCGAACGCTGCGAAGTGTCGTTCAATACCGGCGCCAACTACATGCCCCGCTTCCCCTGCCCCGAAGGGGAGGACGAGACGTCCTGGCTGGTCAAGGAAGTGGACAAGGGCCTCCACTACCGCTACCCCCAGGGCATCCCGGACAAGGTCCGCCAGCAGGCCGACTACGAGCTCGAAGTCATCACCTCGATGGGTTTCCCGGGCTACTTCCTGGTGGTGGCCGACTTCATCAACTGGGCCAAGAACAACGGCATCCGGGTGGGCCCCGGCCGTGGCTCCGGTGCCGGCTCCATGGTGGCCTACGCCATGCGCATCACCGACCTGGACCCGCTGCACCACGGCCTGATCTTCGAGCGCTTCCTGAACCCGGACCGCGTCTCCATGCCCGACTTCGACGTCGACTTCGATGACCGGCGCCGCTCCGAAGTAATCGACTATGTGACTCGCAAGTACGGCGACGAACGCGTCGCCATGATCGTCACCTACGGCACGATCAAGACCAAACAGGCCCTCAAGGATTCCTCCCGCGTGCTGGGCTACCCGTTCAGCATGGGCGAGCAGCTCACGAAGGCGCTGCCGCCCGCCGTGATGGCCAAGGACATTCCGCTGGCCGACATCCAGAACCCCGAGGCCAAGCGCTACGGTGAGGCCGGGGACTTCCGGCAGCTGATCAGCACGGACCCGGAAGCCGCGAAGGTCTTCGAGACCGCGCTCGGCATCGAGGGCCTGAAGCGGCAGTGGGGTGTCCACGCCGCCGGCGTCATCATGTCCTCGGACCCCATCATCGACGTCATCCCGATCATGCGCCGCTTCCAGGACGGCCAGGTCATCACGCAGTTCGACTACCCGACCTCCGAGGGCCTCGGCCTGATCAAGATGGACTTCCTCGGGCTGCGGAACCTGACGATCATTTCCGACGCACTGGAAAACATCAAAATGAACCGCGGCGTGGACCTGGACCTCGAATCCCTCGCCCTGGACGATGCCGCCTCCTACGAGCTGCTGGCCCGCGGCGACACCCTGGGCGTCTTCCAGCTCGACGGCGGCCCCATGCGCTCCCTGCTCAAGCTGATGAAGCCTGACAACTTCGAAGACATCTCCGCCGTGCTGGCGCTGTACCGCCCGGGACCGATGGGCGCCAACGCGCACACCGACTACGCGCTGCGCAAGAACAAGATCCAGGACGTCATCCCGATCCACCCCGAGCTCGAGGAGCCGCTCGCCGAGATCCTCGGCGGCACCTACGGCCTGATCGTGTACCAGGAGCAGGTCATGGCGGTGGCGCAGAAGCTCGCCGGCTACACCCTGGGCCAGGCCGATATCCTGCGCCGCGCCATGGGCAAGAAGAAGAAATCCGAGCTGGACAAGCAGTTCGCCGGCTTCTCCCAGGGCATGCAGGACAACGGCTACTCGATGGCCGCGGTCAAGACCCTTTGGGACATCCTGCTGCCCTTCTCCGACTACGCGTTCAACAAGGCGCACTCCGCCGCGTACGGCGTGATCTCCTACTGGACCGCGTACCTGAAGGCCCACTACGCGCCGGAATACATGGCGGCCCTGCTCACCTCCGTCGGCGACGACAAGGACAAATCGGCGATCTACCTCAACGAATGCCGCCGCATGGGCATCACCGTGCTGCCGCCGGACGTCAACGAGTCAGCGCTCAACTTCACCCCGGTCGGCAACGACATCCGCTTCGGCATGGGAGCCATCCGCAACGTCGGCGCCAACGCCGTCGACGCGATGGTGGCCGCCCGCGAACGCGAAGGCGCCTACACCTCCTTCAAGGACTACCTGATGAAGGTCCCGGCGGTGGTCTGCAACAAGCGCACCATCGAATCCCTGATCAAGGCCGGCGCCTTCGACTCGCTCGGCCACCACCGCCGTGCCCTGGCCATGATCCACGAAGAAGCCATCGACTCGGTCATCACGCTCAAGCGCAACGAGGCGATCGGACAGTTCGACCTGTTCGCCGGCATCGATGACACCGAGTCGGAGTCCTCGCTGAGCATCGAGATCCCCGAACTGCCCGAGTGGGAGAAGAAAGACAAGCTCTCCTTCGAACGCGACATGCTCGGACTCTACGTCTCGGACCACCCGCTGCAGGGCCTCGAGGGGCTGCTCAGCCAGCACGCGGACCAGTCGATCACCTCGATCATCGCCGAGGACGGACCGCACGACGGCGCGATCATCACCATCGCGGGCATGATCACCTCGCTCAGCCGCCGGATCGCCAAGGCCAGCGGCAACGCCTACGCGCGCGCCGAGATCGAGGACCTCGGCGGCTCTGTGGAAGTGATGTTCTTCGGCCAGGTCTACGGACCGATCGCCTCGGTTTTGGCCGAGGACCTGATCGTCGTCGTCAAGGGCCGGCTGCAGCGCCGCGACGACGGCGCGGTGGCCCTGAACTGCATGGAACTCTCGGTGCCGGACCTCAGCGAAAGCCTGGACGGGCCGCTGGTGATCACCATGCCGACGCACAAGGCCACCGAGGCCGTGGTGAACGAACTCGGTGAAGTCCTCAGGACCCACCGGGGCAAATCGGAGGTGCGCCTGCACCTGCACGGCGATTCCCGGGTGGAGGTCATGGGCCTGCCCGTGCATCTGCGCGTCAACCCCAGCCCGTCCCTGTTCGGCGACCTGAAGGTGCTGCTCGGCCCGACCTGCCTGGACAGCTGACCCCCGTTTCGACGGTTCCCTGCTGGCTCGACGCCGCTGAGCGTCCTGGCGGCAGGGAACCGTCGAAACGGCCCGCGGGCGGCCTAGATTTCGTAGTCGAGCGGCACCGGCTGGCCGTAGCTGCCGCCGTGGTAGAGCAGCGGCGCGCCCTCGCCGCCGATCGCGCCGTCGACCACCTCGACGACCACTACCGCGTTGTTTTCGAAAGAGAGCCGCATCTGGATCTTGCCGATCAGCCAGCCGGAGACATCCTTGAGGATGGGCACCTCATGGGGCCCGAGCTCCCAATGGTCGCCCTCGAAGCGGTCCCGGGAGCGGGCGAAGCGGTCGGCGAGCTGCTGGTTGCCCAACCCCAGCATGTGCACGCCGATGTAGCCGGAATTCGCGACGGCGGGCCAGGAGCGTGAGGTCCGCGCCATGTTGAAGGTGAACCGGGGCGGCTTGGCCGACAGGGACGCCACCGAGGTTGCGGTGAAACCGTAAGGGACGCCGTCGTAGTTCACGGTGATGATGGCGACTCCGGCCGCATGGCGGCGGAACATTTCCTTAAACGTTCCTTCGAAGGCTTCTTCGGCTGAGGCCACGGTGGGTCATCTCCCTGCTGTTCTGCGACTGGTGCTCACTGCCAGCGTATTCCTGCGGGCGCCGCCTGCGGTATTCGGCCGGCGCCCGGGAGGGATCCGGGCGTCACGTCCCGTGCGGCGGCGTAATGTCCGGCGCCGCCGGATCCTTTGTTAAGGTTTGTTGCATGACACAACCTGCGGTGCACGTGCCCGTTCACGACCACGACGGCGGACCCTGGCCTGCCGCGCCCGGCCGGCCGGGCGCGTCCGTGCCGTGGACGGGGCTGGCCGTGATCGCCGCTGCAGGTGTTCCGGTGGGACTGTTGTGGTGGCTGCTGGCGCCGACCGGGCTGAACCTCATTACCCGGGACCCGGCATTGGCCGCCGGCAGCAACCCCGAAACGTGGCTGCCGCGGGACCTTGTCCTGGCCGGGCTGTTCCTGCTGGCCGGCTGCCTGTCCGGGATCTTCATTGCCGGCAACCGGCCCGCCCGGCTGGGAACCGCGACGGTGGTCCTGGCCGTCGCCGCGGGTGCCGTTGGGGCCCTGCTGGCCTGGGGGACCGGCGTGCTCGCCGGAACCTGGTGGAGCGCTCCGGTGGATACTTCGGCCAGCGCCAGCATCGCCTTCTCGCTCCGGGCCTACGCGATGCTGGTCATCTGGCCTGCCGCCATCGCCCTCGCGATCTTCCTCTCCACAGTGTTTGGCTCATCGGAGCCCAAGCCGGCGTCCGGGGGCACCGCGCCGGAGCGTAAAATGGACGAGTGACTCCAACTGCTGACAGCCCTGTGCCCTCCGCCCCCTCCGCCCTCAACTTCCGCACCGTGGACGTGCGCGGGCAGCGGTTGTCCCTCGCCGGGCTCCGCGCCGCCGTTCCGCGGGCGCAGCACGGCACCGTGGCCGACGCGGAGCAAAAGGTCCTGGACATTATTTCGTCGGTCCGGACGCGCGGCTTCGAGGCGCTGCGCGAGCTGGCGCTGAACTTCGACGGCGTCGAACAAGCCCACCCGCGGGTTCCCGCCGAAGCCCTCAAGGCAGCCCTGGACGGCCTGGACCCCGCAGTGCGTGCCGCCCTGGAGGAGTCCATCCGCCGGGCACGCCGCTTCGCTGACGCTCAGCGTCCGGCCGACACCGACGTCGAACTCGGCGAAGGTGCCGTGGTCAGCCAGAACTGGGTCCCGGTGGCCCGGGTCGGGCTCTACGTCCCCGGCGGTCTGGCGGTCTACCCCTCCTCGGTCATCATGAACGTGGTCCCGGCGCTGGCAGCAGGCGTGGAATCCATTGCCCTGGCCTCGCCGCCGCAAAAGGACTTCGGCGGCCTCCCGCACCCCACGATCCTGGCGGCGGCATGCCTGCTGGGCATTGAGGAGGTCTACGCGATCGGCGGCGCCCAGGCCATTGCAGCGTTCGCCTACGGCATCCCCGGTGGAACCGGAACCGGGACCGGAACCGGGACCGGGACCGGCGCTGCCGCCGGCATCGACGCCGGTATCGACCCGGTCGATGTCGTCACCGGACCCGGAAACATCTTCGTGGCCACCGCCAAACGGCTCGTGAAGGGTGTGGTGGGAATCGACTCGGAGGCCGGCACCACCGAAATCGCCATCCTGGCCGACGCCACCGCGCGTCCGGGCCTAGTCGCGGCCGACCTGATCAGCCAGGCCGAGCACGACCCGCAGGCCGCTTCCGTGCTGATCACCGATTCCGAGGAGCTCGCCGCCGCCGTGCGCCGCGAGCTCGAGCTCCAGGCCGCCGCGACCAAGCACAGCGCCCGGGTCCGGCAGGCCCTGTCCGGTCCGCAGTCCGGCGTCGTCCTGGTCGAGGACCTTGAGCAGGGCATCGCTGCCTGCGACGCCTACGCGGCTGAACACCTCGAAATCATGACCGCGGACGCCGCCGGCGTCGCCGCCCGGATCCGCAACGCCGGCGCCATCTTCGTGGGGGACTACAGCCCGGTCAGCCTGGGCGACTACTGCGCCGGTTCCAACCACGTGCTGCCCACCAGCGGAACGGCCGCGTTCTCCTCCGGGCTCAACGTGACCACGTTCCTGCGCGCCATCCAGGTGATCAACTACAGCCGGAGCGCGCTGGAGGAGGTCAGCAGGCACATCGTCAGCCTCTCCGTCGCGGAGGACCTGCCTGCTCACGGCGAAGCAGTCACCGCACGGTTCTCGGCCAGCAGTTAGGGCGGCTGGCGGGCAGTCCCGCCGGAACAGCGCCCAACCACAACATGTAGTAATTACAGGCTTGTTATTCAGCAACATCTAGTCGTAAACTGATCCCGGAAGCACCAAACGTGGTGCCTCGGCTCTCTACAGGGATCCAGCTTGCGGCAGGGGAGGAACCGACGTGTATTGCCCGTTCTGTCGTAACCCTGATTCGCGCGTGGTGGACAGCCGCATCGCCGACGACGGCTCCGCCATTAGGCGCCGCCGGCAGTGCCCCGAATGCGGACGCCGGTTCACCACGGTGGAAACCACTAGCCTGACCGTGATCAAGCGCTCCGGCGTCGGCGAGCCGTTCAGCCGCAGCAAGGTCATCAACGGCGTTCGTAAGGCCTGCCAGGGCCGCCCCGTCACCGAAGACGACCTCGCCATGCTGGCCCAGGAAGTCGAGGAGACCATCCGGGCCTCCGGCGCAGCCGAGATAGATGCCCATGAGGTGGGCCTCGCGATCCTCAACCCCCTGCAGCGCCTCGATGAGGTGGCCTACCTGCGCTTTGCGAGTGTGTACCAGGCCTTCGAATCGCTGGAAGACTTCGAGTCCGCCATCGCCCTGCTCCGCCATGAGGCCGAGTCCAAGGGGCTGGAAGGCAAGAGCTCGCAGAAGAGCCCGCTCTAGGCTCAACCAAGTTCCGGTGGTGGCAGCGGAGGGGAAGCCGCGGCCACCACCGGCTCCAACCCAACTGACTCGCAGTTGTTGTCGCTTTGAGCGTTCAAAACGACACCTAGTGCCAGTCAGTTGGGTTGTTGTGCGTCCGGGACTACTTGGCCAGCTTGTGCGTGAGGGCGACCTCGATGGCCGCGCCCACGATGCCCGCGTCGTTCTTCAGCTCGGCCGGAACGATCGGCGTGCGCAACGACATGTGCGGCAGGTATTCGTCGGCCCGCTTGGAGATGCCGCCGCCCACGATGAACAGTTCCGGTGAGAAGAGGAACTCGACGTGGGAGAAGTAGCGCTGCAGCAGCACGCTGTATTCGGCCCAGCTCAGGCCGTCGCGCTCACGGGCGACGGCGGAGGCCTTGCTCTCGGCGTCGAAACCGTCGATTTCCAGGTGGCCCAGTTCGGCGTTGGGGACGAGCTTGCCGTCGAAGATGAAGGCGGAGCCGATGCCGGTGCCGAGGGTGATCACCAGGACGGTGCCGGAGATGCCTTCGCCGGCACCGTAGCGGGCCTCGGCCAGGCCGGCGGCGTCGGCGTCGTTGATGACCTCGACCGGGCGGCCGAGCCGTGCGGTGAGCAGGGCATCGATGTCCAGGTTCAGCCAGGAGTTGTCGACGTTCGCCGTCGAGTGGACCACGCCGTGCTGGATGATGCCAGGGAAGGTCACGCCGACCGGAGAGTCGGCTGCGGGGGCGTCGGGACGCTTGGACAGCTCCGCTACCACCTGCGCCACGACTTCGGCAACGGCCTCCGGAGTGGACGGCTGCGGGGTGGGCACGCGGAGCCGGTCGCCCACGAGCTTGCCCTTCTTCAGATCAACGATTCCGCCCTTGATGCCGGTGCCACCGATGTCGATGCCGATCAGCGGTGCGTTCTTCTTCGACTTCTCGTCCTTCTTGGCCAATGTTGTTCCGTTCGTGGCAGGGGCGGGGTGGGTCTTGTTGTTGATTTTTGAAAGGCGGTGCGGGGATCAGGGGAGGGTCAGGACTTCGGCGCCGGACTCCGTGACCAGCAGGGTGTGCTCGAACTGTGCGGTCCGTTTGTGGTCGCGCGTCACCACCGTCCAGTCATCGGCCCACATGTCCCATTCGACCGTGCCCAGCGTGAGCATCGGCTCGATCGTGAAGACCATGCCGGCCTCCATGACGGTGTTGTAGGCCGGGGCGGCATCGTAGTGCGGGATGATCAGCCCGGTGTGGAAGGCCTCACCGACGCCGTGCCCGGTGAAGTCCCGGACTACGCCGTAGCCGAATCGCTTGGCGTAGGACTCGATGGTCCGGCCGATGACGTTGATTTCGCGGCCCGGGGCCACGGCGCGGATGGCGCGGCGCAGGGACTCTTCGGTGCGTTCGACCAGCAGCCTGGACTCCTCGTCGACGTCGCCCACGAGGAAGGTGTAATTGGTGTCGCCATGCACGCCGCCGATGAAGGCCGTGATGTCGATGTTCAGGATGTCGCCGTCCTGGACCACGGTGCTGTCCGGGATGCCGTGGCAGATCACTTCGTTGAGCGAGGAGCACAGGGACTTGGGGAAACCACGGTAGCCGAGGGTGGACGGGTAGGCGTTGTGGTCGAGCAGGAATTCGTGCCCCACCTTGTCCAGCTGGTCGGTGGTGACGCCGGGGACGATGTGCTTGCCGACCTCCACGATGGCCTGGGCGGCAATCCGTGAGGCGATCCGGATCTTCTCGATGGTCTCGGCTGACTTGACCTCTGAGCCCGTGAACTTGGCCGGAGCAGGCTTGCCGACGTATTCAGGGCGCGGTATGGACGCCGGCACGGCAAGCTGCGGGCTGACTGTTCCCGGGACAAGGGTGCCGATGGGTGCAGTCGAGGTGAGGGAAGGCATAGATTGATTCTATAAGCCCCCGGGCGCAGCCCGGAAAATACAGCGGAAAATGCATCCGGAAAAACAGCCGGAACCAGGCACACGCAGAAGGAGCCCCGATGACCGAATACTGGTACAACGTCAACACCCACGAGATCGAGGAAGACGCCATGTCCGACTGGAGCCAGCTGATCGGCCCCTACAAGACCCGCGAGGAAGCCGAACACGCCCTCGAAAAGGTCAAGGCCCGCAACGAGGCCTGGGAAAAGGGCGACGACGACGCGTAACGGCGTGCCGGCTCCCGTTGTCCTCCTGGTCCATGGGTTGCCCGGCTCCGGCAAGTCCACGCTCGCGGCGCAGTGGAAGTTGAAGCGCTGTGCCGGCCGCTCCGGCCCCTGCTGGAACCCGTTGCTTTGCGGTTAGAAGGAATGTTCCGGGCCGGGGAAGTGGCCTGATCGGACGTCGTCGCCGTAGGCCTTCGCGGCGTCGCTGAGGGTGGTCCGCAGATCCGCGTACTGCTTGACGAACTTGGCCATCTTTCCGCCGCGCAGCCCGGCCATGTCCTGCCACACCAGCACCTGGCCGGTGGTCGCGTTGCCGGCGCCGATGCCGATCGTGGGGACCTCGACGGCGGCGTCCACGGCGGCCGCCGTCGGCGCCGGAACCATTTCCATCAGCACACAGAACGCGCCGGCGTCGGCCAGCGCGACGGCGTCGTCGATCAGCCGCTGGGCGTCGTCGCCGCGGCCCTGGACCCGGTAGCCGCCGAGGGCGTGCTCACTTTGCGGCGTGAAGCCGATGTGCGCCATCACCGGGATGCCGGCCTGGACCATGGCCCGGACGGTCTCGGCATAGAACTTGCCGCCCTCGATCTTGACCGCGTGCGCGAGCCCTTCCTTGAGGAACCGTACGCCCGTCGCCACTGCCTGCTGGGCGGAGACCTCGTAGCTGCCGAAGGGCAGGTCGGCCACCACGAGGGCGCGCCGCGCGGAACGGGTTACCGCGCGGCACAGCGGGATCAGCTCGTCCACGGTGACGGGCAGGCTCGTTTCATTGCCGAAGACATTGTTGGAGGCCGAATCTCCGACCAGCAGCACCTCGATGCCGGCCGCATCGAAGATCTCGGCGGTGTACTGGTCGTAAGCCGTCAGCATGGCGAAGCGCTCACCGTTGAGCTTGGCCTGGCGCAGGTGGTGCGTGCGGATGCGGCCGGCGGGTTTGGCGGCAGTGTCTTTGGCGGCGCTGTCTTTGGCGGCGCTGTCCGGCGCCGGCTCCTGGCCTGCGCCGGCCGCGCCCGTTGCGGGGCCGTTGCCGTAGGGTGCGGCGAGTTCTGCGGACGTGCTGGAATCGGGGCTGTTGCTGGGGGCCATGCCACGAGCGTAGTGCGATACCCGGCGTCCTAGCTACCGGGCGGCCCCCCGGCCCGGTGATAGCCGTCACAAACGGGGCGTCCGGGCACCACGGGAGGGACACCCAAGCGGCGGTTCGGCGGCCGTTGTGTTAACGGTGTGTTACGCCGGTGCGCTACGCCAGCAATCCCCGGGAATGCTTAGTAGAGTGATTCGAGAGCAGCTGCGGGCGCCAGCCAGGACGAGTAGTCGGGACGGGTCCGGGGCACGGACGTAGACCCGGAAAGAGGCACCATGGACCGCCAGCAAGAGTTTGTCCTGCGGACGATCGAAGAGCGTGACGTGCGCTTTGTGCGCTTGTGGTTCACCGACGTCGTGGGATCGCTGAAGTCTGTGGCCCTCGCCCCGGCCGAAGTTGAAGGCGCCTTCGAAGAGGGCCTGGGCTTCGACGGGTCCTCGATCGAGGGCCTGGCCCGCGTCTTCGAATCCGACATGCTGGCCCAGCCGGACCCCTCCACCTTCCAAATCCTGCCGTGGCGCGGCGAGACGGAAGCGACCTCGCGGATGTTCTGCGACATCCTGACGCCCGACGGCGAGCCCTCCGCGGCGGATCCGCGCAACGTCCTCAAGCGCAACCTCGCGAAGGCCGCGGACATGGGCTTCACCTGCTACACCCACCCCGAAATCGAGTTCTACCTGCTCAAGTCCCAGCAGCCGGGCCCGGACGGCGCGCCGGTTCCGGTGGACGAGGGCGGCTACTTCGACCACGTTCCCGGGGGCGTGGCGCAGGACTTCCGGCGGACCGCCGTGACCATGCTGGAGTCGGTGGGCATCTCGGTCGAGTTCAGCCACCACGAGGCCGGCCCGGGCCAGAATGAGATCGACCTGCGCTACGCGGACGCCCTGCAGACCGCGGACAACATCATGACCTTCCGCACCGTGATCAAGGAGGTCGCGCTGCAGCAGGGGACCTACGCGACCTTCATGCCCAAGCCGTTCACCGCGCACCCGGGCTCCGGCATGCACACGCACTTCTCGTTGTTCGAGGGCGACACCAACGCCTTCTACGAAGCCGGGGCGGAATTCCAGCTCTCCGAAACGGCCCGGCAGTTCATCGCCGGCATCCTCAAGCACGCCCCCGAATTCACTGCCGTGACCAACCAGTTCGTGAACTCCTACAAGCGCCTCTGGGGCGGGGGAGAAGCGCCCAGCTACCTGAGCTGGGGCCACAACAACCGCTCGGCCCTGGTCCGGGTTCCGCTGTACAAGCCCGGCAAGGGCCAGTCCGCGCGGATCGAATACCGCGGCATCGACTCGGCCGCCAACCCTTACCTCGCCTACGCCGTGCTGCTTGGTGCCGGGCTGAAGGGCATCGAAGAGGGCTACCAGCTGCCCGCCGCCGCCGAGGACGACATCTGGTCGCTGAGCTCGGCCGAGCGCCGTGCCATGGGCCACGATCCGCTGCCGGCCAGCCTGCACGACGCGATCCGGACCATGGAGGATTCCGAGCTCATGCCGCAGATCCTGGGCGAGCAGGTCTTCGAGCACTTCCTGCGCAACAAGCGGGCCGAGTGGCAGGACTACCGCCTCCAGGTGACGCCCTACGAGCTGCAGCGCAACCTGGCCATCCTTTAGGCGGCCGCGGTGAGCCTGGCACGGCGCCTCATCGCCGCGGGTTTTAACGACCTGGACAAGGGCGAGCGGTTCCTGGCCGCCCCGGAGCTGGCGGGCCTGGACGAGGATGCCCTGTTTGCCGGGCTGCAGCTGGCCGCCAACCCGGACACGGCTCTGCAGTCCCTGGTCCGGCTGATCGAGAAACACCCGAAGCTGCGGGACCTGGCCGCGGCCGAGCCGGACCGCAGCGAGCCGCTCTACCGGGTGCTCGGCGCTTCCGAGGCGCTGGGCGAGTTCCTCATCCGGCACCCCGAGCACCTGGACGCCTTCGACACGACGGCCAGCCCCGAGCCGCAGGCAGCCGACGCCGCCGGGTTGCGCACCCGGCTGCTGCAGTCGGTCCGCGCCGACCCGAAGGCCGCCCGTCCGGTCGCGGCCGTGACCGGGCAGGAAGGGTACGAGGCCCTCCGCACGGCGTACCGGCGGGGGCTCGTGGAGCTCGCCATCAAAGACATTTGCGCCGCCGATCCGCTGGACTTCATGCCCGCCGTCGGGGCCGAACTGGCTGACCTGGCCGGCGCCGCGATCGAGGCAGCCCTGGCCGTGTCCCGGGCCGAGGCGGCGGAGCAGTTCAGCGCAGCGGACGTGGCCGACATCGGTCTGGCCGTGATCGGGATGGGCAAGTGCGGCGCCCGCGAACTGAACTACATCTCCGACGTCGACGTCATCTATGTGATCGAGGCCGGCGCCCTGGAGGACTCGCGGGCGAACACCATCGGCACCGCCCTGGCCTCGGGGATTTCACGGGCCATCATGTCCACCGGCCGGGAGCCGGGGCTCTGGGAGGTCGACGCCAACCTCCGGCCGGAGGGCAAGTCCGGGCCCCTGGTGCGCACCTTGGCCTCGCACGAGAGCTACTACGCGCGCTGGGCCGAAAGCTGGGAATTCCAGGCCCTGCTCAAGGCCCGCACCATCGCCGGCGACGCCGGGCTCGGCGCCCGCTACGAGGCCGCCGTCGCGCCGCTGATCTGGTCCTCCGCGGGCCGCGAAGGGTTCGTCGAGTCGGTCCGTTCGATGCGCCGCCGGGTCACCGAGCACATCCCGGCCGAGGAGGAGCAGCGGCAGATCAAACTGGGCCGAGGCGGGCTGCGCGACGTCGAATTCACCGTCCAGCTGCTCCAGCTGGTGCACGGCAAATCCGACGAAACCCTGCGCTGCCGGGACACCACCTCGGCCATCGCTGCGCTTTCCGCCGGCGGCTACATCGGACGCTCCGACGCCAAGGAATTCGACCGCGACTACCGGTACCTGCGCCTGCTCGAGCACCGGATCCAGCTCTTCCAGCTGCGCCGCACCCACCTGATGCCGGTCAAGGAAGCGTCGCTGCGCTCCCTCGCCAAGGCGGTGCTGGGCCCGTTCTCCAACGAACGTCCGCACCCGGACGCGCTGCTCAAGGCCTGGCGCCAGACCAAACGTTCCGTGCGGGAACTGCATGAACGCATCTTTTACCGGCCGCTGCTCAACACCGCGGCCGCGCTGAGCAGCGAGGAGGCCAAGCTCACGCCCGAAGCCGCGCAAGGCCGGCTCGCCGCGCTCGGCTACCTCGATCCTCCCGGCGCCATGCGGCACATCGAGGCGCTCACCGGCGGCGTGAGCCGGCGCGCCGCGCTGCAGCGCCAGCTGCTGCCGATCCTGCTCGGCTGGCTCGCCGAGGGCGTGGACCCCGACGGCGGGCTGCTGGCCTTCCGCCGGGTCAGCGAGGCGCTCGGCACCACGCACTGGTACCTCGGCCTGCTGCGGGATTCGACGGCGGCGGCCGAGCGGCTGTGCCATGTGCTCTCCAATTCCCGGCTCATCTCGGACCTGCTGGAGGTCTCGCCAGAGTCCGTGGCCTGGCTCGGCTCGGACAAGGACCTGGCGCCGCTCAGCTACGAGGCGCAGTGGCTGGAGATCACCTCCAAGATGTCCCGGCACTCGGACCCGGAAAGCGCCATGCGCCTGATCCGGCTGATCAGGCGCCGGGAGATCCTGCGCATCGCCATCGCGGACAGCGCCGGACTGCTGGACCAGGACCAGGTGGGCGCGGCCCTGGCCGATACCGACCGGGCCGCCGTCCTCGGCGCCCTGCGGGTGGCCGAGACGGTTGTTGCCGCCGGGGAACCACTCAAAACCCGGGTGCTGGTGGTGGCTATGGGGCGTCAGGGCGGTCGCGAGATCGGCTACGGCTCGGACGCCGACGTCATGTATGTGCACCGCGGCCTGCCCGGCGTGCCGGAGGACGAGGCGCAACAGCAGGCAGCCCGGATTGTCGGCAAGCTCTCCAGCCTGCTGACCCAGCCGCTCAAACCTGCCATCCTGGCCGAACGCGTGCTGATGGTGGACGCGGACCTGCGTCCGGAGGGCAAGAGCGGACCGATGGTGCGTTCGCTGGAGTCCTACGCCGAGTACTACCGCCGCTGGTCCCTCATCTGGGAGGCCCAGGCGCTGCTGCGTGCCCGGCCGATGGCCGGCGACGACGAACTTGCCGCCGATTTCGTAGCGCTGATCGATCCCATCCGCTACCCGGAGACCGTTGCGGAGCAGGATGTCCGTGAGGTCAGGCGGGTCAAGGCCCGCATGGAGTCCGAACGTCTGCCACGCGGCGCGGACCCGGCCCGGCACCTGAAACTGGGCCGCGGCGGCCTGAGCGACGTCGAATGGCTCGCGCAGCTGCTGCAGCTGCGGCATGCCGGCAGGCACCCGGAGCTGCGGACGACTTCCACCGTCCAGGCCCTCGAAGCAGCCGCCAGCCTGGAGCTGCTGGAGGCCGGGGAAGTGGTGCTGCTGCTGCGGGCCTGGCGGCTGGCGAGCCGGATCCGCTCCGCCAACGTGATCTGGACCGGACGCGCCTCGGACGTGCTGCCGTCCTCGCGCCGCGACCTGGAAGCCGTGGCCCGCTGGTGCGGCTACGGCCACGGCAACGCCGCCGAGCTTGAGGAGGACTACCTGCGGCTCAGCCGGCGGGCACGGGCCGTCTTCGAGCGCGTCTTCTACGGCCAGTAGGCGGCCGGGCCGACATCTGCCTCGCCGTCGGTCAAATGCGGGTAGCCTCGAGGGGTACTTTGCCGGTCCTCCGGACCGGCTGCCGCACTTACCTAGGGGTTGTTTAACTTGCCCAGACTCCAGCAGACCGGGGCCGCCCGGCCGCGAACGGCCACGGTCATCGGAGCGTTGCTGGCCTTCGCCGCCATGCTCTTCGGTGCCTCAGGTGCCGCCGCGGCCCCCGCGGCCGCACCCGCAGCGCACCAGTCCGTCGACCGGGCCCAGCCGGCCGCCGCGCCGTCGAGCCTTTCCGGAAAGACCTTCGTCATCGGCACGGACACCACGTTCGCCCCCTTCGAATTCCGTGACGCCGGCGGTGAACTGACCGGAATCGACATGGACATCATCCGTGAGATCGCCAAGAGCCAGGGATTCGCCGTCGAGATCAAGTCGCTCGGCTTCAACGCGGCCCTGCAGGCGCTGTCCTCCAACCAGGTCGACGGCGTGATCGCCGGCATGTCGATCACGGAACCCCGCAAGCAGATCTACGACTTCTCCGACCCGTACTTCGAATCGGGCGTCCAGATGGCCGTCGCCAAGTCCAACAAGGACATCGAGGGCTACGAGGACCTCAAGGGTAAGACGGTCACCGCCAAGACCGGCAGCGAGGGTGAGACGTTCGCCAAGTCGATCGCCGGCAAGTACGGCTTCACGGTCAAGTCCCTGGACCAGTCCGCCACCATGTACGAACTCGTGAAGTCCGGCAACGCCGTCGCAGTCTTCGATGACTACCCGGTGCTGGCCTACGGGATCAGCCAGAACAACGGCCTCAAGGCCGTGTCCGAGAAGGAAAAGGGCGGCTCCTACGGTTTTGCCGTCAACAAGGGCAAGAACCCGGAACTGCTGAAGGCGTTCAACACCGGGTTGGCGGAGCTGAAGTCCAGCGGCAAGTACCAGGAAATCCTGGACAAGTACCTCAAGGACCCCACGCAGGCCGCCCAGTCCAGCTTCTGGGAGCTGCTGGCCAACAGCTTCCCCGCCCTGATGAAGGGCCTCGGGAACACCGTCCTGGTCACCGCGATTTCCTTCGCCCTGGCCATGCTGATCGGCCTTTTCATGGGGTTCATGAAGATCTCCACGAGCGCGCTGCTGCGCGGGATCGCCACCACCTTCGTCAGCATCTTCCGCGGGACCCCGCTGCTGGTCTGGGCCTTCTTCTTCTACTTCGGCATCCCGCAGCTGACCGGCCAGCCGATCGACATCTGGGTGGCCGGCGTGCTGACCCTCAGCCTCAACGCCGGCGCCTACATCACCGAAATCGTCCGGGGCTCCATCCAGTCCGTGGACCCGGGCCAGCTCGAAGCCAGCCGCAGCCTGGGCCTGGGCTACGCGAAATCCATGCAGAAAGTCGTGGTCCCGCAGGCGTTCAAGATCATGACGCCGTCCCTGATCAACCAGCTCATCATCATGCTCAAGGACAGCTCGCTGCTGCTCGCCATCGGCTTCGCCGAACTGCTTTACCAGGGCCAGCAGATCTACGCCGGGAACTTCCGGATCACCGAAACCCTGCTGATCGTCGCGGTCCTGTACTTCGTGGTGATCATGCTGCTGACCAAGCTGGCCAACGTTGCGGATAAGAGGTTCAACAAATGAGCACGGCAGTCACTGCACCCAGCAAGATTTCCGTCCGGGAGCTGAAGAAGTCCTTCGGCGCCAATGAAGTCCTCAAGGGCATCAACGCGGAGGTTGCCGAAGGCGAGGTGGTCTGCGTGATCGGGCCCTCCGGCTCCGGCAAATCCACTTTCCTGCGCTGCCTGAACAAGCTGGAGGACATAACCGCCGGCCACGTCACGGTGGACGGTTTCGACGTGACCGACCCCAAGGTGGACATCAACGAGGTGCGCCGGCACATCGGCATGGTCTTCCAACACTTCAACCTGTTCCCGCACATGTCCGTGATCGAGAACATCATGCTGGCACCGGTGGAGTCGAAGAAACAGGGCAAGGACGAAGCCCGGGCCAACGCCCTGAAACTGCTGGAGCGCGTTGGTCTCGCCGAGAAGGCCGATGCCCGTCCGGCGTCGCTCTCCGGCGGCCAGAAGCAGCGCGTGGCGATCGCCCGGGCGCTGGCGATGAACCCGGACATCATGCTCTTCGACGAGGCCACATCCGCGCTGGACCCGGAAATGGTCGGCGAGGTGCTGCAGGTGATCAAGGACCTTGCCCGTGAGGGCATGACGATGGTGCTGGTCACCCACGAGATGGGCTTCGCCCGTGAAGTGGCCGACCGAGTGCTGTTCATGGCCGACGGCGTCATCTGCGAGCAGGGCGCTCCGGAGGAGTTGTTCGGCAACCCGCAGCAGCCGCGGACCCGGGAATTCCTCTCCAAGGTCCTCTAGGCGTTGTCCGCCGGGCTGCCCGACGGCGGGGCAGCCCGGCTTTGGATACGCTTCTGATATGTCTGAACACGTGTGGCTGATCGCCTTGAAGAACCTCGACGACGACGCCCGGGCCATCAAGCTCGGGGAGGTCGCCGGACTGGAGCTGGGCGAGGGGCAACGGAAGTTCGTCGGGGATCCGCTGCGGATGATGCTGATGGGACTCGAAGAGGGTAGCCGCTTTCCCTATGTCATGGATTCCAACGGCTCGGCCGTCGGCGTAGCAACCCTGCAGGCCGGGGCCGCACGCGCCGCCGGCTGGGCCGACGACGATTCCGCCTGGCTGCTGCGCGGTTTCCTCGTGGACCGGCGGCAGCAGGGCAGGGGATTCGGTGCGGCCGCGGCTGCCGCGGCCGTGCGTGAAGCCGCCAGGCTCACGTCCGCGCTGGGCGGGGAGCAGCGCGGCGTCGTCCTGTCCGTCAACGAGGCCAACCCGGCCGGTCAGGCCGCCTACCGCAAGGCCGGATTCGAGGACCGCGGGCAATACCTGGGCGGCGACGCCGGCCCGCAGCGGATCATGTACCGGGGGTTTTGACCGGCGCACGAGACATTCCGCCCGGGCTGCTGATTGTGAGGTTACGTGCGGAACGCGCCGCACTCATTCGTGGGTCGCGGCCCACTCCGGGTCGAAATCCGGGTGGTCCTCGTAACCTGCGGCGAGGATGTTGAGCATGGCGCGGCGGGCCATGGCCAGTTCGCCCTGGGCGTCCGTGCTGTCGAAGAGGTCCGCCGAGGCCCGCTTCCAGCGCGCCAGGATCTCCCGCTTCTGGGCACACTCGGCGCGCATTGGCGCGGCGAGCGGGGGAGACGCGGAGTGGTCCGGAACGGGGGCGTGCCGGAGCTCTGCTTCTTCTTCATCGATTCGAGCTTCTAGAAACTCCACAATATCCACACGAGGGATTGTGCCACGCCACTACGCCGGGTGGGAGGTTTCGTCGCCCGGGGGACGATTGTCATCCGCTGAGGTGAGGGCTGCCCGGATGAGCCGGGAGTAGTGCCGGTCATGGGGAGCGAGGCGGTCCAGGTGCGCAGCCAGTTCCTCCACCCGCTCAATCACGGTCCGCCGCTCTTCAACGAGGGCTAGCAGGTAGCGCCTGTCCCGGGCGGACTGGTCGGCCACGCCGCCGACAAATTCGTTCTCGTCTGCCGTGAGTCTTTCCTCAATTGCGGCGAGAGCCGCGTCCGGGGAGTCTGCCGGGGCGGGTGCGGGGGTGGGCGCCGTCGGGGATCCTGCTGGCTCGCCCGGCGTCGCCGCAACCGCCGCCGATTCCCCGAGGCCATCACGGCGGTCCAGGCGGGAGTAGCCGGGTGCCGGGTCGTCGGCCACGAGGTGTTGGCGTACAAAGCTTCGGAACCGGGACATCACCGCTCCTCGATGTAGTTCCTGGGACCAAGCGTAGCCTCGAATTGGCGGAGACGGACGGCTAATTATCTCCGGGTGCGGCACAAAGCGGCTTGGCCCCGGCCTGGACAGCGCGGCTAAGCGGCACATGACACAAAAAAGGCCGGCCCAGAGGTTTCGCGAACCTCCGGACCGGCCTTTTGTCTGCGGGGCTAGACGCCGTAGTAGAGCTCGAACTCGTACGGGTTCGGGCGCAGCGAGAGCGGGCGGATCTCGTTCTCGTACTTGTACTCGATCCAGGTGTCGATCAGGTCCTGGGTGAAGACGCCGCCGGCCTGCAGGAACTCGTTGTCCTCGGCCAGGGCTTCCAGGGCTTCCTCGAGCGTGCCCGGGGCCTTGGGGATGTCCTTGGCTTCCTCGGCGGGGAGCTCGTAGAGGTCCTTGTCGATCGGCGCCGGCGGTTCGATGCGGTTGCGGATGCCGTCAATACCGGCCATCAGCTGGGCCGCGAAGGCCAGGTACGGGTTGGAGGAGGGGTCCGGAGCGCGGAACTCGATGCGCTTGGCCTTCGGGTTCGAGCCCGTGATCGGGATGCGGATACCGGCGGAGCGGTTGCCCTGCGAGTACACCATGTTGACCGGAGCTTCGAAGCCCTTGACCAGGCGGCGGTAGGAGTTCACCGTCGGGTTGGTGAAGGCCAGGACGGCGGAGGAGTGCTTCAGCAGGCCGCCGATGTACCAGCGGGCGGTGTCGGACAGGCCCGCGTAGCCCTTCTCGTCGTAGAAGAGCGGCTCGCCGCCGTTCCACAGCGACTGGTGGCAGTGCATGCCCGAGCCGTTGTCACCGAAGACCGGCTTCGGCATGAAGGTAACCGACTTGCCCCAGGCATCGGCGGTGTTCTTGATGACGTACTTGAACTTCTGCAGGTCATCGGCCGCGTGGGTCAGGGTGGTGAACTTGTAGTTGATCTCAGCCTGGCCGGCGGAACCGACCTCGTGGTGGCTGCGCTCGACCTCAAGGCCGGCCTCATCCAGCGCGATGCACATGGCGTCGCGCAGGTCGGCCTGCTTGTCGGTCGGGGAGACCGGGAAGTAACCGCCCTTGACGGGGGTCTTGTAACCGAGGTTTCCGCCTTCTTCTTCGCGGCCAGTGTTCCAGTGGGCTTCCTCGGAGTCGATCTTGTAGAAGCTGCCCTGCGGGGAGGACTGGTACTGAACGTTGTCGAAGACGAAGAACTCGGCCTCGGGGGCGAAGAACGCGGTGTCGGCAATGCCGGTGGAGGCCAGGTAGGCCTCGGCCTTCTCGGCCACGCCGCGGGGATCGCGGTGGTACGGGTCGCCCGTGCGCGGGTTCACGATGGAGAAGTTCAGCGCGAGGGTCTTCCCGATGCGGAAGGTGTCAACGAACGCCGTCGTGACGTCCGGGATGAGCTGCATGTCCGACTCGGCGATGCCCTGGAAACCGCGGATCGACGATCCGTCGAAAAGCTGGCCGTTGACGAAGAAGTCCGCGTCAACACTCTTGGCGGGGACGTTGAAGTGCTGCTGAACGCCCGGGAGGTCGGTGAAGCGGATATCAACGAATTTGATGTCTTCGTCTTTGATGAACTTGAGGACTTCGTCCGCAGTCTTGAACATCTATGCTCCTTACGCATATGAAAGATCTGGCCGTGAGGCCGTGTGGTCCAGCGCAGTCCGACGGCGGGGAAAACGCAGTGTTCACCCCGCCTACGGTGCCGCTAGCAACTGTTACCACCCTAAGGACACGGGATTTCCCCGCGGTGTCCGCTTTGTTTCGGGCAGGTTACAGAATGCGCTGACGTGTTAAAGCTAGTCGCTGTCCACAGTGTGGCCTATCCGGGTCCGCTCTGTGACCGCCCAGCGTCCAGATGGTGAACACCCCCGAGGGCCGCCCGGGAGCCGATAGGCTTGGGGGGTGGTTGATCGTAAAGACATAAGCTCGTGGCTCAGCGGACCGGACACGTCCGGCATCTCCAAGTATCCGGGGGAGCGGCTGGGCCTGCCCGAGTCCGGCCCCGGCTCGATTGCCCGCGCGGGCCGGCGGATCCTGGCCATCTGCATCGACTGGGGGATCGCTCTGTTGATCAGCAACTTCGCTTTTGGCGGGAACTCCTGGGCCACGCTGGCGGTGTTCGCCGTCGAACAGGCCCTGCTGGTCGGAACCCTGGGCTACAGCATCGGGCACCGGATCATGGGGATCCACGTCATCCGGCTTGGCGGCGGTCCGGCGGGTCCGCTCCCGGCCCTGGTCCGGAGCGTGCTGCTTTGCCTGGTGATTCCCGCCGTCATCTTCGACCCGGACCACCGCGGCCTGCACGACAAGGCAATGAACACGGTGCTCGTCCGGATGTAGCCGCCGCGGGGTTGGGCTTCGGCGACGAACCGCCGCCGTTCTGTGCCGAAAGCGGCTGCGAATTGCCGAAAATGGCCGCTATGGCACCCGACTAAGCGGCCGTTTGTGGTGAATGGACGGGCGTGGTGCCGCAAGGTGATCCCACCGGACCCTGCTGACTCTAGACCCGGGTTGTTTCCTCGGCCGGGATCGATGTGACTCCGTGCGGACCTTCAGCCAGATAGCCGCGCCCGCCGGCCCAGCGTTCGAACCAGATGGTGGTGAACGGCAGGACCGCGGAGAGCCCTGCGAACAGCGCCACCCGGAACGGCCAGCGCTGCAGCCGCCACAGCGCCAGGGCGGACAGGCCGTAGCCGATGAAGAACGCCCCGTGGACCGGCCCCGCCAGTTCGACGCCCAGTTCGGTGGTCCGGAGCACCCACTTGAGGAACATTCCCACCAGCAGTGCTGCCCAGCTGAAGGCTTCGGCGACGGCCAGGATCCGGAAGATCCTGATCACGGCGGTCTTGGCGGGAAGTTTCATGGGGCAGTCTCCGGATTCGGTCGTGGCGGTTCCGCGCGCTGGGGCCGGCGCCCGGCGTCGTACGGTCGGTGGTCAGGGATAACGCAGGGGTTAAAGTGGACCGCCCCGGCTCCCGGCAAGATGCCGGCAACCGGGGCGCCCCGGGAAAGCTGTGGCCAACGGGCGTCCCTAGCGGCCGCGGGCCGCCTTGCGGTCGGGGCGGGCCTTGTAGGGGTCGATTCCCTTGGGGATCGGCAGGCGGTTGCCGAGCGAGGAGATGCGCTTCGAAACGGTGCTGACCTCGGTCTTGGTCAGTTCGTTCTTCATCTTGCCCATCTTCTTGGCGACCTGGCTGATCGGCACCTGGCCCTCGCCCCGGCCGCTCTCGATCACGTGGATGGTGACGTTGGGCAGGATGCGGGCGAGGCGCTTGCGTTCGCCGTCGAGCAGTGGCTTGACCCGGTGGCTGGGGCCTTCGCTGACCAGTACGACGCCGGGGCGTCCGATGGCGCGGAAGACGGCGTCCTGGGTGCGCGGGTTGACGGCGACCGGCTGGTCCTCGGTGATCCAGCCGCGGCGCAGGGTGCCCAGTGCGGCGCCCGAGGCCCCCGGCTGGTTCTCAATCTGGGCGAACGCGGCGCGCTCGGCGCGGCGGGACAGGATCAGGGTGGCGGCCAGGATGCCCAGCGGAATGCCGATGATCAGGCCCGTGATCCAGTTATCCAGCAGGAACCCGACGAGGAAGCTGACCGCGACGACGCCGAGGAACGCCAGCAGCATGAGCCACGGGACCATCGGATCGTGGCGGCGGGTCATCTGGAAGACTTCCCTGATCTGCTTCAGCCGGCTCGGCTTCTTGGCCTTGGCTTCCTTGGGCTTGCGGGAAAAAAGGCCACGCTTCGGCTCATCGGCTGAAGAAGTGGACGTGCTGGAGTCAGGGAAATTCGCCATAGTGCCTTAATTCTACGTGATGCACGGCTCAGGGCCGGACACCGGATTGCTCCGGTGCCGGCCCTGGGCGGCAATGGTGTGCGGTGTCTGTCAGGAGTGCGCCGCGAGCAGCGAACTGGCTTCCTGGCGGGTGCTGCCGGAGCTTTCGATGTGCGCCAGCTCGGCCGGGATTTCCCAGCCCTTCTTGCGCATCGCGGTGGCCCAGAGCCGGCCGGCACGGTAGGAGGAACGCACCAGCGGTCCGCTCATCACGCCGAGGAAACCGATCTCGTCGGCCTCCTGCTGCAGGTCCACAAACTCCTGCGGCTTGACCCAGCGGTCTACCGGAAGGTGGCGTTCGGACGGGCGCAGGTACTGGGTAATGGTGATCAGGTCGCAGCCGGCCTCGTGCAGGTCGCGCAGTGCCTCGGAGATCTCCTCGCGGGTCTCTCCCATGCCCAGGATCAGGTTGGATTTCGTGACCATGCCCAGCTTGCGGCCCTGCGTGATGACGTCCAGGGACCGCTCGTAACGGAACGCGGGACGGATCCGCTTGAAGATCCGGGGGACAGTCTCGACGTTGTGCGCGAACACCTCGGGCTTGGAGTCGCAGATCGCCTCGATGTGCTCGGGCTTGCCGGAGAAATCGGGGATCAGGAGTTCGACGCCGGTGCCCGGGTTCAGCTCGTGGATCTTGCGGACCGTCTCGGCGTAGAGCCAGACGCCCTCGTCGGCGAGGTCGTCGCGGGCCACTCCGGTGACGGTGGCGTAGCGCAGCTGCATGGACTGGACCGAGCGGGCCACCTTGGTGGGCTCGAACATGTCCACGGGGGAGGGCTTGCCGGTGTCGATCTGGCAGAAGTCGCAGCGCCGGGTGCACTCGGAGCCGCCGATCAGGAAGGTCGCTTCCTTGTCTTCCCAGCATTCGAAGATGTTGGGGCAGCCGGCCTCTTCACAGACGGTGTGGAGGCCTTCCTTCTTGACGAGGTTCTTGAGCTGGACGAACTCCGGGCCCATCTGGACCTTGGCCTTGATCCACTCGGGCTTCCGTTCCACCGGGGTGGCCGCATTGCGCTGCTCAATACGCAGCATCTTCCGGCCTTCTGGTGCCAGTGTCACAGTAGAGCTCCTTCGTGGGTTGCAACTAGGGCTTCTTCATTGTTGCGCAGTTCCTCGGTGATCCGCGACACGAGGTCTGCCGGGGCGACATCCCGGCCGGTCTCCTGCGCGATCGTGGTGACGCCGGCGTCGGTGATGCCGCAGGCGATGATCTGGCCGTAGGGGGCGAGGTCATTGTTGCAGTTGATGGCGAAGCCGTGCATGGTGACGCCCTCGTGGACCCGGATGCCGATCGCGGCAATTTTGCGCGCCGGGCCCTTCTCGTCCTGCTCGATCCAGACGCCGGCACGGCCCTTGATCCGGACGGCGTCGATGCCGTAGTCGGCCAGGACAGCGATGATGACGGCTTCGAGCCGTTCGACGTAGTCACGGATGCCGGCCGGGTTCTTCAGCTTGATGATGGGATAGCCCACCAGCTGGCCCGGGCCATGCCAGGTCAGCTTGCCGCCGCGGTCCACGGGCACCACGGGGGTCCCGTCGAAGGGGCGTTCGTGGTCCTCGGTGCGTTTACCTGCGGTGTAGACCGGGGAATGTTCGAGCAGCAGAACGGTGCTGGGTGCGGTTCCGGCGACGACCTTCTCGTGGAGTTCGCGCTGGATATCCCAGCCGCGGGTGTAGTCGACGAATTCAGGAGCGAGACCCAGCTGGGAGAACTCAAGAGTCATGGCATCCAGCTTAGTCCTCGGCTGTCGCGCCCACCGATTCTGTGGTGAAGCTCTCATGCCTGTGGATAACTCCTGCAGGGAAGTCGAAGATCCGCTATTCCTAAACCATGGATGATTACGAACGGTCCGCGTCCCCTGCTTCCGCTTCCGATCCCGCCCCGGCCCCGGAGGTTTCCGGATACGACGTCGGGCGGCTGCTGGGCCGCGGCGGCAGCGCCGCCGTCTGGCTCGCCACTGACCAGGTGACGCGGCGTGACGTGGCGCTGAAGTGCTTCAACGCCGTCGGTCCAGCGGGAGAGCCGCAGCGGGAACGACGAAGGGCGGTGGATGCCGAGGAAGCCGTGCGGCGTGAGGTGCGGATCCTCTCCGCCCTTGACCATGAGCACCTCGTCAAGGCGCATGCCGTGGTGCGGGTGGCTTACGGGACCAGCGGCGGCCCCGGGCTGGGGCTTGTGCTTGACTACGCCGCCGGCGGCTCGCTGGCCGAACTCCTTGGGGCCCGGGGCAGCCTGGCGCCGGGGGAGACCGTCACGGTGCTGACCCCGATCGCCCAGGCGCTGGCGTACCTGCACCGGAACGGATTTACCCATGGCGACGTCTCACCGGGCAACGTGCTGTTCACTGCGCAGGGAAAGCCGCTGCTGGCCGACCTCGGGGTGGGGCGGATGCTGGCGGAGCCGCAGGATGCCTCCGGCGCCGGCACGGACGGGTTCCGTGACCCGGCCCCGGTGGATGCCGTCCGGGCCGGGCTCCAGCCTGAAAGGGATGTCTACTCCGTGGCGGCGCTGGGCTGGTTTTGCCTCACCGGCCGGGCGCCGGAGCCGGAACCCCAGCGTCCGCCGCTGCCGCTGCTGGTTCCCGCCGTTCCGGCGGAGCTCGCGGACGCGCTCGAGGCGGGACTGTGCAGTGACCGACGTCGGCGGCCGTCGGCCGCGGAGCTGGCCGAGGCGATTTTCCGCGGCGCCCCGGCGGCGCCCGTGGATCTTTCCGTGTCGGTGCATTCGACCGTGCTGCCGCAACTGCTGACCCGGCGCTCCCTTCCGGCCGGCGCGCGGGAAAGGCGGGCGTTGCGGCTGTGGCGCTGGCGGCGCCGGGTGGCGCTGCACCCCCCGGTCGGACCAAGTGCGCGGCACGCGTCCATGCCGGTGCGCCGCCAGCCGGGAGCTCGGCCGGGTGTCCGGCCGGGAATTAGGCGCGTGAGCGTTCGGCGTGGCCTGGCGGTCCTCGTGACGGCGGTGCTCTTCACGGCGGCAGGCGTCTTCGGGACGTTGCTGCTCGCCGGGAGGCTGGCGGTGGGGGAATGGGCCCCTGAGGTCCGGCCGCTGTCTGGACCGGCAGCGGTACCGGTGACCGGGGCTGCCACCGATCCGCAGGTCGCGGCGGCCGGAGCCGTGCCGGCCGCTCTGCAGAAGCTGCTCGCCGCGCGACGGCCCGAAGACGCGGTGCGCGGCCTCGCTGGCCTCCGTTCCTACGCCTTGAGCACGGGGAACCTCGGGCTTCTGGAACAGGTCAATGCGCCCGCGTCCCCTGCCGCGGCAGCAGACGCCGGCGTCGGCTCCCGGCTGGCGGTGTCCGGCCACGTCCTCGACGGCTTCGAAGCCCGCCTTAGCCTGGTCAAGCGGCAGCCGGAGAGCACAGCCGCGCGGGCCGTGGTGTCGCTCAGCGTG
This sequence comes from Arthrobacter sp. 10T419, assembly GCF_056394105.1. Classification (NCBI taxonomy): domain Bacteria; kingdom Bacillati; phylum Actinomycetota; class Actinomycetes; order Micrococcales; family Micrococcaceae; genus Arthrobacter; species Arthrobacter sp. 10T419. The sequence continues at coordinate 107,462 of NZ_JBFTHF010000009.1, read as the reverse complement.
GCCTCGCCGTCGTACCGGGAGCGCGACGCCGCGGGGACGGTGGTGGCCGAGGCGGCGGCCGTCCCGCAACAGCGGCTTCGCCTGGTGCTGGTGCCGGTGGACGGCAAATGGCGGATCCAGGAGGTCCTCCGCGCCGCCGGGGGCTAGGACGGGCGCCTCCGGCGCCGCCCGGTCAGCCGCGGGCCGCCACCCAGGCCGCGGCCTGGGCCAGCGAGGGGTGCTGCCACTGGAACCCGGCGCCGGCCAGGGCAGCCGGTTCCATCCGCTGGCTGGCGAGCAGCAATTCATTGGCCAGTTGGCCCATCACGAGGCGCAGTACGGGCGCCGGCACCCGCAACAGAGCCGGCCGGTGGAGTGATTCGGCCAGCCGGGAGATCAACGAATTCACGTCCGCGCTCTCCGGGGCGCAGACGTTCACCGGTCCGGCCAGCGGCGCGGTGAGCAGGAAGTTGAAAGCGCCGGCCACGTCCGGAAGCGTGATCCACGGCCAGTACTGCCGGCCGTTACCCAGCGGGCCGCCCACGCCCAGGCGCAGCAGCGGCAGGAGCCGGCCGAGGGCGCCGCCGCTGCGGCTCAGGACGACGCCGGTGCGCGCGGTAACAACGCGGACCCCGGCCGGCGCCTCCTGGGCCGCGGCCTCCCAGTCGGCGCAGATCCGGGCCAGCACGCCGCTGCCGGCCGGCGCGTTCTCGCGCAGCACGGCCTGGCCGGCATTTCCGTAGTAACCGGAGGCGGACTGGCTCAGGAAGACCGGCGGCGGGTTGTCCATCCGGCCCATCGCCGCGGTCAGGGTCCGCGTCGGGCCCAGCCGCGAGGCGCTGAGCTCGTTGATCCGGCCCCGCGTCCACGGCCGGTCGCCGATCCCGGCACCGGAGAGGTTGATCACCGCGTCCGCACCCTTGAGGGCCGTGTCGTCGATGCGGCCCGCGGCGGGATCCCACTGGAACTCGGCGGGCGAGGCGGGCGGGCGCCGGACCAGGCTCGCGACGTCGTGCCCGCTCTCGCGCAACGTGCTGGAAAGGGCGGTTCCGATCAGCCCGGAGGCGCCTGCTACAAGGATTCGCATGATCCATCTCACCATGCCCGGCACGGCAGGGAAACCTCCCCGGGGCTAGGGGAGGTTTTGACTATGATCGAACGATGACCTCTTCGAGCTACCTCCGTTTCCCGCATCTGCATGGCGATCTGGTCACCTTCGTGGCCGAGGACGACGTCTGGATCGCGCCCCTCGACGGAGGCCGCGCCTGGCGGGTCTCCTCGCTGCAGCTGCCGGCCCGCAACCCGCGGTTCACCCCCGACGGAAAGCGCCTGGTCTGGACGGTCGTCCAGGGGACCGCCCCGGAGGTTGTCACGGCGGACGTCGACGGCGGCGGATACCGCCAGCTCAGCTACTTCGGCCACAGCTCCACCAAGGTCAAGGGCTTCACCCCGGACGGCGACGTGGTGGTCACGAGCGCCTTCCGGCAGGCGGACAGCCGCCTCACGCACGCCTACAGCCTGCCCGTCGACGGCGGCTGGGCCGAGGAGCTGCCCTACGGACCGGTCGAGTCCGTGGCCTACGGCACCGTCGTCGGGGATGAACGGCCCGTGGTGCTGGCCAGTGTGCTCTCCCGTGAACCGGCCTGGTGGAAGCGGTACCGGGGCGGCGCCGCCGGGAAACTGTGGATCGACGCGGACGGCAACGGCGAATTCGAGCGGCTCGCGCCCGAACTTGACGGCAACCTCACCGACCCGATGTGGGTCCAGGGCCGGGTCGCCTTCCTCTCCGACCACGAGGGCTACGGCAACCTGTATTCCGTGCTGCCCAACGGCACGGACCTCCGCCGCCACACGGACCACGAGGACTTCTACGTCCGGCACGCGGCCACCGACGGTGAACGGGTGGTCTTTGAGTCCGCAGGCGAACTCTGGCTGCTGGCCGGTCTCGACGCCGACGCGGTCAAACTCGACATCACGCTCGGCTCCGCCTCGCAGGCCCGGCGCTCGTCGGCGCTGAAGCCCTCCCGCCACCTCGGTGACGTCATCCCGGACCACACCGGCGACTCCAGCGCCGTGGAAGCCCACGGCACCCTGCACTGGCTGCGGCACAAGGACGGTCCGTCGCGCATCCTCGAGGCGACGCCGGGTGTCCGGGCACGACTGCCGCGCCCCTTCGGTGCCGGCCGGATCGCCTACATCGCGGACCACGAGGGCGCCGAGGCGCTCTACCTCAAGCCCATCGCCGCGCCCGTGCACGGCGGCCACGGATCCGGCAACCACGGATCCGGCAACCACGGATCCGGCAACCACGGATCCGGCAACCACGGATCCGGCAACCAGGTGCAGGCCCCCGCACCGGCCGCCGCGGAGGCCGGGCAGGACGCCGACGGCGGGACTCCGCTGCCGCGGCCAGTCTCCGCTGCCGCCCTCACCCGCTCCGACGCCGCGCCGGCGACCTCCGTCGTCGCCGCTGCCGAGGCCGTGCCGGTGGTGGCCGCGGATGCCGCCTCCGCCAGCGCCTCTTCGGGTGCCGGCTCCGCGCCGGAGCAAGCCGACAGCGGTCGACCGACCCGGATCGACTTCCCGAAGCCCAGCCGGGCCAGCGCGATGGAGGCAAGCCCGGACGGCAACTGGCTCGCCGTCGGCACCTCCTTCGGCGATATCTTCCTCGCAGACACCCGCACCGGCGCCCTGTCGCTGCTGAGCAGCATCGGCGAGGGCAGCATCGACGGCTTCAGCTGGTCTCCGGACTCGGCGTGGCTGGGCTGGGCCGAGCCGGTCACCTCCTTCGGCTCCAGGACCCGGCTGCGGCTGGCCCGGATCGATCGGGCAGGAACGGCAACGCCCGCCGCGGCCGGGGCGGATAAGCCTGCGATCATCGACGTCACCGACGGCCGCTTCCGGGACGAGTCGCCGGCGTTCACCCCGGACGGCAAATTCCTGGCCTTCCTGTCCAACCGCAGCTTCGACCCGGTGTACGACGGGCACTCCTTCGACCTGTCCTTCCCGAGTCCGATCAAGCCCTACCTCGTGGCCCTGGCAGCCGACACACCGTCCCCGTTCGGGCCGAGCGTCGCACTCCCCGAAGACACGGAGGACTCCCGGGACGGGGCCGCCGCCGAAAGCGGTGCCGGAGACGCAGCCAAAACCGCCGCGCCGGTCAGGGTCGACGCCGAGGGCCTGGCGCACCGCGTCATCAGCGTCCCGGTCCCGCAGGGCAACTACTCGGACCTTGCCGCCGCCGCGGGCGCGCTGCTCTGGCTCGACCACGAGCTGGCCGGCGTGACCGGCGACGGCCGGGCCAGCCTGGAGGACAAGAACGCCGCCCCGAGCCTGGTCCGCTTCGACCTCGCCAAGCGCCGCGCCACCACGATCGTCGACGCGCTGGACAGCTACCGGCTCACCGGCGACGGCGAAAAGGTCGTCCTGGTCCAGGACAAGCAGATCCGTGTCTCGCCCGCGGCATCGAAGGCCGACGAGGAATCCGGCCAACTGGTCAAGGTGGATCTGAACCGCATCCGGGTCCGGTTGGACCCGGTCAGTGTCTGGGGCCAGGCCTTCGACGAGGCCTGGCGCCTGCAGCGCGACTTCTTCTGGACCGCGGACATGGCCGGCCAGGACTGGGATTCGGTGCACGCCCGCTACCGGCCGATCGTGGACCGGCTCGGCTCCCACGATGACCTCGTGGACCTGCTCTGGGAACTTCACGGCGAGCTGGGAACCTCCCACGCCTACGTCCGCCCCGCCCTGGTGACGGAGAACGGCAGCAACGGCCAGGGCCGCCTCGGCGCCGATCTCGCGTTCACCGGTGAGGGCTGGGAAATCACCCGCATCCTGGCCGGGGAATCTTCGGACCCGCTGGCCACCTCGCCGCTGACCCGGCCGGGCGTGGACGCGCGGCCCGGGGATGTGTTGCTGGCAATCGACGGCGTCGAACTCTCGGCGTCGCTGACGCCGGCCGTGCAGCTGGCCGGAGCCGCCGGCCGCGCCGTGGAACTGACCCTGCGCAACGGTGCCGGCCACGGCGCCCGGGCAGGGGAGCAGCGCCGCGTCGCCGTCGTGCCGGTCAAGGACGAGGAACGGCTGCGCTACCAGGAATGGGTCGCGTCCAACCGCCGCACCGTGCGGGAAGCCTCGCAGGGCACCTTCGGTTACCTGCACATCCCGGACATGATGGCCAACGGCTGGGCGCAGCTGCACCGCGACCTGGATACCGAGACCTCCCTCGACGGCCTGATCGTGGATGTCCGCCGCAACCGCGGTGGCCACACCTCGCAGCTCGTCGCGGAGCTGATCGGCCGCAAGGTGACCGGCTGGAGCATGCCCCGCGGCGAGCGTCCGCGCACCTATCCGCACCACGCACCGCGCGGCCCGGTCATCATCCTCACCGATGAGTTTGCCGGCTCCGACGGCGACATCATCACCCAGGTCTCCAAGCTGCGCGGGATCGGACCGGTCATCGGCACCCGGACCTGGGGCGGCGTCGTCGGTATCGACAACCGGTTCGCCCTGGCGGACGGCACCGGGGTCACCCAGCCGCGCTACGCCACCTGGTTCACCGGCGGCGTGGGCTGGGGCGTAGAAAACTACGGTGTTGCCCCCGACATCGAGGTCTCCTTCCCGCCGCACGCCTATGCGGCCGGCACGGACCCGCAGCTCGAATACGGCATCGGCGCGCTCAAGGAAATGATCCAGGAGCTTCCCACCGACCGCCCGCCGCTCCGCGAGGGCTACCGCACGGTGCGGCCCGCCCCGCTGCCGGCCCGCCGGCAGGGCAACTAGCGCACACGGCGAAGGCCCCCGCTCCGGACAATCCGGGGCGGGGGCCTTCGTGTATCTGCGGTTGCCGGCTGCTAGGCGGCCAGGGTGGCGTCGAGGGTGATCTTGATGCCGGTCAGGGCAGCCGAGACCGGGCAGCCGGTCTTGGCGTCCTCGGCGATGCGCTGGAACTCCTCCTCGGAGATGCCGGGCACCCGGGCGTTCAGGGTGAGGTGGCTGCCGGTGATGCCGGTGCCGGGTTCGAACGTGACGTCGGCCTTGGTGTTGACTTCCTCCGGCGTGTGGCCGGCCTGCGCCAGGGCGTGGCTGAATGCCATCGAGAAGCATGCGGAGTGCGCGGCGGCGATCAGTTCTTCCGGGCTGGTCTTCCCCTCGGCCGCTTCGGCGCGGGCCTTCCAGGTGACGTCGAAGTTGCCGAGCCCGGAGCTGTCGAGGCTGGTGTTGCCCGCCCCCGACATCAGGTCGCCGTTCCATACAGTGTGTGCGGTGCGTGTTGTTGCCATGTCCACTCCTCAGCGTCGTTGAGTCAGCGATCCGGCCAGGTAAGCGGATCCTGCCGTGTCCCATCCTAGGGACTCGGTCCGGTCGCCGCACCCGGTGTCCGCTGTCAGAGAATTGCCTCGACATAGCGGGGCGGCAGGGATAAAGCCCAGCCGCTGTCCCGCCGGGAGGAACGGGTTAACGACGACGGCGGCGCACCCCGGTTGGGGGTACGCCGCCGTCGCTGCGGTCTAGTGCCTACTGCCAGAGGGTGGCGATGGCGACGTTAAGCAGCGCCAGGCCGCCAACGCTGTGGGCGAGGCCCCTGCTGACCGGCTCGTCCTTCTTGTACTTGCGGCTGCCGATGAACGCGAGCACGGCCACGGCGAGGGCGATCACCAGTTTGAGGCCGAGCTTGGCGTAGTTGGCGTCCATGTTCAGGGCCGGGATGAGCCCCATCATGACAATGCCGGTGATGAGCTGGAGGGCGGCGCCGTCGAACTGGCGCGGGTGCACGGTGGGGTTCTTCATCTGGGCGATCCAGATACCCACGATCATGGCGGCGCCGATGATGTGCAGGAAGACCATGATGTTATAGACGATGTTCATGGGACCTAGCTTAGCGACAAAGTGTCCATAAAGAGCGAAGGGCACCTTCCCTTGCGGGGAGGTGCCCTTCTCTCACCCAGATGGATGAGCTGGCTGCTAGAGGCCGAGGTCTGCTTCGAACGCGCCTTCTTCAAGGCGTGCCTTCAGCGTCTGCAGGAAGCGTCCTGCGTCGGCGCCGTCCACCAGGCGGTGGTCGTACGTCAGCGACAGGTACATCATCGAACGGATGGCGATCGAGTCGTCGCCGTTCTCATCGGAGACCACGACGGCGCGCTTGACGATCGCGCCGGTGCCGAGGATGGCCACCTGCGGCTGGTTGATGATCGGGGTGTCGAAGAGGGCGCCCACGGAACCGATGTTGGTGATGCTGAAGGTTCCGCCGGAGAGCTCGTCCGGGCCGATCTTGCCGTTGCGGGTGCGGTCCGCGACGTCGGCGATCTTGCCGGCCAGGCCGGCCAGGTTCAGGTTGCCGGCGTCGGCGATGACCGGAACCAGCAGGCCCTTGTCGGTGTCCACCGCAATCGCCAGGTGCTCGGCGTTGTGGTAGGTGATCTCCTGCTTGTCCTCGTCGTAGGAGGCGTTGACCTTCGGGTGCTGCTTCAGGGCCTCGGCGACGGCCTTGGCAATGAAGGGCAGGAAGGTCAGCTTGGAGCCGTTCTGCGCCTGGAACGAGTTCTTGGCCTTGGCCCGCAGCTTGGCGACCTTGGTCATGTCCACCTCGTGCACCTGGGTCAGCTGGGTGGAGATGTCCAGCGACTCGCGCATGCGGCGGGCGATGACCTGGCGGATCCGCGGGGCCTTCTGCACGGTGCCGCGCAGCGACGAGGCCTCAGCAGATGCTGCAGGGGACGCTGCTGCCGGGGCTGCGGACGACGCGGCCGGCGCGGAAGCTGCGGCCGCCGGGGCGGCCTTGGCCTCGGCTGCGGCCAGCACGTCCTGCTTGCGGATCCGGCCGCCGACGCCGGTGCCGGTCAGCGAGGAGATGTCCACGCCCTGCTGGTTGGCGAGCTTGCGGACCAGGGGAGTGACGTAGCCGGACTCGGCAGGAGCCGCAGCTGCGGCGGGGGCAGCTGCCTGCTTCGGGGCCTCCTGCTTGGGGGCTTCCTGCTGGGGAGCGGCGGCCGGAGCGGGTGCCGCGGGGGCTTCCTGCTTGGGAGCCGCGGCCGGAGCCGGGGCCTCCTGCTTGGGAGCTTCCTGCTTCGGCGCCTCCTGCTTGGGAGCCTCCGGAGCCGGAGCAGCGGCCGGTGCGGCAGCGCCGGAGCCGATCACGGCGAGGACGGAGCCTACCTCGGCCGTTTCATCCTCGGCAACGCGGATTTCCTGCAGCGTGCCGGCGACCGGCGACGGGATTTCGGTGTCGACCTTGTCCGTGGAAACTTCCAGCAGCGGCTCGTCCACTTCGACGGCGTCGCCGATGCTCTTGAGCCAGCGGGTGACCGTACCTTCGGTGACGCTCTCGCCCAGGGCGGGGAGCGTGACTTCGTGGCCTTCGCCGGCCGGCGCGGCCTCCGCGGCGGGTGCCGGAGCGGCAGCCTCGGCGGCCGGGGCGGGGGTTTCGGCTTCGGGGGCCGGGGCCTCGGCGGCCGGGGCGGGGGTTTCGGCCGGCGCTTCCTCGGCGGCCGGAGCGGCAGCCTCGGCGGAGCCGGAGCCGTCGCCGATGCGGACCAGAGGTGCTCCGACTTCAGCGGTCTCGTCTTCGGCGACGAGGATTTCCTCGATCACGCCGGCGATCGGAGAGGGGATCTCGGTGTCTACTTTGTCGGTGGAAACTTCGAGCAGGGGCTCGTCCACCTCTACCCGGTCACCGACCTGCTTGAGCCAGCGGGTGACGGTTCCTTCGGTGACGCTCTCACCGAGGGCGGGCAAGTTAACGGATTCAGACATGTCGTCCCCGTTCTCCTTATTGATCTTTAGTGCGGATGGTTGCTGCCTTGTTCGAGCTTAGTGCACCCGGTTTTTCGGGTCGGGTGCACTAAACACGGAGTTCTTGCGGTGCTGCGGGCGGAACTGCTAGCCGTGCAGGGGCTTGCCGGCGAGGGCGAGGTGGGCTTCGCCCAGGGACTCGTTCTGCGTCGGGTGGGCGTGGACCAGCTGGGCCACGTCCTCCGGGTAGGCTTCCCAGTTCACGATCAGCTGGGCCTCGCCGATCTGCTCGCCCATACGGGCGCCGATCATGTGGACGCCGACGACGGGGCCGTCCTTCTGGCGGACCAGCTTGACCAGGCCGGACGTGCCCAGGATGGAGCTCTTGCCGTTGCCGGCGAGGTTGTATTCCTGGGTTTCGACCTGGTCGTCGCCGAACTTGGCCTTGGCGGCCTTCTCGGTGTAGCCGACGGTGGCGATCTCCGGCTCGGAGTAGGTGACCTTGGGGATGTTGACGTCCTCAACGACAACCGGCTTGAGGCCGGCGATTTCCTCGGCCACAAAGATGCCCTGCTGGTAGCCGCGGTGCGCGAGCTGGACGCCCGGGACGATGTCGCCCACGGCGTAGATGTTGCCGACGCCGGTGTGCAGGCGCTCGTTGGTGATGACGAAGCCGCGGTCGATCGTCAGACCGGCTTCTTCGTAACCAAGGTTGGCGGTGACCGGGCCGCGGCCGACGGCGACCAGCATGAGGTCCGCTTCGAAGGTCTTGCCGTCGACGAGGGTGACCTTGACGCCGTCGTCGTTCTGCTCGACGCCCTGGAAGAAGGTGCCGGTGGAGAACTTGATGCCGCGCTTCTTGAACGCACGCTCGAACGCCTTGACGATGGTCGCGTCCTCGTTCGGGACGAGGGAGGGCAGGCCTTCGATGATGGTGACGTCGACCCCGAAGGACTTCCAGACGGAAGCGAACTCGACGCCGATCACGCCGCCGCCGAGGATGATGGCGCTCTTGGGGATGAAGTCCATGGTGAGGGCTTCGTCGGAGGTGATGACCTTGCCGCCGATTTCGAGGCCGGGCAGCGTGCGGGAGTAGGAGCCGGTCGCGAGGACGATGTTCTTGCCCTTGTACGCGGTGCCGTTCACGACGACGGTGTCGGAGCCCTGGAGCTTGCCCTCACCCTCGATGACGGTGATGCCCTTCTTGCCCTTGATGAGTCCCTGGAGACCCTTGAACTTGCCGGCAATGATGCCGTCCTTGTAGGCGTTGACAGCGTTGATGTCGATGCCGTCCAGGGTCACGTTGACACCGTACTTGGCGGAGTCACGGGCGTGGTCGGCCAGTTCCGCGGAGTGCAGCAGGGCCTTGGTGGGGATGCAGCCGTTGTGCAGGCACGTGCCGCCGAGCTTTCCCTTTTCGATGAGTCCGACGGTAAGGCCGAGCTGGACGGCGCGGAGCGCAGTTGCGTAGCCGCCGCTGCCGCCGCCGAGTACCAGGATGTCGAATTCTTGCGCAGTTGCCTGATCGGCCACTAAAACGCTCCCTCGCGTGAACGATGACACGAGAGTACGCATCATCTGGTCTTGGAACTGTCTGCCGTGATTATGCCAGCAGGCCGGTTCCCTTTCGTTTGGAATTGCTTCTATGAAGCTAATTGCTGTGAAACTACGGTTCACCTTAGCGAACCACTAATACATGCTCCACCTTGCCATGGCGTTTGTGGAGCGCTTGTGTCCAGTGTCACGCGGCCCTGTGGCCGGGGTATCAGCCCCGTGGCCGCAAGGCCGCGTGAACGGACAGTGCTTCAGGACCGGCGGTTCCGGACGCCCGCCGGCGGCCCCGCTCAGGCGGCTTGGGCGAGGATGTCCTCGACGTAGGCCACCAGGGTGCGCACGGTGCTGCCGGTGCCCTGCTTGTGGTTGTAGCCGTAGGGGCTGCCGTTGTTGAAGGACGGTCCGGCGATGTCGATGTGGGCCCACGGGATCTGCTCGCCGTCCTTGCCCTTGCCGACGAACTCGCGCAGGAACACCGCGGCCGTCATCATGCCGCCGTGGCGTTCGCCGATGTTGGCGATGTCCGCGACCTGCGAGTCCAGGCTGGGACGCAGCTCTTCGGGCAGCGGCATCGGCCAGACCAGTTCGCCGGCGCGGTCCGCCGCGGCCTTGAGCGCGCCGGTGACGGAGTCCGAGCCCATAACGCCGGCGGTGCGGTCGCCGAGGGCGATCAGCTGGGCGCCGGTGAGGGTCGCGACGTCGATGATCGCGTCCGGGTACTCCTGGCTGGCGGCGACGATGCCGTCGGCCATGACCAGGCGGCCCTCGGCGTCGGTGTTCAGGACCTCGACGGTCTTGCCGCCGAAGATGGTCAGCACGTCGGCGGGACGCTGCGCGGCGCCGGAAGGCATGTTCTCCGCGATGCACAGCCAGGCGGTCGCCTTGACCGGCAGGCCCAGTTCCGCGAGGGCCAGAACGGTGTTCAGCACGACGGCGGCGCCGGCCATGTCGGACTTCATGTCGCCCATGCCGAGGTGCGGCTTGAGCGAGATTCCGCCGGTGTCGAAGGTGATGCCCTTGCCCACCAGCGCGATCTTGGCGGTGGCCTTGGTGGGGGCGTATTCGACCTTGACCAGGCGCGGCTGGCGGGTGGAACCCTTGCCGACGCCAAGGATGCCGCCGAATCCGTCCTTCTCCAGGCGCTTCTCGTCCCAGACGGTCACCTTGACCGGCAGGCCCTTGGCCAGTTCCTTGGCGGCGTCGGCAAACGTTTCGGGGTAGAGGTGGCTCGGCGGCTGGTTGACCAGCGAGCGGGTGGCGTTGACGGCCTTGCCGATCAGGGCGGCGCGCTCCAGCACCGGTGCCAGCGCCTTGTCCGCGGCGAAGTCGGTGAGGATGCGGACACTCTTGACCGGATCCTTGAGACCGTCCTTGGTGGAGCGGTACTCGTTGAAGGAGTAGGCGCCCATCGCGGCACCTTCGGCGACAGCCGCGACGGCGGCAAGGTCCGGCGTCGGGAGCGCGAGGGTCACAGTGGCGACGCCGGCGAGCTGGCGGACGGCCGAGCCGGCCGCGCGGCGCAGTGCCTCCTCGGATAGCGGGGTGCCCGCGGAAACCTTGCCGACGCCCGCGAGGACCAGGACGGAAGCTCCAGCTTCCGGCAGGCCGGGGAGGCGGTGCGCCTGGTCGGCGGCACCGGTAAGGCCAAGAACGCCCAGTGACTCGGCCAGCGCCTCGGCCGCCTTGGCCGTTAGCGGGTTGTCCAGCAGCACGGGGCCGTCGGTGCCCTGTCCCACGCCCACGACTAGGGCGTCGGACGGGGACTTCTTCAAGTCTCCGGCGATCGCACTGAGTTTGACTTCGGTATTCTTGACCACGAGGACAGTCCTCAATTCTCTGTGATTTTTCGGCAGGAACTGCATGTTCGGCGCCCTGCCATGGGTACCTGAGCCACCGTCGGCACTGCACGTAACCGGGTGTCTGCAAGGCCGTCTATAAGGCCAGTTCCGATCGTAGTCTCTCCCCGGCGCCGGAGTTCAATTTAATGAGAGCTGGCACACAGTCGGGGCAGGAATGCCCCCGGCCGACGGCGCGTTGTAGCTGGTATCGGCACTTCGGGAACCGTCTGCGCGCGTGCCTTGTCTGCGCATCGACCCGACGGTCCGCCACGGCGGCTGCTGCCGCCCACCTGCTACTGCGAAAGGAACATGTCGTGATGGAACGGATTTCCGGCTCCTTGCTGGACCCTGAAACGCTCTACGTCCGTGATGACGCGCTGTTCCGCAGCCCCGAACTGCACGGGCTGAACCTGCTTATGGGCTTCACCGGTTTCGCCGACGCCGGTCACGTGGTGAGCCAGATCACCACGGAACTGCTCGACACCCTCGACTCCGAACTCGTCGCCGAGTTCGACGCCGACCAGCTGATCGACTACCGCTCCCGGCGCCCGCAGGTGAGCTTCGTCGAGGACCACCTGCAGGACTACCAGGCGCCGCGCCTGGCCCTGTACCGGCTGATCGACGGGCTGGGCAACCCCTTCCTGCTGCTGGCCGGGTTCGAGCCGGACCTGCAGTGGGAACGGTTCGCCCGCGCCGTCGTGGGGATCGTGGAGGAACTGGACGTCAACCTGGCGGCCTGGATCCACTCCATCCCGATGCCGGTGCCGCACACCCGGCCGGTCGGTGTCACCGTGCACGGCAACCGGCCGGAGCTGATCGAGGGGATCTCGGTCTGGAAGCCCACCGTCGAGGTTCCCGCCGCCGTCGGCCACATCCTTGAACTGCGCCTCGTCGAGGCAGGCCGGAACATCGCCGGCTACGTGATCCATGTCCCGCACTATCTGGCCGAGGCCGAATACCCGACGGCCGCCGTCGCGGGACTGGAGTACCTGGGTGCGGCCACCTCGCTGATGCTTCCCACGGACCGCCTCCGCGAGGCGGGCCGGGAAGTCGGCCGGCAGATTGCCGAACAAATCAATGCCTCCGAAGAAGTCCAGCAGGTCGTCTCCCGGCTGGAGACACGGTACGACGAGAAGGCGGAGGGAACCGTGCGCCGGTCGCTGCTCGCCGACGAGAACGACCAGATCCCGAACGCCGACGCGCTGGGCGCCGCCGTCGAGGCCTACCTCGCCCGTAAAGAACCCGGCGAATAAATACTATTTATGACGTCCGGGGCATAATGGGGGAGTGACCTCCCCCCGCGCCTGGCTGATCTGGATTATCGGGATCTTCGCATACCTGGTGGCGGTCAGCCAGCGCACCTCCTTCGGTGTCGTCGGGCTGGAAGCCACGGCCCGTTTCCATGCCAGCGCCGCCGAAATCTCCTTCTTCACCGTGCTGCAGCTGCTGGTCTACGCGGGCCTGCAGATCCCGGTCGGCGTCCTGGTGGACCGCTTCGGGTCCCGGGCCATGATCGCCGGCGGCGCCCTGCTGATGGGTCTGGGCCAGCTCCAGCTCGCGTTCGCGGACAGCATCCCGGGCGGCGTCCTGGGCCGCGTGCTCGTGGGCGCGGGCGATGCCATGACCTTTATCTCCGTGATCCGGCTGATCCCGCTGTGGTTTGCCCCGTCCCGGGTGCCGCTGCTGACCCAGCTGACCGGCATGTCCGGCCAGCTCGGCCAGCTCTTTTCCGTGGTGCCGTTCGCGATGATCCTGCACTCGGCCGGCTGGACCCCGGCGTTCCTGACCCTGGCCGGCATGTCCGGGCTCGCCGTCGTGCTGACGGTGCTGCTGCTGCAGGACCTGCCGCCCGGACACCCCGCGCCGGAGCCGTCGCAGGGCCTGCGCGCCACCGGCGTTTCACTCTCCCGGGCGTGGAAGCAGCCGGGCACCCGGCTGGGGCTGTGGAGCCATTTCACCGTGCAGTTCAGCGGCACCGTTTTCGCAATGACCTGGGGCTACCCGTTCCTGATCTCGGCCCAGGGGCTGGAGGCCGGCACCGTGTCGGCGCTGATGGCCCTCTACGTGGCGGCCGCGATCGCCGCCGGGCCGCTGATGGGCAGCTTCGTGGCCCGCCACCCGCTGCGCCGATCCACCATGGTGCTGCTGATCTCCGGTGCCACGGCAGCCGCCTGGGCCGCAGTGCTGCTCCAGCCGGGCCGTTCGCCGCTATGGCTGCTGGCCGGCCTGGTGGTGGTCCTGGCCATCGGCGGACCCGGCTCTATGATCGGTTTCGACTTTGCCCGGACTTTCAACCCGGCGCACCGGATCGGGACGGCCACCGGAATTGTCAATGTCGGCGGGTTCATCGCCGCTCTGCTGTCGATCTACCTGATCGGGGTGGCCCTGGACGCGCTGCACCTGGCCGGCGCCTCGCCGGGCGGGCTGTACAGCCTCGGCGCCTTCCGGATCGCGCTGAGCGTGCAGTTCCTGCTGCTGGCGGTGGGCGCCGCAGCCATCCTCATCACCCGGCGGAAGGTGCGCCGTCAGATGGCCGCGCAGGGCGTCATCGTGCCGCCGCTGCTCAAGGCCCTGGCCCAGCAGCGCCGGCTCGTCGCGGAACGCCGCCGTACGCCCTGACGGACTTGTCCACATAAGGAAACTCCCCGGCTGACGCCCGCCGCGGGCGCGGGCGAAGCTGGACTTATGACAGCTCCCGACCACCTGAAAATCACCGGCCCCGAGGACATCCTCGGGTTCATTCCGCATTCGCTGGGCTACTGGCCAGCCAACAGCCTCGTTGCCATGACCATGCAGGGAAAACGGCTTGGGGCGACGCTGCGAGTCGACCTCCCGGACGCTTCGCGCTGCCGCGGCCCCGGGCTGGCGGCCTTCGCCCGGACCGTCCGGGACTACCTGGAGTCCGACGACGCGGCCGACGGCACGCTGCTTGCCTTTTTCACCGGCGCGCCGGCGGACGCCGAGGCCGGCGATCCAGTCGACGATGCGACCGAGGATGCGACCGACAGCGCTGCGGGGGAGCCCGGTGCGGATCCCGCTGTTGATCCCGCCCCGGATCTTGCCTTGGATCCCGCCGTGCTGGCCCGGCTGCTGCGCGAACTGGAGCGCACCCTCGGCAGAGCCGGGCTGCCGGTGCGCGACGCGTGGCTGGTCGGGGAGCGGTACTGGCGCAACGCCTTCTGCGCAGACCCCTCGTGCTGCGCCCCGCCCGGCCGGCCGATCGAGGAGATCCGGAACAGCCGACTCAATGCGGAGCTGGTCTTCCGCGGCAGCAGCGTCGGCGCGGCCCCGGGGAGGTCCGCGCCCGCCGCGCTGCCCGAGCTGGGCGAACCGGCCGTGCTGGAAGCCGAGGAGGGCTGGGCGCGGGAGTTCTCGGGCCGGTGGCGGGACCGGGCGCAGTTCGGTGCAGTGCTGGACGTGTGGCAGCGCGTGTTCGACGCCGGCGGCCGCCAGTCAGCAAGGGCGGCCAAGGCCCGCGAGGCCGCCCTGCCGGCCGGGCTCGCCGGCTACCTGCGCGCCTCGCTGCGCGTCGCGGCGTGGCGCGACGCGGTCCTCGTCATGGCCGCCGCCGGGCGCGACGCCGCCGAGGCCGGTGCCGAGGAGTTCGGCATGTTCGACGGCGGCCCGGGCAACCCGGCCGCGCTGCCCGGGCTCGACGGCCTCCCGGTTGCGGAGAGTGCCGGGACCCCAGAGGAAGCCGGTCCGGCCGGGGCAGCAGCCGCCGAGACCCCGGGCTACGGGGACGTCCTCCTTGGCCTCGCGCCGCCGGCGCCCGACTGGGGCCGGCTGGCCGAACTCGACCGGGTCCTCCGTCAGCTCGGCAACTGCGGCGGCGGCGAAGCGCGGGCTGCGGCCCTTACAGCGCGGGGCTGGATCGAATGGTGCCGGGGCCGGGGATCGTTCGCCGATGCGCTCTTCACCGCGGCCGGAGCGGAGCAGCCGGGCTACCGGCTGGCGGAGCTGCTGGCCGAGCTGGGCCGCCGCGGCACGCTGTGCGGCTGGGCCCGCCGGCGGGAGGCGGCCTGGCAGAAGTTCGATCCGGATGCGGCCTGAGCCTCGGCGCCCGGGCCGCAACATTGTGTCGACGCGTGCGCTCCGAGGTCCCGTTCCGGAAAATCGTGAGACAATGGTTGGCGAGACCCGGTTGGGTCCGTGTATCGAGTGCGTGTAGCGAACCTTGGAAACAGGGAACATTACGGTCGCCCCGGCAGTTCTACTAAGTGGCTCTGCTGGACGTGATTGCGCCTGATGTGAAACACGGACTTGACAGGGTCATAGTGGTGTTGCCCGTATGGTGATTCCACAGACCGCCGCTAGAAAGGTTTTCTGTGACCCCGTCTTCCGCGAAGAAGGAACCCGCCGACCAGGCCGTATTGTCCCCCGAGGAGAAGAAGGCGGCGGCAAACGCAAAGCGTGCCGCCACGCGTGCAGCCAACAAGGCCGCAAAAGACGCCGCCTCCGCAGCGGGTGATGACACCGCCTCGGCTGTCGCCAAGCCTGAGCCCAAGAAGCGCGGGCCCAAGCCCGGCGCCAAAGCCGCGGCCGAAGCCGCCAGTAAGTCCCGGGACGAGGACTCCGACGACGTCGAGGTCGAAGAGGACCTGGATGAAGTGACCCCGGATGCCGTCGAGCTCGGTGAAGACGGCGAAGAGGTAGCCGGCAAGGCAGCGGTAGCCGCCACCGGCTCAGGCTTCGTCTACTCCGACGCCGACGACGATGACGCCCCCGTGCAGCAGG
The DNA here is from genome assembly GCF_056394105.1 of Arthrobacter sp. 10T419. Lineage (NCBI taxonomy): Bacteria > Bacillati > Actinomycetota > Actinomycetes > Micrococcales > Micrococcaceae > Arthrobacter > Arthrobacter sp. 10T419. Next base: position 91,623 of record NZ_JBFTHF010000009.1, on the reverse strand, counting down.
TCATGTCAGCGGGCGCCACCGCCGACCCCGTCAAGGACTACCTGAAGCAGATCGGCAAGGTTGCCCTGCTGAACGCCGAGCAGGAAGTCGACCTGGCCCTGCGGATCGAGGCCGGGCTGTTCGCCGAGGAGAAGATCGCGGCGGACGACGGCTCCATGGACCCCAAGCTCAAGCGCGAGCTCGAGTACGTGATCCACGACGGCAAGCGCGCCAAGAACCACCTGTTGGAGGCCAACCTCCGCCTCGTGGTCTCGCTGGCTAAGCGCTACACCGGCCGCGGCATGCTGTTCCTGGACCTGATCCAGGAAGGAAACCTGGGCCTGATCCGTGCGGTCGAGAAGTTCGACTACACCAAGGGCTTCAAGTTCTCCACCTACGCCACCTGGTGGATCCGCCAGGCGATCACCCGCGCCATGGCCGACCAGGCCCGCACCATCCGTATTCCGGTGCACATGGTGGAAGTCATCAACAAGCTGGCCCGCGTCCAGCGCCAGATGCTGCAGGACCTCGGCCGCGAACCCACCCCGGAAGAGCTGGCCCTCGAGCTGGACATGACCCCCGAAAAGGTCGTCGAAGTCCAGAAGTATGGCCGCGAACCGATCTCGCTGCACACCCCGCTTGGCGAGGACGGCGACTCCGAATTCGGCGACCTGATCGAGGACTCCGAAGCCGTGGTTCCGGCCGACGCCGTCAGCTTCACCCTGCTGCAGGAACAGCTGCACTCGGTTCTGGATACCCTCTCCGAGCGTGAGGCCGGGGTCGTGGCGATGCGCTTCGGGCTGACCGACGGACAGCCGAAGACTTTAGACGAAATCGGAAAGGTCTACGGCGTGACGCGCGAACGCATCCGCCAGATCGAATCGAAGACGATGTCCAAGCTGCGCCACCCCTCCCGCTCGCAGGTCCTGCGCGACTACCTGGACTAAGCGGCTCGGAGTAAACGCCGGTTCCGGCAACGCGGGGCCACGTCCCGCCTGTGATCTACGGATCACGGGCGGGAGGTGGCTCCGCGTTTCCTGCTTAAACAGCGGCTTGGGCCGTTGTCCCAGTCCAGGAAGTTAAAGCAGAAGGACCCCTCCGCTTGGGAGGGGTCCTTCGGGTGGATCCCAATCGGGATCACTGTGGGACGTCTAGTCGACCGGAACCGGTGCCTTCTCGTGGAGGCGGCCCGTCTCGTCGTGCCAGTCGGAGCTGAGCGGACGAAGGTTCGCTTCCACGGCACGGGCGTGGTGACCGCAGAAGAGCAGTTCACCGCCGGAGGCGCCGAGAACAACCCGGACGTATGCCTGAGCTCCGCAACGGTCACACCGGTCAACGGTGGTGAGTGTGCGGTCCGCTACTGCTGTTGTCATGTTCGGCCTCCTTGGTAGATCGATACATCTATATAACCAGCATTCGCTGCCGTTCCATGGCAAGGATGGGGCACTTTCGCTGTCCGCGTATCACGGCTCAGTAACAGCGGCAGGATCTTGACGGCCGTGTTGTCTCTTCGGGGAGTGGCAACCCGGAGTCCGGCGCCGGGCCGACTAACCTAGGAAGAGCGTCTCTGCGTTCCATCCCTGAAGGAGTTTCCGACCCGTGGCACCAAGTTCTGACTACACCGCCCGGCATCTGTCCGTGCTGGAAGGCCTCGAGGCCGTCCGCAAGCGCCCGGGTATGTACATCGGCTCCACGGACTCCCGCGGTCTCATGCACTGCCTCTGGGAGATCATCGACAACTCCGTCGACGAAGCCCTCGCCGGCTTCGGCCACGACATCAAGATCATCCTGCACGCCGACAATTCGGTGGAGATCCATGACGACGGCCGCGGCATCCCGATCGACGTCGAGCCCAAGACCGGGCTCACCGGCGTCGAGGTGGTCTTCACCAAGCTGCACGCCGGCGGCAAGTTCGGCGGCGGTTCCTACACGGCCTCAGGCGGCCTGCACGGCGTCGGCGCCTCGGTCGTGAACGCCCTGTCCTCCCGCCTGGACGTCGAAGTGGACCGCGGCGGCAAGACCTACAAGATGTCCTTCCGCCGCGGCGAGCCGGGCCGGTTCAAGGACCCGGGCACCAAGCCGGATCCGGCCGCCGTGTTCGAGCCCTTCGTCGATGGCTCCGTGCTCGACGTCGTTGGCAAGGCCAAACGCGGTGTCACCGGCACCCGGATCCGCTACTGGGCCGACCGCCAGATCTTCACCCCGGACGCGAAGTTCTCCTACGACGAGCTCGCCGCCCGCGCCCGGCAAACGTCCTTCCTGGTGCCCGGGCTGAAGCTCACCGTCCGGGACGAACGCAAGGTCGCCGGCACCCCCGGGGAGTTCGGTCCGCACGAGGAGATCTTCCACCACGACGGCGGCCTCTCCGAGTTCGTCGAGTTCCTCGCCGCCGATCCGGCCGTCACCGACGTCTGGCGCCTGCACGGCGCCGGCAAGTTCAAGGAAACAGTCCCCGTCTTGGACGAGCGCGGCCACAGCCAGCTCGCCGAAGTGGAGCGCGACTGTGAGGTTGACGTCGCCCTGCGCTGGGGCATCGGCTACGACAGCACCGTGCGCAGCTTCGTGAACATCATCTCCACCCCCAAGGGCGGAACGCACCAGTCCGGCTTCGAACAGGCCCTGCTCAAGACGTTCCGCAAGGCCGTGGAAAGCAATGCCCGCAAGCTCAAGGCTGGCAACGACAAGATCGAAAAGGACGACATCTTCGCCGGGCTCACGGCCGTGCTGACGGTCCGCCTCGCCGAGCCTCAGTTCGAGGGCCAGACCAAGGAGATCCTCGGCACCTCGGCGGTCCGCGCCATCGTGGCCAAGGTGGTGGAGCAGGAGATCAACGCCAAGCTCACCTCGTCCAACCGCAACGACAAGGCCCAGTCAGCGCTGCTGCTGGAAAAGGTCGTCAGCGAGATGAAGTCGCGCATCTCTGCCCGCGTCCACAAGGAGACGCAGCGGCGCAAGAACGCGCTGGAGACCTCCTCGATGCCCACCAAGCTGGCGGACTGCCGGACGGACGACGTCGGACGCTCCGAACTGTTCATCGTCGAAGGTGACTCCGCCCTTGGCACCGCCAAGTTGGCGCGTTCCTCGGACTTCCAGGCGCTGCTGCCGATCCGCGGCAAGATCCTGAACGTGCAGAAGGCCTCGGTGGGGGACATGCTCTCCAACGCCGAATGCGCCGCCCTGATCCAGGTCGTCGGCGCCGGTTCCGGCCGCAGCTTCGATATCGGCGCCGCGCGTTACGGCAAGGTCATCCTGATGACCGATGCCGACGTCGACGGCGCCCACATCCGGACCCTGCTGCTGACGCTGTTCTTCCGCTATATGCGCCCGATGATCGATGAAGGCCGCGTCTTCGCCGCTGTCCCGCCGCTGCACCGGGTGGAAGTCATCAACGCCGGCCAGAAGGCCAACGAGATGATCTACACGTACTCGGAGGCGGAGCTGCACGTGCTGCTCGCCCGCCTGGCCAAGGAAGGCAAGCGCTACAAGGAACCGATCCAGCGCTACAAGGGCCTGGGCGAAATGGACGCCGAGCAGCTCGCGGAGACCACGATGGACCCGCGGCACCGCACCCTGCGCAAGGTCGGGATCGAAAACGCGAAGCAGGCCGAGGAGACCTTCGACCTGCTGATGGGCTCCGACGTGGCGCCGCGCAAGGACTTCATCATCGCCGGGGCGGCGAGCCTGGACCGCGAACGCATCGACGCCTGAGCGGGCGCAACCCGTCCCGCGCGCCGGGCAACCCCGCGCCGGCAGGGAATCCGGTTCAGCCGAGCAAGCCCGGCACGATCAGCAGCGCCGTGGGCACCGCCAGCAGCAGCAGGCAGGCGCCCAGCACGGCGTAGCGAAGGACCTCCGGCAGCGGCGGCTGCGGGGAGAGCAGCCGGCTGACCCGCGAGGCCGTGGTCACCGCCGAACCGGCACCTCCGGTGGCTCCGGGCTGGCCGGCGTCGGCCTCGGTGCCGGCGTCGCCGAACGCCATCCGGGCCGCCGGCACCGCCGTCGCAGCGCCAGGGCCGGCGGAACCGCTCGCCACGATCGCGATCGCCTTGATCAGGGTGGCCTTGCTTTCGGTCTTCAGGGCAACGTCGTCGGCGAGCATCTCGATCAGCGAGTTGACGGCCTCCTGCGCGAGCCGGGTGGTCGGCAGCCAGGGCAGCGCCTGCCGCCAGGCCGCGAACGCCCACAGCAGCAGATGGTGTCGTTGGCTCAGGTGGGCGTTCTCGTGGATCAGGACCGCACGCAATTCGTCCGGCTCCAGTGCCGCCATCAGTCCATCGGAGAGCACCGTGACGGAGCGGGCGCCGCCCGGCAGGCAGTAGGCCACGGGGGAGTCATGGCTGATCACCATGGTCCGGGCGCCGTCGGCCGAGGGGGAGGCGAGCAGCGCGAGCAGCTCGCGGTGCCGCCGCCGCTGGCGCTGGATCTTGTAATAGGTGAGCAGCAGGGTGAAGACCAGGTGGGCGCTCAACAGGGCCGCTGCCGAGAGGGCGAAGATATGCCAGAAGCCCAGCGCCGTGGTCGGCTCGTTGCGCAGGACCATGCCGGCCAGCGAGCGGAGGCCGGCCAGCAGGTTGTCCCCGACCGGCTCCAGGCCGTAGACAAGCATGGCCCCGATCATCGACAGGCCGCCGGCGAGGGCGATTGCCTGCCAGAGCAGCATGGCCGTAAAAGGGGAGCGGGCCGGCCATTGGGCACGCGAAAGCAGGATAGGTACCGGCCACGCCAGAACTATCGCCAGGACCGCCAGAAAGTATGAGGTCCAGAACACCGGTGTTAGCTGTGGTCCAGCAGTTTGCGCAGCGTTTCAGCTTCGGTCGCGGACACGGAACCAATGAAGCGGGCCAGCACGGCCTCCCGGTCGGGGGCGGAGCCGAGCACCTCGTGCATCAGTTCCGCGGTGTGGTCCGCGCGGCTGGAGACGGCCTGGTAACGGTGCGGGCGGGTGCCGCGTTCCCGCTCCACCAGGCCCTTGCGCTCAAGCCGGGACAGGACGGTCAACACGGTGGTGACGGCCAGGTCCTTGCCCTCGTGACCGGCAGAGCCGCCCGCCGCCTGCGTGCTCTGCGCGAGCAGGTCCCGCAGGGTGTTCGCGGTCGCAGCCTCCTGGCCTGCCCAGAGCAGGTCCATCACTGCCCGTTCCAGTTCGCCGAGACTTGCCATTCCGTACGTCCTTCTTAAGTGCCGCCTTGGGCAGTGGTCCCGCCCGGGTGGTTTGCCGGATACTTCAGCTTTAAATTTACCGCGTTTTCCGCCCAGTTTCTACATGAGGTAGAACAGGGCCGCCGCGGCGTGTCGCCTGCGGCGCCGGGCCGGGCGGCCCGGCGCCGGCTGCCCGCGCCGATCCATTGCGGGGCAGGGCACGCCGTGCCACGCTGGGGTGCGGGAGGGTGCGAACTTGTTCTACACTCTGTAGAAGTATCAGTTCTACACGACGTAGAAATCTCTCGGGAACCTAGCCAAAGGGACTGCCTTGGACGCCTTGGAAATCGCACGCTGGCAATTCGGCATCACCACCGTCTACCACTTCATGATGGTGCCGCTCACGATCGGCCTGGGGCTGGTGGTGGCGGTGATCCAGACCCTCTGGTACCGCACCGGCCGGCCCGAGTACCTCCGGATGACCAAATTCTGGGGCAAGCTCTTCCTGATCAACTTCATCATGGGCGTGGCCACCGGCATCGTGCAGGAGTTCCAGTTCGGCATGGCGTGGAGCGAGTACAGCCGCTTCGTCGGGGACGTCTTCGGGGCGCCGCTCGCCATGGAGGCGCTGCTGGCCTTCTTCGTGGAATCCACTTTCCTGGGCCTCTGGATCTTCGGCTGGAAGCAGCTCAAGCGCGGCGTCCACCTGGCCTGCCTCTGGATCGCCGTCATCGGTTCGGTCTTCTCCGCCTACTTCATCATTGTGGCCAACAGCTGGATGCAGCACCCGGTGGGCGTCGAGATGATTGACGGGCGTCCGGTAATGACCGACGCCTGGGCCGTCTTCACCAACAACACGGCGCTCGTGGCCGTGCCGCACACCCTTTTCGGCGCCCTCGCCGTCGCCGGGGCCTTCCTCCTCGGCATCGCGTGGTACCACCTGTGGCGCCGCCGCCACGACGGCATCGACACCGTGGGAGCCGACGGCAAGGTGATCCCCGGGGAGTCGGAGATCCCGGGCCGGGACCGCGCGGACCACGCCGTCTGGATCCGCTCGCTGCGGATCGGCGCCGTCGTCGCGATGATCTCCTTCGCGGGCACCGCCATCACGGGCGACCTGCAGGGCAAGCTCATGTTTGAGCAGCAGCCCATGAAGATGGCCGCTGCCGAGGCGGCCTGCCACGACGGCACCGGCTTCTCCATCCTGAGCGTCGGCAACGTCGGCTCCAAGAACTGCGACGACGTCGTCGCCGTGATCGAGGTCCCCGGCATCCTGTCCTTCCTGGCCAAGGGCGACTTCACCACCGAGGTGAAGGGCGTCAACAGCCTGCTGGAGCAGTACAAGGCCGACTACGGCACACACCTGCCGGACAACCCGATCTACGGTGACCGCGCCGGCCAGGAAATCCAGTACGTCCCGGTCATGGAAGTCACCTACTGGGGGTTCCGGATGATGATCGGCTTCGGCGGCGTCGCAGCCCTCGCAGCCCTCGTGGCACTCTGGATCACCCGCAAGGGCACCGTCCCGGCCTCCCGCGGCCTGATGCGGCTCGCCGTCTTCGGCATCCTGGCCCCCTTCGGCGCCAACGCCGCCGGCTGGATCTTCACCGAAATGGGCCGCCAGCCCTTCGTGGTTGCCCCCAACCCGGATCCCAGCGGGATCGACCAGGTATTTATGTTCACCGCCGCGGCGGTGTCCCCGGGCGTCTCCGCCGGCGAGCTGCTGACCTCCCTGGTGGTGCTGACGGCCGTGTACGCGGTGCTGCTGGTGGTGGAGGTGAAGCTATTGGTGAAGTACATCCGCGGCGGTGTGGTCTCCGCGATGCCCGAGCTGGCCCACGCCCCGGCGGACGAAAACGAGGACCAGACCCCGCCCGGCGGCACGCCCGGCAAACCCGGGGCCGACGACGTCCTGGCCTTCGCCTACTAACGCCCCCCCGAACAAGAAGCAGAGGAAATTCAGCATGGAACTGCTACCCACCATCTGGTTCATTGCCATCGCGCTGCTGTGGACGGGCTATCTATTCCTGGAGGGCTTCGACCTCGGAGTCGGCATGCTCATGAAGGGCTTCGCCCGGAACAACACCGAACGCCGGGTGCTGCTCAACACCATCGGCCCGGTCTGGGACGGCAACGAGGTGTGGCTGCTCACCGCCGGCGGCGCCACCTTCGCGGCCTTTCCGCTCTGGTACGCCTCCCTCTTCTCCGCCCTTTACCTGCCGCTGCTGCTGGTCCTGGTAGCGCTGATCTTCCGCGCCGTGGCCTTCGAATACCGCGGCAAGGTGGACACCCCGCAGTGGCGTGCCCGCTGGGACTGGGCGATCGCGCTGGGCTCCCTGGTCGCCGCCTTCGGGGTCGGCGCGGCTCTGGCGCTGACCACCACGGGACTGCCGCTGAACGCCAACGGTGACCGCGAGGGCGGCCCGTTCGCCTGGTTCAGCGCTTACGCCGTGCTGGGCGGACTCGCCGTAGTCGGCTTCTCCCTGCTGCACGCGCTGGCGTTCCTGGCGTTGAAGACCGACGGCGACGTCCGGCACCGCGCACGGCAGTGGTTCGTCCGGCTGCTGCCGGCGCTGCTCCTGCCGATTGCCGGCTGGGCGATCGTGCTGCAGCTGCAGAGCGGCAAGGCCTGGACCGTCGCCGCCGTCGTCGCCGCCGTCGTGGCGGCCGCCCTGGCCTGGAACTTCGCCCGTGGCGGCGCCGAAGGCCGGGCCTTCCTGTCGCTGGGCGTCTTCCTGCTGCTCGGCAGCGCCTCGATTTTCGGCGCGGCCTTCCCGGTGGTGCTGCCCTCGACCCTCAACCCGGACTTCAGCCTGACGGTCGCCAACGCCTCGTCCTCGGACTACACCCTGGGCCTGATGACCATCGTGGCCTGCATCGGGCTGCCGCTCGTCCTCGCCTACCAGGCCTGGACCTACTGGGTGTTCCGGCGCCGGGTGAGCGCCGCCCACATCCCGGAAGCGCACAGTTTCCTGCCCGCGATTGCCGCCAAGGCCCTGGCGCCGAAGGACTAGCCGCCGATGAGACCGCAGTTCCCCGCAGGCCCCGCCACCCACTCCGCGCTCTACCTGCTGGGGCTGCTGGCTGCCCTCAAGGCCCTGTCCCTCGTGCTGATGGGGCAGGCGGTCGCCGGCATGCTGGCCGGCCTGATGGCGCACAACCCCGCCTGGGCCGAGCAGCTCGGCTGGGGAATGGCCGGGGTAGTGCTGCGCTCGCTCACCGTGTGGGCGCAGGCGGTGGCAGCCCGCCGCGCCGCACTGGGGGTCAAAGAGGAGCTGCGCTCAGAGCTCCTGGACCGGGCTCTGCATACCGGCATCCGCAGCGCCGGGCCGGCCGACGGCGGACTCGCGGTCCTGGCGACGCGCGGACTGGACGCCCTGGATAACTACTACACCCAGTTCCTGCCCGCACTGGTGAACTGCGCCGCCATCCCGCTGCTGCTTGGGGCCAGGATCCTCTTCGCGGACTGGATCAGCGCCGTGGTGATCGTCCTGACCGTTCCGCTCGTGCCGCTGTTCATGGTCCTGATCGGCCGCTACACCGAGGACCGGGTGCGGGAAGCCCAGTCGGCCCTGTCCCGGCTCTCCGGGCACATACTGGAGCTCGCCAAGGGCCTGCCCGTGCTGGTGGGCCTGGGCCGCGCGGCCGCCCAGCGCAAGGCCCTCGAGGACATCTCGGAGGACTACCGCTCCAAGACCATGGGGACCTTGCGCACCGCCTTCCTCTCCGCCTTGGCGCTGGAGCTCATCGCCACGATCTCCGTGGCCGTGGTGGCCGTTTTCATCGGTGTCCGGCTGGTGCACGGGGACATGGCGCTCGAGGCAGGGCTGCTGGCCCTGATCCTGGCCCCCGACTGCTACCTTCCGCTGCGCGAACTCGGCACCGCCCACCACGCCAGCGACGAAGGACGCGCCGCGCTCGCCGACACCACGGAGGTCCTCGACGCCGTCCAGGCCGCACCGCTCGTCCCCGCCGCGGTCCGCCGGGACGGAGTCGCTCCCGTTCCGCCGGCCGTCACGGTCCGCGGGCTGACCGTGCGCTACGCCGGCCGCGCGGAGGCCGCCGTCGGACCGCTGAGCTTCACCGCCGCCCCCGGCGGGATCACGGCCCTGGACGGCCGCAGCGGCGCCGGAAAGAGCACCGTCCTGGGCGTCCTGGCCGGCACCATCGGCTCCGGCACCGGGACTGAGGTCACCGGACGGCTGGAGGGGTTCGCGACGGCGGACCTCGCCTGGGTGCCGCAGCACCCCGTGATGGTGGAACCCACAGTCCTTGCGGAGGTCCTGCTATACCTCGGTGCCGGCCCGGACCGGTCCCCGGCGCAGCCCAGCACCGAGGACATTGCCGAAGCCAGGCGCTGCCTCGCCGCCTGCGCCGCGGAACACCTCGCCGCGAAGCATCCCGCCGAGCTCAGCCCGGGGGAGTTGCGCCGGGTGGCCGTGGCCCGCGGGCTGGCCCGGATCGCGGCCGGCGCCACGGTGCTGCTGCTGGACGAGCCCACCGCGCACCTGGACCGGGCGTCCGCCGATGCGGTCAGCCGCACCATTTCCGGACTGCGCGGGAAGGCCACGGTGCTGCTGGTCGCCCACGACCGGCAGACCCGCGAACTCGCGGACCGGCTGGTGGGCGTTGGGGGACCTGCCGGCGGCACCGGGACCGTCGCCGCGGCCGTGGCGCCGCCCTTGGCCAGCCGAGACCGCGCCCCGGACGGGCAAGACCTCCCGCCGGCATTAGCCGACGCGGCCGCCTTCGACGCCGGCAATCCCGGCGACGCCGGCACTCCTGCCGAGGCCGCAACGTCGGCCGCCGGAGCTGCGCGCTTTGGAACTGCTGCCGCCCAGCTGCGCCGGCTGCTTGCGCCGGTGGCCGGGAAGTTTGCCGCCGCCGGCGCGGTCGGGGTCCTGGCCGCGCTGTTCGCCGTCGCCCTGTCCGGGCTCTCCGGCTGGCTCATCATCCGCGCCAGCGAGCAGCCGCCCATCCTGTACCTGCTCACCGCAATCGTGGGGGTGCGCTTCTTCGGCGTCGGCCGAGCCGCCCTGCGGTACACCGAACGGCTGCTCCTGCACGACGCGATCTTCAGGGCGCTGACGCGGCTCCGCGGCCGGCTGTGGGAGTCTCTGAGCCGGCGGGCGCTGTCGCTGCGGCGACTTCTGCAGGGCGGCAACGTCCTGGGGGCCGTGGTGGACGACGTCGACACCGTCCGCGAGCTGCTGCCGCGCGTCGTGCTGCCGCCGCTGACCGCCGTGGCCGTGGGCGCGGCCGCGGTCACGGGCGTCGGGCTGCTGCTCCCGGCAGCGCTCCCGGCCGTGGTTGCCGCCGCCGTCGTCAGTCTCGCGGCCTCGCCGGCCTTGGCACTGCTCGCGGACCGGATGTCCGCCGGAACCGAGCAGCAGCTGCGGTCCGGGGTGCTGCGGCGGGTTGCCGCGGCGCTGGATGCCCGCGCCGAACTCCATGCCAACGGTGTGGGCGCCCCGGTCCTTGCCGATATCCACCGTGCCGACCGGGAGGCGACTGCCGCGTCGCAGCGTTCGGCCCTGGCCGAGGGGCTCGGGCAGGCGCTGACGGTGCTGGCCTGCGGGGCCGCCGCGCTGGCCAGCGCGGTGCTGGCCGCCCCGCTTGCCCTCAGCGGCGCCGCCGAGCCGGCGACCGTTGCCGTCGTCGTGCTGCTGCAGCTGGCCCTCGTGGAACCGTATTCGGCGATCACGACGGCGGTGCGGCAGTATCCGGCGCTGCGCTCGGTGCTGCGGCGCATCGGCGGCTCCGGTGTCCTGGCTGCGGAGCTGCCCGAAGGATCCGGCGGACCAGTGCCGGTACCGGCGCGGCCCGGCGGACGTCCCGGCGTGGAACTCGACCACCTGGTGGCGGCGTGGCCGGGCGGCACGGAGGTCTTCACCGGGCTGACCGCCAGCGCCGAACCGGGCCGCTGGCTCGCCGTGACCGGCGCCTCCGGTTCCGGAAAGTCCACCCTGCTGGCCGTCATGCTCGGCTTCCTCCCGGCCGCGGACGGCCAGCTCTTCCTGACCGGACGCGCGGCCTGGTGCCCGCAGGAGGCGCACCTCTTCGACTCGACCATCCGCGGCAACCTGATGCTGGGGCTGCCCGAGGGCGATCGTCCCACGGACGGAGCAACAGGCGCGGCCACCGGGCTCGACCTGCAACTTTCCGCTGCGCTGTCCGCCGTCGGCCTGGAACCGCTGCTGCAGCGGCTCGACCGGGGCCTGGACGCGCCCATCGGGCCCGGCGGGGCGTTCCTCAGCGGCGGGGAGCGCCAACGCCTGGCGGTGGCCCGCACACTGCTGACCGGAGCCGATGTGATCCTGCTCGACGAACCCACGGCCCACCTGGACGCGGAAGCCGGCCGCGAAATGCTGGCCGAGCTGCGCCGCGGGCTGGCCGGCCGCACGGTCGTCCTGGTGACGCACAACCCGGAGGACATCAGCCCGGAGGACAACCGGCTGGACCTGGACCGGGACCGGGACCAGAACCTGGACCTGGACCGGGCAGGGTCGACACAGCCGGAGCGGCTGCTGGCGCGGGGGTAGGGCCGCCGTTAGCCTGTAGCCATGACCGGACGCACCGACCCGCAGACCAGCCTGGATCCCCGACTTTCGTGGCGGCCGGCCGGCGCCGCGGAGCTGGACGACTGGGCCGCCCTGATTGCCCGTACTGCGGCCGTCGAGCGGCCCGTCTGGTTTGAGCGGCGCGACGACCTGGCGCAGATCCTGGAATCCCGGACAAACCCCGTGCCCGCGAACAGCATTCTCGGCTTCGACAGCCGGGGAGTTGCGCGGGCCTATGCCAGGCTGACGAAAAACCCGGCCGGAGACAAGGCCGTCGGCTTCGGCTGCGTGGACCCCGAGTGGCAGGGCAAAGGGATCGGAACCGGGCTCCTGGGCTGGCTGGAGTCCCGAACGCTGCAGCGGTTCGCCGAGGATGCCGGCGCCGCCGCTCCGAGGCTGCGCCTCTACATGGAACAACAGCACATCCATCAGGCATCACTCTTCGAGGGCCGCGGCTACCGAATTGTCCGCTACTACAACGAGATGCACCGGCCGCTGGATGCGGACTTCCCGGAGCCGGAGCTCGACGACGGGCTGGAACTCGTGGACTTCGGGCCCGGCCTGCATGAGGCCGTGCGGCTGGCCCACAACGAGGCCTTCCGGGACCACTGGGGCAGCGAGCCCCGCGACGAGGAAGCCTGGGGATTCGTGGTGAACGATCCGCAGGCCCGGCCGGACCTCAGCGCCGTCGTCGTGGAGACTTCCAGCGGGAGGGTGGCCGGCTACCAGCTCGCCAGCCACGATGCCGAGGGCGCGGCGGACCGCGGCTTCAAGGAGGGCTACACCGACCTGCTCGGAGTGCGCCGCGAGTTCCGCGGCCGGGGCGTCGCCCAGGCGCTGCTGGCCGACGCCATGCGCCGCTTTGCCGCGGCGGGAATGGACAAGGCCTCGCTCGATGTCGACTCGGAGAACCCCACGGGAGCCCTGGCGCTCTACACCAAGATGGGATACCGCACGGTCAACCGCAGCATGGCCTGGGACAAGGAACTCTAGACAGTCCCCGGCACGTCAGCCATCCACACGCTATCCATCCACATCGTGGAGGTGGTGCACGACGTCGTGCAGGAAATACTGCGCGAAGCTCAGCACCGTGAATTCCGAGCCGTTGCTGCGGGTGCCCTTGCGGCCCCAGTCCTGCTCCGGGACGCGGCCGAAGGACGCGGCGATTTGCTCGCCTTCGGCCGTCAGCTCGGCGCTCACCTCGGCGGGGTCGGCTCCCGCGTAGTCCTGCTCCACCGCGGTCCGGTCCTGGTCCCAGTCCTCGAAGCGGGCGTCGTCCTGGGTCAGCATCAGGTCGAGGCGGTGGTCGAAAAGGGTAAAGACGTCCCGGACGTGGCAGGCGTACTCCAACGGAGACCAGGTGACCTCATCCGGGCGCACTGCGGCGTCCGGGCGCCGCAGCACGGCGCGCCAGCGCGGCAGCATGCTGGCGACCCGTCCCGGCGCCGTGGCGGGGGTGCAGGCGGAGATGTCGAAACCGCACTCGGGGCACGGCCGTGACAGCACCCAGGTCCAGTCTTTTTGATCGGGCACGATAGGCATGTCTGCAGTCTAGGCGAAGGAGTAGGATGCGTTCCGGGGGAAGGGCCTGGAAAGGAACATAGCCATGCTCAAAGACCACCCGGTCGGCGCCGTCCTGCCGGCCGCGGACCTCGCCCGTGCGCGGGGTTTCTACCGCGACAAACTCGGACTCGAACCGGATAACCCGGATGCCGAGGACAACCTGATGTACACGTGCGGCGCCGGCAGCAGATTCCTGGTGTACCAGACGCAAAACGCCGGTTCGGCCAAGAATACCCAGATGGGATGGATGGTCCCCGATGTGCCGGCCACCGTCGCCGAGCTCCGCGCGGCGGGGGTCGTCTTCGAGGACTACGACTTCCCGGGCCTGAAGACCGAAGACGGCATCGCCACGCTGCCGGACGGCAGCACCGCTGCGTGGTTCCTGGACAGCGAAGGCAACATTCTAAACATCAACTCGGGGATGTAGGACCCGCCAGATGACCCCGGGCGGCCGCTCCTGGCGGCGGCCCGGAGTCCGCTGGCCCGAAGACTTCTGGCCCACCCCGGCGTGCGCCCGGAGACTTACCGCATGTGCGCGGAAGCGCTGGTCCGGCTCGACGGGCTGACCATCGAAGGCGGCGAGGTTTTCGGCTGTCTGGCTCCGCCACAATGCGGGTTCGCAACTGATTGCGCCCGGCCGTTTGCCAGAAATGGACGCTAAGCCGGGCAAGTTAGCGGCCATTCGTGGCGAATGGGGGGACCTGGAAGCTTGCGCCGGCCCGCACGGCACCGGATGCCCGGTCTGACGGCCCGCCTAGGCCTCCGGCGCCGCTTCTTCCCGGGCCCAGGCCATGCTCGGTCCGATCGCGTCGATGGCCTGGGACAGCGGAATGCCGGAGCCGTCGCGGCGGCCGTGCTCGCCCGGAAGCGAGCGGGCCACCCCGGCCAGCGAGGATGCCTTCGCCGGGCCGTGACCGGCCCAGGCGAGGAGCAGGGTGTCCTCGCCCTTGAGGAAGCGGTGCGCGCGGACACCGGCCGTGCCGCGGCCCTTGGCCGGGTACTCTGCCAGCGCCGTCACCTTGGCCGCACCGGGGGCGGTGCCCGGTAGCGCGCCCTCGGTGCCGGCGATGGTGACCACCACGGCGGCGTCGTCGTCTGGGCGCGCCGTGCCGAAGTGCAGCACCCGGTCACCGGCAGCCAGCTTGATCCCGGCCATACCGCCGGCGGTGCGGCCCTGCGGCCGGACCGCGGAGGCGCTGAAGTGCAACAGCTGGGCCTGGCGCGTCACGAAGACCAGCTCGACGTCGTCGGCGGCGGCGGGCTCGACGCCCACCACGGTGTCCTTGTCCTTGAGCGCGATCACTTCCCAGTCCTCGCGGTTCAACGGGTAGTCCGGCTGGACGCGTTTGACCACGCCCTGCGCGGTTCCGATCGCAAGGACCTGATCCAGCGGCGCGAAGGCCACGAGGGTTTCGCCCTTGAGCAGCGTGATGAAGTCCTTGGCGGGGACGCCGCCGGCCATGTTGGGGGTGCCCGAGGTGGGCGGCAGCACCGGCATGTCCATCACCTGGAGGCGCAGCATCCGGCCCTGCGACGTGACCGCGGCAATCTCGCCGCGAGCGGAGGTTTTGACCACGGAGCGGAACACGTCGTGCTTGGCCCGCGGGCCCGACTCGGCGAGGCTGTCCTGGTTGGCCGTGCGGGCGATCTGGCCGGAGGCCGTGAGGATGGCCCAGCAGGGGTCGTCCGCGATCTCCAGGGCCAGCGGCGCGGCCTTGCCCTTGGCGCCGGGTGCGGCGGCGAGGGCGGCGGCCACCGTGGGGGAGACGGCCTCGGATTCGAGCAGCACGGTCCGTCGCGGCGTGCCGTACTTGTCGGCGAGTTCGCCGAGCTCGTCGGAAACCAGCCCGCGCAGCAGCTCGGGGGAGTCCAGAATGGCCTGGAGTTCCGCGATCTCGCGGCGCAGCTCCTCCTGTTCCTTCTCCAGCTCGATCCGGGAGTACTTGGTCAGCTGACGGAGCCGCAGCTCCAGGATGTAGTTGGCCTGGATCTCGGAGAGATCGTAGATGGACATCAGCCGGGTGCGGGCCGCGGCGGCCTCGTCCGAGGAGCGGATGATCTGGATGACCTCGTCGATGTCCACGATCGCGATGAGCATGCCCTCGACCAGGTGCAGGCGGTCCTTCTTCTTGCCCAAGCGGAAGGAGGTGCGTCGGCGGACCACGTTGATGCGGTGGTTCACGTAGACGGAGAGCAGCTCCAGCAGGCCCAGGGTCTGCGGCTGGCCGTCGACGAGCGTGACGTTGTTGATGCCGAAGGAATCCTCCATCGGCGTGAAGCGGTAAAGCTGCTGGAGCACCGCGTTCGGGTTGAAGCCGTTCTTCAGCTCGATCACGAGCCGCAGCCCGTGCTTGCGGTCGGTGAGGTCCACGATGTCGCTGATGCCGGTCAGCTTCTTGCCGTTGACCGCGTCCTTGATCTTCTCGATCACCTTCTCCGGGCCCACCATGTACGGCAGCTCCGTGACCACGAGGCCGGTGCGGCGCGCCGAGAGCTGTTCGACGTCGACCTTGGCCCGGGTCTTGAAGGAGCCGCGGCCGGTGGCGTAGGCGTCGCGGATGCCGTCCAGGCCTACGATCCGGCCGCCGGTGGGCAGGTCGGGGCCCGGGACGAACTTCATGATGTCCTCGAGCGAGGCGTCCGGATGCGCGATCAGGTGCCGCGCCGCCGCCACCACTTCACCCAGGTTGTGCGGGGCCATGTTGGTGGCCATGCCGACGGCGATGCCGGTGGCGCCGTTGACCAGAAGGTTCGGGAAGGCGGCCGGGAGCACGTCGGGCTGGGTGAGCTGGTTGTCGTAGTTCGGGACGAAGTCCACCACGTCTTCGTCGAGGTGGTCCGTCATGGTCAGCGCCGCCGCCGCCAGCCGGGCCTCGGTGTAGCGCGGGGCGGCCGGGCCGTCGTCGAGCGAGCCGAAGTTGCCGTGGCCGTCGATCAGGGGCAGCCGCAGGGAGAAGTCCTGCGCCATCCGGACCATGGCGTCGTAGATCGCGGTGTCGCCGTGCGGGTGCAGCTTGCCCATCACTTCGCCTACCACGCGGGCGCTCTTGACGTGTCCGCGGTCCGGGCGCAGGCCCATCTCGCTCATCATGTACAGGATGCGCCGCTGCACGGGTTTGAGGCCGTCGCGGGCGTCGGGCAGGGCCCGGGAGTAGATGACCGAATAGGCGTACTCCAGGAACGAGCCTTCCATTTCGGAAGTGACGTCGATGTCGACGATGTTCTCGATGAAGTCCGGGGATTCCCCTGCCGGGGGCGTGGTTTGGCGGCGTGCCATGAGGCTGGTGGGTCCTTCTACGGGTTACTCAGTTGATGGTGCGTTGGACTTGCGTGGCTGTTGAGGCGCGATGACGGCGGGCAGCTCAAGTTTATGGCTAGGCTAAGCCTATGGTGGATCAGCCCGCGGACGGCGTATATCCGGAACATTGGGAAGCCGATGTCGTGCTGCGCGACGGCGGGACAGCGCACCTGCGCCCCATCCACCCCGCCGACTCCGACGCGGTGCAGGCCTTCCATGTGGGCCAGTCGCAGAAGTCGATCTACATGCGCTTCTTCGCCTTCAAGTCCAAGCTGTCCGCCAAGGAACTCAAGCGCTTCACCGAGGTCGACTACAAGGACCGGGTGGCCCTGGTGATCACCATCGGCGGAGAAATCATGGGCATCGGCCGCTACGACCGGCTCGACGACCCGGAAGAGGCGGAGGTGGCGTTCAACATCGCCGACGCGCACCAGGGCCGCGGGATCGGCTCGATCCTGCTCGAACACCTCGCCGCTGCGGCCCGCGAGAATGGCATCCGCAAGTTCAGCGCCGAGGTGCTGCCGGAGAACCGCAAGATGCTGATGGTGTTCTCCGACGCCGGTTACGACGTCAAACGGCACTTCGACGACGGCGTCGTGAGCCTCGAGTTCAACATCGACCCCACGGACAAGTCCCGGGCCGTGATGGAGTCCCGCGAACACCGCGCCGAGGCCCGCAGCATCCAGGAACTGCTCGCCCCGTCCTCGGTGGCCGTCATCGGTGCCAGCCGCAAATGGGGCACCGTCGGCTACCAGCTGCTGGAACACATCATCGAGGGCGGCTTCACCGGCCCGGTCTACGCGATCAACCCCGAGGCCCTGGAACTGGCCGGCATGCTGTCCTTCGCCAAGCTCTCCGAGGTCCCCGGACCGGTCAAGCTCGCCATCATCGCGGTCCCGTACGACGAGGTGCCCAAGGTGGTCCAGGAGTGCGGGGAAGCCGGGGTCAAGGGGATCGTGGTGGCCACCGCCGGCTACGCGGACGACGGCGAACGCGGCCTCGCCCGGCAGCGCGACCTGGTCCGCCAGGCCCGCGCCAACGGCATGCGCGTGATAGGCCCGGCCTCGCTGGGCATCGTCAACACCAACCCCGCCGTGTCCCTCAACGCCTCGATGGCTCCCTCGCTGGCGCGCCGCGGCGGCCTCGGCCTGTTCAGCCAGTCCGCGGCGATCGGCGTCTCGCTCTACGCCGCCTCCAGCCGCCGCCGGGTGGGCATCTCCACCTTCCTCTCCGCCGGGAACCGCGCCGACGTGTCCGGCAACGACATGATGCAGTTCTGGGAGGACGACGCCGACACCACCGCCGTCGGGCTCTACCTCGAATCGATCGGCAACCCGCGCAAGTTCTCCCGGCTGGCCCGGCGGCTCGCGCGGACCAAGCCGGTGATCGTGGCCAAGTCCGATGCGATGGGCCTGAACCTGCCTCCCGGCCACGCCGTGCGCACCACGCAGGCGCCGCCCGAGGCCCTGGACGCCATGATGCGGCAGGCGGGCGTGATCCGGGTGGAGACCATTGAAGAGCTGATGGACGTCGCCCAGATCGTCTCCAGCCAGCCGCTGCCGAAGGGGCCCGGCGTGGCCGTGTTCAGCAACTCAAGCGCGCTCGGCAAGGTGGTGGCCGACCGGGCCACCGCGGCCGGTCTCGGCGTGGAGCGCATCGTGGCCGACGTCGACCTGGACGCCGGCATGTCCCGGTCGCTGCCGGCACTACGCCGCAGCCTGCAGGAGACCCTGACCGTCGACTCGGTGCACGCCGTCGTGGTCGCGCTGTTGCCGGCCCGGGGGCTGACCGTCGAAAAGATCGGCGCGGTGCTGGCCGAGTGCTCGGCGGCCGCCGGGAAGCCTGTGGTTGCCGCGTTCACCGGCCTTCTTGACCCGTCCATCTACGTCGAGGGCATGGTCGGCGCTCCCGCCGAAGCCGGCGCGGGATCCGCGGCCGCGGGAGCCGCCGCGGAAGTCACAGCTGCGGAACCGGCCGCCGGGGTGCCCTGCTACTCCAACCCCGGGGCCGCCGTCGCCGCCCTCGCCGCGGTGGTGCGCTACGCCCACTGGGTGGTCCGCGACCAGGGGCTGTTTGTGGAGCCCGAAGGCTGCGACCCGGAGGGCGCCCACGAGGACCTGGAGGAGCTGCTCCGGCCCGTGAGTGGCGAGCAGCTGGTCCGGTTGGACCCTCCGTCCGCCGCGAAGCTGCTGGGCCGCTACGGCATCCGGGTGCTGCCCTCGGAGGGCTTCGAGTCGGAAGACGACGCCGTCGCCGCGGCGGAGCGGCTCGGCTGGCCGGTGGCGCTGAAGACCACGGACCCGGCGCTGCGGCACCGCCTCGACCTTGGCGGGGTACGCCTGGACATCCAGGACGCCGACTCGCTGCGCCGCAACATCGCCCAGATGCGCAAATCGCTGCAGCGCTACGGCTCACCGTCCCTCGAGGTCCAGTCGATGGCCCCGGTGGGGCAGGCCTGCACCTTCCGCGCCATCGAGGACCCGCTGCTGGGCCCGGTGGTGTCCTTCGGGCTGGCCGGCGACGCCGTGAACCTCCTCGATGACTGGGCCCACCGGGTGCCGCCGCTCTCCGGCTCCGACGTGCACGACTTCATCCGCGCGCCCCGCGCGTCGCGCAAACTCTTCGGCTACCAGGGCCTGCCCG
Source organism: Arthrobacter sp. 10T419 (assembly GCF_056394105.1). Taxonomy (NCBI): domain Bacteria; kingdom Bacillati; phylum Actinomycetota; class Actinomycetes; order Micrococcales; family Micrococcaceae; genus Arthrobacter; species Arthrobacter sp. 10T419. The sequence continues at coordinate 72,441 of NZ_JBFTHF010000009.1, read as the reverse complement.
CCGTCGACGCTGCCGCGCTCGAGGACCTGGCGGCTCGGCTGACCAGGCTCAAGGACAACCACCCCGAGATCGCCCTGGTGGAGTTCAACCCGGTGCTGGCCGGACCCGACGGCGCCGTGATCCTGGCCGCCGACGTCCGGATTGCCAACGCCGCCCAGCGCACGGACACGGCCAGGCGGGCCATGCGCAGTTAGCATGTCCCCAGCCGATCTGTGAAAATGGGAGCCATGAGTTCCCAGCCTCCAGCATCCCAGCCCCAGGCGTCCGTCTCCGGCCGCCACGGCTCCCCGCACCAGGGCCTGCACGACCACAGCGCGCAGGGCCAAAGCCTGGACGGCGCCCTCCAGCAGGCAGGCTTCTACCCCCGCCTGGTCGCCGACGTCGTCGCCGACGCCTTGGACGGCCGCGACTGCGTGGCCCACCTGGTCCACCTCGAGACCCACTTTGACCGTGCCGAAGTGCGCCGGCACATCACCGTGCTCGTGCTGACCGAGGACATGCTGGTGATCACCCATGTGGACGACCAACAGCTCGACGAGGCCGGCGAGCAGATCGTCGCTCAGGTCTCCACCGAATCGGTCCCCGTCACGCAGATCCGCTCGGTGGTGCTCAGCTACGTCTACGCACAGCCGCAGGACTACAAGCCCTCGGACCCGGTCCGTGAGCTGACCCTCTCGATCGCCTGGTCCGGCGGCCAGCGCCTCGACATGGGCCCCGCCAGCTGCGGTGACCCGCAGTGCGAAGCCGACCACGGCTACAGCGGCACGATCGCGCAGGAGGACATCGTGCTGCGGATCAGCGCCGAAGCCGACGGCCTGCAGGCCGTGCAGGACGCGAAGCTCTTCGCCCGCGCACTCCGGGCCGTGAACACCGGCTCCACGGCCCCCGCGCCGCACGGTGTCCCCACGCTTCCGCCGCGCCCGCGTACCGGCGTCTTCGGAAACCGCCTCAGCCGCGGCCACCAGCGCTGAGATGGTGCCGGTCCGCGCCTCCGGGTCCCCGCTGCCTTCGCCGCAGGCGTCCGTCCGTGCTCCCGGCGGACCCGCCGGGATGCCCGCGCCCCCGGCCTATGGGGAACGTTCCATCGCGGAGGTGCTCAGCAGCGCCGCGGCCAGCCTCGGCGTCCCCGGTTTCCAGAACCGGCTGAACCTCCCTTCGGCAAAGCACGTCTGCGTCGTCCTGGCCGATGGCCTCGGCCGGCAGCTGCTCAAGCAGAAGATCGCCCACACCCCGTTCCTGCGCTCGGTGCTGCAGGCCGGCCAGGGAGCCGTGCCGGTGTGGCTCGATGCGGCCTTCCCCTCCACCACGGCCGCGTCGCTGGCCAGTTTCGGGACCGGGCTGGCCGCCGGGCAGCATGGGATGGTCGGCTACGACGTGCTGGACCCGGACCAGGACCGGGTGGTCAACATGCTGGGCAACTGGGACGACGGCGTCGACCCTCAGCTCTGGCAGCCGCTGCCCACCGTGTTCGAGCGGGCCGCCGGGCACGTCGACGTGAGCACTGTCGCCCTGCCGCGGTTCAGCGACTCCGCCATGACCCAGGCCGCGCTGCGGGGCGGACGCTTCCTGGCCGGAACCACCTCGCACGCCCGGACCGCGGCCGCGGCGGAAGCCATGGCAGGGGCGGACAGCTCGCTGATGTACTTCTACGTCCACGAACTGGACAAGGCCGGGCACCGCTACGGCTGCCAGTCGCCGCAGTGGGAACACCAGCTCGAAGAGCTCGACGCGACCGTCCGCCGGCTCAATGCCACCCTCCCCGTCGGCACCACCGTGCTGGTCACCGGGGACCACGGCATGCTCGACGTGCCTGAATCGCAGCGGATCGACTACTCCGCCGAGCCGGACCTCATCGCAGGCGTCCGGCACACGGCAGGGGAGCCGCGCATGGTCCACCTCTACCTGGAGGATGGAGCCGGCGACGCCGGCCGGCTGCGGCTACTGGAGGCCTGGCAGGCCCGTTTCGGTGACCGGATCTGGGCCTTCACCCGGGAAGAGGCCGTGGCTGCAGGACTCTTCGGCGAGGTCCGGGGCCCGGTCGGGCCGCGGATCGGCGACATCATGATCGCTGCCCGCGACGCGCTGGCGTTCTACGACACCCGCAGGGTCCAGGCCAGGGCGCTGGAGGTGGTGGGGCAGCACGGCTCGCTGACCAAGGCGGAGCGCGAAATACCGCTGCTGTGCTTCGCCGCGGAAGGAAAGCCGGGTGGGCCCAAGGCCGCCGGAAAGGCCGCCAATAAAGCTCCGCGCCGCTGATTTGGTCCCTGGCGGGGCGGAGACCCTAGTCGCTGCGGGTGCCGAAGACGATTTCGTCCCAGCTGGGCACACTGGAGCGCTTGGGCTTGGAGGGCTGGCGCTCCGGCGTTTCGGGCTCACGTTCGTTCCGGGAGGCTTCGTTCCGGGAGGCGTCGCTGCGGGATGCCGCTGATGACTCGTTCTGCGCCCGCCGGGACGGTCCGCCGCCCAGGAGCTCATCCAGTCCGGGGCTGGACGTGGGACCGGTGCGTACCGGGCGCAGCTGCGAGGCCGCGATGGTGATCTCGCGGGTCTCGGTGCTGACCCCGTCGTGAAGCTTCAGCGCGTCGTCTTCGCTATTGTCCTGGTGCCGTGGCGCCAGGCTCAAGCGGGAGAGCATGGACGGCCGGGCGTCCCGGCGTCGGGTCAGGGCGTCGGGGTTGGGAATCGAATGCGGTTCGGCTGACGCCGCGGGCGGGGTTGCTTCCTCTGCCGGCTCGTCCTCCCGGGGCGCCTCAACCTCCACCACGTCGTCTTCGGTCTCGTTCAGCGACGGAACCTCGGACGGCCGCGGGTGGGCGGCGGGAACACCGTTTGTCAGCAGCAGCGCCAGGGCGTCGTCGGCGTCTTCATCCAGGCCGAGACGCTGCCCGCGGCGGGAACGGAGCATGTCCAGCAGCCCGTCGGCGTCCTTCTCCTGCTGAACTCCGTGCTGCTGAACGATGCTGAGCTGCGCCGTGGCACTGCGTGCCGCGGCTTCCGCATCGGTCTCGAAATCAAAGGGCCGGTCCGAAACCGCCGAGAGGCGGCGGGCCGGGACAGGGCCGTCCATCGGCTCGAGTTCGCTGAGCTGCTGGGCCCAGCGGTTGGCGTTCTGCAACGACTTGCGCGCCGGGCTGAACGTCCACATGGCCGGCGGCTCTTCACCGATCGCGGCGTGGGCGCCGGGCTGTGCATCGAAACGGGCCACCACGTTCCAGCTGCCGTCCGGGCGTCGCCAGGAGTCCCATTCCACCGTTGAAGGCTCGATTTTATGGGCCCGCAGCCGGTGCATGACCATGTCGTCCAAGGTCGCTGGCTGGTCGCCGAAGAAGGAACGGTAGCTGTCGTGACCCGCGGAAGGGGAGGCCACTTCGATTTTGCGTGCCTGCTGGGCGACGTACTCGCGTTCGGCCAGCACGGGGCCCTCGTACCGCTGCACCTTGGCCAGCGGAATGCCGGAAAGAGCGGCCACCTCCGCGGCGGTCGCACCGCTGCGGATCCTGGCCTGGATATCGCGGGGGGACATGGCAATGGGCTCCGCGCCCCCGCCGGAAGCAGCCCTCGCCGGCGTCCGGCTCGCAGCCGCCCGAAGAGCCTCATCGATCGGCAGCTGGAACATCTCGCCGCCGGTGCCACTCAACAGGAGATGCTCCCCGTCGTCGTGGACGCCTACAAGCCGTAGATCCTGCATACAAATCCTCCACCCTGGCATTACTAACATTCGAAACTCTGCCACCGTTGGGTCCCAATTCGGGTTAGGAGGGAGGGCGCGCCGTGATTTTCCGCGACTTTCCGCCGGATGGGGGCCGTCCGGAGCGGACGGCGCCGCCGCCGGACCACTGGCCTCTGGCGCTCGGCAGGGGTTTGGGCAAAAATGACCCGACATCGGGCACAAAAAGCGATTGTCCGGCGTTGACATCGGTGAACCGAACCCGGACCGGGGCGGGGGCTTCCAGCCCCGCCGGTGCGGCGGAGGCGGACCAACCCAACGAATGCGGAGTGTGAGCAACAACTAATGGCGACAGACTACGATGCGCCGCGCAAGACTGAGGAAGACCTCAACGAGGACTCCATCGAGGAACTGAAGTCGCGGCGTACGGACAAGCCTTCCGCGGTGGTCGATGAAGACGAAACCGACCTCGCCGAAGGCTACGAACTCCCGGGCGCCGACCTGTCCGGCGAGGAGCTGCTGGTCCGGGTGCTGCCCGCCCAGGCAGACGAATTCACCTGTGCCTCCTGCTTCCTGGTCCGCCACCGTTCGCAGATCGCCCGCGAAAAGGACGGCCTGAAGTACTGCAAGGACTGCGAGGGCTAAGGGCCGCCGCCCTCCTGCCGGCCTGGGACCGGCCCGGGCTGTTGTTAGCCGGGGTTGTTAGCGCGACAGCGCCGTGACGAGCTCGTCGGGGTGCCGCGTGGACGCCAGCCAATACGGGGTGCGGTCCGAGGGGTCGGTGATCTCGATGCGGACCACCGGGTCGATCCAGCCGCGGATGCACATGAAGGCGAGGCCGTTGAGCCGGGTGCCGCGCTCCGCCGTCGCCTCCGCGCCGCGGAAGGCCGTGGCCTCGCCGACGAAACGGCGTTCAATCGTCGCCCGGCCCACGCGCAGCGTTGCGGCCGTCACCGTGATGGACGGCGTGGACACGATCAGCAACACCGCCAGGATCGTGAAGAGCACGACGGCGGCGGTGATGCCGGCGGCCATACTGATCGGCGCGAACACCAGGATGCCGGCCGCGGCCAGCCCGGCAGCCACCAGCCAGATCCAGAAATTCGGCCAAAGCTTTTCGCTGAACAGGACGGTGGCGTCGTTGGGGGTGCTGTTGGAGGCCGGCATGGCTGCGCTGGATTCGGGCATGAGCCCAGCTTTCCACTTTTCCCGGGCCATTTCACCTTGGCCGCCAGGCCGCCGCCCGCGGACACCGGGGGCGGCGGCGCGGTAGGTCTATCCTCCCCGCGGGCGTTACAGTGGGGAACTGTGACTGAAGAAACCACTGCCGTGAATACCCCGGCGGCAGACCCCTCGGCCAGCGGCCTTCCGGCCTACGGAGCTCCCACCCTGACGGTGCAGCTGAAGATGCTCGACGACGGCCTGCAGCCGCCGTCGTACGCCCACCCGGGCGACGCCGGCGCGGACCTGCGTGCCCGCGAGGACGTTGTGCTCGGGCCGGGGGAGCGGCGGCTGGTGCCCACCGGGGTGTCCATCGCGCTTCCTGACGGCTTTGTCGCCTTGATCCACCCCCGTTCCGGCCTGGCCACCAAGCACGGCCTGACCGTGGTGAACGCACCCGGCACGGTGGACGCGGGCTACCGCGGGGAGATCGCCGTGACTCTGCTGAATACTGACCGCGACGAGGCGATTGAACTGCGCCGCGGCGATAGAATTGCACAAATGGTCATCCAGCGCGTGGAGTACGCGGAGTTCGTGCCCGTCCAGGAGCTCAGCGATTCGGTCCGCGGCGCCGGCGGCTTCGGCTCCACCGGCGGTTTCGGCGCCCCCGGGGCCTGAGCCCCGCCCGTTTGACGCATCTGTTCCCTGTCCCGAGGCCGAGCGCCTGGCACAGGATCACAACTAAGGAGACAACACCATGGTTTTTGGGCGTGGCAGGAAAGCCAAGCAGGAGCAGTTGACGGACACCGGCGACACCCGGGAGGACGCAGCTGTTGACGCCGGCGCGCCCGCCGAGGGCACGGCTGGCGCCCTGCGGAGCGCCGGTCCCCATGACGTCGCGGACATCGACAACCAGGACGGCTACGTCGACCTCGGCGCCCTGTTGATTGCCCCGCGCGAAGGGCTGCAGCTCCGCCTTGAGGTCGAGGAAGCCACCCAGCGCGTCGTGGCCGTCACCATGGACCTGGAAGGTTCGAGCCTGCAGCTGCAGGCCTTCGCCGCGCCCCGCTCCGAAGGTCTCTGGGACGAAATCCGTGAGCAGATCGGCCAGTCCGTGGGCAGCCAGGGCGGCCAGGTTGAGGAGATTGAGGGCCACTTCGGCATCGAGCTCGTCGCCAAGCTGCCTGCCGGCGACGGCAGCGAGGGCTATCGGGTGGCTCGGTTCATCGGCGTCGACGGCCCCCGCTGGTTCCTCCGCGGTGTCCTCGGCGGAGACGCCGCACTGGACCGCGACGCCGCCGCCGGACTCGAGGAACTGTTCCGCCAGATCGTCGTGGTGCGGGGCGAGAGCCCCATGCCGCCGCGCGAGCTGCTTCAGCTCCGCCTTCCCCGGGACTCCGGCGTCGCGGCACCGCAGGGTGCCCCGGAGTTCGAGCAACCCGAGCGCGGACCGGAGACTACCCAGATTGGTTGATGCCGCCGGCAAGAAAGCTGCCGCAGCTGTCCCCGTGCGGGGGCTGCCCGAGCGCGGACGTGTGCTGTGCCGCGGCTTCATTGAATCTGTGACCTATGCCCCGGCCAGCGAGGTGGCAGCTTTCACAGCCATCGTCACCGACCATGACGCCCCGCCGGCCAAGGCGCGGCCGGCCGCTTCTGCGGTCCAGGCCGCCCAAGCCGGCCAGCCCGGCGTCCGGCGCAAGCGGCCTGCCGCGGCCGCCGACCGGCTCCGCGTGATCTGGCTGGGACGGCGCCGCATCCCCGGCGTGAAGGCCGGCCTGGAGCTACGGCTCGAGGGCATGGTCACTGTCCGGGACGGGCTGCCCACCATGTTTAATCCGCGCTACGAAATACTCTCCCGCCTGGAGGAACAATGAGCACGCCCGAAGACCAGCAGCCCTCGGTGGCCCAGCTCGCCGAAGGCTACGCGGCGAAGGCGGGACTGCACCGCACCAGCAACGGCAACATCGACGTGCTCAAGAGCGCCGGCGGTGTCCAGGGCATCGCCGAAAGCATCCTTCCGGGGCTGGTGTTCCTGATCGCCTTCACCGTGACCCGTGAACTTCCGCTGGCCCTGATCGCCGCGCTGGCGGTGGCCGCGGCGTTTACCGTCGCCCGGCTGATCCAGCGCAAGCCGCTGACGCAGGCGCTGGCCGGCATTGTCGGCGTCGGGCTATCAGCCTGGCTCGCGAACTCGACCGGCAAGGCCGAGGACTTCTACGTCCTGGGCTTCTTCACCAACCTCGGCTACATCCTTGCGATGTCGATCTCCATCGCGGTGCGCTGGCCCTTCGCCGGGCTGCTGTTCGGTTTCATCCGGAACGAGGGCCTGGACTGGCGCAAGCATCCGGCCCGGGTGAAGGCCTACCGGATCGGCACCTGGGTGATCATTTCGGTCCTGGCCCTGCGCCTGATCGTGCAGGTCCCGCTGTACCTAATGGGGGAGCAGGGCCTCGCAGGCCTCGCCACCACCAGGCTCATCATGGGCGCGCCGCTGTACATCCTGGGCATGTGGGTCGCCTGGCTGCTCACCCGTCCCGCGCCGGCCCCGGCTGACCAGCCGAGCGAAGCCGACTAACCCGCAGTTGTTGTCGTTTTGAGCGGTCAGAACGACAACAACTGCGAGCCAGTTGGGCGGTTCAGCCGTCGAAGCCGTCGTCGCCGGCGGGCTGGGTCTCGCGGCCATGCAGGTCCGCGTTGACCGGGTGCTGGCCGGCGCTCGAAGGTTCACCGGCTGACTCGACCTCGGACTCCGGGGCCGAGAGCAGGGCCCGCAGCCCGTCCTCGGCAGCGATGGTGGTGACGAAGAACAGTTCGTCGCCGCCGTCGATCACGTCGTCCCGGCTCGGCGTGATGGGCGCCTGGTCGCGCAGGATCGCCACCAGGGTCGCATCCTCCGGCCAGTCGATGTCGCCCACGGTCAGGCCAATCACGTGCGAATCATGCGGCACCGTGAACTCCACCAGCGAGGACACCCCGGTCTGCAGGGTGAGCAGGCGGACCAGGTCGCCGATCTCCACGGCCTCTTCCACGAGGGCTGTCATCAGCTGCGGGGTGTTCACCGCGACGTCGACGCCCCAGGAATCATCGAACATCCAGTCGTTCTTCGGGTTGTTCACCCGGCCGACGGTCCGTCCCACACCGAACTCGGTCTTGGCCAGCAGCGAGACCACAAGGTTCACCTTGTCGTCGCCCGTCGCGGAGACCACGACGTCGGCGTCCTCCAGCCGGGCGTCCTTGAGGGTGCTGAGCTCGCAGGCATCGCCGACCAGCCAGTGCGCGCCGCGCAGCCCGCTGCGGCCGATCACCTCGGGCTTGAGGTCGATCAGCAGGATCTCGTGCTTGTGGGCCAGCAATTCACGGGCGATCGAGGAACCGACGCTGCCCGCCCCGACGATGACAACTTTCACTTAGGACTCCTTGGCGGGGGACTTGGCAAGAATGTGGGCGACCTCGGAGGTGCGGTCCACGCTGAGCATGGCGTGGACGGTGTCGCCGTCCTGGTACGAGGTTCCGGGCCCGGGGAGGATGCCCTCGCCGAAGCGCGTGAGGTAGGCGACGCGGATGTCGGCGGCCTTTTCAAGCGCGGACACCGGGTGGCCGATCCAGCCGGAGTCCACGTCCACCTCGGCCAGCACCAGCCGGCCGGAGGGGTCGCGGAAATCACCGGCGAGGTGCTGTTCCGGAAGGATCCGCCGGAGCACCTGGTCCGCGCTCCAGCGCACCGCCGCGACCGTGGGGATGCCGAGGCGCTGGTAGATCTCCGCGCGGCCCGGATCGTAGATCCGCGCCACGACGTGCGGAACGTGGAACGTCTCGCGGGCCACCCGGGTGGCCAGGATGTTGGAGTTGTCGCCGCTGGACACGGCAGCGAAGGCGTAGGCCTCCTCGACCCCGGCCTGCTTGAGGGTTTCCCGGTCAAAGCCGACGCCGGTGACCTTGCGGCCGGAGAAACCGGTCCGGAGCCGGCGGAACGCACGGTCGTCCTGGTCGATGATCGCGACCGAATGGCCGGCGTCCTCCAGTGTGTGCGCCAGGGTTGCCCCGACACGGCCACAACCCATGATCACGAAGTGCGCCACACGTGCCTCCTCAAGCTTCTGTGTCTGTTGCTGCGTAAAACTCTACCGGCCACCGGGGCCCCGGAGCCGGTCCGACGGCGGTGCGGCCGGGCGCCTGCCCGCAGGCAGGCTTCGCCGTCATGACATCGCGTCCGAATCAGACTAGCTTTGTCTGGTGCTGACAATTTTCAATGCCGTGAAGCGGGTGCTGGTAGGCAGGCCCTTCCGGAACGACCGTCTGGCCCACACCCTGCTGCCGAAGCGGATCGCGCTCCCCATTTTCGCCTCCGACGCCCTGTCTTCGGTGGCCTACGCGCCGGACGAAATCCTGTTGACCCTGGCGCTGGCCGGCGTCAGCGCGGTGGCGTTTTCTCCCTGGGTGGGGCTCGCCGTCATGGTGGTGCTGCTCACAGTGGTGGCCTCCTACCGCCAGAATGTGCACGCTTACCCCTCCGGCGGCGGCGACTACGAGATCGCCAACGAAAACCTGGGCAAGTACGCCGGCCTCACCGTCGCCTCGGCCCTGCTGGTGGACTACGTGCTCACCGTCGCGGTGTCGATGTCCTCGGCCGCCGCCTACCTGACCACTGCCGTCCCCTCGCTGCACGGCCAGCAGGCAGCGATCGCCACGATCGGCGTCGTAATCCTGGCCCTCGTGAACCTGCGCGGCATCCGCGAAGCCGGCAGTGTCTTCGCGGTGCCCACCTACATCTTTATGTTCTCAATCCTCGGCATGACCGCCGTCGGCGTCTTCCAGGCCGCCACCGGCCAGCTCGGCCAGGCGCCGTCGGCCGAGTTCCAGATCGTCCCGGCCCCCGGTTTCGACGAGGGACTGGTCGGACTCACCGGGGCGTTCCTGTTGCTCCGTGCGTTCTCCTCCGGCGCCGCGGCCCTCACCGGCGTGGAGGCCATCAGCAACGGCGTGCCGAACTTCCGGAAGCCCAAGAGCAAGAACGCAGCCACCACGCTGCTGCTGCTCGGCGTGATAGCGGCCTCCATGCTGGCCGGCATCATTTACCTGGCCAACGCCACCAAGGTCCACATCGTGCTGGACCCGGCGAAGGAGTTCCTGCTCAACGGCAAGCCGGTGGACGAGGACTACATCCAGAACCCGGCCATCAGCCAGATCGCACAGACCGTCTTCGGCGCCGGTTCCATCCCCTTCTACATCGTGGTCGCCGCCACCGGCGTGATCCTGGTGTTCGCCTCCAATACCGCCTTCAATGGCTTCCCGGTCCTTGGCTCGATCCTTGCCCAGGACGGCTACCTGCCCCGCCAGCTCCGCACCCGCGGGGACCGGCTCGCGTTCAGCAACGGTGTGCTGGCGCTGGCCGCCGGCGCGCTGGTGCTGATCATCGCGTTCAACGCCGACGTCACCAAGCTGATCCAGCTCTACATCGTGGGCGTTTTCATCTCCTTCACGCTGAGCCAGCTCGGCATGATCCGGCACTGGGGACGCGAGCTGAAGCTCGCCAAGGACCCGGCCACCAAGCTGCGGATGGTCAAGTCCCGCACCATCAACACGATCGGCTTCGGCATGACCGGCCTGGTCCTGGTGATCGTGCTGATCACCAAGTTTGAGCAGGGCGCCTGGATAGCGCTGCTGGCCATGTTCATCCTGTTCCTGATCATGTGGAGCATCCGGGCCCACTACGACAACGTGGCCAAGGAACTCGCCGTGGACGAGGACTCCTCGCCCCGGGCGCTGCCCACCCGGGTGCATGCCGTGCTGCTCGTCTCGCACGTGCGCAAGCCCGTGCTCCGGGCGCTGGCCTACGCCCGTGCCTCGCGGCCCTCCCGGCTGGACGCCATCACGGTGGACATCAGCCCGGAGGAGACCGAACAGACCCTGGCGGATTGGGAGAAACTGGAAATCCCGGTGCCGCTGACGGTGCTGGCCAGCCCGTTCCGCGAAACGGTCACGCCGATCATGGAGTACATCAAGAACATGCGGCGCGACTCGCCGCGCGACCTGATCGTCGTCTACATCCCCGAATACGTCGTCGGCAAGTGGTGGGAGCAGCTGGTCCACAACCAGACGGCGCTGCGGATCAAGACGCGGCTGCACTTCGAGCCGGGCGTCATGGTTGCGAGCGTGCCGTGGCAGCTGAAATCGTCCGAGGAAGCCAAGAGACTGCAGGATATCCAATGAGCACCGACACCACGACGCCCGCCCGCACCGAGCTCGTCGTCGACGTCGGCCCCGTCGCGCACGGCGGCCACTGCGTGGCCCGGCACGAGGGCCGCGTGATCTTTGTCCGTCACGGCATCCCCGGCGAGAAAGTCCGGATCCGGCTCACCGACGAGGGCGAGTCCGCCAAGTTCTGGCGCGCCGACGTCGTTGAGGTGCTGGAGGCCTCCCCGGACCGGGTGGAGCACTTCTGGCACGCGGCCGACGCGCAGCGGTCCTGGTCCCACGGCCACCCTCCCGTCGGCGGCGCCGAGCTGGGCCACATCTCGCTGGACCGCCAGCGCAGCCTCAAATCCGAGGTGCTGGCCGAGCAGCTGCACCGCCTGGCCGGCGTCGACGTGCCCGTCACGGTCGAGGCTGTGGGGGAGGCGGCCGCCGGCGCGGCGACCGGCCTGGCCTGGCGCACCCGCGCAGGTTTCGCCGTGACGCCGGGTGGCAAGCTCGGCATGCATGCGCACCGCTCCGACGCCGTGTTCCCGGTCCGTGAGATGCCGCTGGCCGTCGAGGGCATCAACGCCCTGAAACTCTGGGACATCGACCTGCAGGGGATTGAACGGATTGACGTCGCAGCTCCTGCCAACGGGTCGCGGCCGCTGGTGCTCCTGGTGCCCTCGGCCGGAACCCGGGCCAAGCGGCTCAGCGCCGTCCTGGCCCAACTGCCGGACGACGTCTCGGTGGCGCGGGTGGACCCGGGCACGGGCGAGGTGACGCAGTTGCGGGGCCGCACCTGGGTGCAGGAAACGGCGGCCGGCCACGAGTACCGGGTCACCGGCGACGGCTTCTGGCAGATCCACCGCGACGCCCCGGACACCCTGGTGGGGGCCGTGACCGGCTTCCTGCACGACGGCGGCTACCTGGCCGCCGGGGCAGTCGTGGCGGACCTTTACGCCGGCGCGGGGCTCTTCACCGCACCCCTCGCCGACGCCGTCGGCGTCACCGGCTCCGTGCTGTCCGTGGAAGGGGCGCCCGGCACCAGCCGGGATGCCCGCAAGAACCTGCACGGCGCATCCCAGGTCGAAATCGTGCAGGGGAAAGTGGAGCGCGTGCTGCGGCAGAAGCCGCGCAACTTCGACGCCCTGGTACTTGACCCGCCCCGGGCCGGCGCCGGCAAAGCCGTGGTCAACCAGCTGGTCGCGGCCGGTCCCCGGGCGATCGCCTACGTCTCCTGCGATCCGGCGTCATTTGCCCGCGACGTGGGCTACTTCCAGCAGGCCGGCTGGGTACTCGGGGAGCTGCGTGCCTTCGACCTGTACCCGCACACCCACCACATGGAGACTGTGGCGTTGCTGACTCCCCGGGGCTAAGGCCACTAGGATGGGCGGAGTAGTCCGACCTCGCGCACTGCAGTCCCTGAAATGAGTTTCACTACACATGTCCTAGTTAGGCTGCCCTAACTAGCAAGGGGTCTGCGGCGCGACAAAGATGAAACTGTTGCGAGAGGAGTCCTGCGATGAGCATTGTGGACAGCTTCGGTTCAAAAGGCAAACTTAATGTAGCCGGTACCGAATACGAAATTTTCCGGTTGAACTCCGTTGAAGGTGCAGAAAACCTTCCGTTCAGCCTCAAGGTATTGCTTGAAAACCTGTTGAGGACCGAGGACGGCGCCAACATCACGGCCGATCACGTCCGAGCACTGGCCGGTTGGGACCCCAACGCCGAGCCCGACACTGAAATCCAGTTCACGCCGGCGCGCGTGATCATGCAGGACTTCACTGGCGTGCCCTGCGTTGTCGACCTCGCCACCATGCGCGAGGCCGTGAAGGAACTCGGCGGCGACCCCAAGCGGGTCAACCCGCTGGCGCCGGCGGAAATGGTCATCGACCACTCCGTCCAGATCGACGCCTTCGGCAACTCCGGCGCACTGGAGCGCAATATGGAGATCGAGTACCAGCGCAACGGTGAGCGGTACCAGTTCCTGCGTTGGGGCCAGACCGCGTTCGACGACTTCAAGGTCGTCCCGCCGGGAACCGGCATCGTGCACCAGGTCAACATCGAATACCTGGCCCGCACCGTCATGACCCGCGAAATCGACGGCGTCGTCCGTGCCTACCCGGACACCTGCGTCGGCACCGACTCGCACACCACCATGGTCAACGGCCTGGGCGTGCTCGGCTGGGGCGTCGGCGGCATCGAGGCCGAGGCTGCCATGCTCGGCCAGCCCGTCTCCATGCTGATTCCCCGCGTCGTCGGCTTCAAGCTGACCGGGTCCATCCCGGCCGGCGCCACCGCCACCGACGTCGTGCTCACCATCACCGAGCAGCTGCGCCAGCACGGCGTGGTCGGCAAGTTCGTGGAGTTCTACGGCGAAGGCGTCGCGGCTGTGCCGCTGGCCAACCGCGCCACCATCGGCAACATGAGCCCCGAGTTCGGCTCCACCGCCGCAATGTTCCCGATCGACGACGTCACGCTCGACTACCTGCGCCTCACCGGCCGCTCGGACGAGAACGTGGCCCTCGTGGAGTCCTACGCGAAGGAACAGGGCCTCTGGCACGATCCCTCCCGCGAGATCAAGTTCTCCGAGTACCTTGAGCTGGACCTGTCGACGGTTGTCCCGTCGATCTCCGGCCCGAAGCGCCCGCAGGACCGCATCATCCTCACCGAGTCCAAGGCACAGTTCCGCGAGGACCTGCGCAACTACGTGAAGGAAGAGCTCGCGGACGGCAGCCTGGACGAAGCGATCGACGAAAGCTTCCCGGCTTCCGACTCGCCGTCGTTCACCGCCTCGGCGACCCACCTCACGGACCAGGCGCCGCACGCGCACGGTCCGAAGTCCAACGGCCGCCCGTCCAAGACCGTGGCCGTCAAGACCGCCGACGGCCGCGAGTTCGAGCTGGACCACGGTGCGGTGTCGATCGCCTCGATCACCTCCTGCACCAACACGTCCAACCCGTCCGTGATGCTGGCCGCCGCCCTGCTGGCCCGCAACGCCGTGGACAAGGGCCTCACCTCGAAGCCCTGGGTCAAGACCTCCGTGGCCCCCGGGTCCAAGGTCGTCACCGACTACTACAACAAGTCGGGCCTGACCCCGTACCTGGAGAAGCTGGGCTTCTACATCGTCGGTTACGGCTGCGCGACCTGCATCGGTAACTCCGGTCCGCTCGACGCCGAAATCTCGGAGGCCATCCAGGCCAACGACCTTTCCGTCACCGCAGTCCTCTCCGGTAACCGCAACTTCGAAGGCCGGATCAACCCGGACGTCAAGATGAACTACCTGGCCTCCCCGCCGCTGGTCATCGCGTACGCCCTGGCCGGCACCATGGACTTCGACTTCGAGAACGACGCGCTGGGCCAGGACGAAGCCGGCAACGACATCTTCCTGAAGGACATCTGGCCGAACCCGGTCGAGGTCCAGCAGGTCATCGACTCCTCGATCGACAAGGGCATGTTCGCCCGCGGCTACGAGGGCGTCTTCGACGGCGACGACCGCTGGAAGGCACTCGACACCCCGGCCGGCGACACCTTCGCCTGGGATGAGAAGTCCACCTACGTCCGGAAGCCCCCGTACTTCGAGGGCATGAAGGCCAAGCCGGAGCCGGTCCAGGACATCACCGGAGCGCGCGTGCTGCTCAAGCTCGGCGACTCGGTCACCACGGACCACATCTCCCCGGCCGGTTCCTTCAAGTCGGACACCCCGGCCGGCCAGTACCTGCTGGCCAACGGTGTGGAGCGCAAGGACTTCAACTCCTATGGCTCACGCCGTGGCAACCACGAAGTCATGATCCGCGGCACCTTCGCCAACATCCGGATCAAGAACCAGCTCCTCGACGGCGTCGAGGGCGGCTTCACGCGCGACTTCACGCAGGCCGACGCCCCGCAGGCCTACGTCTACGACGCCGCGCAGAACTACCAGGCCGCCGGCACCCCGCTGGTCGTCCTGGCCGGCAAGGAATACGGCTCCGGCTCGTCCCGTGACTGGGCCGCCAAGGGCACCGCACTGCTGGGCGTCAAGGCTGTCATCGCCGAGAGCTACGAGCGCATCCACCGCTCGAACCTGATCGGCATGGGCGTCCTGCCGCTGCAGTACCCGGCCGGCCAGAACGCCGCCAGCCTGGGCCTGACCGGCACGGAGACCTTCGCGGTCTCCGGCGTCACCGCGCTCAACGAAGGCACCACGCCGAAGACCCTTACGGTCACCGCGACGGCCGAAGACGGCTCCACCACCTCCTTCGATGCGGTCCTGCGCATCGATACCCCGGGTGAAGCCGACTACTACCGCAACGGCGGCATCCTGCAGTACGTGCTGCGCCAGATCTCCGCTAGCTAGCGGCAGCCAGGCAACACCACCCGAAAGCCCCGGCCCGTCCCTGACGGACCGGGGCTTTCGCGTTCCCGGGACCACCGGCACCCGGCCCGGTTCCGAGGCGTTAGAGTTAAAAGGCATGTCTACTACCCGGAGGAGGGGCCGTTGGGAATTTTGGAGACCATCCGGAGTCCGCAGGACCTGAGCAAGTTGTCCCAGGCGCAGCTGGACCAGCTGGCCGCCGAGGTCAGGGAATTCCTGATCGGCAACGTCTCCCAGACGGGAGGCCACCTCGGGCCGAACCTTGGCGTCGTTGAACTCACCATCGCGGTGCACCGGATCTTCGATTCCCCCCGCGACAGCATCGTCTTCGACACCGGCCACCAGTCCTACGTGCACAAGCTCCTCACCGGGCGCCAGGACTTCAGCACGCTCCGCCAGCAGGGCGGCCTGTCCGGCTACCCGGACCGGGCAGAATCCGAGCACGACATCGTCGAAAGCTCGCACGCGTCCTCCTCGCTGTCCTGGGCCGACGGCATCTCCCGCGCCCGGCAGCTGACCGGCGACGGCGACCGCTACGTGATCGCCGTCGTCGGTGACGGCGCCCTGACCGGCGGCATGGCCTGGGAAGCGATCAACAACATCGCCGCGGACAAGAAGCGCCGCGTCGTGATCGTGGTGAACGACAACGGCCGCTCCTACGCCCCGACCGTCGGCGGCGTCGCCGACTACCTCGCCTCGCTGCGCCCCACCATCGATTCGCTCCGTGCCGCCCCCGCGTACGAGGGCGCCCTGGACTGGTGGAAGAAGCGGCTGCAGAGCGGCGGCCCGGCGGGCCAGTTCACCTACAAGAGCCTGCATGCCATGAAGAAGGGCATCAAGGACTGGTGGGCCCCGCAGGGCATGTTCGAGGACCTCGGCATGAAGTACATCGGCCCGGTGGACGGTCACAACCTCCAAGCCATGGAGAACGCGCTGTCCACGGCCAAGAACTATGCCGGCCCCGTGATCGTTCACGCCATGACCGAAAAGGGCCACGGCTACGCCCCGGCCCGCGCGCACGAGGCGGACCAGTTCCACGCCGTCGGCATCATCGACCCGGAAACCGGTGAGCCAACCGAGGCCGGCGGCGCCAAGTCCTGGACGTCCGTCTTCGCCGACGAGATCGCCGACATCGCCGACGAACGCAAGGACATCGTCGGCATCACCGGCGCCATGCTGATCCCGGTTGGGCTGCACAAGTTCGCCGCCCGCCACCCGGAGCGCGTGTTCGACGTCGGCATCGCCGAACAGCACGCCCTCACCTCCGCCGCCGGCATGGCCTTCGGCGGGCTTCACCCCGTGGTGGCCGTCTACGCGACCTTCCTCAACCGCGCCTTCGACCAGCTGCTGATGGATGTCGCCCTGCACAAGGCCGGCGTCACGGTGGTGCTGGACCGGGCCGGCGTCACCGGCCCCGACGGTGCCAGCCACCACGGCATGTGGGACATGGCGATGGTCCAGATCGTCCCCGGCCTGCACCTCGCCGCGCCGCGTGACGCCTCCCGGCTGCGCGAGGAACTGCGCGAGGCCGTGGCCGTCGAAGACGCACCCACCGTCATCCGCTACTCCAAGGGCACCGTCGGCGCGGAAGTCGAAGCCCTCGAACGGCTCAGCGACGGCGTCGACGTGCTGGCCCGCCGCCCGGCCGGATCCAGCGACAACGACGTGCTGATTGTCAGCGTCGGCGCCATGTCCGAACTCGCGCTGGACGTCTCGAACCGGCTCGGCGCCCAGGGCATCAGCTCCACCGTGGTGGACCCGCGCTGGGTCCTTCCGGTGCCCCAGTCGGTCATCGCCCTCGCCTCGCACCACCGCCTCGTGATCTGCATCGAGGACGGCGTCCGGGCCGGCGGCGTCGGCTCCCGGATCCGCCAGGAAATGCGGGCCGCCGGCGTGGACACGGCCCTCAACGAGGTGGGCCTCCCGGTGGAGTTCCTGGACCACGGGAGCCGCAGCCAGGTGCTGGAGCGGGTCGGGCTGACCGCCCAGCAGATCACCCACGACGTCGTCGCGCAGGTCCTCGGGACCAAGGTGCCGTTCGCTCGGCCGCTGCCCGGCCAGGCGCACCCCAGCACCGGCAGCCTGCCGATCCTGTGAGGAATCCGGCGTCGGACCAGCCTTACCAAGCCGTCAAGGCACAGCAATCACCCTTCGACGGCACTGACCGCGGACGGTTTACGAAGGGACAGCCATGAGCGGCATTATCCGGGTCTACAAGCGCGACGAAGAGGGAGTCCTGCACTTCAGGGAAGCCTGGATTGACGAGGAGTACCACGAGTTCGTGATGAACCACGGCGTCGTCGGGCACCAGAGCAAGACCGAGGAGACGGCGGCTGCCGATGCCGCCGCGGGCGAGGGGCTCATGGAGGCCTTCGCGGCGCAGTGCGCCGAGGACGGCTACGCGGAGATCCCGGAGGAGGAGCAGTTCTGGGTGGTGGCGCAGTACGCGCTCAAGACCAAGGACGGCACCAGCCGTGACCGCTACCTCGAGGAAAAAGCCAAGGACGCCCTGATCAGCCACCTCGCCTGGCGCGGCCTCGGCGTCGTGGACCGGTCCGAGTTCTCCGACGCCAAGCTCAACATCTTCTGCCTCACCCCGGACGTCAACAAGACCGTCAACGCTATCAAGGTCTGCATCCGGGGCGAAGACCTGGACTTCACCAAGCTGAGCATCGGCGCCGCCCCGTTCGGCAGCACTGACTTCAAGCTCAAGCACTCGGCCAAACCGGCCAACAGCTTCGCGCTCTAGGCACCACGCCTGGATATCCACCGGTAAGGAGCCGGCCACGGCTCACATCAGTTTGGGGGCAAGCGATTGGAAGGAAACGCAATGACGCGGAAATCCCCTCGACCAGGCAGCACTCCACTTCCCGCCGGGCTGGCGGCGCCGGCCCGCAGGTCCCTGGCCCATGCGGGGGTGGAAACCCTCGAGCACCTGGTGCTGCTGGGCCGGCGCCGGCTGGCAGGGATGCCGGGAGTCTGCCCGCGCACCCTTGCGCAACTACAGGACGCCATGGACGAGCAAGGGCTGGAGCTTCCCGCGGGGTAGCAGCGTCCGGGAGCTTGCCCGGGAGCCCGCCGCGGCCGTTATAGGCTGATTCCCATGACTGAATACCGCCGCGTGGGAAATTCCGGACTGACCGTCTCCGTCGTGGGACTTGGCTGCAACAACCTGGGCCGGGCCAACACCGCCACCGAGTCGCAGGAGGGGACCGACGCCGTCGTGCATGCGGCCCTGGACGCCGGCGTCACGTTCTTCGACGTCGCCGACGCCTACGGCCGGGAGCCCGGGCTCAGCGAAACCATGCTGGGCAAGGCCCTCGGTTCGCGCCGCGCCGACGCCGTGATCGGCACCAAGTTCGGCATGGACATGCGCGGGACCAACGGCAACGACTTCGACGCCCGCGGCTCCCGGCGCTACATCATCAAGGCAGCCGAGGCCTCGCTGCGCCGGCTCGGAACGGACTGGATCGACCTCTACCAGTTCCACACGCCGGACCCGCTGACACCCATCGACGAGACCCTCGCCGCCCTCGACGAGCTCGTGGCCAGCGGCAAGGTCCGCTACATCGGCCACTCCAACCGGGCCGGCTGGCAGATCGCGGAGGCCGAATTTGTGGCCCGCGGCCGCGGCGGAGCCCGCTTCATCTCCAGCCAGAACCACTACAACCTGCTGGACCGCCGCGCCGAGCTGGAGGTCACCCCGGCCGCCGAGGCCTACGGCCTGGGCGTGCTGCCGTACTTCCCGCTGGCCAACGGCCTGCTGACCGGCAAGTACTCGCAAGGTAAGGCGCCGGAGGGGTCGCGCTTGAGCCACACCCGCACCAACCTCGTCCACGACGCCGACTGGAAACAGCTGGGTGCCTTCTCCGCCTTCGCCGCCGAGCGGGGGCTCAACGAGATCCAGGTGGCGTTCTCCTGGCTCGCCGCCCAGCCCTCCGTCAGCAGCGTGATTGCCGGTGCGACCCGGCCCGAACAGGTCCGGCAGAACGCCGCCGCGGTCGCCTGGGTCCCGGACGCCGCCGAGCTGGCAGAACTCGATGAGATCTTCCCGCGCACGCCGAAGGTCGCACTCTTCTGAGCCCGGAAATGCCCCGCGCCCTGGACGCCGACCACGTGGTCCTGATGGACGTCGATACCGGGATCGACGACGCCCTCGCCATCGTGTACCTGCTGTCCCGGCCCGAGGTCCGGCTGCAGGCCATCACCTGCACCGCCGGCAACGTCGGGGCGCGCCAGGTGGCGCTGAACAGCCTGTCCCTGCTGGAGCTGTGCGGGCGGGAAGGGATCGAAGTCGCCGTCGGCGCCGAGGTCCCGCTGGAAATCCCGCTGGTCACCACCGAAGAGACCCACGGGCCGCAGGGGATCGGCTACGCCGAGCTGCCCGCCCCCGCCCAGCCGATCTCACAGCGCCACGCCGTGGACGTCTGGGTGGAGGAGGCCAGGGCGCATCCGGGGGAGATCACGGGCCTGATCACCGGACCGCTGACCAATTTCGCCCTGGCCCTGCGCCGCGAACCGGAACTGCCGCGGCTGCTCAAGGGCCTGGTGATCATGGGCGGCAGCTTCTATTACCAGGGCAACACGACGCCGACGGCGGAATGGAACACCGCGGTGGACCCGCACGCCGCCAAGGAGGTCTACGCGGCCTACCGCGGGATGCCCGAGGACAAGCTGCCGGTCGTCTGCGCGCTGGAGACCACGGAGCGGATCGAGATGTTGCCGGAGCACCTGCGCCGGCTCGGCGAGGCCGCGGGGGCTGCCGAACCCGAGCTGGTGCTCCCGGAGCAGCCCGAAGGACTGCGCAGCGGCTCCAGCAGCCCGCTGGTGGCGTGCCTGTCGGACGCGATCCGCTTCTACATGGAGTTCCACCGGCTCTATGACCAGGGTTACGTCGCCCACATGCACGACGCGTTCGCCGCCTGCGCCGCCGTCGGACGCACGCCCTTCAGCACGCGGCTGGCGACGGTCGACGTCGAGACGGAGTCCCCGCTGCTGGCCGGCACAACGGTGGCCGACTTCCGCGGCCTGTGGGGGCTGCCGCCGAACGCCAGGATCGTCAGCGGCAACGACCCCGGCCAGTGCTTCGACGAGCTGATTGCCTCCGTGGGCGCGCTGGCACGCACCCTGGGCGCACGGTAGCCGCGGGCGCCGGCCGGGCCCGCGGCGCCGGTGTTCCCGGGAGGGCCGGCCGATCGCTAAGATGGTAGCTGCGCCGAGGTGACATGAGGCGGTTGTTGCAAACCCCAGCCGAAGGACTTTTCCCATGTCACCGCAGCCCCTGACCCTCCCCGACGCCGGCTCCCGCACCGGAGCCGGCACGGCACCCGGCCGACGCCGGCTGCTCGAAATCGCAGGCGCCGCGGCCATCGCCGCCACCTACGTCTTCCTCGTCCTCACCCAGCCGGTCGAGATCGCCAACGGACCGGCAAGCTTCTCCGCCCTGGTTGCCCTCGGCGGCTTCCTGCTCGGCGCGGTGCTGCTGCTCGTCGCCGTGCTGCCCGTCGTGCCCACCTCCACCCTGGTCCTGATGCCGGTGGCGATTGTGCTGAACGTGGTCCTCGGCCAGCTGATGGGCAGCACCGGCCTGCCGTTCTACCTGGACGCGATCGGCACGGTCCTGATCGCCGTCCTCGCCGGGCCGGCCGCCGGTGCCGCCACCGGAGTGCTCGGCAGCATTGTCTGGTCCTTCTTCAACCCCACCGTGCTGCCCTTCGCCGCCGGCGCGGCCCTGATCGGGTTCCTCGCCGGTCTGGCCGCCCGCGGGGGACTGTTCCGCCGCTTCTATCTCGCGCCCGTGGCCGGCTTCCTTACCGGCATCCTGGCCGGCGTCGTCTCCGCCCCGATCGCAGCCTTTGTCTACGGCGGAACCGCGGGTCTGGGCACCGGCGCCATCGTCAGCGCGTTCCGTGCCATGGGCGACACCCTGCTGGCAGCGATCACCAAGCAGGCACTCATCTCCGACCCGATGGACAAGGCAATTGTCTTCACGATCGCCGCGCTGCTGGCCTACGCCCTGCCGCGGCGCACGACGTTCCAGTTCGCCTTCGTCCGCCGCTTCCGGGTACTCGCGGGTAAGGTCCCGGCGGATCCCGCAGCCTAGGCCATGCGCCTGCACCCGCTCACAGCCCTGACCGCGGCGTGCTGCGCCGCGGTCATTACGACGGCGGCCGGCAGCTGGCCGCTGTCCGTCGCCGTGGCCGTGGCCGTCGTGCTGCTTGCCGCACGCGCGGGCGTCGCAGCGCGGGTGCTGCTGGCTGCCGGGGTCATCCTCGCACCGTTGTTCCTGTCCCTGCTGGTGCTGCACGGCTTGTTCTTCCCGGAGGGGCACACGGTGCTGGCGCAGTGGGGGCCGGCCCGGGTCACCGCCGAAGGACTCAGCTTCGCCCTGGAGCTGGCCTCGCGGACAGCCGCGTGCGTCCTGCTGCTGCTGTTGTTTTCCTTCACCGTCAGCGTCCCGGATCTGCTGACCGCCCTCGCCGCGCGGCGCATCCCTCCGCAGTTCAGCTTCGTGCTCGCGTCCACGCTCACGCTGGTCCCTGCGATGGCCGAAAGGGTGGAGAAGATCCGTCAGGCCCAGGAAGCGCGCGGGCTGGTGGTCGGGCGCGGGCTGCTGTCCCGGCTGGCGGCGGCCAGGCTGCAGGCGGTGCCGCTGGTCCTGGGCCTGGTGGAGGATGCCGGGCTCCGGGCACAGGCCCTGGACGCGCGGGGTTTCGGCACCACCGGACCACGGACCAGCTACCGGCAACTGCAGGACCCTCCTGCGCAGCGCATCGTCCGGGCCGCAGCGCTCCTGCTGGCCGCCGCCGCCGTGGTCCTGCGGCTCATCACGGCATGGCCCGCGGCGGTGCACTCGTGAACGGGGGCGGACGCGCCCAGCCCGGGCAGCCCGCCACCGGGGCGCTGCCCGCGGCCGCTGCCCGGATCAGGAGCTTCAGCTTCCACGGGGATGCGGGCGATGCGCTGCGGGATGTGCAGCTCTCCGTCCTGCCGGGAACCCTGACCGCCGTGCTGGGTGGTTCCGGCAGTGGCAAGACCACCCTCGGCAAGCTCCTCGCCGGCTGGCTTCGGGGCGGCCATTCCGGTGTCCTGCGCGGCAGTCTGGCGCTGGGCGCGGACCGCCTCGAATTCCACGGCGGCAGCGGCGACCCCCGGATCAACCCCGCTGCCTGGTCCGGCCGGGTGGGTTACGTGCCGCAGGACGCCGCCGCCATGCTGTCCTCGGTGCGCTCTACGGTGGCGGATGAACTGGCCTTTGGCCTGGAAAATCGGGGTGTGCCCCGCCCCGAGATGATCCGGCAGGTGGCCCGAATCGCCGAACAAACCGGCCTGTCCGGGCTGCTGGAGCGGGACCCGGCAGAGCTCTCCGGCGGCGAGCTGCGCCGGCTGGCAGTCGCGTGCGCGGTCATCGCCGACCCGCAAGTGCTGGTGCTGGACGAACCACTCGGGTCCCTCGACGCCGACGGTGCCAGCCGGCTCCGCACCCTGGTGAGCCGGCTGCTCGAAGCCGGCACCGCTGTGGTGCTCCTGAGCCAGAGGGCAGACGCACTCGCCCGCAGCGCCGGGCACTGGATCGTCCTGAACGGCGGCACGGTAACGGCGGAAGGCCGGCCGGCCGAGCTGGGGAACGGGGCCGCGCTCCGCGATGCAGGCGTCGTGGCGGAGGGCCTGGACGCCGGGATGCCGAAAGACCTGACCTGGGCCGCCGCGTCGACCCCGGTCCTTGAACTGCGAGGCATCGGCTTCGGCTACGGGCCAGGCAAGACTCGCGCGGGGGGATCCGCGAGGGGACCGGCGGGGAACGTGCCCCGCGCGGCCCTGCTGCGCGACCTGGACCTGACCGTGCGCCCGGGGGAGATTGTCGCTATCACCGGCCCCAACGGCACCGGCAAGTCCACGCTGCTGCGCCACTTCAACGGCCTGCTGCGGCCGCAGGCCGGTGAGGTGCGCGTCGAAGGTCGAGGCATCGACCGGATCCCGACGGGCCGCATCGCCGCTTCGGTCGGGATGTTGTTCCAGCAGCCGCGCGACCAGCTTTTCGAACGGACGGCGCTGCGGGAGGTCGGCTTCGGGCTGCGCCGGCTTGCCGGCGTGGAGGCGGCCGGCCGGGCGCAGGAGGCACTGGCCGCCGTCGGGCTCTCCGGCGCCGCGCAGACCCACCCGGCCGAGCTGCCGTCTTCCAGCCAGCGGTTGCTTGCCCTGGCCACGGTCCTGGCCCGCAGGCCGGCCGTCATCGCGCTGGATGAGCCCACCGTGGGACTGGATCGGCAGGGGCTCGAACGGCTGCAGCACACGGTCGCCGCCGCAGCGGCGCGGGGCGCCGGCGTCGTCCTGGTCACGCACGATCTCGCTTACGCCCGGGCCAGCGCCCACCGTGTCCTCGCGCTCGACGGCGGCAGCCTGCGGGACATCTGACGGGCGCCGGTTACGAGCCATCTGCCACCCGGCGCTGTATATTTCTTGGAGTTTTCCCGTGCCGGAGCAGGCACGGGCCATTGACCAGGAGGAACCGTTGAAGAACCCCATCGCCCGCCAGATTGGAACGGTCTTCGTCCCGGTCAGCGACATTGCCAAGGCCCGGGACTGGTACTGCCGCCTGCTCGGTGTCCCGGCCGACGGAGAAATCCTCTTCGACCATCTTTATGTACTGCCGATGGACGGTGCGGGCCTGGTCCTGGACAGCAAGATCTACTCCGCGGACGCGGTCTTCCGCGTCCCCGCGTTCCATCTCAACACGGCAGACATCCAGGCCGCGCACCTGCACGTGCAGGACACCGGGGCCGAGGTCGCGGAGATCCGGGACGGCCAGTGGTTCAACTTCAAGGATCCGGACGGCAATGTGCTGATGATCTGCGAGTGCTAGGAGCGGCCGCCGCGCCCGGGCCGAACGCACGAAGGCGCCGCCGCCCGCGCCGTGATGGCCGGGGCAGCGGCGCCTTCGTCTTTGGTTGCTAGGCTGCCGGTTCGGAGGCCACGCCGGGTGCCAGGAACTTCTTGCCGGTGACACGCTCGGAGGCGCCCACCCGGTCCAGATACGGAGTGATGCCGCCCAGGAACATTGGCCAGCCCGCGCCGAGGATCATGCAGAGGTCGATGTCCTCAGGTCCGGCCACCACGCCTTCGGACAGCATCAGGCCGATCTCCTCCGCGAGGGCGTCCTGCGTGCGGCGCAGCACTTCCTCTGCCGTCGAGGGCGAATCGCCGAAGGTCATCAGGGCCAGGGTCTCGGCCGGGATGACCGGACTGCCGGCCTTCACCGAGGCCGGGTCCCAGATGGACCTGACTCCGTGGTCGATCAGCGCCTGCAGGTTCCGGGACACGGTGAAGCGGTCCCCGAAGGCGTCGTGCAGGGATTCCTGCACGTGCTGGGCGACCGGCAGCCCCACCATGGCGCCGAGCGTGAACGGCGTCATGGGCAGGCCCATCGGGCGCAGTGCGTTGTCCGCGACCTCGGCGGGGGTTCCCTCATCGAAGGCCGCGGTCACTTCGCCCATCAGCCGCAACAGGAGCCGGTTGACCACGAAGGCGGCCGCATCCTTGACCAGCACCGCGGACTTCTTCAGTCCCTTGGCCAGTTCGAACGCGGTGGCCAGCACGGCGTCGTCGGTCTTCGGGGCGCGGACGATCTCCAGCAGCGGCATTACGGCCACCGGGTTGAAGAAGTGGAAGCCCACCAGGCGTTCGGGGTACTGCAAGTCCTCGGCCATGGCCGTGACGGACAGCGAGGAGGTGTTGGTGGCCAGGATGCACTCCGGCGAGACGATCGCCTCGACCTCCTTGAACACCTGCTTCTTGACGCTGAGCTCCTCGAACACTGCCTCGATGACGAAGTCGGCGTCGGCGAAGGCCTCCTTGGAGACCGAGCCGCTGACCAGGGCCTTGGTCCGGTTGGCCGCGTCCGCGCTGATCCGCTTCTTCGCCAGCAGCTTGTCCACCTCGGCGTGCACGTAGTCCACGCCCTTGTCCACGCGCGCCTGGTCGATGTCCGTCATGACCACGGGCACCTTGAGCTGGCGGGCGAACAGCAGTGCGAGCTGGCTGGCCATCAGGCCGGCGCCGACGACGCCGATCTTCGTGACCGGGCGGGCGAGCTTGCGGTCCGGGGCACCCGCAGGGCGCTTGGAACGGCGCTGCACGAGGTCCAGGAAGGCGTACACCGTGGAGCGGAACTCGTCGGTCTGCATGAGGTCCGCGAGGGTCTGGCACTCCAGCTCCGCCGATTCGGCCTGCGTCAGGGTGCGGTTGGCATCCAGCACGTCCAGCACCTTGGCCGGGGCCGGGGAGGCGTTGGAGGTCTTGGCCTCCACGAACGCGCGGCCCGCCGCGACGGCGCCGGCCCAGCGTTCGGCAACGTCCGGCGCGGAGGGGTCGACGGCGTTGGCGCGTTCCGGTACGACTGCGCCGGCGATCACCTGCGCGGCCCAGGCGACGGACTGTTCGACGAAGTCGGCCGGCTCGAAGATGGCGTCCGCCACGCCGAGGTCGTAAGCCTGCGGACCCGTCAGGGTGCGGTTGTTGCTCAGCGGGTTCTCGATCATCACCTTGACGGCGTTCTCGGGGCCGATCAGCCGCGGCAGGATGTAGACCCCGCCCCATCCCGGGATCAGCCCAATGAACGCTTCCGGCAGGGCCAGCGCGCCTGCTCCGGTGGAGACGGTGCGGTAGGTGGACTGCAGGGCGATCTCCAGCCCGCCGCCCAGGGCCAAACCGTTGATGAACGCGAAGCTCGGGACGCCGAGGTTCGCCAGGGTGGCGTAGACGTCGTGGCCGAGCTGGGCCATCCAGAGGCCCTGTTCACGGCCGCTGACCGACTTGACCGTGGACAGGTCCGCGCCGGCGACCAGGAAGTACGGCTTGCCGGTCACGCCGACGCCGACGATCTCACCTCGCGCGGCACGGTCCCGCAGTCCCTCGAGCACCGTGCCGAGCTCGATCAGGGTGTTCGGGCCCAGCGTGGTGGGCTTCGAATGGTCCAGGCCGTTGTCCAGCGTGACCAGGGCGAAGGTGCCGGGGCTCGTGCCGTTGACGGCGGGAAGCTGAATGTCCTGGACGTAGGAATGCGTTACCGTCTCGTTCGGAAACAGCTCGGCAAGCTTGTGGAAATCTGCGGCGCTCATGCTGCGGCTCCAGTCTTGGTCGTGTAGTCGGTGCCGTAGTCGGCGTGGTGCGGGTTCTCCCAGATGACGGTGGCACCCATGCCCAGGCCAATGCACATGGTGGTCATGCCGAAGCGTACCCCGGGGTCTTCCTCAAACTGGCGGGCCAGCTGGTTCATCAGCCGGACGCCGGACGAAGCGAGCGGGTGCCCGACGGCGATCGCCCCGCCGTAGCGGTTCACCCGGGGGTCGTCGTCGGCGATGCCGAAGTGGTCCAGGAAGCTGAGGACCTGGACGGCGAAGGCCTCGTTGATTTCGAACAGGCCGATGTCGTCGATGCCGAGCCCGGCGTTCTTCAACGCCTTTTCAGTGGCCGGGACCGGCCCGATGCCCATGACTTCCGGTTCGACGCCGGCGAAGGCGTAGCTGACCAGGCGCATCTTGACCGGCAGCCCAAGCTCCTCGGCGGCGTCGGCGGAGGCCAGCAGCGCCGCGGTCGCGCCGTCGTTGAGGCCGGCGGCGTTGCCGGCGGTGACGCGGCCGTGCGCGCGGAACGGGGTGCGCAGCGCGGCGAGGTCTTCCACCGAGGTGCCCGGGCGCGGCGGTTCGTCCACGGTGTTGACGGTCCAGCCCTGGCCGGGCTTCATGGTGGCCACGGGAACCAGGTCCGGCTGGATCTGTTCCTTGGCGTAGGCCGCGGCCAGTTTGTCCTGGGAGGCCACGGCGTAAGCGTCCGTGCGTTCCTTGGTGATGGCGGGGAAGCGGTCGTGTAGGTTTTCCGCGGTGTTGCCCATGTTCAGGGCGGCGGGGTCGACGATCCGTTCGGACATAAAGCGCGGGTTGGGGTCCGCGCCGGCACCCATCGGGTGGTTGCCCATGTGCTCCACGCCGCCGGCAATGACGACGTCGTAAGCGCCGAAGCCGATGCCGCTGGCGGTCGTCGTCACGGCGGTCATGGCGCCCGCGCACATCCGGTCGATCGCGAAACCGGGAACGGTCCGCGGCAACCCGGCCAGCAGGGCGGCGGTGCGGCCGATGGTCAGTCCCTGGTCACCGGTCTGCGTCGTGGCGGCGATGGCCACCTCGTCGATGCGCTCGGCCGGCAGTGCCGGGTTGCGGCGCATGAGTTCGCGGATGCACTTGACCACGAGGTCATCGGCGCGGGTTCCGGCGTAGATGCCCTTCTCGCCGGCGCGGCCGAACGGGGTGCGGACGCCGTCAACAAAAACGACCTCGCGGATGGTCCTGCTTTGTCCGATTGTCGGCTTTGCGCTGCTGACTTGGCTCACGTATTACTCCTCATTGAGACATGGGTGCCGGATTTCCGCCCCCGGGCGGTGGGCTCGGGAAGCAGGAGTGATCCTGGCGGCATCCCTAGCTATGTTACTCATGAGTAACATAGCTGGCAAGGAGTGACGGGCAGCCCGTCAGGAAACGGCGTTGGGCGCTGCTTCGGCAGGGGAGGCCACGGAGGCCGCGGCAGGCTTGGCTTCCTTGGGCGGCAGCGGCTGCGGGTTCAGGAAAGCCTCGGCGATCAGCGGAGCAGTGAGCTGGATCTGCCACTGGCGGGCGCCGAGGTTCTGGAGCTCCTCGGCAATGCCTTCCTCGCTGATCTCCGCGGGAGGACGCCATGCCACGCGGCGGAGGTAGTCCGGGGTGAGCAGATTTTCGACCGGCAGGTTCAGCTCCTCGGCCCGGGCCTGCAGCTTGGGCCGGGCGGTGGCGAGCCGTGCCGCGGCCTCCGGATCCCGGTCGGCCCAGACGCGCGGCGGCGGGGGAGCGTTGGTGGGCAGGTGCAGCGGCGGGAGCTCCTCAAGGCTGCGGGCCGTGCTGATGCAGCGCAGCCAGCGCGGAGCCTCGCGTTGCGCGGCCCTGCCGTGGAAGCCCTTGGTGCCGAGCAGTTGCGGCACGGTGCTGGGCATGGCCTTGGCGGCGGCCACGAGGGAGGAATCGGGGATAAGCCGGCCCGGGGCGACGTCGCGCTTCTGCGCCAGCGAGTCGCGCTCCAGCCAGAGTTCGCGCACGGCGGCGAGCTGGCGGCGGTCGCGGATCTGGTGCAGCCCGGAGGTCTTGCGCCACGGGTCGACGCGCGGCGGGGCCTGGCCGGCTTCGAGGATCGCGGCGAATTCCTGCTCGGCGTACTCCAGTTTGCCGTCGGCGGTGAGGAGTTCGATCAGCTCCTCGCGGAGCTCGGTGAGGACCTCGACGTCGAGCGCGGCGTAGCGCAGCCACGGCTCCGGCAGCGGCCGGGTGGACCAGTCGGCCGCCGAGTGTTCCTTGGCCAGGCCGAAGCCCAGCAGCTGTTCGATGACGGCGGCGAGGCCAACCCTCGGCAGTCCGGCCAGCCGTGCGGCGAGTTCGGTGTCAAAGAGTTTGTCCGGCCACATGCCGAGTTCGGACAGGCATGGGAGGTCCTGGCTGGCAGCGTGCAGGATCCACTCGACGCCGCGCAGGGCCTCATTGATGATGCGCAGGTCACCAAAGGGCTCCGGGTCGATCAGCCAGGTGCCCGCGCCCTCGCGGCGGATCTGGACGAGGAAGGCGCGCTGGCCGTACCGGAATCCGGAGGCGCGTTCGGCGTCCACTCCCGCCGGGCCGTGGCCGGCGGCCAGGGCTGCGGCACAGCGTTCCAGTCCTGCTTGGGTCTCGATAACGAGCGGGACGCCGTCGCGGGGAGCGTCGAGGTCGATGACCTCGGGGACCAGGCTGTCGAAGCCTTCCACCGTGATGTGGGCCGGCGCGCCAGCCGCCTCTGCGGTGCTGGAGGCTGTGGTGGCGGCCGTGCTTGGGGCTGTGCCCGCGGTGGTGATTTCCGGATTATGAGGGGTCATGATGACTCCAGTTTACCGACATCGCCGTCGTTGCAGGCCGAGGCCGCGGCCGCCGGGGTCCGGTCATGGCTGCCGTGGGCGTCGGCGCGGCAGTGCGGAGACGCCGTCGGGCAGTGGCGGCAGGCCCGCAAAGGTGCAGACCATGTCCGACCACGCTTCCAGGTGGGCGGTGATGTCCCGGCCGGCCGGTGTCCAGGAAGCGCGGAGTTCAATGTCGATGGTGCCGGGCCGGTCAGCGAGCGTGCCGAAGCTTTCCGAGAGCACCCGGGTGGCGGTGCCGCCGGCCGAGCGGTATTCCGCCTGGTGGTTTTCCAGCGCCTCCACGAGCCAGGTCCACGCGACGGAGCCGAGCATCTCGTCGTTGCCCATGTCCGGCTCAAGCTGGGCGCGGATGTAGGTGACGATCCGGAATTCGCCGTCCCAGACCGCGGAGCCGTCCGGGTCATGCAGGAGGATAAAACGGCCGGTGGCGAGTTCGACGTCGTCGCTGCCGGACGCCGGGGCCAGCGCGGCGGCCGCCGGGCCGTGGACCGCACCTGTTGCGGCGTCGCCGGGGACGACGACTTCCGCGCCGAGCGCCA
This sequence comes from Arthrobacter sp. 10T419, assembly GCF_056394105.1. Lineage (NCBI taxonomy): Bacteria > Bacillati > Actinomycetota > Actinomycetes > Micrococcales > Micrococcaceae > Arthrobacter > Arthrobacter sp. 10T419. The sequence goes on along the minus strand of NZ_JBFTHF010000009.1, from coordinate 42,574 downwards.
CCGCGTAGGGAGCGAGCCGGCCGGGGGCCGGGATCTCATCGAGGCGCAACTCGCTGCGGCACCGTGCTTTTCGAAGCGTCCCCAGGGCGAAGAGGAAATCCGCCGGAACCTGGTCGAGTGGGTTCACAGTGAAAGATTATGCACGGTGCCCGTCCCGGCCCGGCAGGCTCGCCGCCCGGCCGGGACCGGCTTGCACCTAGCCGGCCGCGAGCTCGCGCTTGATCGCGGCGATAAAGGAATCAACGTCTTCCTCGGTGGTGTCGAAGGAGCACATCCAGCGGACCTCGCGGGCCGCCTCGTTCCAGTCATAGAACCGGAAGGACTTCCGCAGCCGGTCCGCCACGCCGGCGGGCAGGACGGCGAAGACGCCGTTGGACTCGGTCTTCTGGCTCAGTTCGACGCCGGGGATCGACTCGACGCCGGCGCGCAGCCGGGCCGCCATCGCGTTGGCGTGCGAGGCCGAGCGCAGCCACAGGTCGCCCTCGAGCAGGGCGATGAACTGCGCGGACATGAACCGCATCTTGGAGGCCAGCTGCATGTTCATTTTGCGCAGGTAGACCAGGCCGTGGGCGGCGTCGGGGTTAAGCGCCACCACCACCTCGCCGAAAAGCAGCCCGTTCTTGGTGCCGCCGAAGGAGAGGATGTCCACGCCCGCGTCGCGGGTGAAGGCGCGCAGCGGCACCCCGAGGTGGGCGGCGGCGTTGGCCAGCCGGGCGCCGTCCATGTGCAGCTTCATGCCCTTGGAGTGGACATGCTCAGCGATGGCGCGGACCTCCTCGGGGGTGTAGCAGGTGCCCAGCTCGGTGGTCTGCGTGATCGAGACCGCCAGCGGCTGCGCGCGGTGCTCGTCGCCCCAGCCCCAGGCCTCCTGGTCGATCAGGGCGGGGGTGAGCTTGCCGTCCGGCGTCGGGACCTGCAGGAGCTTGATGCCGCCGATCCGTTCCGGCGCGCCGTTCTCGTCCATGTTGATGTGGGCCGTGGAGGCGCAAATGACGGCGCCCCAGCGCGGCAGCAGGGACTGGAGCGAGAGGACGTTCGCGCCGGTGCCGTTGAAGACGGGGAAGCACTCGATGCCCGAACCAAAGTGCCGCTCCATCAGCTGCTGCAGGCGGGCCGTGTAATCGTCCTCGCCGTAGGATACCTGGTGGCCTTCGTTGGCGGCGGCCAGGGCGGCCAGCACCTCAGGGTGCACACCGGAGTAGTTGTCCGAGGCGAAGCCCCGGACGGAGGGATCATGGAGCCGCAGCGCGGTGCTGGCCGGGGCAGTGTCAATGGTGTTGGTTTCGACCGTGCTGGTCATCTCGTTGCTCACGCTTTCAGTGTAGAGGTGCCGGCTTACTGGCTAAGCGGCAGGCGCCGGCCGTTCAGTTCCGCGGCGGGGGTCCGGAAGAGCCCGACGGCGGCCGCCGCCAGCTCCTCGACGTCGGTGAAGCCCGGGAACTTGCGTTCCGGGGAGGCTGCGCGCATGGCCGCGTCGACGAGGGCCTTCACCACGAAGACGACGGCGGCGCTGCGCTGCTCCACCGGCTCGGCTGCGGTTCCGGAGGCCGCGGAGCTCCCGGAGTTCCCGGACTGGGCGCGCCGGAAGCCGTCGGCCACCGCGAGGGTCCAGGCCTCGGCGGCGGCCTTCGCCGCCGCGTAGCTGGCGCCGGCCGCCGTCGGGCTGGCCACCGCGGTGGACGAGACGATCGCCAGGCGCCCGGCATCCGAGGCGGCCAGGTCGTCGTAGAAGGTCCGGCTGACGTTGCGGAGCGTGGTGACGGCGTTGCGTTCCAGGAAGGCCCAGTCCTCGTCGCTCTGGTCGGTGATGCCCTTGGCGCCGCGCCAGCCGCCCACCAGGTGGATCACGCCGTCGACGCGTCCGGCCCGCTCCGTGAGCGACGCATGGAGATCCCGGACCGCCGCCGGATCGGCCAGGTCGCAGGCCAGCGGCACCACGCCGTCGCCGGCTTCCGCGGCGGCGGCCTCGATCCGGGCGGGATCGGAACCAACGGTGAACACCGTGTGCCCGGCACCCCGGAGGGCGCGGGCCACGGCGATCCCGGACGGGCTGCTGCCGCCGGCTACCAGGACGTTGAGGGCGCGTCCGTCGCTCATCCGGCGTTCATGGCCTGGCTGGTGGAGCCGGCGGCAGCGTTGGTGTCAGCGTTGGCGTCCGTCGACCCCGTGATGCCGGCGGTTGAATCGATCACGTTCCGCATCTTCTTCTCCAGCGCCTCGTAGAACATGGAGAGCGGGAACTCGTCGTCGAGCACCTGGTCGGTCAGGCCGCGCGGCGGCCCGTCCAGCGGCAGGGCGTCCGGTCCCTTGGCCCAGACCGAGGCCGGGTTGGGCGTGACGGTGCCGGAGATCAGCTCATAGGCGGCCAGCCAGTGGGCCATCTTGGGGCGGTCGATCGAGCGCCAGTACAGTTCCTCGATCCGGGCGCCGAGTTCCACTACGACGTCGGCCGCTTCGTCCCAGTCGATGCTGAGCTTGCTGTCGGTCCAGTGCAGCACGTGGTGCTGGTGCATCCAGGCGAAGAGCAGCTGGCCGCCGAGGCCGTCATAGTTGCGGACCCGGCTGCCCGTGATGGCGAAGCGGAAAATGCGGTCGAAGATGACGGCGTACTGGACCAGCTTGGCGTGACGGCGGGCTTCCGGATCCGCCTCCTCGTCCTTTTCGATCTTCACGGACTCGCGGAAGGCGGTGAGGTCGCAGCGGAGTTCCTCAAGTGAGTACAGGAAGAACGGCATGCGCTGCTTGATCATGAACGGGTCGAACGGCAGGTCACCGCGCATGTGGGTGCGGTCGTGGATGAGGTCCCACATGACAAAGGTTTCCTGGGTCAGCTGCTGGTCTTCGAGCAGGCCCGCGGCGTCCTCCGGGAGCTGCAGCGAGGTGATCTCGGCGGCGGCGCGCAGCACGCGGCGGAAGCGGGCGGCCTCGCGGTCGGCGAAGATGGCGCCCCAGGTGAAGGTGGGGGTCTCGCGGACGGCCACGGTCTCGGGGAACAGTACTGCCGAGTTGGTGTCGTAGCCGGGGGTGAAGTCAAGGAAGCGGATCGGCACGAAGAGTTTGTTGGAGTACTCGCCCGCTTCCAGGCCGGCAATGAACTCGGGCCAGATGACCTCGATCAGCACGGCCTCGACCAGGCGGTTGCTGCTGCCGTTCTGGGTGTACATCGGGAAGACCACGAGGTGCTGCAGGCCGTTGACCCGGTGCTGCTGAGGCTGGAAGGCCTGCAGCGAGTCGAGGAAGTCGGGTACGCCGAAGCCGCCGTCGGCCCAGCGCTTGAAGTCTACGGCCAGCAGTTCCAGGTAGCGCGCGTCGTGCGGGAAGGCCGGGGCCAGGGCGGAGACGGCGTCCGTGATGGCGGCGACGTGTCCTGCCGCCGCCTGATGGTCGGCGGCATCGGGCACGGAGCCGTCCTGGCTCTGGAGGGCCTGCAGGGCGGTGGCGGCAGCCTTGAGCCGCTGCCATTCCGGGGAGCCGGCAGTGATCGGGGCAGGGGCGGTGAGGGCGGTCGTGGTCATCGTCAGTCGCCTTTCTGGTTGCTGGGAACGTCTACGGCGAGCGTAGCAAGCAAACAGAAGCTCTAACTCAAAATTGGGCTGAGCATAAGGAACTCTGAGGCATGGTGGCTGCGCCCAGCGTTCCAGCTCCAGCGGGACCGGGGCTGGCTCAGGCGTCCGTGCCGGAGGCGGGGGACTCTGCCGCGGGGACGAGCTTCAGGGAGACCGAGTTGATGCAGTAGCGCTGGTCCGTGGGCGTGCCGTAGCCCTCGCCCTCGAACACGTGGCCCAGGTGCGAATCGCAGGCGGCGCACCGCACCTCGATCCGCTCCATCCCCAGGGTCCGGTCGTGGATGTAGCGCACCGTGCCATCCGCAAGCGGGGCCCAGAAGGACGGCCAGCCGCAGTGCGAATCGAACTTTTCCCGGCTGGTGAAGAGTTCGGTGCCGCACGCCCGGCACTGGTACACGCCCGCGGTGTGGGTGTCCCAGTACTCTCCGGTGTAGGGCCGCTCCGTTCCGGCCTGGCGGAGGACCCGGTATTCCTCAGGGCTCAGTTCCTCGCGCCACTGCTGGTCGGACTTTTCCACCGGCGCCTGGCCGGCCCGCACCTGTTCCGCCGGCGCGCCGGCGGAACCGGCGTCGTCATGGGCGGGGGAGGACGCGGGGGAGGTGACGGGCGCGACTTTGGGCTTGCTGCTGAAGATGCTCATGACCTCAATAACGCTCAGGAGTCCCCGATAAATCCCGATCCGGCGTACAAATGCAGCACCGGCAGGCCGAGCTTGTCCTGCGCCTCGTTGGCCCAGTCGGTGTGGAAGGTGTCCGCGACGGCGTGCGGCCTGGTGATCACCACGGCCTGCCCGGCGTTCAGCTCCTTGACCTTGGCGACCAGGGCGTCAACGGCCCGGCCCTCGACGACTTCGCCGGTCACGCCTCCGCCGATTCCGCCCAGCGCGGCGAGCGACGCGGCGAGCGTTTCGGCCGCCGCCGTCCGTTCCACGGCCGGATCGGGATGCTTGGCAGTCAACTCCCGGAACGCCTTGGCGACCTCCAGCATGGAGAGGTTCTCCAGGAAGTCCACCAGCAGGTGGCGCTCCTTGTTCGCCGGGACCAGGACGACCAGCGGCGAATCACCGTCCGCCACGAGGGTTTCGATGTTGACGCGGTCGTCCGCGCCGAGGGGCTCTTCTGTCAGGATGACGATTGGGTCGCTCATGCCCCCAGCCTAGCCGTATTGCGCCGGGGCCGGCCCCCGCACCGGCGGCGGTATTGGTGCGCCGGATGCCGGGGTTGGCCCGGAGTTCGGTAAGAATGGTGCCATGGCATCCACCCCGCGCCTCGCCCCGCCAACGCCCCGGACCCTGATTGCCCGATCCAGTTCCCGCGCTCTGCCCGCGGGAAACCCGGACACCGGCGTGCTGGACACCGGGCTGAAGGGGAACGCCAGGTGGGCGGTGGGCGGCATCATCGGCGGAAGCGCCGCAGCCGGACTGCTCGCCGCCGGGTCCTCGGCGCTGGCCCTTTACTTCGCCCGGCGTGTCATCACCCCGGTCCGGGTTCGCGAGGAGGACCAGGAGGTGCTGGCCGTAATCCGAGAGGGCCGAGGCCTGCAGGTCATCCTCAAGGCGACCCCCGATTCCACCGTGGAGGGCGTCTACGGTTTCTTTTTCGACGGTGGCCGCGGCCATGCCCGCCTCGGCCGGATCCTGTCCTACTCGCCCGCGGAGCAGACCGTGCTGCGCGAAGTCGAGGCGGTCTATAGCGGGGACCTGACCGCGGCGCGGCGCGGCTACTGGAGCGGTGCCGTGCACCCCGACCCCGCGGCGATCGGACTGCCGTTCGAAGAGGTGCAGATTGCGGTCGACGGCGGGACGGCACCAGCGTGGCAGGTCAGGGCCGCCCCGGCGGCCGGGACGCCGACGTCGGATACCTGGGCGATCATGGTGCACGGGCGCGGCGCCTCGCGGCAGGAGGGCCTGCGCGCCGTCCGGGTGGCCCGCGAGCTGGGCCTCTCCAGCCTGCTGATCTCCTACCGCAATGACGGCCTGGCCCCGTCGGCCGCGGATGGCCGTTACGGCCTGGGCTCCACCGAGTGGCGGGACGTCGAAGCCGCGATCGGATATGCGCTGGAGCAGGGGGCGCACGAGGTGGTGCTCTTCGGCTGGTCCATGGGCGGCGCGATTTGCCTGCAGACCGCGGATTTGTCCCGGTACCACCACCTGATCCGGGCCATGGTGCTGGACGCCCCGGTGATTAACTGGGTGAATGTCCTGGCGCACCATGCCGAGCTGAACCGGATCCCCTCCGCCGTCGGACGCTACGGGCAGTTAATGATGAGCCACCGGCTGGGCCGCCGCCTGACCGGCCTGGCCGCCCCCGTGGACCTCAAGGCGATGGACTGGGTCTCCCGTGCCGTGGAGCTACGGACACCGACGCTGATCCTGCACTCCGTCGACGACGAATACGTTCCCTACGGCCCGTCCGCGGACCTGGCGGAGAAGAATCCGGAGATGGTGACCTTCGAAGCGTTCAGCACGGCACGGCACACGAAGGAATGGAACGTCGACCCGGAGCGCTGGGAGTCGCTGGTCACGGCCTGGCTCCGGCAGCAGCTCGCGCCCCGGCCGTCACCCGCGGGCTAAGGCTCCCACCGCCGGAGCCGTTAGCGGTGGTTGGAGGTGCCGATCCGGGCCGTGCTGGCGCCGGTCAGCCGGATCAGTTCGGCCGGGCTGAGCTCCAGGTCCAGGCCGCGGCGGCCGCCCGAGACCAGGATGGTTTCCAGCTCCAACGCGCTCTCGTCGACCACGGTGGGGGAGGGCTGGCGCTGTCCCAGCGGGGAGATGCCGCCGAGGACGTAGCCGGTGCGGCGCTCCGCCGTCGCTGGGTCCGCCATCGCGGCCTTCTTGCCGCCCAGGGCCGCCGCCATCGCCTTCAGGTCCAGGTTGCCGCTGACCGGCACGACGCCGACGGCGAGGCGCCCGTCGACGTCGACCATCAGGGTTTTGAACACCCGGGCGGGGTCGATCCCCAGTACCTCGGCGGCCTCCAGGCCGTAGCTGGCTGCGGCGGGGTCATGGCTGTAGGGGTGCGCAACGAAGGAAACCCCGGCCGCCGCGAGTGCCGCGGTGGCAGGGGTTCCCTGGGATGCCTGTTTGCGGGCCACGGGACCGGCTCAGCCCTGCTGCGGCAGGGCGGCGACTTTGCGCTTGATCCGGCCGAGCATCGCCGTCATACCGCGCATCCGCAGGGGAGTGATGGCGCGCGTGAGTCCGAGGAGTTCGGGCATGTCGTCCGGGACGGCCAGGATCTCCGCCGGGCTAAGCCCGTCGAGGCCCTCGTGCAGCACGCCGGCGAAACCGCGCGTCGTGGGGGCCTCCGGCGGAGCCTTGAAGAACAAGCGCACGCGCTCCGGTGCGCCGCCGGACTGGCCGTCGACGCCGGGTTCCGTCTCGATCGTCAGGAACAGCGGCGACTGGCATTCCACCACCTGCTCCATCAGCTCCGGGTGGTCCTGGAGGCGCGCCGGAGGATCCGGCAGCTCCCGGGAAAACTCGAGCAGCAGCTGGAGCCGCTCGGCTTCTTCGAGGGCTTGGAAGTCGTCAACAATTTCCGCGAGGGCGGCCGGGAGGGCAGAAGTATTCATCAGTCCCAGCTTACGCACGGGCGGCGATTGTGTCCCGGTCGGATCCGGTGACTGCCCCTAGAATCCGGCCGGAACGGTGCCACGGTCGGTGCCCTTGACGATCGGGACACGCACGGCGTTTCCCCACTCGGTCCAGGACCCGTCGTAGTTGCGGACGGTATCAAAGCCCAGGAGGTACTTCAGCGCGAACCAGGTGTGGCTGGAACGCTCACCGATCCGGCAGTAGGCAACGACGTCGTCCCCTTCCTTGAGCCCGGCCTCGCCCAGGTAGAGGGCCTCGAGTTCGGGGCGGCTGCGGTAGGTGCCGTCCTCCGCTGCGGCGCGGGCCCAGGGGATGGACGCGGCGGTGGGGATGTGGCCGCCGCGCAGGGCGCCCTCTTCCGGGTAAGCCGGCATGTGGGTGCGCTGGCCGGTGTACTCCTCGGCCGAGCGGACGTCGATCAGCGGCTTGCCGAAGTGCGCCAGCACGTCCTCCTTGAAGGCGCGGATCGGGGCGTCGTTGCGCTCGACCACGGGGTAGTCGCCCGTCGCGGGCACTGTCCGGTCCGTGGTGATCGGGCGTCCCTCGGCGATCCACTTGTCGCGGCCGCCGTCGAGCAGCCGGACATCCTCGTGGCCGAAGAGGGTGAAGACCCACAGCGCGTAGGCGGCCCACCAGTTGGACTTGTCGCCGTAGATCACCACGGTGCTGTCCCGGGAGATTCCCTTCGCGGCGGCCAGGGCGGCAAAGGCTTCACCGTCCACGTAGTCGCGGGTGACCTCGTCGTTCAGGTCGGTGTGCCAGTCGATCTTGACCGCGCCGGGGATGTGGCCGGTTTCGTACAGCAGCACGTCCTCGTCCGACTCGACGACCACCAGTTTGCCGCCGTCGAGCGCACCGCCTTCAAGTGCCGCCGCGAGCCACTCGGTGGAAACCAGGCGTTCGGGGTGGGCGTAGGCGCTGAATTTCTCGTTCTGCTCAACCGGGTAGGGCATGAAGTGGGCCTTTCACTGGGGCTTTTGGGAGGCCGGGCCAGGGGTGGTACACGGCGCCGGGTCTGCCTCCACACTAACCACGCCCCGGCGGGATTGCTTCCCGGGCCTACATACGCGGAAATATGGCCTTGGTCACGTCCGTTCCCGCGCCCGGAAGGGAACCCGGCCTTTGCCGGTATTCTTTCTGGGGACACGAGACCAGCAGAACGGACCACCTTGGTACAGATCGAACAGCTCGCCGCCAGAACCCCGGCGGTTTCCGTCGATGAACTCCTCAACGGGTTTTATCCGTCGCCGCGCTTCGGCGGGGTGTCCTTCGCCAGCTACCGGCCGGATCCGGCCCAGCCCAGCCAGGCGCACGCGGTGCATGCCCTGCAAAGCTTTGCTGCCGGTGTCGGTTCCCGCGACGGCGACGGCCTGTTCAAGCGGCTCTTTGGCAAGAAGGACACCTCGCGGGCGGGCATCTACCTCGACGGCGGCTTCGGCGTCGGCAAGACCCACCTGCTGGCCTCGCTCTGGCACGCGGCCCCGGGCCCCAAGGCCTTCGGCACCTTCGTGGAGTACACCAACCTGGTGGGGGCGCTGTCGTTCCGCAAGACCGTGGAGGCGCTCAGCCACTACAAGCTGGTCTGCATCGATGAGTTCGAGCTTGATGATCCGGGTGACACGGTGCTGATGTCCCGGCTGATGCGCGAGCTCGCCGACGCCGGAGTCAAGCTCGCCGCAACGTCCAATACCCTGCCCGGCTCCCTCGGTGACGGCCGCTTCGCCGCCGTCGACTTCCAGCGCGAGATCCAAGTCCTGGCGGACCAGTTCGACGTCGTCCGGATCGACGGCGAGGACTACCGCCACCGCGGCCTGCCGAAGGCGCCAGCGCCGCTGCGCAACGACGAGCTTACGCACCATATGCAGGCGGAGTTCGACGGCCAGACGGTGGCCAAGGATGAATTCAGTACCCTGATCAACCACTTGGCCGGGGTGCACCCGAGCCGCTACCGGCAGCTGATCGACGGGATCGACGGCGTGGTGTGGCGCAACGTCGAGACCATCACCGAACAGGCCGTGGCGCTGCGCTTCGTTGTCCTGGCGGACCGGCTGTACGACAAGGACGTGCCGATCCTGGCCAGCGGCGTGCCGTTCGACCAGCTCTTCACCGAGGAAATGATGACCGGCGGGTACATGAAGAAGTACTTCCGTGCCGTGTCCCGGCTCACCGCCCTCGCCCGGGAGGGCCAGAACCACGAGCCGTCCTAGCCCCGGCCGCGGTAGGAACCCAACTAACTCGCAGTAGTTGTCGTTTTGAGGGCTCAAAACGACAACTACTGCGAGCCAGTTGGGGCTGACCCCGCGTCGGTCGTTAAACGACAAAGGTGCCGGCGCCGCCTCGCGGCGGGACCGGCACCTCGCTGACGTACCTGGGTCAGAGGCCCTGCTGCCGGGGTTCCCCGGCGACTGGTGGCTCACCCGCGACGTGCGGCTCTGCGACGGGGGCCGTTGCCGGCCGGCCGTCCGCGTTGTCCACGAAGTCGGAGGCGCCTCGCTGGGCGGAATCTACTTTGTCGGCGTATTTTCCGCCGGTCTTCGAATCGACGAAATCACCCGCCTTTTCGATGCCGTCCTTGATGGCCTGTTCGTTGCCACCAATCAGATGCTGAGCCTTGCCCTTTAGATCGTCAAGTAAACCCACGGGCACCTCCCTTCAGTCGCGGAGCCAGATCGCTCCTAGCGCTTCCGATCCTAACCGCCGGGTGGGGACGTGCCAAGGGTGTACGCCCAGAGGAGAAAGACTCTGTGCGGGGCCGTGGGAAGGGGAACGAAAAAAGCAGCTCCGGGGGAGCTGCTTTCATGGTGGGCGATACTGGGATCGAACCAGTGACCTCTTCCGTGTCAGGGAAGCGCGCTACCGCTGCGCCAATCGCCCGCAACCGGAAGGATCCGGAGTGGAGTTGTGTGAATCTGGTGAAACGACAGAGCGGACGACGAGATTCGAACTCGCGACATCCACCTTGGCAAGGTGGTGCTCTACCAGCTGAGCTACGTCCGCATTTTTAGTCCATTCCGGCAGGCCGGTGGTACTGGATCAAGCAAGTTGCCTTGCTTTGGTGGGCGATACTGGGATCGAACCAGTGACCTCTTCCGTGTCAGGGAAGCGCGCTACCGCTGCGCCAATCGCCCCTTTCGCATCCGGCCGGAACCGGAAACCAGGGTTTTCACCGAGGTGGGTACGGGATTCGAACCCGTGTATACGGCTTTGCAGGCCGCTGCCTCGCCTCTCGGCCAACCCACCGTGTAGACACAGTTCCGAAGAACTGTTGCCGTGACAGTGTCCTGCGAGCGGACGACGAGATTCGAACTCGCGACATCCACCTTGGCAAGGTGGTGCTCTACCAGCTGAGCTACGTCCGCATTGTTGCCTGCGATTCCCTGCCGTATTCGGCATTTCCTCGCGTTCCAACGAGTAAGAACTCTATAGGAGGTTCAGGGAATCTACAAATCGGGCCGCGTCCGGCGTCACCGGACCCCCGTTCTTCCCCGCAATCTAGGGGATTTTGCTAATTACAGGAGTGTAATTCGCCCCCGTTCTCACGTCGCCTGGGCGGGGCGGCGGACATGGTGTCCGACGACGACGGCGGAGGCAGACGCGGTCAGCGAAGGAGCGGTGCCGGGGGAAGGCCTGCGAATCGTTGGGGCGAGCCCGTTCCGCCGATTGCCGCAGACGGCAGCTAAGCCGACCCGTATTGCGGCTATCTTCGTCCAGCGGGGCGCGGTCCGGGCCGGCACCGACCTGCCCTCCGCCCCCGCCCCACCGATTCGCCAATCGTGGCCGCCAAATGACCCCGGAAAGCGGCCATCTTCGTCCAACGGGCGCAGCCAGGCCGGGTCGCCGAGGGGGTCCGCCCGGCATCCGGAGCGCCGATTTCTATATTCCGCCGGGGTGGGCTAGCATTCAATGGCACCGGGGCGATTGGCGCAGTGGTAGCGCGCTTCGTTCACACCGAAGAGGTCACTGGTTCGAACCCAGTATCGCCCACCTGGAAAATGGTCCGTTCCGCTCACAGAGCGGGGCGGGCCATTTTGTTTTCCCTAGAGCGTCCGACCCCTGTGAAAGAGTCTTTTTATGACCGCCCCGCTTCTCGCCCACGCCACCGACTACGGCCGGATGTATGCACGTTCCACGTCCGAGCAGTTCTCCGTACCCTCCATCACCACCGTGATCGGCCAGCAGCCCCACGGCCTGGACGGCTGGTTCGGCTACATGGGTGCGAGCAGCCTCGCGGCGGATCCCTCGCTGCCGGCGATCCTGGGGAGCCCGGCCAAGGTGCGGCAGGCGGTAAGCCGGGCGGCGAAGGCAGCCGAAACGCACCGGGACGACGCCGCCAAGCGTGGCGACCGCGTGCACAACTACTGCGAGCAGGTGGCCCTGCGGGCGCTTGGCCGGCCGCACCAGATGAAGGAAACCCGTGAGGCCCTCGCGGCCAACGGCGAGGAAGCCTTCGCCGCGCGCTTCGACGAATGGTGGGAACTGTTCCAGGTGGAGCCGATAGCCCCGGAGATCACGGTCTGGAACAAGACCGTGGGCTACGCGGGAACCCTTGACCTGGTGGCCAAGATCAATGGCCGCACCTGCCTCATCGACTACAAGACCAAGGGCACCAGCCGGGACGGCACGGTCAAACCGCTCGACGACAAGGTCGTCATGCAGCTGGTGGCCGGCATGAAGGCGGAGGAAAGCCTCGTGGACCCGGTGGCAGGGGAGTGGGAAGCCTGGCAGCACGGCGATTCCCCGATCCTCCTCGCGGTGGCCATCGGCGAGACCGAGGTCCGGCCGCAGCGGGCCAACCCGGAGGTGCTCAAGCATCACTGGTGGAAGTTCTGCGCGCTGCGCCGCGTCTGGGAGATGTCCGCCGACACCTCGGCCGCCGGAGCAGCCCTGCTGCCGATCGCGCCGCCGGTGGCCCGCTGAGCCGGAAGCCCGAGGCTGCCACTAAACTGGATGGGATCCCAAGCAGCCCACCGTGAGGACAGATTGCCCATGGCCATTTTGAATATCCGCATCATTGGGGACCCGGTGCTGCGCACAGTTGCCGATCCCGTGACGGAATTCGGGCCTGAGCTGGAAAAGCTCGTTGCCGACATGACCGAAACCATGGAGGACGTGGAGGGCGCCGGCCTGGCCGCACCCCAGGTCGGCATCAGCCAGCGGGTCTTCACCTACCGCATCCGCGGGGTGGAGGGCCACATCATCAACCCGGTGCTGGAGAACAGCGAAGACTTCCAGCCGGACGAGGTGGAAGGCTGCCTCTCCATTCCCGGACTGGGGTTCCCGGTCCGCCGGCGCCAAAGCACCCGCGTCACCGGCGTCGACGTGCACGGCAACCCGGTGGTGCTTGAAGGTGAGGGCATGCTCGCGCGGGTCTTCCAGCACGAAACGGACCACCTGGACGGGATCCTCTTCACCGACCGGCTCGAAGGCGAGGACCGCAAAGCGGCCCTGCGCGCCATCCGCAACGCCAACTACGACTCCATCACCGAGCAGACGACGTCGAAGCGCGCCAAGACCGTCGGCTCGAGCTTCGGCGCGGGTTCCTCCTTCGGAACCGGCCAGTGAGGGTCCTCTTCGCGGGAACCCCGGCCGTCGCCGTCCCCTCGCTGGCCGCCCTCGTCGCGGCCGGCTTCGACGTCGTCGCCGTCCTGACCCGGCCGGATGCTCCCTTGGGACGCAAACGCGTCCTGACGCCCTCGCCGGTCGCCGCCCGCGCCGCGGAGCTCGGCATCGAGGTCATCCATGCCGCCAAGGTCGATGCGGCAGTGACGGCCAGGATCGAGGCGGCCGCGCCCGACGTTGCCGCAATCGTCGCCTACGGCGGACTCATTCCGCGGGCGGCCCTGGACGTTCCCCGGCACGGCTGGATCAACCTGCACTTTTCGCTCCTGCCGGCCTGGCGCGGGGCTGCGCCTGTGCAGCGGGCACTCATCGCCGGGGACGACATCACCGGCGCCGTGACTTTCCGGCTCGAAGAGGGCCTGGACACCGGACCCGTGTTTGGCACCCTGACCGAGGCGGTGCGGCCCACGGACACCGCGGGGGAGTTGCTGGACCGACTCTCGCACAGCGGCGCCGTGCTGCTGACCCAGACACTCTCCGCCGTCGACGCCGGCAAGGCCACCGCCGTGCCGCAGCAGGGCGACATCAGCCTGGCCCCGAAACTCACCCTCGAGGACGGCCGGCTCGACTGGCAGCAGCCGGCACTCGCGATCGGACGCCGCGCCCGCGGAGTGACGCCGGAACCCGGGGCCTGGACCACGCTGGACGGACAGCGCATCAAGCTCGAACCGGTACTGCTCCGGCCCGGGGCTCCGGCCCTGCGCCCGGGACACCTGGCCCTCGACGGGAAAGCCGTCCTGGTCGGGACCGGCTCGCACCCCGTTGAGCTCACCCGGGTCCAGCCTGCGGGCAAGAAAATGATGACCGCCGCCGACTGGGCGCGCGGACAGGCAACACTGGAAAGCGTGGTCTTCGAATGAGCGAATCCGGATCAAATGGCAGCGGCCGGGCCAGGGGCCCCCAATCCGGCGGACAAGGGTCCGGCGGCCAGGGGTCCGGCGGCCGCGGCGGCCAGGGCCCCCGGGGCGGCGTGAAGCGGAACGCGCAGGGACGCGAACGGAACCGCGGACCGCAGCGCAGCTACACCGAAAGTGCCCCCTCCCAGCGCAGCCGTCGAGCCGACCCGGCGCGGCTGGTCGCCTTTGAGGTGCTGCGTGCGGTGGCCGCCGAGGACGCCTACGCGAACCTCGTGCTGCCGGCCCGGATCCGGCATCACGGATTGGACAAGCGCGACGCCGGTTTCGCCACCGAGCTCAGCTACGGCGCCCTCCGCGGCCAGGGCACCTATGACGCGATCCTTGCCCGCTGCGTGGACCGCCCGCTGGACCAGCTGGACCCGGCCATCCTCGACGCCCTGCGGATCGGCGCGCACCAGCTGCTGGCCATGCGGGTCCCGGCGCACGCCGCGCTCGACGAGACCGTCGGCCTGGCCCGCGCCGTGATCGGCGCCGGCCCCTCCGGCCTGATCAACGCCGTGCTCCGCAAGGTCTCCGCGCACACGCTGGACGAGTGGCTGGAGCTGCTGCTTCGCGACGAGCCGGACGAGACGAAGGTGGCGTCGGTCCGCTACGCCCACCCCGAGTGGATCGTGCGCGCCTTCCGGCAGTCCCTGGTGGCGCATGGCCGCCCGGTGACCGAAATCAACGACCTCCTTGAGGCAGACAACGCCGCGCCCGTGGTGAACCTCGTGGCGCTGCCCGGTCTCGGCAGCCTCGACGAAGCCCTCGAAAGCGGCGCCACACCCGGCGAGCTCGTGGAAGGTTCGGCGCTCTCCAGCGGCGGCGACCTTGGCCGGCTTGCGTCGGTGCGGGATGGCAGCACCCGGGTCCAGGACGTCGGCTCGCAGCTGGTGGCGCGCGCCCTGGCCTCCGTGGACCTTGCTGCGGGAACCGGCGCGGGCGGCGCCGAAAGCGCCGTCGGCGGCCCTGGCAGCCAGGCCGGCGGCGAACGCTGGCTTGATCTTTGCGCCGGACCCGGCGGCAAGGCAGCCCTGCTCGGCGCCCTGGCCCGGCAGCACGGCGCCACCCTGCTCGCCAACGAGCCGGCGCCGCACCGCGCGAAACTTGTCCGTCAGGCCCTCGCCGCCGTCCCGCACGAGGTCTGGCATGTCCGCACCGGCGACGGCCGCGAGGTCGGGTCCGAGATGGCGGAAAGCTTCGACCGGGTGCTTGTGGACGTACCCTGCACCGGACTGGGCGCGCTGCGCCGCCGCCCGGAATCGCGCTGGCGGCGCACCCCCAAGGACCTTGTCGATCTCGGCCCGCTGCAGCGGGAACTGCTTAAGTCGGCCCTCGATGCGGTCAAGCCCGGCGGTGTGGTGGCCTACGTGACGTGTTCCCCGCACCCGGCCGAGACCACCGCCGTCGTCAGCGACGCGTTGCGCAAGCGCGACGACCTCGAGTTGCTCGACGCCGGCGCGGCCCTCGACGCGGTGAGCCTCACCGGCCACCTCGAGGCCGGCCACGACCTCACGGCCCAGCTCTGGCCGCACCGGCACCGGACGGACGCCATGTTCCTGGCGCTGATCCACAAGAAAGCCTGAGCTTCGGCCATACTGGCACCAGTTACCTGACCTTCCGACCAGCGCAACGACAAGGAAATCCATGGCCCATTGCTGCATCCACCCGAGCATCCTTTCGGCGGACTTCGCGAACCTCCAGTCCGAGCTCCACAAGATCAGGACCGCTGACGCCGTGCACGTGGACGTGATGGACAACCATTTTGTGCCCAATCTCTCGCTCGGGCTTCCGGTGGTCCAGCGGCTGCAGGAAGTCAGCCCGATCCCGTTGGACGCGCACCTCATGATCGAGCACGCCGACCGCTGGGCGCCGGCCTACGCCGACGCCGGGTTGGCTTCCGTGACGTTCCACGCCGAAGCATCCATCGCGCCGGTGAAACTGGCCCGCGAGCTGCGCGCCCGCGGCGCCAAGGCCGGCCTGGCGCTGCGGCCCGGCAGCGGCGTGGAGCCGTTCCTGGACATGCTCGGCGAGCTGGACATGATTCTCATCATGACGGTGGAACCCGGCTTCGGCGGCCAGGAATTCCTGGACCTCACGCTGCCCAAGATCCGCCGGGCCAGGGCGGCAATCGACGCCTCCGGCCTGGATATCAAGATCCAGGTGGACGGCGGAATCACGGAGAAGACCATCTGGCGTGCCGCCGAGGCCGGGGCGGACGTCTTTGTGGCCGGCTCCGCTGTCTACGGCGCAGACGACCCGGCGGATGCGATCGGGCGGTTGCGGGCCGCGGGCAGCCGCTAGCCCGCCGGAACATGACGAAAGTTGTACCGTCCGTTCCGCGGGAATAGCCGGGCCGTCCGCCCGGTTGTGTCAGAATAGCTACACACATACGTGCTCCGGGGTCGGTGTAAGTCCGAACCGGCGGTTATAGTCCGCGACCCGCGAGCCGGCACTCTTCCCTTGGGGAAGGATGACGGCGGACGGTTGAACCGGTGGAACTCCGGTACCGACAGTTAAAGTCTGGATGAGAGAAGCACGTACAGCTGTTACTGCGGAGCCCTCACGGCGCCGCGGAATTGCGCTGTCGTATACCCCCGGAGCCATCGCGGTTCTTGAGGGAAGGAACGACAGACATGAACCCCTTGCGATGGCTCTTCGCCGACTCCGCGGTCCTACGGGACCGGGCGGGCGGCAAATGAGCGTTCAGCAGGCGGCCGCCGGGCCGCAGGAACAGCCGGACAAGGAAGGCTTCGCCGCCGCCGGCTTCAGCGCCGCCGAGACGGCCGCCATGGATGCCGCCCTCGCAGCCGCGGCGCAGGGCCCGCGGGGTGCGAACCCGCTGGTGGGCGCCGTCATTATCGGGCCCGACGGCACACCCCTCGTGACCGGCCACCACCGCGGCGCCGGCACCCCCCACGCCGAGGCCGACGCGATCTCGCAGGCAGTGGCGGCCGGACTGGACCTGACCGGCACCACCATGGTGGTCACGCTCGAGCCGTGCAACCACTGCGGCCGCACCGGCCCCTGCGCCCAGGCCATCATCGACGCCGGCGTGGCCGACGTCGTCTACGCCATCGACGACCCGCATGATCCCGCCGCCGGGGGAGCGGCCACCCTGCGCGCCGCCGGTGTCAGGGTCCGGTCGGGCCTGGGCGCCGTCGCAGCCCTCGAGCTCAACCGACGCTGGTTCGACGCCGTCGCCGCCAAACGGCCCTTCGTCACCTTGCACATCGCCCAGACCCTGGACAGCCGGATCGCGGCCAGCGACGGCACCAGCCAGTGGATCTCCAGCCCCGAGTCGCTCGCCGACAACCACGCGTTGCGGGGCCGGATCGATGCGATCCTGGTCGGCACGCAGACGGTCCTGGTCGACAACCCGCGGCTCACGGCCCGCACCCCCGACGGCGCAGCCGCGGAAAAGCAGCCGCTGCGGGCCGTCATGGGCCTGCGCGGGATTCCCGACGGCGCCGCCGTCAACGGCGGCGACGGCAAGGCGCTGCACCTGCCGACCCGGGACCCCCGCGAGGCCCTGGACCAACTGTTCGACGCCGGCGTCCGGCACCTCATGGTCGAAGGCGGCTCGCGGATCCTGAGCGCTTTCCTCGCCGCGGGCCTCGTCGACGAGCTGATCGTCTATCTGGCCCCGACGCTGCTTGGCTCGGGCACACCTGCCCTGGAGGACCTCGGCATCGGCACCCTCGCCGATGCCCAGCACTGGGACTGGGACCAGGCCTCCGGCGGCGCCGTCCGGATGCTGGGCCGCGACCTGCGGCTGCACCTGCGCCCCGCCACTGACACTTCATCCGATTCCACCCCGCGCACCGACGCGGACACCGCCGCAGGAGGCTACTGATGTTTACCGGAATTATCGCCGAGCAGGGGAAGGTGCTCTCCGTCGAGCGCGACGGCGAAACCAGCGCCACGCTGCGCCTGCACGCCCCCGGCAGCACCGAGGGACTGGCCCACGGCGGCTCGATTGCCGTCAACGGCGTCTGCCTGACCGCCACGGACATCGACGGCGCGGACTTCAGCGTCGACGTCATGGGGGAGACCCTGCTCCGCAGCACCATCGGCGGGCTGGCAGCCGGGGATCCGGTCAACCTCGAGCGCTGCGTCCAGGCCGGCGGCCGGCTCGACGGCCACGTCGTGCAGGGGCACGTCGACGGCGTCGGCGAACTGCTGGAACGCGAGCCGCTCGGCAACTGGGACCGGCTGCGCTTCGGTGTGCCGGCCGGGCTGGCCCGCTACATCGCGGAGAAGGGCTCGATCGCCGTCGACGGCGTCTCCCTGACCGTTACGGCCGTGAGCCCGGCGCCGGAGCCGGCGCCGTGGTTCGAAGTCGGCCTGATCCCGACGACCCTGGCCGAAACGGGCCTGGGCGCCAAGTCCATCGGCGCCCGCGTGAACCTTGAAGTGGACGTGCTGGCCAAGTACACCGAACGGCTGCTCGCCTTCGCCCCCGCCACGCCCCGCCCGGAGGCTGCGCACCGCCAGGCGGCCGCATCATGAGCCGGCTGCAGGAGAACCGCGGACTCGCCGTGGACGCGCCCGCCGCGCTGGACCCGATCGAAGACGCGATCCGCGCCATGGCCGCCGGCCGGCCGGTGCTGGTGGTCGACAACGAGGACCGCGAAAACGAAGGCGACATCATCTTCGCCGCGCAGCACGCGACCCCGGCGCTGATGGGCTGGACCATCCGCTACAGCTCCGGCGTCATCTGCGTACCGCTGACCAGTGAACGGGCGGACGAACTGGCGTTGCCGCCGATGGTGGCGATCAACCAGGACTCCAAAGGCACCGCGTACACGGTTTCGTGCGACGCGGCGGTGGGCGTGAGCACCGGAATCTCGGCCACCGACCGGGCCCTGACGGCCCGGATCCTGGCCGATCCGACCAGCCAGCCAAATTCGCTGACCCGTCCCGGGCATGTTTTCCCGCTCCGCGCCGTTAAGGGGGGTGTGCGGGAGCGTCCCGGCCACACCGAGGCGGCTGTTGAGCTGTGCCGGCTGGCCGGCCTGGAGCCCGTGGGCGTAATTGCAGAGCTGGTGCACGACGACGGAGAAATGATGCGGCTGGACGGACTTCGCGGTTTCGCGATCGAACATGGCTGCCCGCTGATCTCGATTGCCGACCTGGTGGCTTACCTTGAGGCCGGTAACCCCGGCAGCCACGCAGCGGCATCCGCCTGACACCTGGATTGAGGAGAGACAATGACGACTTCTGAAGCGCAGCCGGCCACCCCGGGACAGCAGCCGCATCCGGTCAGCGGCGGGCCAATCGTCCAGCTGCCCACCGCGTACGGCGACTTCGTGGCGCAGGCCTGGACCGATCTGGACACCGGCGCCGAACACCTCGCCGTGAGCTCCCCGCTGCCGGCCACGGACGGCCAGGCCCCCCTGGTCCGGCTGCACTCCGAATGCCTCACCGGGGACGTGTTTGGTTCCTACCGGTGCGACTGCGGCGAACAGCTGGCCTATGCCCTGGAGATGATCCACGAATTCGGTGGCACGCTGCTCTACCTGCGCGGCCAGGAAGGCCGCGGCATCGGCCTGGCCAACAAGATCAAGGCTTATGCCCTGCAGGAGGCCGGCTTCGACACGGTCGAGGCCAACGAGCAGCTGGGCCTGCCGGTGGACGCCCGCTGCTACAAGGCAGCGGCCCAGATCCTCGCCGAGATGGGCCTGCACGAGATCCGCCTGCTGAGCAACAACCCGGACAAGCAGGACAGGCTGGCCCAGGCCGGCGTCCGGGTGGTCGAGATGGTCCCCACAGAGGTGCCCTCCCGGGAACAGAACCTCCGCTACCTGCAGACCAAGAAGGACCGGATGGACCACCGGCTGGTCCTCGACATGGAGCCCGCCGCGCCCGCCGCCGGACAGCTCGGCTTCGAGCACGAACAGGGCTGAGCCCTCCCGCAGCACCCCCAAGCAAGCACCCCCAGACACCTCCCACAGCAAGGAGCTCCCATGAGCGGCCACGGCGCACCCCAGATTGACCTGACCACCTTCCAGCGCGACGAAACCTCACGGCTGAAACTGGCCATCGTGGCCGCCAGCTGGCACACCAAGATCATGGACGGCCTGCTCGACGGCGCGCTGCGCGCCGCCAAGGACGCTGGCATCACCGAACCGACCGTGCTGCGCGTCCCCGGAACCTTTGAACTGCCGGTCGCGGCAGCCCGGCTGGCGCCGCACTTCGACGCCGTAGTGGCGCTCGGCGTCGTGATCCGGGGCGGCACCCCGCACTTCGAGTACGTCTGCGAAGCCGCCACCCTCGGCCTGACCGAGGTCAGCGTCCGCACCGGCGTGCCGGTCGGCTTCGGCGTGCTGACCTGTGACACCGAGCAGCAGGGCATCGACCGCGCCGGCCTCCCCGGCTCCACCGAGGACAAGGGCCACGAGGCCGTCACCGCCGCGCTGGCCACCGCCGTCACGCTCAAGCTGTACTCCTAAGCTGTGTATTCGCTCACATCCGGGCCGTCATGCAAGGGCCCGGCAGGCGTGCTCCGGCCGTGAACAAGTAGGCTGGAGGGTGTGAAGAATTTCGAGTCGCTGTTCGCAGAACTGAGTGAGAAGGCAGCCACCCGCCCGGAGGGCTCCCGCACCGTCGCCGAACTGGAGTCCGGAATCCACGGCATCGGCAAGAAAGTCGTGGAGGAAGCAGCCGAGGTCTGGATGGCTGCCGAGTACGAATCCGATGAGGCCGCCGCGGAAGAAATTTCGCAGCTGCTCTATCACCTGCAGGTTCTGATGCTCGCCAAAGGACTCAGCCTGGAAGACGTCTACAAGCATCTCTAGCCACGTCGCGCCTTCCCCCGGACCTTTGTCCGGGGGGCCGGCGCACCGCGTGGCCCGCTGTGCCTGCACCGATGACTTCCTAACCAGAAAGAACTTCCCATGCTGAGAGTTGCCGTCCCGAACAAGGGATCCCTGTCCGAAGCCGCCTCCGCCATGCTTGCCGAGGCAGGCTACCGCCAGCGCCGCGACAGCCGCGAATTGGTCATGGTGGACCCGGACAACGACATTGAATTCTTCTTCCTCCGCCCCCGTGACATCGCCGTGTACGTCGGCCAAGGCACCCTGGACGTCGGCATCACGGGCCGCGACCTGCTGCTCGACGCCGAGGTTGAAGCCGAAGAGCTGCTGCCGCTGGGCTTCGCGGCCTCCACCTTCCGCTTCGCCGGCCCGGTGGGGGATTTCACCGCCATCGACCAGCTCGAAGGCAAGCGCCTTGCCACCAGCTACGACGGGCTGCTCCGCGGCTACCTCGCCCAGCGCGGCATTAACGCCAAGGTCGTCCGGCTCGACGGCGCCGTCGAATCCTCCGTCCGGCTTGGCGTCGCGGACGCGATCGCCGACGTCGTCGAAACCGGCACCACACTCAAAGCCGCCGGCATGGAAATCTTCGGCGAGCCGATCCTGAACTCCGAGTCGGTCCTGATCGGCCGCAAGGGCGAGCAGAACCCGGCCACCGAAGTGCTGATCCGCCGCCTCCAGGGTGTGCTCGTGGCCCGGCAGTACGTGCTGATGGACTACGACATCCGCAAGGAACTCGTGGAGCAGGCCGCGGCCTTGACGCCCGGACTGGAATCGCCCACCGTCTCGCCGCTGCGCGACTCGGAGTGGGTGGCCGTCCGCTCGATGGTGCCGAAGAAGGACACCAACCGGATCATGGACGAACTCTATGACCTCGGGGCCCGCGCCATCCTGGTCAGCAGCATCCACGCCTGCCGGATCTAGCGCGGCCCGTCCGTGAAGCCATTATCCGTGAGCTCATCGTTTGTGAGCCCAGTTCAGGAGCAGCCATGTCCGTAGCCGTCCGTGTCATCCCGTGCCTGGACGTCGACGCCGGCCGGGTGGTTAAGGGGATCAATTTCGAGGGCCTGCGCGACGCCGGCGACCCGGTGGAGCTCGCGCACCGCTACGACAACGGCGGCGCCGACGAGCTGACCTTCCTGGACGTCACCGCGTCCTCCGGCAACCGCGAAACCACCTTCGACGTCGTCCGGCGCACCGCGGAGGAAGTCTTCATCCCGCTGACCGTAGGCGGCGGCGTCCGCGGCGTGGCCGAGGTGGACAAGTTGCTGCGCTACGGGGCGGACAAGGCGGCCATCAACACCGCGGCCGTGGCCCGGCCCGGGGTGATCGACGAGATTACCCGGCACTTCGGCTCGCAGGTGCTGGTGCTTTCCCTCGATGCGCGGCGCACCCGTCCCGGCTCGCAGCCGACACCGTCCGGGTTCGAGGTCACCACGCACGGCGGCCGCCAGGGCACAGGCATCGACGCCCTCGCCTGGGCCCGCGAGGCCGCCGACCGCGGCGTCGGCGAGATCCTGCTCAACTCGATCGACGCCGACGGCACCAAGGACGGCTTCGACCTGGAACTGATCCGCCTGGCCCGCGCCAGCGTGAAGGTGCCGTTGATCGCCTCGGGCGGCGCCGGCAGGCCCGAGCACTTCCCGCCGGCCGTAGCTGCGGGCGCGGACGCCGTGCTCGCTGCCTCGGTGTTCCACTTCGGGCCGCTCGACATGATCGCCCAGGTCAAAGCCGCCATCCGCGAGGCAGGCTTCGAAGTCCGCTAACCCCCAGCCTGATTAAGGCAACGCGGGGTCACATTGCGCCCATCCCGAAGGGGAATATGGGCGCGATGTGACCCCGCGTTGCTTGGTTAAGCGCGAGCTTAGAGTCCGACTTCGGCGGACTGCAGCAGCGCGACGGCGTCCGGCTGGCCCTCGAAGGTCACCAGTGCGTGCCGGGTCCGGCCATGCGCGTGCATCAGGAGCTCACCCGGTTCGCCCACGATCGCGACCGAGACGGGGGCCCGCTTGGCAACATGCCGCGGCCCGGATGGGCGCACCAGCACGATGCCGAGGTCCACGCCGCGGTACAGGATGGCGGCGCGCTTGATCAGTTCATCCCAGAGTGCGTCCGAGTAAGCCTCGTCCAGGGCCCGGGGCGCCCAGCGGTCCACCGCCCGGCGGACATCCTCCGTGTGCACGAAGTACTCGATCAGGTTGGAGCTTTCGTCCAGGGCCTTGATCCGCATGGGGGATAGGGCGGGCGGCCCGGCGCGGAAGGTGTTGACCAGCTTCGCGTAGGCTTCCGGGGTCCGGACCGTGGCGGCGAGCTCGGCCGTGGCCTCATCCGAGGCCTTGGACAGCCGTTTGATCAGGAGCCCCAGGCCAACACGGGCTTTGCGCTCCCGCAGGTAGAGGTGGGCTGCAAGATCACGGGTTTGCCAGCCCTTGCAGAGCGTGGGGGAGTCAGGACCGGCCGCCAGCAGGGTTTCGGCCAGAACTTCTCGGGACGGTTCGACGAAATGCATCACTTGTGAAACTAGCACGAGAGGCGCGCCTCTGGGCACAGGAAGCGCCGTGGTTTCGGCCGCAACGCGCTTTCGGCGGCGATGTTAAGCGCGGTGCCCGCAACGCCGGGCAGCGGCGGGCGCGGAGGCACTAGACTTGAGCTGATGTCTGAGCAGCCCGCCCCCGCCCCCGTCCCGGTCGACGACCAGCTAAACGCCCCGGAAAATTCCGTCCCGGTTTCCGCCGCGCCGGGTTCTGCCGTCCCCGATTCGGCGCACGACGCCGGCCCGCTCCCCGCGGGTCTCGCGGCGTCTCTCAAGCGGGACAGCGCCGGCCTGGTGGCCGCGATCGTCCAGCAGTTCGACACCAGCGAGGTGCTCATGCTGGGCTGGATGGACGACGAGGCGCTGCACCGCACGATGACCAGCGGGCGGGTCACCTTCTACTCCCGCTCCCGGCAGGAGTACTGGCGCAAGGGCGACACTTCCGGCCACGTGCAGTGGGTCAAGTCGCTCGCTCTGGACTGCGACGGCGACGCCCTGCTGGTCCGGGTCGACCAGGTCGGCGCCGCCTGCCACACCGGGACCCGGACCTGCTTCGACGGACGGGCGCTGGACGCCGTCGTCGGCCAGGCCGACTGACCGGCGCACCGCGGCGCAGGCCGCGGGCACCTCGCAAGCTTTAGACCAAGAGAACAGGCGGAAAAACGCAGCCATGCAGGACCTTGGAATCATCAGCCCCAGCCTGGACGAGTTCCGGGAACTCGCCGGCCACAGCCGTGTCATCCCCGTCCGGCTCAAGGTGCTGGCTGACGCCGAAACGCCGATCGGGCTGTACCGCAAGCTCGCCCAGGGCCAGCCCGGGACGTTCCTGCTGGAGTCCGCCGCAGTGGGCGGCGCCTGGTCCCGTTACTCCTTCATCGGCGCGCGGTCCCGTGCCACGCTGACCACCAAGGACGGGCAGGCGCACTGGCTCGGCGAGCCGCCCGTCGGCGTGCCGCTGGACGGCAGCCCGGTCGATGCCATCCGGGACACCGTCCGTGCCCTGCACACCGAACGTTTCGAAGGACTGCCGCCCTTTACCTCCGGCCTCGTCGGCTTCCTCGGCTGGGAAACCGTCCGGCACTGGGAAAAGCTCACCAGCCCGCCGGAAGACGACCTGCAGCTTCCGGAAATGGCGCTGAACCTCGTGACGGACATGGCCGTGCACGACAACATGGACGGCACGGTGCTGCTGATCGCCAACGCGATCAATTTCGACAACAGCTCCGAACGCGTCGACGAGGCCTGGCACGACGCCGTCGCCCGGGTGAAGGACCTGCTGGCAAAGATCAGCACCCCGACGGAGCAGCCCGTCTCCGTACTCCAGCCCGCAGCCCTGGACTTCGCCTCGAGCGTGCAGGAGCGCTGGGATGAAAACGATTACCTGGCCGCCCTGGACCGTGGCAAGGAAGCGATCGTCGACGGCGAAGTGTTCCAGGTGGTGATTTCGCGCCGCTTCGAAATGGAGTGCGGAGCCGATCCGCTGGACGTCTACCGGGTCCTGCGCAACACCAACCCCAGCCCGTACATGTACATCTTCAGCCTCGAGGACGCCGCCGGCCGCCAGTACTCGATCGTGGGCTCCTCCCCGGAGGCCCTCGTGACAGTCACCGGGGAGGAAGTCATCACGCACCCGATCGCCGGGTCCCGGCCGCGTGGCAAGACGGTTGAAGCGGACAAGGCCTTCGCCGAGGAGCTGCTCGCGGACCAGAAGGAACGCGCCGAACACCTCATGCTGGTGGACCTGTCCCGCAACGACCTCTCCAAGGTCTGCGTGGCCGGAACCGTGGACGTCACGCAGTTCATGGAGGTGGAGCGGTTCAGCCACATCATGCACCTGGTGTCCACTGTGGTGGGCAGGCTCGCCCCGACCGCGACGGCCTACGACGTGCTGAAGGCCACCTTCCCGGCCGGCACCCTGTCCGGAGCGCCCAAACCCCGTGCGCTGCGGCTCCTGGACGAGCTGGAGCCGCACCGCCGCGGCATCTACGGCGGTGTGGTGGGCTACCTCGACTTCGCCGGCGACATGGACATGGCGATCGCCATCCGTTCCGCCCTGCTCCGCGAAGGCCGCGCCTACGTGCAGGCCGGCGGCGGGATCGTGGCCGATTCAGTCAACGCCACCGAGGCGATCGAAACCATCAACAAGGCCGCCGCCCCGATGCGGGCCGTCCACACGGCCCAGTCGCTGCGCAACATCACGGCCGACACCGTGCCCAGTGCCGGGACGGAGCAGCCATGACCGGCCCCGCCATGGTCAAGAGCACCAGCCCGGCCGTCCCGCGCTGGGCCCGGAAATCCACCCTGGTGCTGGTGATTGCCGCACTTGCGCTGGCGGTCTTCGGCACCACCACGCAGACCTGGCTGACCGTGCAGCTGGACCCCAGCCAGCTGGGTCAGGGCGTTAGCAGCCAGAACGGCCTGCAGGTCCAGGGCAGCAAGGCCGCCACCACGGTGACGGCCCTCGCCCTTGTCGCCCTCGCGGGAGGCCTCGCCGCCTCCATTGCCGGGCGCATCGCCCGCTGGGTCATCACGGCGATCATCCTGCTCGCCTCCGCAGGGATCGTTGCCGCGGCGGCAACCGTGCTGGCCGACCCGCTGGCCGCGGCGCAGGGTTCCATCGCCGCCGCCACCGGCATCAGCGGCAGCAACGTCCAGGTGGCCCTCACCGCATTCCCCGTGCTCGCCGTCGTTGCCGGGTCGCTGCTGGGCCTCGGCGCCCTCGCCATCGTCCCTGCCGGACGGTACTGGAAGAGCCGCACGAAGTACGACGCGGCCGCCAGCGCAGGCGCTTCGGACCCCGCGCAGCCGGCCGATGAGATCGACAGCTGGGACCGGCTCTCCCGCGGCGACGACCCCACCTGAGCCCGCACCCCGCAGCGCGGCCGGTAACGCGGCAAACACCACTGTCAATAAATGGCAGAATGTAAGCAGTATTGATCCTGAGGAGATTTCCATGAGCAAAGCCCCTGTTTCCGCATCCCAGCCCGCTGCCGGCACCGGCATCTACGACGGCGTCGACCACAGCGAGCCGACCGGCCACGGCAACAGCCCGGCGGCCTGGACCACCGTGATCATCATGCTGGTCGGCGCCCTCATCGCGGCCATCGCGTTCGTCGTCGCCAACACCCCGATCTTCGTCGCCGGTGCGGTCGTCATGCTGATCGGCCTCGTGGTGGGCTTCGTGATGCGCAAAGCCGGTTATGGCGTCGGCGGCAGCAAGCTGAAGAACTCCGGCCACTAAGAGTGACTGTTCTCGATGACATCAATGCCGGTGTCAGGGAGGATATGGAGGCCCGCCAGCGCCTCGTCACGCTCGCCGAGCTGAAGGAGCGTGCCGCGGCGGCCGCCCCGGCGCGTGACGCCTGGGCCGCCCTGGGCGGGCCCTCGGACCGGACCCAGCTCAAGGTGATTGCCGAGATCAAGCGGCGCAGCCCCTCCAAGGGCGATCTCGCGAGCATTGCGGACCCGGCCTCGCTCGCCGTGCAGTACGCCGACGGCGGCGCCGCCGTGATCAGCGTCCTCACCGAACAGCGGCGCTTCAACGGCTCCCTCGCCGACCTGGACGCCGTCCGGGCGGCCGTGGACATCCCGTTGCTGCGCAAGGACTTCATGGTCGACGAGTACCAGATCTGGGAGGCCCGTGCCCACGGAGCCGACCTGATCCTGCTGATCGTCGCCTCGCTGACCGATGCGCAGCTGGGCGAGTACAGTGCGCTCAGCCGTGAGCTGGGCATGAACGTGCTCGTGGAGACCCACACGCCCGGCGAAGTTGAACGAGCCGTTGCCGCGGGCGCGAGAATCATCGGAGTCAACGTCCGCAATCTCAAGACGCTCGACGTCGACCGCTCCGTCTTTGCGGATCTCGCCGCCGGCATCCCCGCCGGCGCGCTCGTGGTCGGCGAATCCGGTGTCCGCGGCGTGGATGACGTCCGGCACTACGCGGCAAACGGCGCCAATGCGGTCCTGGTGGGCGAGGCGCTGGTCAGCCATGCGACCCCGCGCGAGCGGATCGCCGAATTCATGGCCGCCGGCGCCGAAGAAATCGCCGCACGCTCCTGACCCGCGGTCCGGCCCGGCCCCCGGCCGGACCCCGCGGTGCTTCCGTGCGGCACCGAAGATCTAGTTAGCAGTGGAACAGGATGGTGAGACTGATGGTCGATGCGCCAACAGCCGGCTCAGATGAAAGCCCCGTGGATGCGTTCCTGGAGGGCAAGCGCCCGGACGAGGACGGACCGCAGGGTGCACCCTCCCTGCGCCACGCCCCCGGACCCTACTTCGGCTCGTACGGCGGCCGCTGGATGCCCGAGTCCCTCATCGCCGCCCTGGACGAACTCGAGGATACCTTCGAGAAGGCCAAGGCTGATCCCGAGTTCACCGCCCAGATCGCGGAGCTGAACAAGAACTACTCCGGCCGTCCCTCGCTGCTCACCGAAGCCAAGCGCTTCGCCGAGCACGCCGGGGGAGTCCGCATCTTCCTCAAGCGCGAGGACCTGAACCATACCGGCTCGCACAAGATCAACAACGTGCTGGGCCAGGCGCTGTTGGCCAAGCGGATGGGCAAGACCCGTGTGATCGCCGAGACCGGAGCCGGCCAGCACGGCGTGGCCAGTGCCACCGCCGCCGCCCTGCTGGGCCTGGAGTGCGTGGTCTACATGGGCGCCGAGGACTGCCGTCGGCAGGCCCTCAACGTTGCCCGGATGGAGCTGCTCGGGGCCACCGTCATCCCGGTGACCAACGGATCGCAGACGCTCAAGGACGCCATCAACGAGGCCCTCCGCGACTGGGTCGCGAACGTGGACAACACGCACTACCTGCTCGGAACCGCGGCCGGGGCGCACCCGTTCCCGGCCATGGTCCGGTACTTCCACGAGGTCATCGGCGAGGAGGCCCGCGCCCAGATCCTGGAACAGACCGGCCGGCTGCCGGACGCCGTCTGCGCCTGCATCGGCGGCGGCTCCAACGCCATCGGCATCTTCCACGGCTTCCTGGATGACCCCTCGGTGAAGATCTACGGCTTCGAAGCCGGCGGCGAAGGCGTCGAAACGGGTCGCCACGCGGCCACCATCACGCTGGGCAAGCCCGGCGTGCTGCATGGCGCCCGGTCCTACCTCATGCAGGACGACGACGGCCAGACCATCGAGTCGCACTCCATCTCGGCTGGCCTGGACTACCCGGGCGTCGGACCCGAGCACTCCTACCTCGCCGACATCGGCCGGGTCAGCTACGAGCCCATCACGGACAGCGAAGCCATGGAGGCCTTCCGGCTGCTTTGCCGGACCGAGGGCATCATCCCGGCCATCGAGTCCGCGCACGCCCTGGCCGGCGCGATCAAGATCGGCCAGCGGCTCGCCGCGGAGGCTGGCGATGCGTCAGAAAAGATCGTCCTCGTGAATCTCTCCGGCCGCGGCGACAAGGACGTGGCCACCGCCGCGGAATGGTTCGACCTGCTGGACAAGGATTCACCCGAACACGAGATCGCCCAGGAGGGGGAGCAGCTGTGAGCACCGCCGAAAACAGAGCAGAAGGCAAGCAGCAGCCCGCCAGCAAGTCCGCGGCGGCCATCGACCGCGCCCGGGCCCAGGGCCGTGCCGCCCTCATCGGCTACCTGCCCGCTGGCTACCCGAGCGTCGAGGACACCATCGCCGCGGGCATCGCCTTGGCCGAAAACGGCGCCGACCTGATCGAAATCGGCATCCCGTATTCGGATCCGGTGATGGACGGCCAGGTCATCCAGGCCGCCACCACGGAGGCCCTCGCCAAGGGCTTCCACGTCGGCCAGGTGTTCGACGTCGTGCGCGGCATCACGAGCAAGACCGACGCGGCCGTCCTGGTCATGACCTACTGGAACCCCGTGGTCCGGATGGGCGTGGACGAGTTCTCCCGCCGCCTGGCGGACGCCGGGGGAGCCGGGCTGATCACGCCGGACCTGATCCCGGACGAGGCGGCGGAATGGATGGCCGCCTCGGACAGGTACGGCCTGGACCGGGTGTTCCTCGTGGCGCCGTCCTCCTCGCCGGAACGGATGAAGCGCACGGTCGACGCAAGCCGCGGCTTCGTCTACGCCGTCTCCATCATGGGCGTCACCGGCGCCCGCACCTCGGTCAGTTCCGCTGCCAAGGACGTCGTGGCCGCAGCGCGCGCGGCGGGCGCCGAGCGCGTCTGCGTCGGCCTGGGCGTCTCGAACGCGGGCCACGTCCGCGAGATCGCCGCCTACGCGGACGGAGTAATCGTCGGCACGGCCCTCGTCGCGGCGATCGGTGAGGGCGGCGTCGATGCTGTAGCGTCCTTGACGAAAGAGCTCAGCACCGGCCTCACCAAGGAAGAAGCGTAAGCAATGCAGCCAGTCCTCCACGCGGCAGCGATGGTTCCCGCGAGCATTCCGAGCCCGGACTGGTCCGGCTTCGATATCCCGCTGCCCTGGGGGTCCCTGCGCATCCACGCCTACGCGCTGTGCATCCTGGCCGGCATCATCGCCGGCCTCTGGCTGACGTCGGTGCGCTGGGCGCGCCGCGGTGCGCCCGAGGGCAGCGTCTGGGACATTGCCATCTGGGCGATCCCCTTCGGCATCATCGGCGGCCGGCTCTATCACGTGGTGTCCTCGCCGGACGCCTATTTCGGCCCGGGCTTCGACGGCACCGGCGACCTGTCCCTGATCCCGCAGATCCAGCGCGGCGGACTCGGCATCTGGGGTGCCGTGGTGCTGGGTGCCGTCGGCGCCTGGATCGGCTGCCGCCGGGCCGGCGTCAAGCTCAGCGCCTTCGTTGACGCCGCGGCCCCCGGCCTGCTGCTCGCCCAGGCGATCGGCCGCTGGGGCAACTACTTCAATCAGGAGCTCTTCGGCGGCCCGACCACCCTGCCGTGGGGCCTCCAGGTCGACGCCGACAGCCCCAACTTCCCGGCCGGGATGCCCGCCGACACGCTGTTCCACCCGACTTTCCTCTACGAATCCGTGTGGAACCTCGTCGGAGTGGCCCTGCTGCTCGCGCTGGACCGCAAGTTCGCGTTCCGCCGCGGCCGGCTGTTCTGGCTCTATGCCATCTACTACACGCTGGGCCGCGTCTGGATCGAGGCCATGCGGATCGACGACGCCGAACAGATCAACCTCTTCGGCATCACCACCCGGCTCAATGTCTGGACCAGCATCTTCGTCCTGCTCGCCGCCCTGGTGGTCTTCATCGTCCTCGGACTGCGCAAGCGCGACGTGCCGGACACCCCGTACCTGCCGGGACGCGAGCCCGAGTCCGCGGCGCTTGCCGGGGACGCCGAGGACGAGACGGCCGGCGTCGAGACGACAGACCACGAGACGACAGGCAGCGACAGGGACGCCGCCGACGAAGAAGCCGACAAGAAGGCTGACGACGAGACCGCCGACGCCGCCGTCGGGCCCGAGCCGGCGACGGAACCCGGCGAACCCCGGGAGCCGGCGACGGTCCCGGCCGACCGCGGAACCATCCGCCATTCGGACTCTGCTGTCTCAGATACTGAATCGCGTGATAATCTCCGGGAGAACCAGAGCGGTCCGGACCGCGCCTCAGCCTCAGCTGCGGCGGCCGGAGAATCCACCGGCGGCACCATGCCCGCCACCGGAGAACCGGCAACCGGAGTATCCGGCCGCCGGGCCACCGGGACCGCACCGGACGCTGACAGCACCAAGTAACTCAGCTCCGGCAATCGGGCTGCAGGGCGATCGCCGGCTGGGTCCGAGTCCACAGCGTCGTGGCGACAGGGTTTGTACGATTGAGCAGGCAGCAGACAGCTGCGCGCTATGCAAACCCAGGTCGGCGGCCCGCGTAACTGTTCGTACAGCAAGCGGCGCTGGCCTACAATTCGAGTAGGAAAATCACGTTGTTGTGCCCGTCACACCGGCGCACCGATTCGGGCCAATGTTGTCCCTCCCATACGCACGATCAGGAGGAAGGACGTCTCCCATGACCCAAACCCTGCATAGCCCCAGCTGGTCCGGTCCGGAACAGCCCACTACGGCGGTCTCACCGTTCAAGCGTTTTGCGGCGCTGCCCGAAGCTGCCGGGCTTTACAACCCGGAGCAGGAGAAGG
This sequence comes from Arthrobacter sp. 10T419, assembly GCF_056394105.1. Classification (NCBI taxonomy): domain Bacteria; kingdom Bacillati; phylum Actinomycetota; class Actinomycetes; order Micrococcales; family Micrococcaceae; genus Arthrobacter; species Arthrobacter sp. 10T419. The sequence goes on along the minus strand of NZ_JBFTHF010000009.1, from coordinate 11,492 downwards.
ACGCCTGCGGGCTGGCCATCATCGCCACCCTGCGCGGCGAGCCTGGCTACGACATCGTCGATGCCGCACTGACCGCCCTGCGCAACCTTGAGCACCGCGGTGCCGTCGGCGCCGATGAAGGAACCGGCGACGGCGCCGGCCTCCTCATGCAGGTCCCGGACGAGTTCTTCCGTGCAGTTACCGACTTCGAACTCCCCGCCGTCGGGCAGTACGTTGTGGGCACCGCGTTCCTGCCGGCCGAACAGCGCGAATCCGATGCCGCCAAGGCAGGCATTGAGGGTCTCGCGGCCGACGAAGGCCTCACCGTCCTGGGCTGGCGTGAAGTCCCGATCGTGGCCGACCTCGTCGGAGCCATGGCCCGGGCCTGCATGCCGTACTTCGCGCAGCCCTTCTTCGCTTCCAGCACCGGCGAGACGCTCTCCCGCAACGAACTCGACTCCCGGGCCTGGCGGATCCGCAAGCGCGCCCAAAACAAGTACGGCGTGTACTTCCCCTCGCTGTCCTCCCGGACCATCGTCTACAAGGGCATGCTCACCACCGCCCAGCTGGAGCCGTTCTACCCGGACCTCTCGGACAAGCGCTTCAAGACCAAGCTTGCGATCGTCCACTCGCGCTTCTCTACCAACACCTTCCCGTCCTGGCCGCTGGCCCAGCCGTTCCGCACCATCGCCCACAACGGCGAAATCAACACGGTCAAGGGCAACCGGAACTGGATGCGCGCCCGCCAGTCGCAGCTTGCCAATCCGCTGCTGGGGGACAGCCCGGAAGAGCTGTACCCGATCTGCACCCCGGGCGCCTCGGATTCGGCCTCCTTCGACGAGGTCGCCGAACTGCTCTGGCTCTCCGGCCGGCCCATCACGCACTCGATCATGATGATGATCCCCGAGGCCTGGGAAAACCACGCCACGATGGATCCCGCCCGGCGCGCGTTCTACGAGTACCACTCGCTGCTGATGGAGCCCTGGGACGGTCCCGCCGCCGTGTCCTTCACCGACGGCAACCTCGTCGGCGCCACCCTGGACCGCAACGGGCTGCGCCCGGGACGGTACTGGATCACCGAGGACGGCCTCGTCGTCTTCGCCTCCGAGGTCGGCGTGATCGACGTCGAACCCTCCAAGGTGGTCAAGAAGGGCCGCGTTTCGCCGGGCAAGATGTTCCTCGTGGACACCGAAGCCGGCCGGATTATCGACGACGCCGAGGTCAAGGCCGAGGTGGCCGCGGCCAACCCCTGGGCCGAGTGGCTCAAGGACAACCTGATCGACCTCAAGGACCTGCCCGAACGCGAGCACGTGGTGCACACCGCCGCCTCGGTCAACATCCGCCAGCGCACCTTCGGCTACACCACCGAGGAACTGAAGATCCTGCTCGGCCCGATGGCGCGGACCGGCGCCGAACCCCTCGGCGCCATGGGGTCGGACACCCCGGTGGCCGTGCTCTCCAAGCGGCCCCGGCTGCTCTTCGACTACTTCGTGCAGTCCTTCGCGCAGGTCACCAACCCGCCGCTGGACGCCATCCGCGAGGAACTGGTCACGTCCCTGACCTGCGCGATCGGCCCCAACGGCAACCTGCTGGACACCAAGCAGGTCCGCCAGCCGCAGGTCTCGCTGCCGTTCCCCGTGATCAACAACGACCAGCTCGCCAAGATCGCGAACATCGAGAACGCCGACGGCGACCGGGTCGCCATGAAGGTGCGCGGCCTCTATCGCCCCGACGGCGGCGAGAACGCCCTGCGCGCCCGGCTGACCGAAATCTGCGAGCAGGTTTCCGGCGCCATCAACCGCGGCGTCCAGTACGTCGTGCTCTCGGACCGCGACTCCAACGCCCAGTGGGCGCCGATCCCGTCCCTGCTGCTGGTCAGCGCCGTGCACCACCACCTGCTGCGCAGCGCCAACCGCACCAAGACGGCGCTCGTGGTCGAGGCCGGCGACGTCCGCGAAACACACCACGTCGCCGTGCTGATCGGCTATGGCGCCTCTGCGGTGAACCCGTACCTGGCGATGGAATCCGTGGAGCAGCTCATCAGTTCCGGAGACGTCACCGGCGTCACCCCGCAGGACGGCGTCTACAACCTGATCAAGGGCCTCGGCAAGGGCGTCCTGAAGATCATGTCCAAGATGGGCATCTCCACGGTCGCGTCCTACACCGGCGCCCAGACCTTTGAAGCCCTCGGCCTCGGCCAGGACCTGGTGGACGAATACTTCTCCGGCACCCACTCCCAGCTCGGCGGCGTCGGCCTCGACGTCATCGCCGCGGAGGTCGCTGCGCGGCACCGGATGGCGTACCCGGAAAACGGCATCGAACAGCCGCACCAGCCCCTGCTGGGCGGCGGCGAGTACCAGTGGCGCCGCGACGGCGAACCGCACCTGTTCAACCCCGAGACGGTGTTCCGGCTGCAGCACGCCACGCGTGAACGCCGCTACGACATCTTCAAGGCCTACACCCGCGGCGTTGACGACCAGTCCGAGAACCTGATGACCCTGCGCGGGCTGCTGAAGTTCAAGGCCGGCCTGCGCCCCGCGGTCCCGCTCGAGGAAGTGGAGTCCGTCTCCAGCATCGTCAAGCGGTTCTCCACCGGCGCCATGAGCTACGGCTCCATCTCGCAGGAAGCCCACGAGACGCTGGCCATCGCGATGAACCGGCTCGGCGGCAAGTCCAACACCGGGGAAGGCGGCGAGGACGTGGACCGGCTCCTGGATCCGACCCGGCGCTCGGCCGTCAAGCAGATCGCCTCGGGCCGCTTCGGCGTCACCAGCCTCTACCTGACTAACGCCGACGACATCCAGATCAAGATGGCACAGGGTGCAAAGCCCGGCGAAGGCGGCCAGCTGATGGCCCAGAAGGTCTACCCCTGGGTGGCCCGGACCCGGCACTCCACACCCGGCGTCGGGCTCATCTCCCCGCCGCCGCACCACGACATCTACTCGATCGAGGACCTCGCGCAGCTGATCTACGATGCCAAGCGCGCCAACCCCTCGGCGCGGGTGCACGTCAAGTTGGTCTCCGAGGTCGGCATCGGCACGGTCGCGGCCGGCGTCACCAAGGCCAAGGCCGACGTCGTGCTGGTTTCCGGCCACGACGGCGGCACCGGCGCCTCGCCGCTGAACTCGCTTAAGCACGCCGGCGTGCCGTGGGAACTCGGCCTCGCCGAGACCCAGCAGACCCTGATGCTCAACGGCCTGCGCGACCGCGTGGTGGTGCAGGTGGACGGTCAGCTCAAGACCGGCCGCGACGTCGTGATCGCCGCGCTGCTCGGCGGCGAGGAGTTCGGTTTCGCCACCGCGCCGCTGGTGGTCTCCGGCTGCATCATGATGCGCGTCTGCCACCTGGACACCTGTCCGGTGGGCGTCGCGACGCAGAACCCCGAGCTGCGCTCACGCTTCACCGGCAAGCCCGAATTCGTGGTCAACTTCTTCGAATTCCTCGCCGAGGAAGTCCGCGAGATTCTGGCCGAACTCGGCTTCCGGAGCCTCGAGGAAGCGATCGGCCACGCCGAAATGCTCGACACCCGCGAGGCGATCAGCCACTGGAAGGCCGAAGGGCTGGACCTGGACCCCATCCTGCACGGACTGGAGTTCGACGACGATGCGCCGCTGCGCAACCTCACGGGCCAGAACCACGAGCTGGACAAGCACTTCGACCAGCGACTGATCGCGATGGCCGCCGAGGCCCTCAGCGACCGGACCCCGGTGAAAATCGCCGTCGACGTGATCAACACGGACCGGTCCGTGGGCACCATGCTCGGCCACGTGGTCACCAAGACCTTCAGCACCGACGTGCTCGCCACCGACACGATCGACATCACGCTGACCGGCACCGCCGGACAGTCGCTCGGCGCGTTCCTGCCGGCCGGCATCACTCTCCGGATGTTCGGCGACTCCAACGACTACGTCGGCAAGGGTCTTTCCGGAGGCCGCATCATCGTCCGCCCGGACCGCACCAACGTGTTCCCGGCGGAGCGGAACGTGATCGCCGGCAACGTGATCGGATACGGCGCCACGAGCGGCGAGTTGTTCCTGCGCGGGCAGGTGGGGGAGCGCTTCATGGTGCGCAACTCCGGCGCCACCGCGGTGGTCGAAGGCATCGGCGACCACGGCTGCGAGTACATGACCGGCGGCCAGGCGCTCATCATCGGCCGCACCGGCCGCAACTTCGGCGCCGGCATGTCCGGCGGCACCGCCTACGTCCTGGACCTGCAGACCGAACGGGTCAACAAGCAGGCCCTCGACGCCGGCGAGCTGCAGCTGCGCGAACTCGACGCCGAAGACCGCGAAATCGTCCACGGACTGCTGGTCAAGCACCTCGAGGAGACCGAGTCGCAGCACGCGGCCCGGCTGCTCGAGAACTTCGACGACACCGCGGCCCGCATTACCAAGGTGCTGCCGCGCGACTACGCGGCCGTGCTGCAAACCCGTCTTGACGCCATCGAAGAGGGCCTGGACCCCGACGGCGAAGAAGTTTGGTCTCGAATCCTGGAGGTGACCGGTGGCTGATCCACGCGGATTTCTGAAAGTACGCCAGCGTGAAACACAGCCGCGCCGTCCCGTCCCGGTCCGCATCATGGACTGGAAAGAGGTTTACGAAGCCCAGGAGAAGGGCGTCCTGAAGAGCCAGGCCGGCCGCTGCATGGACTGCGGTGTCCCGTTCTGCCACCAGGGCTGCCCGCTGGGCAACCTCATCCCGGAGTGGAACGACCTCATCTGGCGGGACAAGGGCGAGGAAGCGATGGAGCGGCTGCACGCCACCAACAACTTCCCCGAGTTCACCGGCCGGCTCTGCCCGGCACCCTGCGAGGCCTCCTGCGTGCTGGGCATCAACCAGCCCGCCGTGACCATCAAGCAGGTCGAGGTTTCCATCGTGGACCAGGCCTTCGACAAGGGCTGGGTCAACCCGCTGCCGCCGGCACGCCTCTCCGGCAAGACGGTCGCCGTCGTCGGTTCCGGCCCCGCCGGGCTCGCCGTCGCGCAGCAGCTGACCCGGGTGGGCCACACCGTCGCCGTGTATGAGCGCGACGACAAGATCGGTGGCCTGCTCCGCTACGGCATCCCCGACTTCAAGATGGAAAAAGAGCACGTGGACCGCCGCCTGGACCAGATGAAGGCCGAAGGCACCCGCTTCCGGACCGGCGTCGCCGTCGGCACCGATGTGACCTGGGAGCAGCTGCGCCGGCGCTACGACGCCGTCGTGGTCGCCACCGGCGCGACCGTGCCGCGGGACCTGCCCATCCCGGGCCGGGACCTTGAGGGCGTGCACTTCGCGATGGATTACCTCGTCCCGGCCAACCGCGTGGTGGCCGGCGAGACGGTGGAAAACCAGATCAACGCCGCCGGCAAGCACGTTGTGATCCTCGGCGGCGGCGACACCGGCGCGGACTGCCTCGGCACCGCACACCGGCACCAGGCAGCGTCCGTGACCACGCTGGCGATCGGCAAGCAGCCGTCCGCCGAGCGGGCCGCGCACCAGCCCTGGCCGACGTTCCCCACCCTATTCGAGGTGGCCAGCGCGCACGAGGAGGGCGGCGAACGTACCTACCTCGCCTCCACCGTGGAATTTGTCGGCGAGAACGGCAAGCTGACCGGCGTGAAGGTTGCCGAGACTGAATTCGTCGACGGCAAGCGCCTGCCGAAGGCCGGCACCGAACGGATCATCCCGGCGGACCTCGTTTTCCTGTCCCTGGGCTTCACCGGCGCCGAACCCGCCGGGATCACCGAGCAGGTGCACGCCGAGTTCGACGGCCGCGGGAACGTGGCCCGGGACGGTTACTACATGACCAACACGGAAGGGGTCTTCGTCGCCGGAGACGCCGGTCGCGGTCAGTCCCTGATCGTCTGGGCAATCGCCGAGGGCCGCGCCTGCGCCGCCGCGGTGGACAAATTCCTGATGGGCAGCACCATTCTCCCGGCGCCAGTTGCGCCGACCGACCGGGCGATCGCCGTCCTGTAACCCGGTCCGGACCCTGCCGGGTCCGGACCGGGCACCGGCCGTTCATCACCGCAACAACTTAAAACAACCAAGAGACAACTAGGGTAGGTATATGAGACGCGCTAAAATTGTGGCCACCTTCGGACCGGCGATCGCGAGCTTCGAGAACACGCTTGCCGTGCTGGAAGCCGGGGTCGACGTGGCCCGCATGAACATGAGCCACGGAGATTACTCCGTGCACGACAACACCTACGAGAACGTCCGCAAGGCCGCCGGCCAGCTCGGCAAGGCCGTCGCCATCATGGCCGACCTGCAGGGCCCGAAGATCCGCCTCGGCCGCTTCGTTGACGGACCGCACCTGCTGGCCGTCGGTGACACCTTCACGATCACCACCGAGGACGTCCCGGGCACCAAGGACATCTGCTCCACGACGCTGAAGAGCCTCACCGAGGACGTAAACCCCGGCGACTCGCTGCTGATCGACGACGGCAAGGTGGCGCTGCGCGCCATCGAGGTGGACGACGTCAAAGTCGTCGCCCAGGTGGTTGTCGGCGGCTACGTGTCCAACAACAAGGGCATCAACCTGCCCGGCGTGGCCGTCAACGTGCCCGCGCTGAGCGAAAAGGACGAGGACGACCTCCGCTGGGCCATGCGCCGCGGCGTGGACATGGTGGCCCTCTCCTTCGTCCGCGACGCCTCGGACATCAAGCGCGTCCACGAAATCATGGACGAAGAAGGCCGCCGCGTGCCGGTGATCGCCAAGATCGAAAAGCCGCAGGCCGTGGACCAGCTCCCGGAGATCATCGACGCCTTCGACGCCATCATGGTGGCCCGTGGCGACCTCGGTGTGGAGCTGCCGCTCGAGGAAGTGCCGATCGTGCAGAAGCGCGCCGTCGAACTGGCCCGCCGCTGGGCCAAGCCCGTCATCGTGGCCACCCAGGTGCTCGAATCCATGATCGACAACCCGCGCCCGACCCGCGCCGAGGCCTCCGACTGCGCCAACGCCGTGCTCGACGGCGCGGATGCCGTCATGCTCTCGGGCGAGACCAGCGTGGGCAAGTTCCCGATCGAGACCGTCAAGACCATGGCCCGGATCATCGAATCCACCGAGGTCCACGGCCTGGAACGCGTCCCCCCGCTGGGCACCAAGCCCAAGACCCGCGGCGGCGCCATCACCCGTGCCGCCGTCGAGATCGCCGACCAGCTGGAAGCAAAGTACATCTGTACTTTCACCCAGTCCGGCGACTCCGCACGACGCCTGTCGCGGCTGCGGCCGATCCGCCCGGTCTTTGCCTTCACCCCGGTGGAGCACGTCTGGAACCAGCTCGCGCTGACCTGGGGCATCCAGCCGGTACTGGTCCCGATGGTGGGCCACACCGACGAGATGACCGCCCAGGTGGACCGCAACCTGCTCGAGATGGATCTCGTCGAGGACGGCGACATGGTGGTCATTGCGGCCGGTTCGCCTCCCGGAAAGGCCGGTTCCACGAACATGCTGAAGGTCCACAAGGTAGGCGACCTGGCCGACGCCGGCAGCCACGGCGAGAACGCCGTCACCAAGGACAAGCTCGGCCCCTGGCCGGAAAAGAAGAAGAAGAACACCAAGATCTAGTTCTTCTCCAGATACACCAAAGGGAGGGCTCCGCCGCTGGCATTCAGCGGCGGGGCCCTCCCTTTTGTCTGTCTGTTTGTTAGCGGCTAGTTGACCTGGTTGATGATGGTTTCGGCGACCTCGCGCATGCTGAGGCGGCGGTCCATGGATGTCTTCTGGATCCAGCGGAACGCTTCCGGCTCCGTCAGGCCCATCTTGGTGGTCAGGAGGCTCTTGGCGCGCTCCACGAGCTTGCGGGTGGCGAACTGCTCCTGCAGGTCGCTCACCTCGCTTTCGAGGGCCTTGATTTCCTCGTGCCGGGACAGTGCGATCTCCAGGGCCGGGATCAGGTCGGCCGGGGTGAAGGGCTTCACCACGTAGGCCATGGCGCCGGCGTCGCGGGCCCGCTCCACGAGTTCCTTCTGGCTGAACGCGGTGAGCAGCACGACCGGCGCGATCCGGGCCTTGACGATCTTCTCGGCCGCGGAGATGCCGTCCATGACGGGCATCTTGACGTCCATCAGGACGAGGTCGGGCTTGAGCTCTTCCGCGAGCTGTACGGCCTTCTCGCCGTTGTCCGCCTCGCCGACGACGTCGTAGCCCTCGCCACGCAGGATCTCGATGATGTCCAGCCGGATGAGGGTCTCATCCTCGGCGACGACGACGCGGCGCGCCGGCTGGGAGGTGGGGGTTGACTCCGTCTGTTCTGACACGGGTACTCCTTGGAAAGGTACGGCGGGAACTGGACCATCTGAGGCACGTCCGCGGGTGTACTGGGGGCCGGTAGGGATCGATGCGGCGTCACTGGCGCGATTCTGGAATTCAGCCTATCTGCATGTAGAGTAATTTCGCGCACCGGAAGCGATCGCGTTGCTCACAGCACCATCGAGCAAGCGAATATGACAGCCGGTGTACTCCGCGCCCGAGTGGCGGAATTGGCAGACGCGCCGCACTCAAAATGCGGTATCGAAAGGTGTGTGGGTTCGAGTCCCACCTCGGGCACGTGTTTTCCCTGTTCAGTGGCCTGCGGGTCACTGAACGTGCACAAACTGTTCACTGATGGACCCCCTCGGGGGCTTTTTTTGTTGGTGGCTGTGCCTTCTCCTGGGTTTGGGCAGCGGTGTGGCTGGTTATCTGTTCATGGCGGGGAGGGTCTTGAACTGCATGACCTGATGCTGGCTGGGCGAGCGGAGTCGCCTCGGCTCGTTTGCACTAATTCCGGTCACGACTGTTCATGGCAAGATTTCCGGATCTGTCTTTGTCGTACCGGGTTGTGTTGAGAGCGGGCAGATGCGGCTCGAACGGTTTCTTGCCTGTTCTGTCGAATATTTCTGGCCCTGCACGGGAAGCTGAAACTGGCTCCACGCTGTGACGATGGTGAGCGACGAAAACCGAGCCACGGCGTCCGGACCGCACACCCATCTTCAGCCGTGGATAGTCCGAATTGATCCAGCTGTGGGAGCTTAAGAGCGCGCAGACGATCAGAGTCTTTGGGTGTTTTCGTGGCGCCCCGTTGGCGGAGCCTCCCACACAGCCGATGCTTGACTTGGGTCGGGTCACAAACCCTGTTGGTCTGTGGGTGGGTGTTCGGCCACGCAGAAGAGGTTCCCCTCCCGGTCAGCAAGAGTGGTCCACTGCACGTGTGGGAATTCGTCAAGGACGTCCCACTGGTAAGTGGCACCGAGGTCGAGGAGGCGTCTGACCTCGGCCTGTCGTGACCCCCAGGGCACGGTCAGATCTAGGTGGAACGTTTGGTGCTCGGGGCGAGGACCGGTCATGGGTTGGAAGAACATTGCGAACCCTCCGGGACCCGCAGATGGCAGGTAGACGCTGTCGCCGCCCGGTGAGGGCAAGGCGCCGGTCACGGACGCCCAAAAATCGGCAAGCGTGGCTGGATTCTGAGCCTCCAGGTTGATCGCACCAAGGGTGATCTGATGTGTCGTCATGGTTGCAACGCTAACAGGATCCTCGGACAGCCTCTCGTTAGTGCACGGCGGCGTCGATGCCTCCCGAGACTGGGGCGTCATCCCCAGCCGTCGCAGGTTCCACCTTTCGGAAGCCAACTCAAACATAATGGCTCCGCCCCGGCGCTCAGCCGCAGCTCAGGCGGTGCTATCGAGGATCAGGCGCGCCGCTTCCGTTGGTTGGTCCCAGTGCGGGAAGTGACCGCAGTTTTCGAACCAGTGGAGCGTTGCATCCGGGAACAGCTCCATGGCCCGCGCCGCCTCACTGGGAGCGGTGACCTTGTCCTTCCGCCCCCATCCAATGACCACTTTTCCCTTGAGTGAACCGGCCGGTGCGCCTTCCTGGCGGGGTCCGTGAATCAGCGCGTTGAGGGCAGGGTCCAGACTGGTCGATGTCTTGAACCCGCGAAGTTCATGCAGGACCAGATCCTGCGGCAGCTTCCATGGGTGGGCGGAGAACTGAGCCAACAGGGCCGTGCGGCCAACGGGGTTGCCCGTGAGGAAGGGGAGCGCCGGTTGGATACGGCGCACCAGTGCGACGGATGCCTTGATGCTTGCTCCAAAGATCGCTGCCTGGCGGTCATTCCAGAATCCACCAGGGTCCAGTGCGATCGTGGTGCCAGCGTGCCCTCGCCGTGCCATTTCCAACACCATCCGGGCGCCCATGGAGCTGCCTACCAGATCAAGGTCACCCAGTTCCCCGTCGCGGATAAAGGCTTCGACGGCATCGGTCAGCGTGGCAATGGTGGTTTCTCCGGTTAGCGGCGCGGATTCGCCGCAACCGGGGAGGTCGACGGCGATGACATCGCGTTCAGCGGCCAGCGCCGGGATTATCGGGTTCCAGTTACCAATACTGGAACCGAGCCCATGGATCAGGAGGAGTGGCTTACCGGAGCCTTGCCGGGTTGAGTGCAGCATGACTTCACTGTAAGGGGCGGTGCAACATATCTGGTCAGAGGTCATCTGGCGAAAGGCTCGACGGCACAGCGATACGCGGTTGGGCAGCGCATCCAACACGCCTCAGGTCGAACACATCTCAGGCAGGGGCGAAGAGTTCATGCGCCACGTTGTCGGGGCCCTGAATTCCAGGATCTTACCGGCGCCGATGCCCTTGGACCACCGTGGTGGAGAGCGCCGGATACGACGGCGACAGTGAGAACGTCCGGGTGTCCTCGGGCCAAACCCGCGTAGGTCGTTTTCTGTCCAGTCCGTGCCGGAGCGGGCGGTGATGTCGAAAAGGAGGAACCCGCCGCCGTGATCTTCATTGATTTCCAGCATGAGGGCCGCGCCGTAGTGCTGTGCTTGTTCGAGCCCGGTCCGGTTCCGGTGGCCTACTCTTCAAATCGGAGCGAAATCGCGTTCAAGCCGCAACTGCCCCGCGCGGACTGCCGCTTTAGCAGCCTGGTTGCGCTGAAGTGGGCAAAAGAGGGGGTGTGCACAATGTGCACACCCTGGGCTTCGGATCGGGTCGTACTGCTGCCGGAGTGGGCCGGGTTGGCGATGTTTGCGGGGGAGTGCCGGGAATTCAAGGCCTGGAACCCGTTTCGAGTCCCACCTCGGGCACAGTGTTTTCGCTGTTCAGGGGCTTGTGGGCCGCTGAGTGTGTACAAACTGTTTCACTGTTAGGTCCCTTCGGGGGCCTATTTTTGTTGGGGGCGGCTGCTGTGGCCGAGTGGCTCCTTCTCGTGGTTTCGGGCGGCGGTGGCTCTGCCTACTCCTTCATGGCCGGGCTCGCTGCCAACGGCATGACTGGACGCTGGCCGGCTGCCCTTGACGGGGATCGTCCGGCCGGTGGGCTCCGGGTCGGTCAACGTGGCGGTGCCGGCGGTGCGGGATCATCAACGTCGGTGCACCCGTTGTGTAACGGGTTGGTGTCGGTTCGGTGGGGACCCATCCGGGAGGGCGGGTGTTGCCGAAGTACTCCTGACAGACCAAGCCGGACCCGCAGGAAAGTGTCAGCCCCTACCAGGGCGGCGGGGACGGGACACCCATTGAGCTATTTCCAAGGAGCACTCCCC
>NZ_JBFTHF010000008.1:0-216863 GCF_056394105.1 Arthrobacter sp. 10T419 | reverse complement strand
CAGCTCAAGACTCTTGGGACGAAGCTGCAGGCCGGTTCTCAGGAGATCGACAACCAGAGGTCGATGCTGACCAAGGTCCTGGCCGGTACCCAGTGGCTGGGACCGGACGCGGAGAAGTTCCGCAACGAGTGGAACGGCGAGCACGTTGCGGCCCTCACCCGGGTGTCCCAGGCGCTGCAGCAGGCCAGCCAGCAGGCCAACCGCAACGCCACCGAGCAGGAAAGCGCCTCCTCGCGCTAGCCGGAACCCTCTCCAGATCAGCCCGGACGCAACCGCGTCCGGGCTGTTCGTTTAGAGCGGCCCGCCCAAAGCGGCCGGGCACCGGCAGGCTGCGCCGCCCGGACCCGCTCCTGACCGGACAATGTCCGGGATCTAGGGCAGGATAGGTCTGTGAGCACAGGGAAGACAGCAGCAGATACCGAAACCCTCAGCCCGGCCGGGGAATTGGTCCCCTCGGAGGCCATCCGCGCCGAGTATGAAGAACTGGTCGAGGAGGTCCGCAAGCACCGCTTCGCGTACTACCAGGAGGACGCCCCGATCATCTCCGACGCCGAGTTCGACGAGCTCTTCCGGCGGCTGGAGACCATCGAGGCCATGCACCCCGAATTGGTCGCCAACGATTCGCCCACCCAGGAGGTGGGCGGCGAAGTCTCCGCCGCCTTCGCCGCCGTCGAACACCTGACCCGGATGTACAGCCTCGAGGACGTGTTCTCGCTCGAAGAGCTGGAGGCCTGGATCGCCAAGGCCGAGGCCGGCGTCGCCAAGCTCGGTAACGGCGGCAACCCGCCGTCGTGGCTCACCGAACTCAAGATCGACGGCCTGGCCGTGAACCTGCTCTACCGCGACGGCGTGCTCGTCCGCGCGGCCACCCGCGGCGACGGCTTCACCGGGGAAGACATCACCCACAACGTCCTGACCATCAAGGAAATCCCGCAGCAGCTCAAGGGCGGGAACTTCCCGGCCGAGATGGAGATCCGCGGCGAGGTCTTCATCCCGTCCAAGGCGTTCGCGGAATTCAACGAGGCGCTGATCGAGGCCGGCAAGGCGCCGCTGGCCAACCCGCGCAACGCCGCCGCCGGCTCGCTGCGGCAGAAGGACCCGGCGGAGACCGCCAAGCGGCCGCTCAAGATGTACGTGCACGGCATCGGCGCCCGCGAGGGCCTGGAAACCGTCAGCCAGTCGGACACCTACCGCCAGCTCGCCGACTGGGGGCTGCCCACCAGCCCGTACTTCGAGGTGCTGCCCGGCCTGACGGAAGTGCTGGACTTCATCCGGCGCTACGGAGACAAACGGCACAGCCTCAGCCATGAGATCGACGGCATCGTGGTCAAGGTGGACGACTTCGCCACCCAGCGCGCCCTCGGCTACACCTCCCGGGTCCCTCGCTGGGCCGTGGCCTACAAGTACCCGCCGGAAGAGGTCAACACCAAGCTGCTCGATATCGCCGTCAACGTGGGCCGCACCGGCCGCGTCACCCCCTACGGCGTGATGGTGCCGGTCAAGGTGGCCGGCTCCACGGTGGAAATGGCCACCCTGCACAACCAGGAGGTCGTCAAGGCTAAGGGCGTCAAGATCGGCGACATCGTGGTGCTGCGCAAGGCCGGGGACGTCATCCCGGAAATCGTCGGGCCCGTGCTGGCCCTCCGCGACGCCCAGGACCCGCCGGTGCGCGACTTCGTCATGCCCACCGAATGCCCCGCCTGCGGCACACCGCTCGCACCGGCCAAGGAAGGCGACGTCGACATCCGCTGCCCCAATGCCCGGTCCTGCCCGGCGCAGCTGCGCGAACGCGTCTTCCACCTGGCCGGCCGCGGCGCCTTCGACATCGAGGCCCTCGGTTGGGAAGCGGCGATCGCCCTGACCCAGCCGGCCGAGCCCGACGTCGCACCGCTCACGACGGAGGCGAACCTGTTCCGGCTCACGCCCGAGGACCTTGCCGGGGTCCGGATCCGCCGCGAAAAGCGCTCCAAGGGCGTGGCGACCGGCGAGTTCGAGCTGGTGCCGTACTTCTACACCAAGGGCACGGCCAAGGTCCCGTCCAAGCCGACCGCCACCACCGAGAAGCTCTTCAACGAACTCGAAAAGGCCAAGACCCAGCCGCTCTGGCGCGTCCTGGTGGCGCTGTCCATCCGCCACGTGGGACCGCGGGCGTCGCGTGCACTGGCCACCGCCTTCGGAACCATGGATGCCATCCGCCAGGCCTCCGAGGAGGAACTGGCCAACGTCGACGGCGTGGGGCCGGTGATCGCCGTCGCGCTCAAGGAATGGTTCGCCGAAGACTGGCACCGTGAAATCGTGGACACCTGGGCCGCCGACGGAGTCCGGATGGAGGACGAGCGCGACGAGTCGACCCCGCGCACCCTGGAGGGCCTGACCGTTGTGGTCACCGGCAGCCTGGAGGGCTTCAGCCGGGACGAGGCCAAGGAAGCGATTTTGGTCCGCGGCGGCAAGGCTGCCGGATCGGTCTCCAAGAACACCAGCTACGTGGTGGCCGGTGAGAACGCGGGCACCAAGCTGGACAAGGCGGAACAGCTGGGGCTGCCGGTCCTGGATGAGGACGGCTTCCGCGCGCTGCTCGCTAACGGCCCGGCCGGGCTCGGCGACGACGCCGGCTCGGGCGGCGACGCCGGCTCGGGCGACGACGGCGACGGCGGCGCCGGGAGTGACGGCGAAGACCACCAGGAGGCGGGCGAGTGAGCTCCGGCCCGGAAGAATTTCCCGCGCCGGCCGCGTTCCTGGAACTGGCGCTGGAGGCGGCTGCCGCGGGCGCCGCGGTGCTGGCCGGCCGGAGTGCCGCCGCGCTGGGCGTGAGCAACAAGGGTGATTCTGGGGACTGGGTGACCTCCTTCGACCTCGCGTCCGAGGCCGCCGTCCGCGAGGTCATCACCCGGGCCCGGCCGGAGGACGCGATCACCGGCGAGGAGGGCGGCACCGTGCTGCCCGCGAACTCCAGCGGTTTCCGCTGGTCGATCGACCCGCTCGACGGCACCACCAACTTCATCCGCAACATCGTCTACTACGGAACCTCGGTGGCAGTGGCCGGCCCGGACGGCGCCTGGCTGGCCGGCGTCGTCCACGCGCCCGCGCTGGGGCGCGTCTACTATGCCTCCCGCGGCCACGGCGCCTGGCTCGAGGAGAGCGGGCAGCGCTCGCAGCTCTACGGACCGGTGCCGGGCCGGACCGGCCAGATCCTGGCGACGGGCTTCAGCTACGACAGGGGCGTCCGGGCCGAACAGGCTTCCGCGCTGGGCGGCCTTATGGACGGCTTCGCGGACGTCCGCCGGCTGGGATCCGCGGCGCTGGATCTCTGCCTGGTGGCGGACGGCACGCACGATGCCTACGGCGAACGCGGACTCAACGAACACGACTTCGCCGCCGGCGCCCTGATCGCCGAGGAGGCCGGCTGCTGGGTGCGCCGTCCCCGGCTGACCAGCGTGCTCGACGGCGGGCCCTCCGACGACGAGCGGCTCGCGGCATGGACCTGCGCGGGGCCCCTGGAGCTCTCCGGCAAGTTCCCGCTCTGACGGCACGTCCGGGCTGGCGCAGCCGGCCCGGCGCCTGATAGTTCAGTCACGGAAACCGCCCGTTGGTCCCTGACCCTGCGCGGGCGCCCGTACCATAGACAGGTGCATTCGCAGATCCTCATTCGCCCCGCCGTCCCGGCCGATTACGATGCCGTCGCCCGCATCACCCGGGACGCCTACCTGGCCGCGGGCCACTTTGAGGACGCGGACCACCCGTACATGCAGGAAATCCAGCGGGTCGCCCAGCGGCACGGGAACGCGACCATCTGGGTGGCGGAGCGCGCCGGCCGGATTGTCGGTTCGGTGACCCTCGCCGTCGCGGGGGAGCCCTACGCAGACATCGCCCGGGCGGACGAGCTGGAGTTCCGGATGCTCGTGGTGGACCCCGCGGTGCAACGCAGCGGCGCCGGCAAAGCCATGGTGCAGGCCATCATCGAGCACGCCAGGTCCCTGCCGGGCATCACCGGCGTCGCCCTCACCACCGGCCGGACCTGGGAAAGCGCCCACGGCCTGTACCGGAAGACCGGCTTCCAGCGTGTCCCCGAGCGCGACTGGTTCGTCCCGGGCACGGACATCAAACTGCTCGTCTACCGCCTCGACCTCTAGAACCAGCCCCTAGCTTCGGACCGCTCAGGGTAGGGTTGCAGCCAGCACACCACCCCAAACCCACGCTGGAAAAACAGCACGAGTACGGCTGGAGGATCCATGGCACCGCACATCCCCGACACCATCGACGAGAAGTTGCTCGGCCTCTATCTGTCCGACCACCTGACCGGCGCCACCGCCGGACTGGGCCGGATCGAACGGATGGTCAAGGACTTCACGGATACCCCGGTCCACACCGAGCTCGCCACCGTGGCCGCGGAGATCCGCCGCGAGCGCGAGCTGCTCCGCAGCCTGCTCCGCGAGCTGGGCGTCCGCACCCGCCCGCACCGCCAGGCTGCGGCATGGCTCGCGGAACATGCGGGCCGGCTCAAGCTCAACGGCCGGCTGCTGAGCCGTTCGCCCATGACCCTGGTGCTGGAATCCGAACTGATGCGCGCCGCCGTCCTGGCCAAGATCGGCGGCTGGCAGACGCTGGAGGAACTGGCGCCGGAACTGGGTCTCGATCCGTCCAGATTTGCCGATCTCACCGCCGAGGGGCAGGCGCAGATCGAAGCCCTGGGCCGCGTGCACGAACACGCCCGCCGCAACGCCTTCCGCAGGGGACGCAGCATCACCGGCTGAGCGGCCGGTCGAGGGTGTTCCTAGCGGCCGGGGAGCGCGGGCACCCCGTAGCGGTGCTCCGGGCGGCCCGTCGTGCCGTAGCGCAGCTGGATGTCGACGGCTCCGTCGTCCGCCAGCGAGGAGAGGTAACGCTGCGCGGTGGCCCGGGAGACGCCCACGCGGGCGGCCACTTCCGCCGCCGAATACTGTTCCCCGGGTTCCAGCGATTCCAGCACCGCCGCCTCCGTGGCGGACCGCGGCCGCGCGGAGGCCGTGACGTCGCCCGGGATGAGGGCGCGCTTGGCCCGTTCCACCGTCTCCTGCGTGAGGTTCCCCGGCTGGGCCAGGATGCGGCGGTAGCGCGCGTAGGAGCGCAATTGCTGGGAGAGCGACTCGGCCGTGAACGGCTTGAGCAGGTAGCCCAGGGCACCGCGCCGGAAGGCGACCCGGATTGACGCCGCATCCGAGGCGGCGCTGAGGATCATGGTGTCCACATCCAGCTGGTGCAGCAGGTCCAGCCCGGAGGCGTCCGGCAGGTACACGTCCAGCAGCACCAGGTCCGGGCGGAGGCTGTGGATGGACTGCAGGGCCTGCGACGCCGACCCGGCGGGCGCCAGCGCCAGGAAGCCCGCCACGGAATCCACATAGGCCGCGTGGAGCTTGGCGACGTGGAAGTCGTCGTCCACAATCAGCACCCGGAAATCTTCAGACATCGTTGTCTCCTTCGGTCGAGTCGGCGATGGTCCCGGGGAGGGTCGCCATGAACACGGCTCCCGGCCCGCCGGGCGCACCCCGCTCCAGCACCGTCACGTCACCGCCGCGGCGCCGGGCCAGCTGCCGGGCCAGGGCCAGCCCCAGGCCCTGCCCGGCACCGGCCCGGGCGGGTTGCCCCGAGGTGGTGAAACCCTCGGCAAAAACGTCTTCCGCACCGCCGTCGGCACCGCCGCCGTCGGCAGTCGTGAAACCGTCGCCGCCGCCGGGCAGGCCGTCGCCGGAGTCGCCCACGATGATGTGCAGTGTGCCGGCGGCCCCGCCATCGCCGGGTGCGTCCAGCACCTCGACTTCCACCCAGCGGTCGGCCGCGGCGCCGGCGACCGCGGCGTTCACGGCGTTGTCGATCAGGTTGCCCAGCACGGTGGTGACCTCCTGCGGCTCGATGACGTGGCCGCGGACCAGGGTTTCGGGGCCGAGCCGCAGGCTGACGCCGCGCTCGTCGGCTTCCACACCCTTGGCGCCCAGGAACGCCTGCAGGTAGGGGTCCTGCAGCAGTTCGGCCTGTTCCACCGGGAACTTCAACGGCCCGGTGGCCGCCAGCCGGGCCAGGTAGTCGCGCGCTTGCTGGTGCTGCCCGATGCTCATGAAGCCGGCGATCGTGTGCAGCTGGTTGGCGAACTCGTGGCGTTGGGCGCGCAGGGCGGTGGACATGGTGCCCACGGCATCGAGCTGGCGGGTGAGCTGCTGGAGCTCGGTCCGGTCCCGGAGCATGACCACCCAGCCTAGGTCCTCCCGGCCGTGCAGGGCCTTGCGGGCGCTCGCCACCAGCACGCGGCCGTCGGCCAGGAACTCCACGGCGTCGCCCTCGGCGGCGTCCGGCCTGGTCAGGGCCTTGAGCGGTACGGGCACCGGCGCCGCCGCCCAGCTGGTTCCGGCCAGGTCCGGCTGGGCCAGCATCCGCCGGGCCGCGGCGTTGAAGACGCTGATCCGGCCGTCGGCGGACACGCCGATAACGCCGTCGTCCACGCCCTGCAGGACCGCCACCTGGTCGTGGACCAGGGTGCTGATTTCCTCCGGTTCCAGCCCCAGGGTCAGCCGGCGGAGCCGGTGCCGCAGCAGGAATGAGACGAGGATGCCGGCCAGCAGCGCGCCGGCCGCCGTCAGTGCGATCGGGACGATGTCGCGGGCGAGGCTCTGGCCGATGGTCTCGGTGGAGTAGCCCACGCTGACCTCGCCCACCACGGCGGACGAGCCCGGCGCGAAGACCGGGACCTTGGCGCCGGCCGAGGGGCCCAGGGTGCCGGTGTTCCGGGTGGTGACCTCCTTGCCGGAGAGCGCCTCGGAGGGATCGGTACTGACCCGTTGGCCCAGCCGGTCGGCGTCGGGATGCGCCAGCCGCAGTCCGGTCTCGTCGGTGACGACGACGAACAGCGCGCCGGTGCGCGCCCGGGCGCCCTCCGCGGCGGCCATCAGCGGGCCGGCGAGGAGCTCTGCGGGCGGGGGAGTGCCGGGCCGTGCGCTGATCTGCTGCACCTCGGCCCGGACCGCCGGGTCCGACGCCACCGTGCGGGCCAGGGTCAGTGCCTGGTTCTCCGCCTCGCGGCCCAGCCGCTCGTACGTCAGCCAGGCGTGCACGGCGCTGCTGAGCAGCACCACGAGGGCCACCACGCCGAGCTGGAGCAGCAGGGTCTGGGTCGTGAACCGCAGGGGAGGGCGGCGTTTGAGGGCTCCCACGGCGGCCCTCCTTCGATGATCCGGTGACTTCAACAGCTGTGAGCAAAATGCGCAAAATGCGTCCAACAAGCAGTATGCCAATCAATTGAGGCAAAGGCACTCCCGTGACGCACGCCACCCTAACGTCTGTAGTGCGCATCACAGCGGAGTGGTGCGGAACACAGAAGAAGGAGCCGGCCGTGCTGGTATTACTTGGATTCGCCATGATTGCGGTCTTCATGGTGCTGATCATGACGAAGAAGCTGACGCCGGTACTGGCGCTCATCATCGTCCCCACCGTTTTTGGACTGTTCGCCGGCGCCGGCCTGGGCATCGGCCCCATGGTGCTCGACTCGATGAAGTCGATGACGTCCACGGCCGCGCTGCTGATGTTCGCCATCATCTACTTCGGCCTGATGATCGACGTCGGGCTCTTTGACCCGCTGGTCCGGTTCATCCTGCGCAAGCTCGGCAACGACCCGGCCAAGGTGGTCCTGGGCACCGCGATCCTCGCCGCGGCGGTCTCGCTCGACGGCGACGGCTCCACCACCTTCATCCTCACCACCGCCGCCATGCTCCCGGTCTACCTGCGGCTGAAGATGAGCCCCGTGGTCCTCACCTGCGTGGCCGGCCTGGCCAACGGCACCATGAACATCCTGCCCTGGGGCGGACCGACCGCCCGCGCCGCCTCCGCGCTGAAGATCAGCGTCTCCGACGTCTTCGTCCCGATGATCCCCTCGCTGGTCGCCGGCCTCGTCATCGTGTTTGTCTTCGCCTGGCTGCTGGGCCTGCAGGAACGCAACCGGCTGCGCACCGTGGCCCCGGAGATCTGGGCCGAGGGTGGTCAGTTCGACGGCGGAGCCGGCGGCACCGGCCGCCTTGGCCGCTTCGGCTCCGGACGGAAGGTCACCGGCCCCGCCGGGGGAGCCCCCGCCGCCGGCGGCGGGTCCGCCGTCGCCGTGCTGGAGCGCACCGAAGACCTCGTCGACGAGCGCGACTCCGCCATGGCGGACACCGCGCTGGATCCCAACCGCAAGACCCTGCGTCCCCAGCTCTTCTGGTTCAACCTGGGTCTGACGGTCGCCGTGATGGTGACACTCGTTGCCAACATCATTCCGCTGCCGTTCGTCTTCATGGTGGGCGCCGCCGTCGCCCTGCTGGTCAACTTCCCCAAGGTCAAGGACCAGAGCGCCCAGCTGATCGCGCACGCACCCTCGATCGTCGCCGTCGTCAGCATGGTCATGGCCGCTGCGGTCCTCACCGGTGTGCTCAACGGCACCGGCATGGTCAAAGCCATGTCCGAATGGCTCGTCGCGATCATCCCGGCCGACATGGGCCCGTTCATGGCCGTCATCACCGGCGTCCTGAGCATCCCGATGACGTTCTTCATGAGCAACGACGCCTTCTACTTCGGCGTCCTGCCGGTCCTGAGCGAAACGGCCGCCCACTACGGCGTCGGCGCCGCGGACATGGCCCGCGCCTCGATTACCGGCCAGCCCTTCCACCTGCAGAGCCCGCTGGTGCCGGCCATCCTGCTCCTGGTCTCCCTGGCCAAGGTGGACCTGGGCGACCACCACAAGAAGGTCCTCTGGCGCACCGCCGTGATCTCCCTGGTCATGCTGGGAGTAGGGGTACTCACCGGAGCCATCGGCATCGGCTGACAAACCGCACGAGATGACAGTTCGCGGCAGTGTTTGCACAAAACATTGCCGCGAACTGTCATCTCGGCGTCCGACGGTAACAGCACTTCAACCCACGTAGACTGGGACGGAAAATAATCCGAACTTGCAGGGGAGATCCATGGCTGCGATCAACCGCGACGACGTCGCGCATCTCGCGCGTCTCGCGCACATCGAGATGAGTGCTGAAGAGCTGGACAGGATGGCCGGCGAACTCGCCGTCATCGTCGATTCGGTTAAGTCCGTCAGTGAAGCCGCCGGTGATGACGTCCCGGCCACATCCCACCCGATCCCGCTGACCAACGTGTTCCGCGAGGACGTTGTGGGCCACACCTTCACGGCCGAGCAGGCACTTTCCGGAGCCCCCGACGCGTATGAGGGCCGCTTCAAGGTCCCGGCAATCCTGGATGAGGACTAAGACCATGACTGAAACCACCCCCGAGCTGTTCCGCCTCTCCGCGGCCGCGCTCGCCGAGAAGCTCGCTGCGCGCGAGGTCACCGCCGTCGAGGTCACCCAGGCGCACCTGGACCGGATCGCCGCCGTCGACGGCCAGGTCCACGCCTTCCTGCACGTCAACGCCGAGGAAGCCCTCGCCGTCGCCGCGGAGGTGGACGCGATCCGCGCCGCCGGCGGCGCCGCTGCCGAAGAGCTGCACGTGCTCGCCGGCGTCCCGATCGCGGTCAAGGACCTGATCGTCACCATCGGCCAGCCCACCACCGCCGGCTCCAGGATCCTCGAAGGCTGGCACAGTCCCTACGACGCCACCGTGGTGGAGCGCCTTCGCGCCGCCAAGATGCCGATCCTGGGCAAGACCAACCTGGACGAGTTCGCCATGGGCTCCTCCACCGAGCACTCCGCGTTCGGCCCCACCCACAACCCCTGGGACCTGGAGCGCATCCCGGGCGGCTCCGGCGGCGGTTCCGCTGCCGCCGTCGCGGCCTTCGAAGCCCCGCTCGCGCTCGGCACGGACACCGGCGGGTCCATCCGCCAGCCCGGCGCCGTCACCGGCACCGTCGGCGTGAAGCCCACCTACGGCGGCGTCTCCCGCTACGGCGCCATCGCGATGGCCTCCTCGCTGGACCAGATCGGCCCGGTCTCCCGCACCGTGCTGGACTCGGCCCTGCTGCACCAGGTGATCGGCGGCCACGACCCGCGCGACTCCACCTCACTGCCGGACCCGCTCGAGGACCTCGTGGCCGCGGCCCGGACCGGCAACGTCGAGGGCATGAAGATCGGCATCATCAAGGAACTCCACGGCGAGGGTTACCAGGCCGGCGTCGAAAACCGCTTCAACGAGGCGCTGGAGCTGCTCAAGGGCGCCGGCGCCGAGATCGTCGAGGTCTCCTGCCCCAACTTCAAGTACGCGCTGGGCGCCTACTACCTGATCATGCCCTCCGAGGCCTCCTCCAACCTGGCCAAGTTCGACGGCGTCCGGTTCGGCCTGCGGGCGCTGCCCGCAGAGGGCCCGCTGACGATCGAACGCGTCATGGGAGCCACCCGCGCTGCCGGCTTCGGCGACGAGGTCAAGCGCCGCATCATCCTGGGCACCTACGCCCTCAGCGCCGGCTACTACGACGCCTACTACGGCTCGGCCCAGAAGGTGCGCACCCTGATCCAGCGCGACTTCGACGCCGCGTTTGCCCAGGCCGACGTGCTGATCTCCCCGACGGCGCCGACCACGGCCTTCAAGCTCGGCGAGAAGCTCAACGACCCGCTCGCGATGTACCTCAACGACGTCGCCACGATCCCGGCCAACATGGCCGGCGTCCCAGGGCTTTCCCTGCCCGGCGGCCTCGCCGACGAGGACGGACTGCCGGTGGGCGTCCAGCTGCTCGCCCCGGCGCGCCAGGATGCCCGGCTCTACCGCGTCGGCGCCGTGCTCGAGTCGCTGCTTGAGGCGCAGTGGGGCGGACCGCTGCTGGACAAGGCCCCTTCCCTGACGGGCTCCGCCCTTTCTGACGCTGCCGCTTCGAGCCACGGAGGTTCACACTAATGACTGACGCAACCCTCAGCTTCGAAGAGGCGATGGAGAAGTACGACCCCGTCCTGGGCTTCGAGGTCCACGTCGAGCTCAACACCAAGACCAAGATGTTCTCCTCCGCCCCGAACGTCTTCGGCGACGAACCGAACACCAACGTCAACGAGGTGGACCTTGGCATGCCCGGCGTGCTGCCCGTGGTGAACAAGACCGCGATCGAATCCTCGATCAAGATCGGCCTGGCGCTGAACTGCAAGATCGCCGAGACCTGCCGCTTCGCCCGGAAAAACTACTTCTACCCGGACACCCCGAAGAACTTCCAGACCTCCCAGTACGACGAGCCGATCGCGTACGACGGCTACCTGGACATCGAACTCTCCGACGGCACCGTGTTCCGGGTCGAGATCGAACGCGCCCACATGGAGGAGGACGCCGGCAAGCTCACCCACATGGGCGGCGCCGCCGGCCGCATCCAGGGCGCGGACTACTCGCTCGTGGACTACAACCGCTCCGGCGTGCCGCTGGTCGAGATCGTCACCAAGCCGATCGAGGGCGCCGGCAGCCGCGCGCCCGAGCTGGCCAAGGCCTACGTCGCCGCGGTCCGCGAAATCGTCAAGAACCTCGGCGTCTCGGACGCCAAGATGGAACGCGGCAACGTCCGCTGCGACGCGAACGTCTCACTCCGCCCGCACGGCCGCGAACGCTTCGGCATCCGTTCCGAGACCAAGAACGTCAACTCCCTGCGCGCCGTCGAACACGCCGTCCGGTACGAGATCCAGCGGCACGCCGCCGTGCTGGAGTCCGGCCAGCCGGTCATCCAGGAGACCCGGCACTGGCACGAGGACACCCGCTCCACCACCTCGGGCCGGCCCAAGTCCGACGCCGACGACTACCGCTATTTCCCGGAACCGGACCTGGTGCCGATCGTCGCGTCGCGCGAGTGGGTCGAGGAGCTCCGGGCCACGCTGCCGGAGCCGCCGGCCGCCCGCCGCAAGCGCCTGCAGGCCGACTGGGGCTACTCCGACCTGGAGTTCCGCGACGTCGTCAACGCCGGCGTGATGGACGAGATCGAGGAAACCATCGCCGCCGGCGCCTCCGCCACCGTGGCCCGCAAGTGGTGGATGGGCGAGATCGTCGGACGCGCCAAGAACGCCGACGTCGACCCCGGCCAGCTCGGCGTCGCCCCGGCCACCATCGTGGAACTGAACCAGATGGTCGAGGACGGCAAGATCAACAACAAGATGGCCTCCGAGGTCCTGGACGGCGTCCTCGCCGGCGAGGGCACCCCGGCGGAAATCGTCGAGAAGCGCGGCCTCGCCGTGGTCTCCGACGACGGCCCGCTGCTCGAAGCCATCGACGCGGTCCTCGCCGCGCAGCCCGGAGTCGCGGACAAGATCCGCGCCGGCAAGCTCCAGGCGATCGGCGCGATCGTCGGCGGCGTCATGAAAGCCACCCGCGGGCAGGCCGACGCCGGCCGCGTCAAGGAGCTGATCCTGCAGCGCCTCGGCGTCGAAGGCTAGGCCCTAGCCGCCCACTAGATCGGTCATGATGGTCTGCAGCGCTTCGCAGACCATCATGACCGATTTGCGTTTAAGGTTCTCCGGCCGGGCCAGGATGTCGATCCGGCGCCGGGTGCTGATCCCCTCCAGCGGCCTGAGCACGATCTCCGGGTTGAGCACAGGGCGCGCGGTGTGCCGGGGCAGCAGCCCGATCACGCTCCCGGTCGCCACCAGCGCCGCCACCGTGGAGTAGTCATTGATCCGGTGCACGATGTTCAGCTCGCGGCTGGATACGGCCGCGACGGCGGAGAGCACGTCGGCGGGGGAGTAGCCGGTGTGGCTCGTCACCCAGGGTTCGCCAACGACGTCGTCGGCCGTCACCGCCCGCTGCCCGGCGAGCCGGTGCCCGGCCGGCAGCGCCACGTCCAGCGGCTCGTGCGCGAGCGGGATCACCGCCACCCGCTCCTGGGGCCACCGAGGGCTGTGGTCCATCCGGTGCGCGAGGACCAGGTCATACCGGGCGGTCAGCGCCGGGAAGTCCTGCTGGGCCACGTCCTCGTCGGAGAGCTGGATCCTCGGCTGCCCGGGTCCGGCCAGCAGCCGGGCCAGCGGCGCGAACAAGGCCTGGCCGGCGCTGTGGAACCCGCTCAGGGACACCGGCGCCACCGGCGAGCCGTGGTACGCGCCGATCGCCGTCCTGGCGTCCGCCATCGCGCTCACGACGGCGGCCCCGGCGTCTGCGAGCACCTGGCCGGCCTCGGTGAGGACCAGGTTCCGGCCCTCCTTCCGGGTCAGCGGCACGTCCACGGACTTCTGCAGGGCGGCCAACTGCTGGGACACCGCCGAGGGCGTGACCAGAAGCGTTTCCGCGACGGCCTTGACGCTGCCCAGGGCGCCGAGTTCGCGGAGCATTTCGAGCTGGTGGATTTCCATGGCCACCATCCTAGAGCTAAGCCAGTGCTAAATCGTCGATTGAGAAAAATCCGGTTGTGCTAATGCTTTCCGCCGGGTCTAATGAGGTGAGTTGTCCCACACCACCGCTCCCGTCCCGGAGCGGCCAGCACAGTTAGGCAGGCCCATGAAGGCTCTCTACAAGTCCGGCGCCCACGCGGGATTCGAACTGGTCGACCGCCCGGAGCCGGAGACCGGGGCCGGGGACGTCAAGATCCGCGTCATGACCACCGGAATCTGCGGCACCGACCTGCACATCCAGTCGTGGGACGCCTGGGCGCAGGGCATCATCAACGCGCCCCTGATCGCCGGCCACGAGTTCTACGGTGAAGTCGTGGAGATCGGCGAGGACGTCATGGACGTCAAGGTCGGCGACCGGGTTTCCGGCGAGGGCCACATCGTCTGCGGCATCTGCCGCAACTGCCGCGCCGGCCGCAAGCAGATGTGCATCAACACCGTCAGCGTCGGCGTCCAGCGCGACGGAGCGTTCGCAGAGTACGTCGTCATCCCGGAAACCAACGTCTGGGTCCACCACGATCCGTCCGTGACCCCGGAGCTCGGCGCCATCTTCGACCCGTTCGGCAACGCCGTGCACACCGCGCTCAGCTTCCCGCTGGTGGGCGAGGACGTGCTCATCACCGGCGCCGGACCCATCGGCCTGATGGCGATCGCCGTCGCCCGCCACGCCGGGGCACGCAAGATCGCCATCACCGACGTCTCCGCCCCGCGCCTGGAACTGGCCCGCCGGCTCGGCGTCGACCTCGCGATCGACGTCTCCCGGATGCGGGTCAAGGACGGCCAGCGCGAACTGGGCATGCGGGAAGGCTTCGACATCGGCATGGAAATGTCCGGGCACCCCACGGCGCTGCCTGAGATGATCGACAACATGAACCACGGCGGCCGGATCGCGATGCTGGGGCTGCCCAGCCAGTCCATCGACATCGACTGGGGCAAAGTGGTCACGCACATGCTGACCATGAAAGGCATCTACGGCCGAGAGATGTTCGAGACCTGGTATGCCATGAGCGCCATGCTGTCCTCCAACCCGGTGCTGCACGCGAACATTTCCGCCGTGGTCACCGATACGCTGCCCGCCTCGGACTGGGAGAAGGGCTTCGAGATCGCCCGCGCCGGCGTCGGCGGCAAAGTCGTCCTCGACTGGACCGTCTTCTAGCCCCCGCCCGTTTCCGGTACCGTACAAAAATTCACCCCTGCACAGGAGCGCACCCCATGTATTCAGCCATCAAGGACCAGCTGCAGCACGAACTCGACGAGATCCGCGGTGCCGGCCTGTTCAAGACCGAACGGCACATCGATTCCCCGCAGGCCGGCCACATCAAGGCGGGCCAGCTCGGCCAGGGCAGCTCGGAGGTGCTGAACTTCTGCGCCAACAACTACCTCGGCCTCGCGGACCACCCCGAGATCATCGCAACCGCCAAGGAGGCCATGGACGAACGCGGCTTCGGCATGGCCAGCGTGCGCTTCATCTGCGGCACCCAGGACCTGCACCTGGCCCTCGAGGCACGGGTGTCGAAGTTCCTCGGCACCGAGGACACCATCCTGTTCTCCAGCTGCTTCGACGCCAACGGCGGCGTCTTCGAGTCGCTCTTCGGCCCGGAAGACGCCGTCATCTCCGACGCGCTGAACCACGCCTCGATCATCGACGGGATCCGGCTGTGCAAGGCCCAGCGCTTCCGCTACGCCAACCAGGACATGGCGGACCTCGAGTCCCGGCTGATCGAGGCCACCACTCAGGAGAACCCGGCCCGCCGCAAGATCATCGTCACCGACGGCGTCTTCTCGATGGACGGCTTCCTCGCCCCGCTCGAGGCGATCTGCGACCTCGCCGAAAAGTATGACGCCATGGTCATGGTGGACGACTCGCACGCCGTCGGCTTCATGGGCGCCACCGGCGCCGGCACCCCGGAGCACGCCGGGGTCTCGGACCGGGTGGACATCTACACCGGCACCTTCGGCAAGGCCCTTGGCGGAGCCTCCGGCGGCTACGTCTCGGGCCGGCGCGAAGTCATCGCCATGCTCCGCCAGAAGGCGCGCCCCTACCTGTTCTCCAACTCGCTGGCACCGGCCATCGTCGCCGCCACGCTGAAGGCCCTGGACCTGGTGGAGAACTCCGGCGAACTGCGCAGCAAGCTCTTCGCCAACGCGGAACTCTTCCGCCGCCGGATGGGCGAGGAAGGCTTCGAGCTGCTCGACGGCGAACACGCGATCGTCCCGGTCATGTTCGGCGACGCAGTGATGGCGGCGAAGGTCGCGGACGCAATGCTCGCCAACGGCGTCTTCGTCACCGCCTTCAGCTACCCGGTCGTGCCGAAGGGCGCCGCCCGCATCAGGGTCCAGCTCTCCGCCGCGCACAGCGCGGACGACGTCGAGAGCTGCGTCCAGGCGTTCGTCCGCAGCCGCGAGACGGTGGCCTGAAAGTACTGACGCGACCTCCCGCCGGGTGCAAGGATGGAGGCATGTCAGCTAAATACGATGTCGTGATCGTGGGCGGCGGCATTGCCGGCCTGTCCCTGGCCTCCGCCCTCGCCGGCAAATGCAGCGTGGCCCTGGTCGAAGCCGAGCAATCGCTGGGCTACCACACCTCCGCGCGCTCGGCCCGGCAGCTGATCCCCAGCTACGGGCCGCCCGTGGTCCAAGAGCTCACCATGCGCACGCTGGAGCTCATCGGCACCAAGGAGGGTACCCGGCCCGAACCCGTGCTCTCACCGCGCCGCTTCATGCTGATCGGTGACGAGGACGCCGTCCGGCAGCAGGCAAGCGGCTTTATGCACCGGATCAGCCACGCCGAGGCCCTGGAAATCTGCCCCGCGCTCAAACCGGACTCCTTCGCGGCCGCCGGCCTGGACTCCGGTTCGTTTGCCTGCAACGCGTCCCTGCTGCTGGAGGACCACCGCGAGCGGGCCGTCGAGGGCGGCGTGGACATCATCACCGGCGCGCGGGTCCACTCGGCGCAGCGCCTCGGTTCCGGCTGGGAGCTCGGCGCCGGGCAGGAAGGTTTCGAAGCCGCGGTCGTGGTCAACGCCGCCGGCGCCTGGGCGGACGAATTCGCGGTGCTCAGCGGCGTCGAAAAGCTCGGACTCCAGCCCTACCGCCGCACCGCGGCGATTGTCGACGTCGAGCACCCCCTCCCGCAGGGCTGCCCGATGGTGGCGTCGGCCGGCAGTTTCTACTTCCGCCCGGACGGACGGCGGCAGGTGCTGATCTCGCCGTCGGAAACTGTGCCCAGCGGCCCCGAGGACGCCCAGCCGTATCCGGGCGACATCGAGGCGCTGATCGCGCGGCTCAACACGGTGACCACGATGGGGATCGGTAGCGTCAGCCGGGCGTGGACCGGGCTGCGGACCGAGGCCTCCGACGGTATCCCCGTGGTGGGATTCGACGCCGAGGCCACCGGCTTCTTCTGGCTCGCCGGGCAGGGCGGCTACGGCTTCCAGACCTCCTCCGGCATCGCGGAGCTGGCCGCGGAGCTGATCCTCGCCGGCCAGGGGTCGGCACAGCCGCTCCCGGCCGACAGTCCGGCATCCCGGACAGCCGCGGCACTGGCAGCGACCCGGATGTCTATCCGGGGCTGAAGAATGGACCCATGAGCACCCTCATCACCAACATCGCCGAACTGATGACCCAGGACGCGGACCACCGGGTCCTGAAGGATGCGGCCATCGTGATCGAGGGCGAACGCATCGCCTGGCTGGGTGCCGCCGCGGACGCCCCGGCGGCGGACGACGCCGTTGACGCCGCCGGCCGCGCGCTCCTGCCGGGCTGGGTGGATTCACACACGCACCTGATCTTCGCCGGCGACCGGACCGCGGAATTCGAGGCACGGATGGCGGGGGAGAGCTACAGCGCCGGAGGCATCGCCGTCACCACCGGAGCCACCCGGGCCACGGGCGACTTCGACCTCACCCGGCTCGCGCTGGGCCGGGTGGCGGAAGCCGTCGCCCAGGGGACCACCTACCTGGAGACCAAGACCGGCTACGGCCTGGACGTGGAGAACGAGGCCCGCAGCGCGAGGATCGCCTCCACCGTCGCGGACGAGGTCACCTACCTCGGCGCGCACCTGGTACCCGAAGGCCTGGACGCGGAGGAGTACACGAAGCTGGTCTGCGGACCAATGCTCGCCGCGGTCCGGCCCTACGTCCGCTGGGCCGACGTGTTTTGCGAACGCGGCGCGTTTACCGAGGACCAGTCCCGCCGGGTGCTCCAGGCCTGCCGGGACGCCGGACTGGGCCTGCGCGTGCACGGCAACCAGCTGGGCGAGGGTCCCGGGGTGCGGCTGGCGGTGGAGTTCGGCGCCGCGAGCGTGGACCACGTCAACTACCTCTCCCGCGAGGACGTCCACGCCCTCGCCGACAGCTGGTCCGGCTGGGAGGCAGCGGCCGGCGCGGGCGAGCGCGGCACCGTCGCGACCTGCCTGCCGGCCTGCGACCTGTCCACCCGGCAGCCGCTGGCTCCGGCCCGGGAACTGCTTGACGCCGGCGTCCAGCTGGCGCTCGCCTCCAACTGCAACCCCGGCACCTCCTATACGAGCTCGATGGCGTTCTGCGTCACCACCGCCGTGCTGCAGATGCGGCTCAGCGTGCACGAGGCCGTCCGGGCGGCGACGTACGGCGGTGCGCTGGCGCTGGGCCGGGAGTCCGGGAACGACGTCGACGGCGAGCGGGCGGTCGGCTCCATCGCCGTGGGCAACCGGGCGGATCTGCACCTGCTCAACGCCCCGTCCGCCACCCATCTGGCATACCGGCCAGGCATGCCGCTCACCCACGCCGTCTGGCGCGCCGGGGTCCGCGCCCGCTGACCGGCGCGCACCGGAGGCCAAGGAGGAACGCCATGACCGGCTTCGCCAGGGAACTCGCCACCATGATCGACCTGGTGCGGGCCAAGCGCGGCGGAGTGCCGGCCCTGGCCCGGCGCCGGGACGCCCGGCTGGCCGCCCTCGTGGCCCATGCCCGCACGAGCTCCCCGTTCTACCGGGAGCTCTACCGCGGCCTCCCGGCCGAGGACATCCCGCTCCGGGACCTGCCGCCGGTCACGAAGCCGCAGCTGATGGCACGCTTCGACGACTGGGTGACCGATCCGGCCATCACCCGGGCGGACCTCGAGGGCTTCGTCGCCGACCCGTCCCTGGTCGGCACTCGCTACCGCGGCCGCTATTTCGCCTGCACCAGCTCCGGAACCACGGGCCACCCCGGATTATTCGTGCACGACCAGGCCGCCGTCGCCTGCTACCGGGCCCAGGGCGTTCGGATCGTCGGGACCGCCCTCGACGCCCGCCGGCTGATCGCGATGCTGCGGCGGGGAATCCGCGCCGCCGCGGTGCTGGGCACCGGCGGCCACTTCGCCGGGGCCGTCTGGCTCGAGTCCGAACGGCGCCGCAGCCGGGGCCGCCGACGGGCCTACCGCATGTTCTCCGTGCAGCAACCGCTGGAGACGCTGGTGCAGGCGCTTAACGCTTTCGACCCGGCCCTGCTGGTGGCCTACCCCAGCGCCCTCGAACTGCTGGCCGAGGAACAGGACGCGGGCCGGCTGCACATCCGGCCCGTGATTGTGGAGTCCAGCGGCGAATCCGTCGGGGACCGGGAGCGCCTGGCCGCGGCGCTGGGCGGCGCGGTGCACAATGTCTACGCTGCCTCCGAGTTCACCCCCATCGCCCTGGACTGCCCCCGCGGCTGGCTGCACGTCAACAGTGACTGGGTCATCCTCGAGCCGGTCGAGGAGGACTACGGTCCCACGCCCGCGGGGGAGCCGTCCCACACGGTGCTGCTGACCAATCTCGCCAACCGGGTCCAGCCGCTGATCCGCTACGACCTCGGTGACTCCGTCGTCGCCAAGCCCGGCCCTTGTGAGTGCGGCAACCCGCTGCCCGCCATCCGGGTGGCCGGCCGGCACGATGACGTCCTGCACCTGGACAACGGCCGCGGCGGCACGGTGAGTGTCCTGCCCCTCGCTATCACAGCCCCCATCGACGACGCGCCGGGCGTCCACCGCTGCCAGCTGGTCCAGTCCGGTCCGGCGGCGCTGCGGGTGCGGCTCCAGCTGGAGCCGGGCGCCGCGGCGGACGCGGTGTGGCAGGACGTGGCGGCGAAGCTGTCCGGGTTCCTGGCCGCCCAGGGCCTGGCGAACGTGGAACTGGTCCGGGCGGAGGAAGCACCGGATCAGACCGGCGCGAGCGGGAAGTTCCACCAGGTCATCGCCCTGAGGCCCGCCCCGGACAGCGTCTGGAAGAACATCCCTTAGAAGAACATAGGCGGGGCGTCCAGCACGGTCTCGTCCACCCGCCGGTCCTCCCACTGGCTGAACGGCTTGTCCAGCTCGTACTTGCCCTGCCGGGTGCGCAGCAGGGTCCGGATTTCGGCATTGTCCGGGTTGTTCAGCGACTCGAAGTACTCCACCGACCAGTGGAACCAGCGCATGCAGAACAGCCGCATGGTCAGCCCGTGCGTCACGAACAAGGCGTTCGGCGCATAGTTCGGCTTGGACCAGTGCCGGTAGAGGGTCTCCATGAACGAGGAGATCCGGTCGTAGACGTCGGAGCCCGATTCGCCTTCCCGGAACCGGTAGAAGAAGTGGCCGTAGGCGTTGCGGAGCTCCTTCTGGTCCTCGATGTCCCCGGCGATCTGGAAATTCGCCCAGTCCTGTTCGCGCAGCCGCGGCTCTTCGATCACGCGTTCGATCAGGGAGCCCAGCTGGAGCGCCTCGAGGGTCTGGTAGGCCCGCAGGTAGGGAGAGACGTAGACGCACACCCTTTGCCCGTCCAGCTCCCGCCGCAGCTGCTCGCCCGCGGCCGTGGCCTGCTCGACGCCGAGCGGGGTCAGCGGGATCCGGTAATCGGGCACCCGGTTGTAGATCGAGGTGTCGGCGTTGGCGGCGGACTGGCCATGCCGGATCATGATGATTTTCCCGGGCGCACTCACAGCCCAAGCATAGGCACTTGCAGTCAACTCCCGGCAACGGCAGGCAAGATAGAACCATGTTGGTTCCCTCCCGCCGTCGGCTGCGGCTAGAAGTCTGGATTGTCCTGGGCCTGTCCCTGGGGCAGTCGGCGGTGTACTCGGTAGTGCAGCTGCTGGACAAGATGACCAGGGCGCCGCTGGCGCAGGGCACCTCGACGCTGAACCGCTCGCAAAGCAGCCGGGAGTATTTCGACCTCACGTACCAGTTGCTGGACATCATCTTCGCCCTGGTCCCGGTGGTGCTGGTGATCCATTTCCTGACCGAACTCCGGCCCGCCGGCATGGCCGCCGGCACGGGCAGCTCGGCGTTCCGGAAGCTGGGCTTCAACTTCGCCCGGCCCGGCAAGGACCTGCTCCAGGGCCTCGGCCTCGCTGCCCTGATCGGCATACCGTCGCTCGGGCTCTACGCGGCCGGGCGGGCGCTGGGGATCACGACGGCGATCATCCCCAGCGCACTGGACTCCTACTGGTGGACGGTGCCGGTCCTGATCCTCTCCGCGATCCGGCACGGGATCGTGGAGGAGGTGATCGTGGTGGGCTACCTGCTGGACCGGCTCGGCAAGTTCGGCTGGGGCATGCCGCTGGCGATCTTCGCCAGTTCGATGCTGCGCGGCAGCTACCACCTCTACCAGGGCTTCGGGCCGTTCATCGGCAACGCCGTCATGGGCGTCATCTTCGCGCTGATCTACACGAAGACGCGCCGGGTGATGCCGCTGGTGATTGCGCATGCGCTGCTGGACATCGTGGCCTTCGTCGGATTCAGCCTCTTCGGCAAGGCGATCGGCCTGGGCTGAGCAGGCATAACCCGCGTTGCCCCCAGTGGCCCGCCGCCGGCGACGGGTTAAAGTGTTTCGGCCGCCAGCGGTGGGTGGCATCATTGGCACCCGCTGCTGGCGGCCGAAGTTTTTCGGGCAGGAAGCGTCAGATCGTGACGGCTCCGGAATCGGTTTCGAAGGTGACGGACAGGATTCCCGGCGTCCCGTGCGGGGCCAGCCAGTTCACGTCCACGTCCTCCAGCGGCTTCTCGACCGGTTCACCCAGCCACTCGGTGACCCGCTCGGCCGAGCCCGCGATCGTGAGGGCAGACATCTTCACGTTGCTCTCATAGGCGTTGGACGGGTGCAGGGCGGGGTCGCCTTCCCACTTGAGCATGTAGGGGACCTGCGGATCCGCGATCAGGCCCAGGATGCCGATCTGCTTCCAGACCAGTTCGCGGCCGTCGGGGAACTTGCGGTTGCCGTTGACGGCGGAGCGGCCCAGCCGCTCCTCGAACGGTGCCAGGTCGTCAACCTCGACGCACCAGCCCATCCAGCCACCGCCGGCGGCCGAGCGGGCGCGGACTGCCTGCCCGAACGGCGCCTTGTCGGAGGCCGGGTGGTCCAGGACCTCCACGACCTCGAGGTACTTGTGCCCGGCAAGCGGGATAATCATGTTGCGGGTCCCGAACCGGGGGTGTATTCCGCCCTTGACGGCTTCGACCCCGAGGGCGGTCGCAATACGTTCGGTGGTGGCAGCCAGGCCATCTTGTTCACAGGCGTAAGAGACGTGATCCATGCGCATGCCCTCATCTTGGCACTTTGTGATGGAGCTCTCAGCTTAGGATGCCCTTACCGTGATGGGATGTCATTTTCCGGAGCTCACCGCGCGGATTTGCCCGGCCAGAACCACGGCACTTTCCGGCTCCCGGGCGTGCGCCGGGCGGCGGTGGGGCCGTTCTTCATTTTCGTCACAAAGCTATCCAGGCGTAATGGCGCGTTCGTAGACTGAAGCCAGGTCATGAGCGCCAGCATCGAGCCCCGGCTTGCTGGCCGGCAACCCTCCTTGCGCGGTGGGGTGCCCCGGGTGAAGACCTGGCCCGCCGGCGTCCGCCGGCAGGCAAGCGCGGCGCCAGAGCCGTTCCGGCCCCAGAGGCCAGGGGCGGCCTGTGCCCAGTCATTAGGGAGCTCTCCGATGTCCAACGCCTGGTCCTTTGAAACCCGCCAGATCCACGCCGGCCAGGAGCCGGACTCCGCCACCGGCGCGCGGTCGCTGCCGATCTACCAGACGACGTCGTTCGTCTTCCCCAGTGCAGAGAGCGCCGCCAACCGGTTCGCGCTCGCCGAGCTCGCCCCCATCTACACCCGGATCGGCAACCCCACCCAGGACGCGGTGGAACAGCGGGTCGCGAGCCTGGAGGGCGGCCTTGGGGCGCTCCTGCTCAGTTCCGGCCAGGCCGCCGAAACCTTCGCGATCCTCAACATCGCCGAGGCAGGAGACCACGTCGTCGCCAGCCCCAGCCTCTATGGCGGGACCTACAACCTGCTGGCCCACACGCTGAAGAAGTTCGGTATCTCCGTGACGTTCGTGGAGGACCCGGACAACCTTGAGCAGTGGCGCGATGCCGTGCAGCCGAACACCAAGCTGTTCTTCGGCGAGGTGGTCTCCAACCCCCGCCAGGACGTGCTGGACATCGAAGGCGTCGCGGACGTCGCCCACCGGGCCGGGGTGCCGCTGATCGTGGACAACACCCTCTCCACCCCCTACCTGATCCGCCCGATCGAGTGGGGCGCCGACATCGTGGTGCATTCGGCCACCAAGTATCTCGGCGGACACGGTGCCGCGATTGCCGGCGTGATCGTCGACTCCGGCAACTTTGACTTCGGCAAGGACCCGGAGCGCTTCCCCGGCTTCAACACCCCGGATCCCACGTACAACGGCCTGGTCTATGCCCGCGACCTCGGGGCGGACGGGGCGCTGGGAGCGAACCTGTCCTTCATCCTCAAGGCCCGGGTCCAGCTGCTGCGCGACCTCGGTTCGGCCGTCTCGCCGTTCAACGCCTTCCTCATCGCCCAGGGGATCGAGACGCTGAGCCTGCGGGTGGAACGGCACGTCGCCAACGCCCTGCGGGTGGCCGAATGGCTGGAAGCCAGGGACGACGTCGAATCCGTCGCCTACGCCGGGCTGCCGTCCAGCCCCTGGTACGAGCGCGGCCGGAAGTACGGCCCGAAGGGGACCGGCGCCGTCGTCGCGTTCAACCTCGCAGGGGGAGCGGAGGCCGGCAAACGCTTCGTCGACGCCCTCGAACTGCACTCCCATGTGGCGAACATCGGTGACGTGCGCTCGCTGGTCATCCACCCGGCGTCGACCACGCACAGCCAGCTCTCGCCGGAGCAGCAGGCGGTCGCCGGCGTCAATCCCGGCCTGGTCCGGCTCTCGGTGGGCCTCGAGCACATCGACGACATCATCGCGGACCTCGATGCCGGCTTCCGGGCGGCCAAGAACGCCTGAGGTCACGCAGCACGCCGACTTTCCCCACCTTTGCGGGGATGGCCCCGGGAATCGCCGACACTTCGGGGCGACCCGCCGGGCGCGTCTGTCAAAGGTGGGGAAACTGCGGTGTTGACGGGTCCGGCTGTCACACAGCCGTCACAATCTTCGCGCTTGCGCGGCCGTGTTTCGTAGAATCGACGCAGGTCATGAGTGCCAGTGACAGCCCCGGCTTGCTGGCCGGCAACCCTCCATTTGCGGCGGGGTGCCCCGGGTGAAGACCTGGCCTGCCGGTCAGCTGACGGCGGGCAAGCGCGAAGTTAGGTCCTCACATGACGATTGCCGTCACCCGCACGGGTGTACCCGAAAGCAAACCCTCCACTGTTCCCGACGGCGCTGGTTCCGACGGCGCTGGTTCCGACGGGACGGTGCAGTACCTCCCGATCGGTTCCCTGGCCCTTGAATCCGGTGCCACCCTGCCTGAGGTCACCCTCGCCTACGAGACCTGGGGGACGCTGAACGCCGATGCCTCCAATGCGGTGCTGATCGAGCACGCCCTGACCGGCGACACCCACGTGACCCGCGGCGCCGGCGAGGAACCGGGCTGGTGGGAGGAACTGGCAGGCCCCGGCGCCCCGGTGGACACGGACAAGTACTTCGTGGTCTCCATCAACATCCTCGGCGGCTGCTACGGCTCCACCGGGCCCTCCACGCCGGCCCCGGACGGCCGGCCCTGGGGCTCGCGCTTCCCGCTGGTCACCCTCCGGGACAGCACCGCGGCGGAAGCCCGGCTCGCCGACGCGCTGGGGATCAGCAGCTGGTATGCCGTGCTCGGCGGCTCGCTCGGGGGAGCGCGCGCGCTGGAGTGGGCGGTGACCTACCCGGCGCGGGTGCAGCGCTGCGCCGTGATTTCGGTCGGCGCCAGCAGCACCGCCGAACAGATCGCCTTCGCCCAGGCCCAGACCCTGGCAATCCGCCAGGACCCCAACTTCAACGGCGGCGACTACTACGGCGGCCCGGAACCGCACGCCGGACTGGCCCTCGCGCGCCGGATCGCGCACATCACCTACCGTTCCGCAGCCGAGCTGGACGGGCGCTTCGGACGCAACGCCCAGGCGGCCGAGGCCCCGCTGGAGGCCGGGTCGCTGGCCGGCCGTGGGCGCTACCAGGTGGAGAGCTACCTGGACCACCAGGGCAACAAGCTGGTGCGACGCTTCGACGCCAACAGCTACATCGCCATCACCGAGGCGCTCATGAGCCACGACGTGAGCCGCGGCCGGGGAAGCCTGGAGCAGGCCGTCTCCCTGGCCACCGCGGAGTTCTTCGTGGCGGCCGTGGACTCGGACCGGCTGTACTTTCCCGCCCAATCCCGAGAGCTCGCCGACGCCCTGCCGGGGGAGGTCCCCGTGCACGTCATCGAGGCCCCGATCGGCCACGACGGCTTCCTGACCGAAATCGGCCAGCTCAGCGAGCAGCTCCGGGGCAACTTCTTCGCCTAGCCGGCACCGCCGTGTGTGCATTTTTGCAGACGCACTCTGCGCGATTAGTCGTTGAGCTTGCCTCGATCGAAGTCCATACTCGTGGAGAATGACGCCGTGTGTTCCAACTCACACACACGTAGTCAACCTAATGGTCCACAGGGTGTCGACGACGACACCGAAGGAGTTCGCATGAGCACGGAAAACGCCGCCGCAAGGCGCGCAGAGGAGCCCGACGTCAAGACGTCCGGCCTGAAGAAGGTAGTAACGGCCTCCATGGCCGGCACGGTAGTGGAGTGGTACGAGTTCTTCCTCTACGCCTCCGCCGCCACCCTGGTTTTTGGCAAGATGTTTTTCCCCAATTCCGGAACGGAACTGGACGGCATCCTCGCCGCGTTCCTGACCTATGCGGTTGGCTTCGTGGCCCGCCCGATCGGCGGCATCGTCTTTGGCCACTTCGGCGACAAGTTCGGCCGCAAGAAGCTGCTGCAGCTGAGCATCATCCTGGTCGGCGTATCGACCTTCCTGATGGGCTGCCTCCCGGGCTTCGCGCAGATCGGCTACTGGGCCCCGGCCCTGCTGGTCTTCCTGCGCTTCGCCCAGGGCTTCGCCGTCGGCGGTGAATGGGGCGGCGCCGTCCTCCTCGTCGCCGAGCACAGCCCCAGCAAGTCCCGCGGCTTCTGGGCCAGCTGGCCGCAGTCCGCCGTCCCGCTGGGCAACCTGCTCGCCACTGCCGTGCTGTTCATCCTGTCCTCCGTGCTGTCTTCCGCGGACTTCCTTGGCTGGGGCTGGCGCGTGGCGTTCTGGCTCTCCGCCGTGATCGTCGTCGTCGGCTACTACATCCGCACCAAGGTCAGCGACGCCCCGATCTTCCTCGAGGCACAAAAGGAAGTTGTCACGGAGAACAAGGGCTACGGCGTCGCCGAGGTCTTCCGCCGCTACCCCCGCGGCGTCTTCACCGCCATGGGCCTGCGCTTCGCGGAGAACATCCTCTACTACCTGGTGGTCACCTTCTCGATCACCTACCTCAAGACCGTTGTCCACGCCGACACCGCCCGGATCCTGCTGCTCCTGCTCGTGGCGCACTTCATCCACTTCTCCGCGGTGCCGGTGGTCGGCCGTCTCTCGGACCGCTTCGGCCGCAAGCCCGTCTACATGGCCGGTGCCGTCCTGGGCGCCACCTGGGGCTTCTTCGCCTTCCCGATGATGGATACCGGCAACGATTTCATGATCCTTGCCGCTGTCATCATCGGACTGCTGTTCCACGCCCTGATGTACGCCGGCCAGCCGGCCATCATGGCCGAGATGTTCCCGACCCGGATGCGCTACTCCGGCGTCTCGCTCGGCTACCAGGTGACCTCGATCGTGGCCGGTTCGCTCGCCCCGATCATCGCCGTCGCGCTGCTGAGCCAGTACAAGTCCTCCGTCCCGGTGGCCATCTACCTGCTCATCGCCTGCGCCGTCACGGCCGTCGCGGTGTTCTTCCTCAAGGAAACCCGTGGCATCTCCCTGCACGACGTCGACGCCGCCGACGCCCAGGGCACCGCCGATCTGCTGGCCGCCGGTAAGCGGTAACCAGCACGCAGCTGCACAACCCAACGAACAGGCAGCCCCCGTTCCCGCGCTGCGGGGACGGGGGCTGCTGTCATCCGGGGATCTTGTGGCGGCCTCCGCAGCGCGCCGGGCTCAGCCGGCAAGCACATCCTGGCGTTCGGCGATCTCGGCCCGGACGGCCGCCACGACGGCCTGCACCGGCGCCGAACGCAGCGATTCCGATCTCGCAACTGCCCAGATCGGCAGCTGCCGCTGGAAGTCGTCCGGCAGGACCGGTACGAGCCCCGGTTTGCCGACGACGAGGAAATTCGGCAGCAGCCCGATCCCGGCGGCGCGGCGGACGGCCTCCAGCTGGGCGAAGATGCTGGTGGCCTGGAAGCTGGAGCGCGGCATCGGCAGCTGGGTGGAGCGGTGGCCGAGCTCGGCGACCTGCAGGGCCGACTCGACGTAGGAGACGAATCCGTGCTGCCGGACGTCGTCGAGCGTCACCGGGAGCCCGTGCTCGCGGGCGTACTCCGGGCTGGCGTACAGCCGCAGGAAGTAGTTGGACAGGAAGATGGTCTGCGCGTTGCTGACCTCCAGGTTGCCGACCACCACTTCCAGGTCCACCCCGGAGCGGTTCTGGCTTACCTTGCGGGTGGCGCTGAGCATCTCCACGTTCAGCAACGGATGTTCCTGCTGCAAACGGACCAGGGCCGGGGCGACGAATTCCGCGCCGAATCCGTCCGGGGTGCTGATCCGGACCAGGCCGGAGAGCACGTCCTCTGTCCGGGCGATCCGGCCGGACAGTGCTCCGAGTGTTCCCTCAATGGCTTCCGCCGCTGCCACGGCCAGTGATCCAAGTTCGGTGAGTTCCCAGCCGTGCGGGCTGCGCTCGAGTGTCCGGCCGCCGAGCTGTTTGTCCAGGGCGAGGATCCGGCGCGAGATGGTGGTGTGCGTGGTGCCCAGGGTCTCCGCGACGGCGTTGAACCGGCCCAGCCGGGCCACGGTCAGCAGGATCAGCAGGTCGTCCGGGCTGGGGAGCCGCTTCAAGTCCACCATTGGCCTTTCGTCGATGTGCATTGATGCACATGGCATCTTCACTTTTTCCCCTTGATTGCACTGTAGCAGGGTGTGATGGTGGACACGGAACAACCGGCAAATGCGCCGGACACAATGCAAAGCAAAGGAGCTTATGCCATGGCAGTTGTCGCCTGGATCGGACTGGGAAACATGGGCGGGTTCATGTCGGTGAACCTGGCCAAGGCCGGAAACGAGGTCCGCGGATTCGACCTCAACCCGGAGGCCCTCGCGGCTGCCGAGGCCGGGGGAGTCAAGCCTGCCGGCAGCATCGCCGAGGCCGTGGAAGGCGCCGACGTCGTCTTCACGATGCTCCCCAAGGGCGAGCACGCCCGGGCCGTCTACCTGGGCGAGGACGGCGTCCTGGCCCACGCCGACACCAGGACCCTGCTGGTGGACTCCTCCACGATTGACATCGCCTCGGCCCAGGCCCTGCACGACGCCGCCGCGGAGGCAGGCTTCCGCTTCGTCGACGCGCCCGTTTCCGGCGGGATGAGCGGCGCCAAGGCCGCCACGCTGACCTTCATGATCGGCGGCGAAGCCGGCGCCGTCGCCGACGCCACCGAATACATCCGCCCGATGGCCGCCAACATCATCCCCACCGGCGGCGCCACCACCGGCCAGGCCGCCAAAATCTGCAACAACCTGATGCTCTTCATCAACCTCGCCTCCACGGCAGAAGGTGCGGTGCTTGCGGACCGCCTGGGCCTGGACAAGCAGGTCTTCTGGGACATCGCCTCCGTTTCCTCCGGCGACAGCTGGGCGCTGCGCACCTGGTACCCGGTGGCCGGCGTCGTGCCCACCGCCGCCTCGAACAACGACTTCGCGCCGACGTTCACTGCCGAGCTCGCCAACAAGGACATCGGCCTGGCCATCAGCGCCGCCCGCGACACCGGCACGCCGCTGGAGATCGGCGAGCACGTCCAGCAGCTCTTCCAGCGGCTCATCGACGGCGGCCAGTCCGGCACGGACTGCTCCGCCATCGTCAAACTGGTCGACGGCTCGTTCGAGTCCGCCAAGTAGCCCCCCAAACCTTTTAGAAAGAGATCCTCCCCATGGAACGCATTCCGCACTTCATCAACGGCGCCCTGGTGTCCGACGCCGAGCGCTACGGCCCCGTCTTCAACCCCGCCACCGGCGAACAGGAAAAGGAAGTGGCGCTCGCCTCCGCCGCGCGGGTCGAGGAAGCCATCGCCGCCGCCCGTGCCGCCCTGCCCGGCTGGCGGGCCACGAGCCTGGCCAAGCGCACCACCATCTTCTTCAAGGTCCGCGAGCTGCTTATGCAGCGCCGCCCCGAACTGGCCGCCCTGCTGACCAGCGAACACGGCAAGGTCCTCTCCGACGCGGAGGGCGAGATCACCCGCGGCCTGGAGAACATCGAGTTCGCCACCGGCCTGTCCCACGCGCTCAAGGGCGAACGCTCCGAGCAGGTGTCCGGCGGCGTCGACGTCCACTCCGTCCGGCAGCCGGTCGGCGTCGTCGCCTGCATTACGCCGTTCAACTTCCCGGCCATGGTGCCGCTCTGGATGATCGGCAGCGCCCTGGCCTGCGGCAACACCGTGCTGCTCAAGCCGAGCGAAAAGGACCCGTCCTCCGCCCTCTTCATCGCCCAGGTCTTCGCCGAGGCCGGCCTGCCGGCGGGCGTCCTGAACGTCGTGCAGGGTGACAAGGAAGCCGTCGACGTGCTGCTCGAGCACCCGGACGTCAAGGCTGTCAGTTTTGTGGGTTCGACGCCGATCGCCCAGTCCATCTACAAGCGCGCCGCGGACCACGGCAAGCGCGTCCAGGCCCTCGGCGGGGCCAAGAACCACATGGTGGTGCTTCCGGATGCGGACCTGGACATGGCCGCCGACGCCGCCGTCTCCGCAGCCTATGGCTCCGCGGGGGAGCGCTGCATGGCCGTCAGCGTCCTGGTCGCCGTCGGGAACATCGCGGACGAACTCGTGGACGCGATCAAGACCCGGATGGCAACGCTCAAGATCGGCCCCGGCACGGATCCGGCCTCCCAGATGGGTCCGCTGATCACCGCCGAGCACCGCGACAAGGTGGCCTCCTACGTGGCCGGCGCCGCAGACGAGGGCGCCGCCGTGGTGGTCGACGGCCGGGAGCAGGAATTCGACTCGAACGGCTTCTTCATCGGCGTGAGCCTGATCGACCACGTCAAGCCCGGCATGAAGGTCTACGACGACGAGATCTTCGGCCCCGTCCTCTCGGTGGTGCGCGTCGAGAGCTACGCCGACGCCGTCAAACTCGTCAATGACAATGAATTCGGCAACGGCGTGGCGATCTTCACCCGCGACGGCGGCGCCGCCCGGCAGTTTGAGTTCGACGTCGAGGCCGGCATGGTGGGCGTCAACGTGCCGATCCCGGTGCCGGTAGGGACCTTCTCCTTCGGCGGCTGGAAGAACTCGCTCTTCGGCGACACGCACATGTACGGCCCGGAGAGCATCCGCTTCTACACCCGAGGCAAGGTCGTCACGACGCGCTGGCCGGATCCGTCCACCTCGGTGATCGACCTCGGTTTCCCGCAGGTCGACTAGGCGCAGCCCTCCCGGACAACAGCAACGCGGGGTCACTTACGGCCTATCCACGAGTGGATTATGGGCCGTAAGTGACCCCGCGTTGCTTGTAGGTTCCGGCGGTCAGCCTTTCATGATCTCCGCGCGCTGGGCCATGTAGTCCTCCATGGCGAGCTCGCCGTTGCTGTACTTCTGGTCCAGCTCGGCGAGCTTGCGCGCGCGGTAGCCCTGCGGCCCCGACGGCACCGGCGGCACCTCCGGGGCGCCAGGCGCCGGCGCCTGGGGCTGCCACTGCTGCGGCGACGCGGGCTGCGGCGGGTTGTTCAGGTACTCCGGGCTGTCCTCGTAGGGGACCGGGTACTGCTGGTTCGCCGGCGGCTGGTTGGCCGGGGGCTGCGGCGCACCCAGCTGGCCGAATCCGCCGTAGTAGTCGCGCTGGGTGAAGCCGTCCCGCGGCTGGTTGCTCTGCTGGCCCGGATATTGGCCAGGGAACTGATCTGGGAACTGGCCCGGGAAGCCGCCGGGCACGCCCTGGTCCTGGCCGCGTCCGCGGACCGATTTGCGGTACATACGAATGGCCGCCGGGACCACGAAGGTCAAGATGATGATCCAAAAGAAAATACTCACGGTACCGCGCCTCTCAAAAGGTGTCTTTCCAGCTTAACGCGCACCCCGTGCCCGGGGTGCCGGGCCGCCCGGCACCCCGGGCACCCGGAGTTCAGGACCGCAGGGCATCCTCGGCGCCGGGCGGCCCCTCGCCCGAGCCGAGCGGGACCCCGGGGCCGAACACCGGTCCGGCCAGCGGGCGCTTGGCCGTGATGCCGTCGCCGGAGGAGCGGTGCCGGAGCCGGCGGACCACCCACGGGACGAAGTGCTCGCGGGCCCAGATCAGGTCCCCGGTGCGGGCCTCTCGCCAGCTGCGTTGCGGCAGCGGCTTCGGGGAAAGCGGCTCCAGCGTGTGCTGGACGTTCAGCGAATCCAGCACCATGGCCGCGATCGTGTGGTGGCCCAGCGGCGAGAAGTGCAGCCGGTCCGCGTCCCACATCTGCGGGTCGTTGAGCTGACGCAGCGACCACATGTCGGCAATGACGGCGTCGTGCCGGGCCGCCACGGTGCGCAGGTTCTCGTTGTAGATCGCCACCTTGCTGCGGATCCGGCCCAGCACCGACGAGCCCGTGTCCGGGCCGTTGAACAGGACCACGGTGGCGCCGCCCAAGCTCAGGATCTGCACCACGGAGTCAAGCCGTTCGGCGAGGACATCCGGGTCCCCGCCGGGCCGGATCAGGTCGTTCCCGCCCGCGGACAGGGTCACCAGGTCCGGCTTCAGCGACAGGCAATGGGCCAGCTGCTGGTCCACGATCTGCTGCAGGAGCCGGCCCCGCACGGCGAGGTTGGCATAGGCAAAATCCTCGTGGCCGCGGCTCAATTCCTCGGCCACCCGGTCCGCCCAGCCGCGGTGCCCGCCCGGGCTCGCCGGTTCGGGATCTCCGATCCCTTCGGTGAAGGAGTCGCCCATCGCCACGTAGCGGGTCCAAGGGTGGTTGACGGTCCGGTCCGGGAAGTTCTCCGTTGCTTCTGTTTCACTCACCTTCATATCCTGCCCCCTTCCCACAAAGCGGCGCCAGCGTAGCTTGTTACTCATAGGTAACTGTAAGAATGGAGCCATGACTGAAGCCGCTGCCTATCCCGCTGCCTTTCCTGCCCCCGTTGTTCTGTGGTCCCGGCCCGAGGAGGACCGCGCCGGCAGGCCCCTGCTGGTGCTGTTGCACGGCTACGGCGCCAACGAGCAGGACCTGCTCAGCCTGGCGGACCTGCTGCCGGAGGAATTCGTGGTGGCCTCGCTCCGCGCCCCGCTGGTCTCCGGTCCCGGCTTCACCTGGTTCCCGCTCACGGCGTCCATCGACTATTCGCTCGACGCCGTCAAGCACGCCGCCGCCTACGCGCAGGACTGGATCGACTCGGTGAGGGACAGCCACCCTTCGGTGACCCTGCTCGGGTTCTCGATGGGTATGGCCATGGCCACGACCCTGCTGCGGCAGCGCCCGGACGGCTATGCCGCCGTCGTCGGGCTCTCCGGCTTTGCCGTCGACGCCGCCGGGGACCCCAGCTTCCGCGACGCGGAACTGGACGGAACCTTGCCGATGTTCTGGGGCCGCGACCAGCAGGACCCCGTGATCACCCCGGACAAGATTGAGTTCACCATGGGCTGGGTGCGCAAGCACGTGAAGCTCACCAAGGTGCTCTACACCGGCATGTGGCACGGCATCAACCAGCAGGAGATCGGCCACGTCGGCGAGTTCCTCACTCACGAGGTCCTCAACAAGTAGTCCCCGACGGCGGGTTAAACTCCGTTAGGTGTGACGATCCGGACGGTCTGCCCGTTCACGGTGACGGTGTCGCCGTGGTGGAGCTGGCGTCCGCGGCGGTCGTCGATCTCGCCGTTGACCTTGACCAGGCCGTTCTTGATCAGCTCGGCAGCCTCCACCCCGTCCTCGACCAGGTTGGCCAGCTTCAGCAGCTGGCCCAGCCGGATCATGTCGTCGCGGATGGGAATGTCTTCAATTTCCGGGTTGCTCATACAAGCAA
The DNA here is from genome assembly GCF_056394105.1 of Arthrobacter sp. 10T419. Classification (NCBI taxonomy): domain Bacteria; kingdom Bacillati; phylum Actinomycetota; class Actinomycetes; order Micrococcales; family Micrococcaceae; genus Arthrobacter; species Arthrobacter sp. 10T419. Next base: position 184,185 of record NZ_JBFTHF010000008.1, on the reverse strand, counting down.
TAATGCCTGACCAAAGGTGGCACCAATGACCCACGCACCGCGGCTTCCACTGCCCGTCGGACTGCTCCTCGCCGTTTCGGCCGGCCTTTTCGTCCCCGTCCAGGGCCGGATCAACGGCGCCCTGGGCACCGTCCTGGCCGACGGACTCGCCGCCGCGGTGGTCAGTTTCAGTGTCGGCCTGGCGCTGATGATCGTCGTATCCTTGGCCCTGCCGAAGGGACGCGCCGGATTGGCCAACGTCCTGCCGGCGCTGCGGGAACGCCGTTTCCCGCGCTACTACGCGCTCGCCGGCGGCATCGGCGCGTTTTTCGTCTTCGCCCAGTCCTTCACGGTCGGGCTGCTCGGCGTCGCCCTGTTTACGGTCGCCGCCGTCACCGGGCAGACCCTGAGCGGACTGCTGGTGGACCGGATAGGGATCGGCCCGGCGGGCAAGAAACCCGTCACCGGCATCCGCGTGCTCGGCAGCATACTGACCGTCGCCGCCGTCGCCTGGGCCGTCTCGCCACGCTTCGACGGCAGCGCGGCGGGCGGCGCAGGCGCTCCCTCGGGGACGGAGGCCGGCCCGCTGCAGCTGCTGGTTCCGGTGCTGCTGCCGGTGCTGGCCGGGTTCCTGATGAGTTTCCAGCAGGCCATGAACGGCACGGCCACCGTGCACTACCGCACGCCCATCACCGCCACCCTGGTGAACTTCATCGCCGGCAGCATCGTGCTGTGGCTTGCCTGGCTGATCAAACTGGCGGTCGCCGGGCCCGGCAACGCCCTCCCCGGCGAATGGTGGTACTACCTCGGCGGGCCGATGGGCTGCATTTTCATTGGCGTCGCCGCCTTCCTGGTCCGCGGCCTGGGCGTCCTGGTCACCGGGCTGGGCATGATCGCGGGGCAGCTGCTGGGCTCGCTCGGCCTCGACCTGGTCCTGCCCGCGCCCGGCACCGTCGTCGCGCTGCCCACCGTGCTCGGCACGCTGCTGACGCTGGCCGCCATTATCCTGGCCAGCCTGCCCTGGTCCCGCGGCGCCCTCAAGAGGTAGCAGCGCGGGTAGGCTAGGAGTTTGCATCACACCGTTCGCAACACCCCGCCCGGCAACCAGCCGGTGACCCGGGGCTGACAGCACGGACCGCACCCAGCGGCCCTGTAGAAATTGGAGTTCCCATGGCAGCAAAATCCGTACTCGACCAGATCATTTCCCTCGCCAAGCGACGGGGTTTCGTCTTCCAGGCCGGTGAAATCTACGGTGGCTCCCGTTCTGCCTGGGATTACGGTCCCCTCGGTGCCGAGCTGAAGGAAAACATCAAGCGCCAGTGGTGGCAGTCCGTGGTCCGCGGCCGCGAGGACGTCGTCGGCCTGGACTCCTCGGTGATCCTGCCCCGTCAGGTCTGGGAAGCCTCCGGCCACGTCGAGGTCTTTTCCGACCCGCTGGTGGAGTGCCTCTCCTGCCACAAGCGCTACCGCGCGGACCACCTCGAGGAAGAGTACGAGGAAAAGAAGGGCCGCCCCGCCGAGAACGGCCTCAAGGACATCGCCTGCGCCAACTGCGGCACCCGCGGCGAATGGACCGAGCCCCAGGAATTCTCCGGCCTGCTCAAGACCTACCTCGGCCCGGTGGCCAGCGAAGAGGGCCTGCACTACCTGCGCCCCGAGACCGCGCAGGGCATCTTCGTGAACTTCAACAACGTGCTCACCACCTCGCGCAAGAAGCCGCCGTTCGGCATCGGCCAGATCGGCAAGTCCTTCCGTAACGAGATCACGCCGGGCAACTTCATCTTCCGCACCCGCGAGTTCGAGCAGATGGAGATGGAATTCTTCGTCGAGCCCGGCACCGACGAGCAGTGGCACCAGTACTGGATGAAGGAGCGCATGGACTGGTACACCGGCCTGGGCATCCGCGAGGAGAACCTGCGCTTCTTCGAGCACCCGCTGGAGAAGCTCAGCCACTACTCCAAGGGCACCACGGACATCGAATACCGCTTCGGCTTCCACGGCTCCGAATGGGGCGAGCTCGAGGGCATCGCCAACCGCACCGACTTCGATCTCTCCACGCACTCGAAGGCCTCCGGCCAGGACCTGAGCTACTTCAACCAGGCCACGAACGAGCGCTACACCCCGTACGTGATCGAACCCGCCGCGGGCCTCACGCGCTCCTTCATGGCGTTCATGATCGACGCGTACACCGAGGACGAGGCACCCAACGCCAAGGGCGGCGTCGACGTCCGGACCGTGCTCAAGCTCGATCCGCGACTGGCCCCGGTGAAGGCGGCGGTGCTCCCGCTGAGCCGCAACGAGGACCTGTCCCCGAAGGCCAAGGACCTCGCCGCGCAGCTGCGCAAGAACTGGAACATCGAGTTCGACGACGCCGGCGCGATCGGCCGCCGCTACCGCCGGCAGGATGAGATCGGCACGCCGTTCTGCATCACGGTGGACTTCGACACGCTCGAGGACCAGGCCGTCACCATCCGTGAACGCGACACCATGAGCCAGGAACGAGTCTCCCTGGACAAGGTGGAGGGCTACCTGTCCGCACGGCTGATCGGCGCCTGAGCATGGCGATCCAATACCGTGAATGGCGTGAGGGCGACGACCTGGCGCTGCTGGAAGTGTGGGGCGGGCCCGAGACGGACCAGGCCCGGCAGTTCCGCGGCACCCTGGCGCCCTCGGGCAACGCGCCGTGGCGCCGCTGCATTGTGGCCGAGGACGTCGTCGACGGCGTCGCCATCCCCGTCGCGGCCGGCGTGGTGCACGAGGCCTCGCTGCACCCGGAACGCCTCTGGGTGTACGTCGAGGTAGCCCGGGACCACCGCCGGAGCGGTATCGGGTCCACGCTGCTGGGCATGCTCCGGCACGAGGCCGAACGGTCGCCGTCGGGCATCTCCCGGCTGCGGACCAAGGTGGAGCCGGGCACGCCCGGCGCCGCCTTCGCCGAGGCAGCCGGTCTCGCCCCGATCCAGCGTTCGCGCCTGGTGGTCGTGGAGCCCGGCTCCCTGAAGCTCCCGGTCTTCGGCGACGGCTCGGAGGCCGCGGCCTCCGAGCAGGTGGAGGACCTGGCCACCGGCTCGGTGGAGCTGAGCGACGTCGTGGGCCGGTACTACACCGCCGTGCACCACTGGGACAGCCCCGGCGAGCTCAGCATCGCCACCGTGCAGCGGCTCTTCCTGGACGACCTCAGCGGGGCGCACGGCGCAATTGTGTTGCGCGCGCCCAAAGCAAGTGCCTTCGGCGCGGGCGTGCCGGCCAGCAAGAAGGGCCGGCTGCAGGCATTCGCGGTCAGCTACGCACAGGGCGGCCCGGAAATGGGCGGTCCCGAAGAGGGTCACGCGGCGAAGGCCGGCGAACCCTCCGACGTGTTCCTGGGCCATGATCCGGAGCTGTCCGACGACGATGCCCGCGCCGCGGTGCGGGACCTGCTGGCGCTGATCGCGTACCAGTACCCGGTGCTGCTGGAACTGGACGATTCGATGACGGCCCTGCGCGCCGTCGTCGAGCCGCTGCTGGACAGCGGCAAGGCCCGGCAGGCCGGCGCGGACACCCTGATCGTCTCCGACCCCGCCTAGGCCTTCAACACGCAACTGACCCGCAGTTGTTGTCGTTTTGATGCGACAACAACTGCGGGTCAGTTCGGTTTAGGGGGCGGCTAGGGGAGGACCGGGGGAACAAACTGGAAGGTCATCCCGAGCAGCCAGACCAGCAGCAACACCACCGGCAGGTGGAAGACGAACTGCAGGAAGGTGAAGCCGACCAGGTCCCGGGCGCGCAGCCTCAGCACCGCGAGCAAAGGCAGCATGAAGAACGGGTTGACCAGGTTTGGCAGCGCCTCGGCGATGTTGTAGATCTGCACGGTCCAGCCGAGGTTCATCTGCACATCGGTGGCGGACTGCATCACGTAGGGCGCCTCGACCAGCCACTTGCCGCCGCCGGAGGGGACCAGCAGGCCCAGCACGGCCGTGTACAGCGCAATGACGACGGCGAACCCGCCGCCGCTGCCGATCTCCGAGAAGAACCCGGCGAGGTGCGCCGAGATGGACATCCCGCCGTGGCCGGTGGCCTTGGTCAGGATCGCCGCCATCGCCGCGTAGAGCGGGAATTGCACGAGGATGCCGGCGGTCGCCGGGACGGCCTTGGTGACGGCCTGCAGGAAGTTGCGCGGCGTGCCGTGCAACACCAGGCCCAGGATCAGGAAGACCAGCAGGTAGCCGTTGAGGCTGCTGACCACGCTCAGGAACGGCTTGGTCAGGAACTGCGAGACCAGCCAGCCGAGGGTCAGGATGCCGGCCAGGACGGGCAGGGTCTTGCTGTATTCGAGCCACTCGCCCGGACGGGACCGCGGCGCCGGCTCGCTCGGTTCGTCGTCGAGGTCGACGCCGAGGTCTTCGGCGGTGCGGATCGCGCCGCCCTGCGGAGCCGAGAAGTGCGCGATCACCGTGGTGAGCGCCATCAGGATGGCCAGGGTCAGCAGCGACTGCCAGGTGAAGATCGTGGTGCCGAAGTCCAGGATGCCGGTGATCTTCAGCAGGGCCGGCGGCAAGGAGGCCGCCGTGGCCTGCAGCTGCGCGGCGGACGAAGACAGGCCGAGCGCCCAGACGGCGCCGAGGCCCATGAAAGCGGCCGCGCCCAGGGCCCGGTAATCCACGGTGAGGTCCTTGCGGCGGGCAATGGCCCGGGCCAGCAGACCGCCGAATATCAGGCTCAGGCCCCAGTTGAGGAAGGAGACGGACATCGACATCAGGGCAACGAAGCTCACGGCGGTGCGGGCAGTGGCCGGGACGAGGGCCAGTCGGTTGATCAGCTTCGCCACCGGCGGGGAGGTCGCCACGACGTAGCCGGTGAGGACCACCATGGCCATCTGCAGGGTGAAGGCGGTCAGGTCCCAGAAACCGTTGCCGAAGGACTCCGCGATGGACTGGGGTGAGGCGCCAATGGCCAGTGCGGCCAGGGCAATGATGATCACGCCGGCCAGGGCGAAGATGTAGGCGTCCGGGAACCACTTCTCGGTCCACGCGGCCATCCGTTGGGCTATTCGGGCGAGACCGCGTTCTTCGCCGATTCGGCTTTTCGTCAGGACTGTGTTTGCCACAGAGGGGTACCTCTCCATTGAGTGCGTTTTTGTACCCGATGGAGTTTAGTCAAGTCGCTGGGGTGAACCGGGCTTATCGGCGCCGGCTGCGCGCGCGCCGCGGCCCCTCAGCCTCGTCCAGCCGCTGGCGCTCCTCCTCGGTGGGGGCCCCGCCGCCGAGCGCGGCCGGCATCCACCAGGCGCCGGGTGCCGGCTTCAGGGGGAAGTCCGCGATGCCGGCGTCGATCCCGCGCTGGAGGACTTCGCGCAGCGCCTCGGTGGCCGCCGGGACGTCCAGCCCCGGGGCCGGGGTGAGGGGTTCGCCCACGTGCACACGCACGGGTGCCCGCCAGGCGCGGAGAGGGGAGAAGCCGTGGTGCCGGGTCATGATCCGGTGCGCGCCCCAGACTGAGACCGGGATGATGGGCACCCCGGCCTCGGCGGCCATCCGCACCGCGCCGGTCTTGCACTCGCGGACCTGGAAGCTGCGGCTCACCCCGGCCTCGGGCAGGATCGCGATGTATTCGCCCTCGCGGAGCTTCTGCACGGCGGCGTCGTAGGCGTGCGCTCCGGTGTCATAGCCGACGACGACGTGCCCGGCGGCGCTGACGGCCGGCCCGGCGAACCAGTGGTCGGCCGCGCCCTGGGTGATCAGGAAGCGCATCTGGGCCCTGTTGTGCCCCCACAGCAGCAGCTCGGCGAAGGCAAAATCGAGGTAGCCGAAATGGGTGATCGCGACGACCGCGCCCGTCCCCGGGGTGGGGTGCCGCGAGCCGCCTTGCGGGGCGCTGTCGCGTGCGTTGTCCGGGAGCACCGGAGGCAGGTTTTCCCGTCCGGTGACGAGGACCCGGATCCGGAACAGCCAGCGCAGCGCCTGGCCGGTCCGGACGATGACGCGGTAGAAGCGGTCGCTGGGCGCCGGCCGCCAGCTCACGTCGAACCGCGCATCTCAGCGCTCCGCCGGCCGGCGCGGCGGCCAGGGCAGGAAGCCGGAGGTCGATTCGACGTATTCCTTGTAGCCGGGCCGGGCGGACATGGCCTTCTCGGTCAGGGGCTTCCCGGTCTTGCCGGCCAGCGTCCAGATCATCAGCGCGGGGGAGAGGATGGTCAGCACGCCGGGCCAGGAGTCCGCGGCGACGAGGAATAGGCCGGCCCAGACGGCGGCGTCGCCGAAGTAGTTCGGGTGCCGGGTATAGCGCCAGAGACCGGTGTCCAGGACGGTGCCGCGCTTGGCCGGATCCGCCTTGAACTGAGCCAGCTGCCAGTCCCCGACAGTCTCGAAGACGAAACCGACAATCCACAAAAGGACGCCCAGCAGCGCCAGCCAACCCAGGGTGCCGGTGCTGAACATGCCCACCTGGATGGTGAGCGAGACGAAGAACATCACGATGCCCTGCGGCAGGTACACGCGGCGCAGGGCGTAGGTGTTGCGGGAGCCGGGGGCGGAGGAGAGCATGTCCACGTAGCGCGGATCCTCATGGCCGCCGCGGGCCCGGATGCCGATGTGGACGGCCAGCCGGATGCCCCAGACCGCAACGAGGGCCAGCAGCAAGAGGCGGCGGCCGTCGTCGCCGTGGCCTGCGGACAGCGCCCAGGAGACCGCGGCTGCCACCACAAAGCCGAGGCCCCAGACAGTGTCGATGACCGAGTGGCGGCTCTGGCGCACGGCGACGGCAAATGTCACGGCCAGCAGCGCCAACAGTCCCAGCGCCACCCAGGGCAGACTGGCCAGGAACGCTTCCAGCGGGAAGGCCGGCATCACAGCACCACCGGGAGGCTGGCCGCGGCGGGGAGGACCTGGCGGAGCGCGTCCGTGCCAGGGAGTTCTGTGCCGGCGCTGTTGCCGAAGGCGTCAAGGATGAAGCCGTTGGCAAGTGAGTTCCAGAGCCGGACCCGGCGGAACATGAAGTGGCCGGCGCCCTTGAGCGAGACGTAGTCGATCGACGCCGCCACACCCTCGGCGCGCCGGGCATAGGCCAGCGAGTTCTTGGGACTCGTCCAGCGGTCCTCGCTGCCGTGCACGATCAGGACAAGGCGCCCGGCGACGGGTTCCACCGGCGTGGACCGGTCCAGCCACGGGGCCAGCGCGACGACGGCTTCCACCTGCGGGTGGTCCGCGACGCAGAGCGCGGTGAGGCCGCCCATCGAGTGGCCCAGCAGGTATACGGGCACGCCGGGATGTTCGCGGCTGATCTGGGCAAGGGCCCAGCGGGCATCCTGGACCGGGGACATGTCCGGCCCGTTCCAGCCCCGGTACCGGTTCCGGAGCGTCCAGACGGCCAGGCCGTGCGGGGCGCCCTCGTTCCGGAGCGCCTGGGCGAAGGGCAGCATCCTGGCCGGGCTGAGGTGCCGGGCGCGGACCGCCTCGAAGCTGTCCGCGCGGCCGCCGTGCAGCACCAGGGCGACGCCGCGCGTCTGCCCGGCGGCGTCCGCGATGCTGAGCTCGGCGCGGGCCGCCGGGCCTGCCCCGGCTGCCTGGTGCTCCCGGTCGTCTGTCATGCGTCTGGCCACGCTAGTGTCCTCCACCTCGTTTGGTCCCTGCAATTACCAACAATAAGTTGCGCGCCGGCGTTCCCGTGAGCGTTTCCGCGCCGGTTTGCACGCTCATTCCCATAGGTCATTCGCGGCCGGGTTGCCGGGGGATGGGCGTTGCGCGGGGGCAGGGCACTTTGGATCCTGCCCGGCGGCAGGGCACTGGCACCGGCCGGCGGTTCCGACCCCGTAAAGTTTTCGGCATGAGGTTGAACTGCTGATGGGCGCCGGACATTCACACACGACCCCGGGGCACCTCGACCCGACTCCCCGGGCGCTCGCCGCGCGGAAGAAGGCCAACTGGATCCTGGCCGCCGTCCTGGTTCCGCTGACCCTGCTGACCATCGTGGCCATGGTGTTGCTGTGGCCCTCGGGCAGCAAGGAAGGCCTTAAACTCTCAAGTCCATATGCGGCCGCGCCAGGCGTCAGCTTCGACACCGGAAAAATCCAGCGCGTCGTCGTCGCAGGCTGCATGGACGGCACCGCCCAGCCGGGCGCCCCGGCCGCTGCCGGGCCCGGACAGGGCTCGCAGTGCACCTTCGCCTACACGGACCCGGACAAGGGCGGCAACCCGGTCAAGGTGGTGATCAACCCCGACGTCGCCAAGTCCCACGGCGTCAAGGTCGGCGACAATATCCGCTACCTCAACCTCTCCAAGGCCCAGGGCGCCGCCGCGGGAGGCGCGCCCGCCTACGTGTTCGTCGACTTTGTCCGGACGCTGCCCATCATCCTGCTCGCCGTGCTCTACGCCGTGGTCGTGATCGCAGTGGCGCGCTGGCGCGGGCTGCGCGCCCTCATCGGCCTGGTTGGCGCCTACGCCGTGCTGGTCTCGTTTATGCTTCCCGGCCTGGTGGAGGGCAAACCGCCGCTGCTGCTGGCCCTGGTCGGATCCACGGTGATCATGATCGGCGTGCTGTACTTCGCGCACGGCTTTACCGCCCGGACCTCGACGGCGCTGCTGGGGACGATGTTCGGCCTGGGCATCACCGCCGCGCTCGCGGCCTGGGCCACCGACGCGGCGAACCTTGCAGGGGTGGGCAACCATGACGCCGCCACACTCGCCAACGTTTCGGACCACATCTCGATCTCGGGGATCATCCTGTGCGGGCTCATCATTTCCGGACTCGGTGTGCTCAACGACGTGACAATCACCCAGTCCTCCGCGGTCTGGGAGCTCTGGGAACTCGCTCCCGGGACGTCCGCGCGGAAGCTGTTCGCCGCGGCCATGCGGATCGGCCGGGACCACATCGCCTCCACCGTCTACACCATCGCCTTCGCCTACGCCGGGGCGGCCCTGCCGATCCTGATCATCGTGATGCTCTACGAGCGCCCGCTGGGCGACGCCCTCACCAGCGCCGAACTCTCCGAGGAAGTGATCCGCACGCTCGTCGGCTCCATCGGCCTGGTCCTGGCCATCCCCGTGACCACGCTGATCGCGGTGCTCGTCGTGAAGGCCACCGGGCTGAAGGGCGGGAGCGCGGCGGACGACGGCGGCCGGCCCGCCACCGCTCCCGCCAGGGGCCCGGTCGAGGCCGGCCCGTCCGGTGGGGGCTCTGCTGATGGGGGCTCTGCTGATGGGGACTCGTCCGACGGGGGATCGCCCGACGACGGGGGCTCGGAACCGGCGCCGGCGGGCCGCCGCGGCCGACGCGCCGCCGTGCCCGGCTGACCGGGCCGCTGCGCGCCGCCCGGTACACGCCGCGATTTCCACATAGCCGGCCTGGATCCCGCCGATTTGCCCGGCTTTGAGACAATGGACGGGTGACTGTTGTAGCAACGCCTCCCGCCCCCAAGCTGGAACTGCCGCCCCTGAAGCTGGGTCCCCTCACGGTGGACACTCCCGTGATCCTGGCTCCGATGGCGGGCATCACCAACTCCGCCTTCCGCAGGCTCTGCCGTGAATACGGCGGCGGCCTGTACGTGGCGGAGATGGTGACTTCCCGTGCCCTGGTGGAGCGCACGCCCGAATCGCTGCGCATCATTTCGCACGACGAGGACGAGAAAGTCCGCTCCGTCCAGCTTTACGGCGTGGACCCTGTGACCGTCGGCCAGGCCGTCCGGATGCTGGTCGAGGAGAACCGCGCGGACCACATCGACCTCAACTTCGGTTGCCCGGTGCCCAAGGTGACCCGGCGCGGCGGCGGCTCGGCGCTGCCCTGGAAAACGGATCTCTTCACCTCGATCGTCCAGACCGCGGTGAAGGAAGCGTCCAGGGGCAACATCCCGCTGACCATCAAGATGCGCAAGGGCATCGACGATGACCACCTCACGTATCTCGACGCCGGCCGCATTGCCCGCGACTCCGGCGTCGCCGCCGTCGCCCTGCACGGCCGCACCGCCGCGCAGTTCTACTCCGGCAAGGCCGACTGGTCCGCCATCGCACGGCTGCGCGAGGCGCTCCCGGACATCCCGGTCCTCGGCAACGGCGACATCTGGTCCGCCGAAGACGCGGTGCGGATGGTCCGCGAGACCGGCGTGGACGGCGTCGTGGTGGGCCGCGGCTGCCAGGGCCGGCCATGGTTGTTCGGTGACCTCATGGCTGCCTTCGAGGGCAGCGACGTCCGCCACACCCCGGCACTCCGCCAGGTGGCGGAAAGCATCTACCGGCACGCCGAACTCATGGTTGAGACCTTCGGCGACGAGGGCAAGGCGCTGCGCGAGATCCGCAAACACATGGCCTGGTACCTCAAGGGGTACGTGGTGGGCAGCGAGCTGCGGAACCGGCTGGCGCTCGTGACAAGCCTCGAGGTGCTCCGCGGCACCCTCGACGAACTGGACCTTGATTCGCCGTACCCGGGCGCCGACGCCGAGGGCCCGCGCGGCCGCGCCGGTTCACCCAAGAAGCCCGCCCTGCCCAAGGACTGGCTGCTCAACCGCAGCCTGGACTCCGAACAGACCCGCGACATGTCCTTCGCCGAACTGGATGTCTCCGGTGGCTGAAACCAGGACGAGCGCGCCCGTGCTGGACGGCTACGTGGACCGCGACTGCGCCCGCTGGGTCGAGGAGCCGCCCAAGAGCACCTACCGCTCCGACTTCGAACGCGACCGCGCCCGCGTCCTGCACTCCTCGGCGCTGCGCCGGCTCGGGGCCAAGACCCAGGTGGTCGCGCCGGACACGGACGACTTCGTCCGCACCCGGCTGACCCACAGCCTCGAGGTGGCGCAGGTAGGCCGTGAACTCGGCCGCGCCCTGGGCTGCGACCCCGACGTCGTCGACACCGCCTGCCTCAGCCACGACCTCGGCCACCCGCCGTTCGGCCACAACGGCGAGTCGGCCCTGAACGAGGTCGCGCACGCGATCGGCGGCTTCGAAGGCAACGCCCAGACGCTGCGCCTGCTGACCCGGCTGGAGCCCAAGGTGCTGGCCCCGGACGGCCGCCCCGCCGGCCTTAACCTGACCCGCGCCAGCCTCGACGCCGCCGCGAAATACCCGTGGTCGGCCGAGAACGCGCCGGTGATCCACGGCCAGCGGACCAGCAAGTTCGGCGCCTACGAGGACGACCTGCCGATCTTCGACTGGATCCGCGAGGGGGCACCCGAGCGGCGCTCCTGCTTGGAGGCCCAGGTCATGGACCTCGCGGACGACATCTCCTACTCGGTGCACGACGTCGAGGACGCGATCGTCGCCGGGCACTTCCAGCTTCGCTGGATGGACAATCCCGACCACCGCGCCCGGGTGGTGGGCTACGCGAAGCAGTGGTACCTGCCGCACAACGATCCAGCCGCCATCGACGCCGCCCTGGCCCGGCTGGAGGCCACGAGTGTCTGGGTCCGCGAGGCCGACGGCAGCCGCAAGTCCATGGCTGCGCTCAAAGACATGACCAGCCAGCTGATCGGCCGGTTCTGCCAAAGCGCGCTCGAGACCACCCGCACCGTCTACGGCCCGGAAAATCTCACCCGCTACAACGCCGAACTCATCGTCCCGGACGAGACCGTGATGGAGATCGCCGTGATGAAGGGCCTGGCCACCACGTTCGTGATGACCACCGAACACCGGCAGCCCATCTACGAACGCCAGCGCGAGGTCCTGCACGCGCTCGTGACCGCTGTTAGCGCCAGCGGCGACCGCCACCTGGAGCCGATGTTCGCCGCCGACTGGCGCGCCGCGGAGGACGACGGCGCCCGGCTGCGCGTTGTCATCGACCAGGTCGCCTCACTGACCGACGGCTCAGCGCTGGCCATGTACGAACGGCTCGTCGGCAGCCTGCCGTCGCTGTGGTGACGGTGCGGGTGACGGGCGCCATACGCCGCCGACCGGCGTCGTACCCGGGTACTAGGATGGCACCGTGGCCGGCCTGATTAAACGTGAAGACATCGACGAGGTACGCCAGCGCACCGACATCAAGGAAGTTGTCGACGGCTATGTGACCCTCAAGGGTGCCGGGCTGGGGTCCTTCAAGGGCCTGTGTCCCTTCCATGATGAGCGCTCGCCCTCGTTCACCGTGCGCCCCCAGGTGGGCCGCTATCACTGCTTCGGCTGCGGCGAGGACGGCGACGTCATCTCCTTCGTGCAGAAACTTGACCACACCACCTTCCATGAGGCCGTGGAGAAGCTCGCTGCCCGGATCGGCTATGAACTGCGCTACGAGGACGGCGGGTCCGGCCCCAACCGCGAGGAAATCGGCCGCCGCCAGCGTCTCCTCGATGCGCACAAGATCGCCGACGAATTCTTCCGCGCGCAGCTGCTGACCCCGGGCGCCACCGAGGGCCGGAACTTCCTCTACGGCCGCGGCTTCGACCGCGCCGCGGCGGAACAGTTCGGCGTCGGCTACGCCCCGCAGGGCTGGGACTCGCTGCTCAAGCACCTCCGCGGCCGCGGCTACACCGACGCGGAACTCAAACTCACCGGCATGTTTTCCGAGGGCGGCCGGGGGATCTACGATCGTTTCCGCGGCAGGCTGATCTGGCCGATCCGCGACATCGCCGGCGACACCATCGGCTTCGGCGCCCGCAAGCTTTACGAGGACGACCAGGGCCCCAAGTACCTCAACACCCCCGAGACCGCGCTCTACAAGAAGTCGCAGGTCCTCTACGGGATCGACCTCGCCAAACGGAACATCGCCAAGGACCGCCAACTGGTGGTGGTGGAGGGCTACACCGACGTGATGGCCTGCCACCTGGCCGGGATCACGACGGCGGTGGCCACCTGCGGCACGGCGTTCGGCACCGAGCACATCAAGATTGCCCGCCGGCTGCTCTCCGACGACGGCAGCGGGGGAGAAGTCATCTTCACCTTCGACGGCGACGCCGCCGGCCAAAAGGCGGCGCTGCGCGCCTTCGAAGAGGACCAGCGCTTCGTGGCGCAGACCTACGTCGCAGTGGAACCCGGCGGATCCGACCCCTGCGAGCTGCGACAGGCCAAGGGCGACTCCGCCGTCCGGGACCTGATCGGCACCCGCCGGCCGCTGTTCGAATTCGCGATCCGCGCCAGCCTGAGGCGGCACAACCTGGACACCGTCGAGGGACGGATCGCGGCCCTGCGAGAATCGGCTCCAGTGGTCGCCCAAATCCGTGATGCCGGCATCCGGCCCGCCTACGCCCGCGAACTGGCGGGGTGGCTGGGCATGCCGGTCGAGGAAGTCAGCCGTGCCGTTGGCGCCGCGATCAAACGTAACGCCCAGGGAACGTCCGGAGGCGCCGGACAGGGATATGGCCAGGGCCATGGCCAGAACCCGACGCGCCCGGCCGGAACGGCCCCCGGTGCCGCCCCGGGCGTGGCGCCCCTGCCGCCGTCGGCCACGCTGCCGGCCTTCAACCGGCCCGACCCGCGCGATCCGGTGGCCGCGATGGAGCGCCAGGCGCTCGAGGTGGTACTCCAGCATCCTTCGACCCTTGAGGGGGCGACATGGCAGCGTTTCTCCGAGGCGCGGTTCTCCACGCCGGCCTACCTCGCGATCCACGAAGCGATCCGTGCCTCCGGTCCGGGTTCCATCGGTGACCCTGCGCGGTGGGTCGAGCAGCTGCTGCAGGAGGTCCCTGAGCCGCTCCGGCCGCTCGTGTCCGAACTCGCCGTCGTGCCGCTGCCAGCCAGCACCGCCGAAGCCGTCCAACGCTACTGCCGCGACATTCTGGCGCGGCTGTTCGAGCTGCAGATCACCCGGGTCAAGGCCGACAAGATGGGCCAGCTGCAGCGTCTCGACGCCACGGCGGACCCGGAAGCATTCCAGCGGCTGAACCGGGAACTCATGGAACTTGAGATGCAGCGGCGCTCGCTCCGCATGGACTCCTGATTGCCCCGCTGGGCGGCCAATTTCGCTTCCCGGCACGGTGTTTGCTAGGCTTATATCCGCTTCATTCCTCCTTAGCTCAATTGGCAGAGCATTCGACTGTTAATCGAAGGGTTGCTGGTTCAAGTCCAGCAGGAGGAGCGCACAGTCCCCGTTCCGGGTCACCGGGACGGGGACTTTTTGTATACCCGGTGGGGGTATTCGATTTTGGCGGAGTGCGCGGGTTCCGTCTCCTGCGCCGCCGATTTCCCTAGCGGTAAAACCTTTGCTAATGTCATACCTGCTTCATTCCTCCTTAGCTCAATTGGCAGAGCATTCGACTGTTAATCGAAGGGTTGCTGGTTCAAGTCCAGCAGGAGGAGCAGACAGGTCCCGCGGCCGGTGAATAACCGGCTGCGGGGCCTTTTTTCTTGGCTCGATACGCTGCCCTGGCTTTCTGTGGTTCAGGTCACCGGGGCGGGCGCGGGGCCGTCGGTAAGACTCCGGGTTTCGGCGTACGAGCCCTCAGACGAAGAACATCTCTACCTGCAGGAAGCGCTCCGCCTCGGCCACGGCGGCCTGGAAGGCTTCATCCTCCGTGGGGGACTGCCGCGGCTCCCGCGGGTGCCACTCGTGGGCCGACGAATGGACGCGGGTGAAGCCGCCACGCGGGGGCGCGTAGAAGATGCCGAAGCGCTGCACCGGCCATTCGGGCGAGGTCTCGGGGGCCACCAGCAGGGCTGAGTCGTAGGCTGGGTTGTACCACTGCGCGATCGGCCGGCGCCGGTCCTCAGTGAACAGCCCGGCCGCATAGAGGGCCGCCGACTGGGGGCTGGTCTGCGAGCACAGCCGCTCCCACCACAGAGGCAGAATACCGTCGTCGCACCGCTGCCACGTGGCCGGTAGGGGAGGAGGGTCCTGCCAGTCAGGCACACAACAACTTTATCGCCAGCCGCAGGCCGCGAACAGGGCAGCATGGCCCCAGCCCAGCCCAGCCCAGCCCAGCCCAGCCCAGCCCAGCCCAGCCCAGTCTCCGCTGCTGGGCATGCCCCTACGTGCCGTCCAACACCGGACATGCCCCTTCTGCGCCTCGAAGCATGGACATATGCCTGTTATGTCCACTCTTGGTCGCGGGGACCGGGCATGTCCACCCTGGGAGCATGTGCGGTGCCCGTGCCTGCCATCGGACATGTCCCTTGTGCGCCTCGAAGCATGGACATATGCCTGTTATGTCCACTCTTGGTCGCGGGGACCGGGCATGTCCACCCTGTCGTCTCCGCAGAGGGCATACCCACTGCGCGTGCCGTGCGTGGGGCATGTCCCCCCAAGGGCGGCCGGTGCTAGTGGATGGAAGGCACGGTCCGCGGCCGGACCACGAGCCAGAGTGACGCGGCCGCCAGGAGGATGCAGCCGGCCTGGACGGCACCCATCGGCGTCGCCGAGCCGAGGCCCAGCCAGCCGACCACGGGGGAGATGATGCCGGCCATCAGGAAGGTCGCAGCACCGAGCAAGGAGGCTGCGGTTCCGGCCTGGGCGCCGTGCTTGGCCAGGGCCAGCACCTGGACGCAGGGGAAGGTGAATCCGGCGCCCAGGATGTAGAACCAGAGCGGCACCATGACGCCCCACAAGCCGAAGCCCAGCTGGTCGAAGACCACGATCAGCACCGCCATGAGGAACATCCACGCCGTCGAGCAGGCGAGGATCCACTGCGGCGGGACGCGCTTGATGAGCCGGGAGCTGGTCTGGACCCCAGCGACGATCCCCAGCGAGTTGATGCCGAACAGCAGGCCATACTGCTGCGGGGAGAAGCCGTACACGTCCTGGAACAGGAACGGCGAGGCCGAGAGATATGTGAAGAGACCGCCAAAGTTCATGCCGCCCAGCAGCAGCAGGCCAACGAAGATCCGGTCGGCGAAAAGGACGCCGTAGCGCTGGCGGACCGTCAGGCCTGTGGTGCCGCGCAGCTCGCGCGGCAAGGTCTCGCGCACCACAAACACGGCCGCGATGATCACGCAGCTGCCGTAGCCGGCAAGGAAGAAGAAGATGCCCGGCCACGGCATCAGCAGCAGCAGTTGCGATCCGATGACCGGTGCCAGGATCGGGGCCAAGCCGTTGACGAGCGCCATCCGGGAGAACATCCGGACCATCGCGTAGCCGCTGAAAAGGTCCCGCACCATCGCCATCGCCACCACGCCTCCGCCGGCGGCACCGATGCCCATGAGCACGCGGAAGAGGCCCAGCGTGCCGATGTCGGTGGAAAGGGCGGCCCCGAGCGAGGCTCCGATGTGCACCGCGGTGGCCAGGATCAGGGGAAGACGTCGTCCGAACTTGTCGCTCAGCGGCCCCACCACCAGCTGGCCCAGGGCGAAACCTACCGTCGTGCCGGTCAGGGTCAGCTGCACTGCGGCCTCGGTGACACCGAGGCTCGCCTCCAGGGCAGGAAATGCCGGCAGGTAGAGGTCCACCGTGAACGGCCCAAGGGCCGTCAAGGCGCCGAGCATCAGGATGTAGAGGAGCTTCCGACGGCGGGTCAGGGAGTCCCCGGGATTGCTGTGTGTATGCACAGAGGTCAATCCTAGGCCCGCCCGGCGTCGACCGCGGCGCCTGCCCGGCGCAGCCCGTCGCGCCTGCCCGGCGTAGCCCGCGGCGGCTGCCCGGCGCAGCCCGTCGCGCCTACCCGGCGCAGCCCGCTGCCCGGGACGGCCCAGCCCGACGTCGTCCGCACCAAGCAGCCCGACGACGCCGACGCGGTGCTCGCCGGGCGCCGTCGTAAGCCGCCGCACGGCGGCCCAGCCCGCCACGCCCGTCCCGACGGGCGCGCGCGGGACGCCGGCCGGACCCTGAATGGTAGTTTTGACACCTGGGAGTGCGCGAAGCCGCGCAGACCCGGCAATCCAGCGGAAGCGGAATCACAGATGGAACCAGTTAGGCGGAACCGATGAGCGGACGGCACACCGGCAGGACAAACGGGGGGCTGCGCCTTTCCGCGCTGCCCAAGACCCTGAAACTGATCTTCAAGCTGGCACCCCGGCAACTCAATGACGAGATTGCCTTCGCGAAGGCCGAACTCAAGCGCAAGGGCATCCAGCTCGGGGTCGCTGCAGCTTTCTTCGGCGTCGCCCTCGTCTTTGTCGCCTTCCTCGTGATCGGGCTCATCGTGGCGGCCATCATGGGCCTGGCCACCGTCATGCCGGCCTGGCTCGCGGCCCTGCTGGTCTGCGCCGCCTTCCTGGTAATTGCCCTGATCGTGGGCCTGATCGGCTACGGCCGGTTCAAGAAGGCCATGCCGCTGCTCCCCGAGGAGACCATCCGCGGCCTCAAATACGACCTCGGCATTGCGAAGGAAGGCTCTTCCTTCGACCCCGCCGTCCTTGACCCCAACTCCCCGCAGGCCAAGGCAGCCAAAGCCGCCAAGGAAGAGGCTGCCGCAAAGGCTAAGGCCGAAAAGGAAGCCAAGAAGGCCGCAGAACAGCCCGATCTGGGCCCCGCCCCGACCGAGGACGAGCTGCGCCGCCGGCTCGAGACGCGCCGCCGGCACCTCACCGGCGTGCGCGACGAGCTCGGCCAGGAACTCGACGTCAAGACCCAGGCCCAGGCCCTCCTCACCGCCACCCAGCACAAGCTGGAGGAGGGCAGGGAGCTCGTGGACGACAAGATCGCCGGGTTCCGCAGCCAGGCCAAGGCCTCGGCCGAAAGGGCCGCCACCCCCGGTGCCACGGCCAACAGGTCTGGAGCCGCTGCCGAACTCGGCAAGCGCTGGAAGCCGCTCGCCGCCCTTGCAGCTTCCACAACGGCGCTCGTGTTCCTGCTGCGCCGACTCCTCAAGGGCTAGGCTTCGCCCTGAACTCCGACACTAAATCGTTGCCGGCTGTGGAAAGGGGGAACGGATGAAGTTCATCGGCGCTGGCACACGCCCCGGACAGCCCCAGATCCATCACGACCTGGTCTTCACCGTTCCCAACCTGCTGACCGTGGTCCGGTTCCTCGGCGTCCCGCTCTTCATCTGGCTGGTCCTGGCCAAGCAGGAATACGGCGCCGCCGCCCTGGTGCTGGCGGTCATGGGCAGCACCGACTGGGTGGACGGCTACATTGCCCGCCGTTTCAACCAGATGTCCAAGCTGGGCCGCATCATGGATCCCATCGCGGACCGGCTCTCGCTCATCGCGGTGGCCGTCACCCTCGTGATCGCCGGCGTCGTCGAGTGGTGGTACCTGACCGCGCTGCTCGTCCCTGACCTTGTGCTGCTCTCCATCTCGCTGTTTTACTTCCACAGCCACCCGGACCTGCCCGTGAGCCGGACCGGCAAGATCCGCACCGCCCTGCTGCTGGTCGGCACCCCCCTGCTGGTGCTCTCCAAGCTGCCCGTCCCCGGGACCGACGCCTACTTTGTGGCTGCCTGGATCTTCCTGGGGCTGGGCCTCGTGGGGCACTGGATCGCGGCCTACAACTACTTCTGGGCCATCATCCGCAAGGGCCGGGACCTCAAAGCCGGCAACGCCCGCGGTCAGCACGCCAGCGAGGGCGACATCGACGACGGCGGCCTCCGCTGATGGTCTGGCTTGCGGTTGTGCTGGCGGTACTTGGCGCCTTCTTCCTGGCCTTCGGCGCCCAACGGCAGGGGAGTGCGGTCAAGGCAGACACCGGAGGGCTGGCGCTCAGTTCCCACGGACTGCTCCGCCTGATCCGCAACCCGCGCTGGGTCCTGGGGCTCATGCTGCTCTGCGTCGGGACGGCGATGAATGCCGTCGCCCTGGTCTCGGCGCCACTGACCGTGGTCCAGCCGATCGGAGCGATCGCCCTCGTCATCACCACCATCATCAATGCCAAAGACCAAGGGCTGAGCATGAACCGGGCCACCGTCGTGGCCATCAGTTCGTGCGTCACCGGTTCGGCCCTGTTCGTGGTGCTCGCTGTGAACGTCACCCAGGAAAACCACCACGTCAGCGGCTCGGACGAGCTGACCATCGTGCTGCTGCTGGCCCTGGCCGTAAGCCTCTTTGGAACACTGGCGCTGCTCTTCAAGCACCGGATGAGCGCCTTCGTGTACATCCTCGGCGCCGGCGTCCTGTTCGGCTTCGTGGCGGTCCTGACCCGCATTATCGGCAAGCACCTGGTCGACCCGAACGGGCAGTTCCTGCTCAACGTCCAGTGGTACACGCTGGTCGCCATCCTTGCCGCCGGCGGGCTGGGCTCATGGTTTGTGCAGAGCGCCTACTCCGGAGGTCCGCCCGACCTCGTGATCGCCGGACTGACCGTCATCGACCCGATTATCGGCATCGCGATCGGCATCGTGATCCTGGGGGAGTTGCGGCCCGACGTCCACGCCGTGACGGCGATTGCCATGGGCGCGGCCGCACTCCTTGCTATCGTGGGAGTGATCGCCCTTTCAAGGCACCACCCCGAGGTCACCAAGCGCAAGAAGGACGCGCGGAAAGCCGCGGGACGGCTGTCCTAGGGCGGCGCCACAGACTTCTGGCGCAGGCCCGCCGCCTGTGCCGATGGCCAGCCGGCCACCACAGCCCCGCTGACCGCACCGTGACCACCAGGAGCTATCCCCGTGACCATGCCCGAGAATGACCAAGCCGACAAAAAGCTGACCATCCTGATTGCCGCTGACACCTACCCGCCGGATGTCAACGGTGCCGCACAGTTCGGCTACCGCTTGGCCAAGGGCATGACCGGCCGCGGGCATGACGTCCATGTCCTGGCGTGCCGGCCCAGCAAGGGCAAGAGCTTCAGCGAGTTCCGCGACGAGGCCACCGTGCACCGGCTCCGCTCGCACTCGGTGCCGACCCACGAGTACTTCCGGATCACCTTCCCGTGGGAGATCAAGAAGGAAATAGGCCTGCTGTTCGACCGGATCCAGCCGGACGTCGTGCACATCCAAAGCCATTACATGATCGGCGAACACGTCCTCTACGAGGCGGTCAAGCGCGGCATCAGGATCGTCGCGACCAACCACTTCATGCCCGAAAACCTCAACCCGTTCCTGCCCTTCCCGCAGTGCTTCAAGGACATCGTCGGCCGCGTGTCGTGGCGCGACATGGGCAAGGTCATGGGCCAGGCCGACGTCGTCACGACGCCGACGCCGCTCGCGGCCAAGGCCATGCACCAGCACGCCTTCCTGCGCAAGGTCCTGCCGCTGTCCAACGGCATCGATGCCGCAGCCTACGAACTGAAGCCGGGCGAGGAATCAACGCCGCACGCCAGCCCCACCGTGCTGTTCGTCGGCCGCCTCGCCGAAGAAAAGCACATCGACGTGCTGATCGACGCCGTAGCCAAGACGCCGGCGGCGCTCGACGTCCACCTGGAGGTCGTCGGCGGCGGCGAGGTCCGGCCCGCACTCGAGGCACAGGTGGAACGGCTGGGCCTGCAAGACCGTGTGAAGTTCCTTGGCCTGGCCAGCGACGAGGAACTGCGCCGGGCCTACCTGAGCGCGGACCTGTTCTGCATGCCCGGCACCGCCGAGCTGCAGTCCCTCGTCACCCTGGAGGCGATGTCCGCGTCCACCCCGGTGGTGCTGGCCGACGCCATGGCCCTGCCTCACCTGGTCCACGACGGCGAGAACGGCTACCTGTTCACGCCGAATGACAGCAACGACCTGGCGGCCAAGATCGAACGCGTGCTGTCGTTGCCGGCGGACGAGCGTGCGGCCATGGGCAAGGCGAGCCGAAGCATGGTGGAAAGCCACAGCATCGAACGCACCCTGCAAACCTTCGAGGACATCTACCGCGGCGCCAGCTACGACGACCTGGTCGTCTAAGCGGCCCGGATCGCCGTAGGCGGTCGTTGCCCGAGCCGGGGCGACTACTATTGCTAGAGTGTTTTTGCCCGGAATGGTCGGGCCCGTCAGGGCGTGACCGTTCCGGCCCACGGGGCTATAGCTCAGCTGGTTAGAGCGCGGGACTCATAATCCTAAGGTCCTCGGTTCAAGTCCGAGTAGCCCTACATCATCAACAGTTCCCTGGACACGCCGTGTCCCCGGGGCCGGAGCGGACGTCCTTCGTCAGCTGCGGCCCTTTTCGTCTCCCGCCCCAGGGGCCGGTCCAGCGACCGCGCCCAGCGGCCCCGCGCAGCGGCCTGCCCGGCGACCCCGCGCAGCGACCGTCCCGGCGACCCCCTGCCATCCGGCAGCCATCCCGCTGCGACCCGGTATCCGGGCGCACCCCTCGCCTCCTGCCGGGAGGATCCATGGCCTGCCGTGTGCCCCGTCACTTGCCACCCGGCCGAAAGCTGGGATATGTTACTCACGAGTAACATATCCGCGGCGCGAAGCCCGCGCCCTTTTGATCGCTGCCGATCACAAGTGAAGGAACAACATGTCCAAAGCTGCAATCGACATCAACAACCTCCCCTACGCCGATGGCGATTTCTTCGCTTTCGAACAGCTGCTCAGCGGCAAGGAGAAGGACCGGCTGGCGGAGGTGCGCGAGTTCCTGGCCCGTGAGGTGAAGCCGATCGCGGTGGACTGCTGGAACCGCGGCGAGTTCCCGATGGACCTGATCCCGAAGCTGGCCGAGATCGACCTGGTCAGCCCGGTCAAGCGCCAGGGCTACTCGAATCTCTTCGCCGGGATCCTGCATGCCGAGGCAACCCGTGCGGACACCTCGATCGCCACCTTCTTGGGCGTGCACGACGGGCTCTTCACCGGCTCGATCGAGGCGCTCGCCTCGCAGGAGCAGCAGGACGCCTGGCTGCCGGACATCTACTCCCTGAAGAAAATCGGCGCCTTCGGCCTGACCGAGCCGCTGGGCGGCTCCGACGTCGCCGGTGGCACGCGCACCACCGCCCGGCGCGAGGGTGACAGCTGGATCCTCAACGGAGCCAAGCGCTGGATCGGCAACGCCACCTTCTCCGACTGGGTGGTCATCTATGCCCGCGACCTCGCCGACAACCAGGTCAAGGGCTTCCTCGTGGACACTAAGACCGAGGGATACACTGCCACCAAGATCGAGAACAAGATCTCGCTGCGCACCGTCCAGAACGCCGACATCACCCTCGAGAACGTCGTGGTGCCGGACTTCTTCAAGCTGGCCAACGCCAACAGCTTCCGGGACACCAACAAGGTCCTGAAGGTTACCCGCCTGTCCGTCGCGTGGCAGGCCGTCGGCCAGCAGCTCGCCGCGTTCGACGTCGCCCGCCGCTACGCCGTCGAGCGCAGCCAGTTCGGCCGCCCGATCGCCTCCTTCCAGCTGGTCCAGCACCAGCTCGTGCAGATTCTCGGCAACGTCGTCAGCTCGATGGGCATGATGGTCCGCCTGTCCCAGCTTGAGGACGCCGGCGAGGCCAAGGACGAGCAGTCGGCCCTGGCCAAGGCGTTCACCACGGCGCGGATGCGCGAAAGTGTCGCCATCGGCCGCAGCCTCCTCGGCGGCAACGGCATCGTCACGGACTACGAGATGGCCAAGATCTTCTCCGACGCCGAAGCGATCTACTCCTACGAGGGCACCCACGAGATCAACACCCTCGTCACCGGCCGGGCAATCACGGGGATCTCGGCCATCGTCTAATCGGTCCGCGGCCGGCCGTGCACGCCGGCCGTCCCGCGCAGCACCCTTCCGGCCCTTCATCCGGAGCCGCCCTGTCCCGAACCGGGATTCACGGGCGGCAGCAGGATGGAGGGCCGCAGGTCCATCACGAAGGCCAGCGGATTGAGGTAATCGTCGCCGCGCCGCACGCCCCAGTGGATGCAGGGCGTCCCGCCGCAGTGGCCGGGCAGCGCCCGTCCCAGCACCGACCCCTCCGCGACGGCGTCGCCGGGCCGCAGCGTGCTTTCGACGGGTTCGAAACTGCTCCGCAGGCCGTTGCCGTGGT
This sequence comes from Arthrobacter sp. 10T419, assembly GCF_056394105.1. NCBI lineage: Bacteria > Bacillati > Actinomycetota > Actinomycetes > Micrococcales > Micrococcaceae > Arthrobacter > Arthrobacter sp. 10T419. The sequence continues at coordinate 161,589 of NZ_JBFTHF010000008.1, read as the reverse complement.
CGATGGTGACCACCGGCCGGTCCACCACAAAGCCCACAAAGGCGACCGTGCCCGCCGCCGGCGAGGTCACCGGAGCGCCGTCGTACGCAGTCTGCAGGTCCACGCCGCGGTGGCCGCTGAGCCAGGGCCGGTCCGGCGGGTCGAAGACGCGCAGCACCGCGGGCCTGGGGGAGAGCGGCCAGCTCCAGCTCCCGGGCGGGGAAGCCGGCTGTCCTGTTGCCGGGGCCGGGACCAGCAGCAATGCTGCGAATAAGAGAGAAGCCTTCATGCTGCCAGCCTGCGCCGGCCGGCCCGGGCCCGGAAAGTCCCCTCGAAGGCTATGTGGATTTCCCGCCGGAGCCACACCCGGAGCCCCCTCCGCGGGCACCCCGAGACGGTCCATTCGGGCAGGTCTGCTGTAGTACACTTGGTGGAGCAGTTTGCTGTGCCCTCATGCCTTGTTCACTTTGGCTGGATCCGTTTTTGTTCCAGTCATTTGGAGCGGCAGCACATCTCATTCAGGAGTGCGGGAGCAGTGGCTGACTACGCGTATCCAGCCCTCCCTGTCCGAAGCCCGGCTTCCGGGTGCGGAGGACTGCGCCTCTTACGGTCCGGCCCCAGGGTCCGGATGAGGGGTGCGGTGGATGCCAGGAGGAACACCCGCCTGGGTGTTGCTAAATAACCGTCAACTATTGGCAGGGTAAGAGAGCCCAGGGCTTTCTCATGAATGACCTGCCGGAAGGAGCGTCGGCATGCCCGTCGTAACTATGCGCCAGCTGCTTGACAGCGGCGTCCACTTTGGACACCAGACCCGTCGTTGGAACCCGAAGATGAAGCGTTTCATCTTCACGGAGCGCAACGGCATCTACATCATTGACCTGCAGCAGTCGCTGTCCTACATCGACCGTGCCTACGAGTTCGTGAAGGCCACCGTTGCACACGGCGGCACCGTCCTCTTCGTCGGTACCAAGAAGCAGGCACAGGAAGCCATCGCCGAGCAGGCAACCCGCGTCGGCCAGCCGTACGTGAACCAGCGTTGGCTCGGCGGTATGCTGACCAACTTCCAGACGGTTTCCAAGCGCATCCAGCGCATGAAGGAACTCGAAGAGATCGACTTCGACGACGTCGCCGGTTCCGCTTACACGAAGAAGGAACTGCTGCTCCTTCGCCGCGAGCTGACCAAGCTGGAGACCAACCTCGGTGGTATCCGCAACCTGACCAAGGCGCCTTCGCTCCTCTGGGTTGTCGACACCAAGAAGGAACACCTCGCCGTTGACGAGGCCAAGAAGCTGAACATCCCGGTTGTGGCCATCCTGGACACCAACTGCGATCCGGACGAAGTCGACTTCCCGATCCCGGGCAACGACGACGCCATCCGCTCCGTAAACCTGCTGACCCGCGTTGTTGCCGACGCCGTTGCTGAGGGCCTGATCGCCCGCAACCAGCGCGCCACCGGCACCACGGAAGCTCCGGAAGAGCCGCTGGCCGAGTGGGAGCGCGAGCTCCTCGAAGGCAGCAAGGCCGAAGAGGCTGCCGCTCCGGCCGCCGCTGAAGCTGCTGCTCCGGAAGCCGCAGAGGCTGCCCCGGAGGCTCCCGCCGCCGAAGCTGCCCCGGCCGCTGACGCTGCCGAAGCTGCTCCGGCCGCCGACGAAGCCAAGTAGTCAGACAAGTAAATCTGGATCTCCCCGACCGCTGCAGGCAGCTGCCTGCTGCGCAAGGGGTACTGACAGGATGGCCGCTCACTCGGTGAGCAGCCGTCCTGTCAGTCCGTACACCACACAAAATTTCTAGACAGAGGGGTTCACATGGCGAACTACACTGCCGCTGATATCAAGGCTCTGCGCGAGCGCACCGGCGCCGGCATGATGGATGTCAAGAAGGCTCTTGACGAAGCCAACGGTGACGCCGAGAAGGCCATCGAAATCATCCGCATCAAGGGCCTCAAGGGCGCCACCAAGCGCGAAGGCCGCTCCACCGCGGAAGGCCTGGTTGCTGCCAAGGTCGACGGCGGCGTCGGCGTGATGATCGAGGTCAACTGCGAGACCGACTTCGTCGCCAAGGCTGACAAGTTCATCCAGCTCGCCGACAAGGTGCTCGCTGTTGCTGTTGAGTCCGGCGCTGCCGACCTCGACACCCTGCTGGCCACCGACGTCGACGGCAAGCCGCTCTCCGAGGTCGTCGTCGAAGAAGGCGCCATCCTGGGCGAGAAGGTTGTCGTCCGCCGCATTGCCCGCATCGAGGCCCCCACGGTCGACGCGTACCTGCACAAGACCTCCAAGGACCTCCCGGCCCAGGTCGGCGTGCTGTTCGCCGTTGACGGCGAAGGCGAAGCTGCTGCCACCGCCGCCCACGACGTCGCCGTGCACATCGCCGCGATGGCCCCGAACTACCTGACCCGCGAGGACGTTCCGTCCGAGCTGGTCGAGTCCGAGCGCCGCATCGCCGAGGAAACCGCCAAGGCCGAGGGCAAGCCCGAGGCTGCCATGACCAAGATTGTGGAAGGCCGCGTTACCGGCTTCTACAAGGGCGAGGTCCTCGTTGACCAGGCATTCGCCAAGGATGCCAAGAAGTCCGTCGCGCAGGTCCTCGAAGAGGCCGGCGTCAAGGCAACCGCTTTCACGCGCTTCCGCGTCGGTTCCTAAGTAAGTCACGCTGAGGGGGTGGTCACTGCGGTGGCCGCCCCTTTTGCATGCACCCGCTCACGCTGGCCCGGGGCGGAATGCAGCCTTTGGCCCCCGGCACGATAACCTTTTTCAGAGCTCACCAACGGGAAGGCACCATGGATACCGTCAACAATTCAGCCCAGCCAAAGAAGACCAGGCGCCGCGTGCTCCTGAAGCTGTCCGGCGAGGTCTTCGGCGGCGGCAAACTGGGCGTTGACCCGGACACGGTCCGCGGAGTCGCCAAGCAGATCGCGGCCGCAGTTCCCGACGTCGAGGTCGCAATCGTCGTCGGCGGCGGAAACTTCTTCCGCGGCGCCGAACTCTCGCAGAGCGGTATGGACCGCTCCCGCGCCGACTACATGGGCATGCTCGGCACCGTGATGAACTGCCTCGCCCTCCAGGACTTCCTGGAGCAGGCCGGCGTGGAGACCCGCGTGCAAAGTGCCATCACCATGGGCCAGGTGGCCGAGGCGTACATTCCGCGCCGCGCCATCCGGCACATGGAGAAGGGCCGCGTCGTCATCTTCGGCGCCGGCGCCGGGCTGCCGTACTTCTCCACCGACACCGTCGCCGCGCAGCGCGCCATGGAGGTGCACGCCGACGTCGTCCTGATGGCCAAGAGCGGGGTCGACGGCGTCTACACCGCCGATCCGAAGAAGGACCCCGCTGCCGAGAAACTGCACCGGCTCAGCTACGACGAGGCCCTGCGCCGCGATATCCGGGTCATGGACCAGACGGCGATGACCATGTGCAAGGACAACAACCTGACCATGGTGGTGTTCGGCATGGAGGGCGAAGGCAACGTCACCCGGGCCATCCGCGGCGAGGACCTGGGCACCGTAGTCACCCCCTAGCTGCGGCTAGGATGTTTTTAGGACAGCTCCGCTCCCCGGGCAAAGGGGTGCGCACCAATTTCTGAGGAGAGAACGTGATCGAAGAAACCTTGCTCGAAGCCGGGGACAAGATGGACAAGGCGGTTGAGGTAGCCAAGGAAGACTTCGCCTCGATCCGCACCGGACGTGCCACCCCGGGCCTGTACAACAAGGTCCTGGTGGACTACTACGGTTCGCCGACGCCGCTGCAGCAGCTGGCCTCCTTTGCTGTCCCGGATGCCCGCACCATCCTCATCACCCCGTTCGACAAGACCGCCCTGCGGGACATCGAGCGGGCCCTGAGCGACTCCGAGGTGGGGGCCAACCCCTCCAACGATGGCAACGTCATCCGGATCACCATCCCGGAGCTGACCAAGGAACGCCGTAAGGAATACGTCAAGATCGTCAAGTCCAAGGGCGAGGACGCCAAGGTGTCCATCCGCAACATCCGCCGCAAGGCCAAGGAAACCCTGGACAAGCTGGTTAAGGACGGCGAAGCCGGTGAAGACGAGGGCACCCGCGGCGAGAAGGAACTCGACGCCCTGACCAAGGCCCACGTCGACGGCATCGACGAGCTGCTCAAGCGCAAGGAAGCCGAGCTGCTCGAGGTCTGATGGGGGACGAACAGCAGGCACCCGGACCGCGCGTCCGGGTGCGGGGGAGAGAGCGGAAGAATCCGACGCCCAAAGCCGGCAGGAACCTTCCCGCCGCCACGGCGGTCGGCCTTGCCATGCTCTTCGCCGTGCTCGGCGGCCTGCTGTTCCTGCCCCTGGCCTTCGTACTGATCGTCACCGCCTTCGCCGTTTTCGGTGTCTGGGAGGTGTTCCGTGCGCTGGAGGCCTCCGGCACCCGGCTGCCCATCATCCCGGCGATGACGGGCACCGTGGCGATGCCGCTCGCAGCCTACTTCGGTGGCCCCGAAAGCCTACTGTTCGCGCTGCTGCTGAGCAGCGTCGCGGTGCTCCTGTGGCGCTCCCTGGAGGGGGCGGCCGGGTCCGCGCGCAGCATCTTCGCCGGCGTCTTCACGATGACGTGGGTGCCGTTCCTGATCAGCTTCGCCGTGCTGCCGCTGCATGCCTCCGGCGGCGTCACCCCGATCGGACCCTGGCCCGGCGGTGTGGTGCCGATCGGGGCCTGGCAGATCGGCACCCTGCTGCTGCTGGTGGTCTCCAACGACACCTTCGGCTACCTCGTCGGCGCCTCCCTCGGCAAGCACCCGATGGCCCCCAAGATCAGTCCGAAGAAGTCCTGGGAAGGCTTCGGCGGGTCGATCGCGGGCGCCGTCCTGGTCGGCATCCTTGCCAGCGTCTACGTGCTGGGCGAACCCTGGTGGTTCGGCGCCGCCCTCGCCGTGGGCATGGTCGCCGCGGCGACCGCCGGCGACCTGGCCGAATCCATGGTCAAACGCGAACTCGGCATCAAGGACATGAGCAGCATCCTGCCCGGCCACGGGGGAGTCATGGACCGCCTTGACTCCATCGTTTTCGCCTCCCCGGTGGCATTCATGATCTTCTCCGCCGGCGCCGGCGGCTAAGGCGGCATCCCGCCTCCTCCCGGTGCCTAGAATGGTGCCGGGCAAACACGCCTGAAGTTGGCGCAACCAGAGCCGAACGGCATCGAAGGAAACATAGTTACAGTGGACATTCAACGGCAGATCCCGGCCTCCTTTGACCGCGTGCAGCGGAACCAGTACGGCTACAACGCCAAGCAGGTGGACCAGTTCCTGCAGCGCGCGCGGGTCTCGTTCGAAACACCCCAGGCCGCGGGACGGGCGGTCAAGAGCGCCGATGTCCGGGCCGTCTCCTTCGACCCGGTCAAGGGCGGCTACTCAGCCGCCGGGGTGGACGCGGCCCTGGACCGCCTCGAGGACGCCCTGGCCCGCCGGGAACGCGACGAACTGATCGGGGAGCGCGGCGAGGAAGCCTGGCTGCGTGAAATCGGCCGGCTCGCGGGCCTGCTCCGCGGCCGCCTGCACCGCCCCGACGGCCAGCGCTTCCGCCGCCCGGCCAAGGCCAAGGTGCGCAGTTACAACACCACCGACGTCGACGACCTTTGCCACGAGCTGATCGGCTACCTCGAGGAAGACCAGCCGCTCAGCGTGGACAACATCCGCCGCGCCGTCTTCCGTCCCGCCGTCGGACGCGAAGGCTACGAGGAAAGCCAGGTCGACGCTTTCCTGGACCGCGTCGTCGAACTGATGGCCGCGATCGACTGACGCCACCGGCCGACGCGTCACAGACTGGCGCGTCACCGTTCGGTGGCGAGCGGCCGTTCCGGGGTGTGCAGCCTTGTCATCAGCCGGGTGATGGTCCGCGGAACCCGGCCCTGGGTGGCCCGCGAGACGAGGACCATCACCGCGAACGCAGCCGGGACCGTCCACGCGGCCGGCTGCGCGAGCCACGGCGGCGTGCCGGCGGAGCCCAGCATGGCGCCGGCCAGCATGGCGCCGCCGCAGGACACCGCCCCGGTCAGCATTCCGGCGATCGCGCCGGCGTCTGTCAGCCCGCGCCACCAGATGCCCAGCAACAGCACGGGGCAGATGGTCGAGGCCGTGAAGGCAAAGACCAGCCCCACGCTCCCGGCCAGCGCCGTGGAGTCCGTCATGGTCGCGATCCCCAGCGGAACCACTGCCGAGATCAGCGCCGCGAGCCGGAACCCGCGCACGCTGCCGCCCAGGATGTCCTGGCTGATGACACCCGCCAGCGACACCACCAGCCCCGAGGTGGTGGACAGGAAGGCGGCGAAGGCGCCCGCCACCACCAGCGCGGAGAGCAGGTCGCCTGCCGTTCCGCCGATCATCCGGCCCGGCAGCAGCAGCACCAGGGCATCGGCCTGGCCGCTCTTGGCCAGACCCGGGGCGAACGTCCGCCCGATCAGGCCGTACGCCGTCGGGAACAGGTAGAAGACCGAGAGCAGGCCGAGCACAATCAAGGTCGTCCGGCGCGCCGACTGGCCGTCCGGGTTGGTGTAGAAGCGCACCAGCACGTGCGGCAGCCCCAGGGTCCCGAACAGCAGCGCCACCAGCAGCGAGATGTTCTGGTAGGGCCCGGCCGGGGCCATCGCGGTGGGGTTCACCGACGCCTCGGCGACCGCACGGGAGCCGTTGCCGGCCAGCACCAGCAGGATGAACAGCGCAGGGACGGCCAGCGCGGTCAGCTTCAGCCAGTACTGGAACGCCTGGACGAAGGTGATGGAGCGCATCCCGCCGGACACCACCGTCACGCACACGACGGCGACTACGGCCACCTGTCCCACCCAGGCCGGCAGCCCGGTGGTGATCCGGATGGCCAGCGCCGCGCCGTGGAGTTGCGGGACGATGTAAAGCCAGCCGACCACCACCACCACGAAGCTCGTGACCCGGCGGACCGCCCGGGAATCCAACCGGGCCTCGGTGAAGTCGGGAATCGTGTACGCGCCGGACCGGCGGAGCGGGGCGGCCACGAACAACAGGAGCATCAGATATCCCGCTGTGTACCCGACCGGGAACCACAAGGCATCGGTGCCGGAAAGCAGGATGAGTCCGGCGACGCCGAGGAAACTGGCGGCGGACAAGTACTCGCCGCCGATCGCCGAGGCGTTCCACCAGGGCCGCACCGTGCGGGAAGCGACGTAGAAATCCCCGGTGGTGCGCGAGACCCTGAGGCCGTAGAAACCAATGACGGCGGTGGCCAGCGAGACTGCCGCGAAGGCCGCGATGCCGACGACCGGGTTCACCCGCGCCTCACTTGTCCCCGGCCAGGTCGCGGTAGCGGGACTCGTTCCGCGCGGCCGTGCGGACGTACAGCCAGGCGCTGAGCCCGATCACCGGGTAGATCCCGGCGCCCAGCAGGACCCAGTCGAAGGGCAGCCCCGCGATCCGCAGCTCGGCCAGGCCAGGCACCAGCCCCAGTATCAGCGCGAAGGCGAGCAGGATGAGCAGGAAACCGGCGGCCACCACGATGCCAAGCCGGAGCTGGGAGCGGATCAGCGAGCGGACGAATACTTGCCCGGCGTCGGATTCCTCGGCGGCCTCGCGCGTGTCGGCGGCCGAGCGCCCGGCGGCGATGCTGCCTGACGCGGCGCTGCCTACCTTGAAGCTGCGCGGTGCGGTGACGCGGACCCGGGTCATGCCTGCGGCCGGATCCGGGTCGCCTCGAGTTTCTCCCGGACCGGCGGCAGGTGCCGGCGGCTGATCGGCAGTTCGGCCCCGGCGACGGTCACGCTGGGACGGGCCGCGGCCAGTTTCATGTGGCCGACGTGGTTCAGGGCGATCAGGTACGAGCGGTGGATACGCAGGAACCCGGCATCGGCCCACTGCTGCTCGAGGTCTGCCAGCGGCACCCGGATGAGGTAGCTGGCGTCCGCGGTGTGCAGCCTGGCGTAGTCGCCCTGCGCCTGGACGTAGGTGACGTCCTCGCGCCGGATCATCTTGGTGGTTCCACCCAGATCCACCGTGATCATCTCCGGCGCCGGTGCCCCCTCACGGATCAGCTCACTGATGCGGCCGATCGACCTGGCCAGCCGCTCGGCGCGGACCGGCTTGAGCAGGTAGTCGACGGCCGCCAGCTCGAACGCCTCCAGCGCGCAGTCCTCGTCGGCGGTGACGAAGACGACGGCGGGAGGCTTGGCGCTGCGGGCGATGACCCGGGCGATGTCCAGGCCGGAGAGGGCCGGCATATGGATGTCCAGGAACACGGCGTCGACCTCCTGGGACTCGAGGGCGCGCAGCGCCTCGGCGCCGGAGGAAGCACGGTGGATCGCGCCGATCCGCTCGTCCCGGCCCAGCAGGAAGGCCAACTCCTCGACAGCGGGCAGCTCGTCATCGGCGACGAGGACGTTAATCATGGTTCTAGGGTACTGCCGGGTATGGGCTCAGGCGTCGTGCCGCGGCTGGGACTTGGGCACCCGCATGGTGATCAGGGTGCCTTCGCCCGGCGCCGTCTCGATCACCAGGCCGTTGTCCTCGCCGTACACCTGCCGCAGCCGGGCATCGACGTTGTGCAGGCCGACGTGTTCGCCGTCGCTGTGCCCGGCCAGGACGGCACGCAGTTTCTCGGGATCCATGCCGACGCCGTCGTCTTCGATGGTCACCTCGGCGAAGGCGCCCGAGTCGTTGGCCGTGATGCTGATGTGGCCCGGGCCCTCCTTGGCCTCCAGCCCGTGCCGGACCGCGTTCTCCACCAGCGGCTGCAGGCTCAGGAAAGGGATGACGGTGCTGAGCACCTCGGGGGCGATCCGCAGGCTCACCTGCACCCGGTCGCCGAAGCGCGCGCGCTCCAGGAGCAGGTACCGGTCAATGCAGCGCAGTTCCTCGGCCAGCGTGGTGAAGTCGCCGTGCCGGCGGAAGGAATATCGGGTGAAATCCGCGAACTCCACCACCAGCTCGCGGGCGCGGACCGGGTCGGTGTTGATGAAGGACGCGATCGCGTTCAGCGAGTTGTAGATGAAGTGCGGGCTGATCTGGGCCCGGAGCGCACGGACCTCGGCCTCCATCAGCAGCGTCCGGGACGCGTCCAGCTCTGCCAGTTCCACCTGCGTCGCCACCCAGTCGGCCACCTCACTGGTGGCGCGCACCAGCCCCGCGCCGGCCGCCGGGGCGAAGGCCGCCACCACGCCCACCACCCGGGTGCTGGCCTTGATCGGGGCGATCACGACGGCGCGTTCCGTCCCGGGGGCCAGCGGCGCGGCGGCCTTGCCGTTGGCGAGCAGTTGCAGTTCGCCTGCCGGGATCACGGCGGTGTGGCCGCCTTCCAGTACCTTGGCGGCGAGGCCCATCAAGGCGGGCTTGAGCTCTTCGGCGGCACCGTCCCAGGCCAGCACCCCGGTCGTGTCGGTGATCGCGAGGGCATCGCAGCCCAGCAGGCTGCGCAGCTGGCGGCTCGCCTTGGCTGCGCCGGCCGGGTTCAGTCCGGTGCGCAGATACTGGCCGGCGCGGGACGCCGCGTGCAACGTCTTGTAGGTGGCGCGTTCCGCGTCGGTACCCAGCTCGCGGAAGGAGCGCAGGACCTTGAGCCCGACAGCCACGACGACGGCGATTGCCAAGGCGATCACGGCGATCGCCGCGGCGGTGAAGAGGGGAGAGTCCGGCATGCTGCCAGCGTAGCGTGGCGGCCCGCAGGCCGGGGGAGACCACCGGCGGAACGGCCGAAAGGCGCCGTTGGGCGCAGCATCGCGACCGTTGAGCGACGGGAAACACGGCGGTGCTGGAATGTAATACGCATCACGAGGCACAGTGATTGCAGTCACACAAGGCCGGAAGTCTGTTTCCCGGAGCCCGGGGTAACCGGGGGTGGCTCGCCAGTCTCAATGAGGAGGAACGATGGGTCACGAAGCCCAAGAAACGGACGCACCGGCGTTCGTGGACTTCAAGGAAGTCCAATCGACGGAGCAGTTTCAGGAACTGCGTAAACGTCACCGCAGCTTTGTCTTTCCGATGGCCATCGCATTCCTGCTGTGGTACTTCGCCTACGTCCTGCTGGCCGACTACGCGGTGGGCTTCATGTCCACCAAGGTCTGGGGCAACATCAACATCGGCCTGATCCTGGGCCTGCTGCAGTTCGTCTCCACGTTCGCCATCACCGGCTGGTACGTCAGCTACTCGAACCGGAAACTGGACCCGATCGCCGCCGATATCCGCCACGGAATCGAAGGCCACGAGTTCGACAAGCACGGCAACCGAGTGAGCGGAGAAACAAAATGACGTCTATGGTTCCCGCGGTCAACGTTGCGGATCTCAAGGACACCACCGCGCTGAACATGGGCATCTTCGCCCTATTCGTCGCGATCACCATGGTAATCGTCGTCAGGGCGAGCCGAAACAATAAGACCGCGGCGGACTACTATGCCGCCGGCCGCTCCTTCACGGGCCCGCAAAACGGCACCGCGATCGCCGGCGACTACCTCTCTGCGGCTTCGTTCCTCGGTATCACCGGCGCCATCGCCATCAACGGCTATGACGGCTTCATGTACTCCATCGGTTTCCTCGTGGCGTGGCTCGTCGCGTTGCTCCTGGTGGCCGAACTGCTGCGCAACACCGGCAAGTTCACCATGGCCGACGTCCTTTCATTCCGGCTCAAGCAGCGCCCAGTCCGCATCGCCGCGGCCATCTCGACCTTGGCCGTTTGCTTCTTCTACCTGCTGGCCCAGATGGCGGGAGCCGGCAGCCTGATCTCGCTGCTGCTGGGCATCAGCGACTGGGGCGGCCAGGCGCTCGTGATCGTCGTCGTCGGCGCCTTGATGATCATGTATGTGCTGATCGGCGGCATGAAGGGCACCACCTGGGTCCAGATCATCAAGGCCATGCTGCTCATTGCCGGCGCGGCCGTCATGACCTTCTGGGTGCTGGCCATCTACGGCTTCAACCTCTCCGACCTGCTCGGCGGCGCGGTGGAAACCTCGAAGAACCCGAGCATCCTGAACCCGGGCCTGCAGTACGGCAAGAACGAGACCTCCAAGCTTGACTTCATGTCCCTTGGCCTGGCGCTCGTCCTCGGCACGGCGGCCCTGCCGCACGTCCTGATGCGCTTCTACACGGTTCCGACCGCCAAGGAAGCCCGCAAGTCCGTGGTGTGGTCCATCTGGCTGATCGGTATCTTCTACCTGTTCACGCTGGTCCTGGGCTATGGCGCAGCCGCGCTGGTGGGTGCCGACACGATCAAGGGGGCGCCGGGCGGCGTCAACTCGGCAGCGCCGCTGCTGGCCTTCCACCTGGGCGGACCCCTGCTGCTCGGATTCATCTCCGCGGTGGCGTTCGCCACGATCCTGGCCGTCGTCGCCGGCCTCACGATCACGGCGGCAGCGTCCTTCGCGCATGACATCTATGCCAGCGTCATCGCCAAGGGCAAGGCCGACGCCAATACCGAGGTCAAGGTTGCCCGTCGCACGGTCGTCGTGATCGGGTTGCTCGCCATCATCGGCGGAATTTTCGCCAACGGACAGAACGTCGCGTTCCTCGTAGCACTCGCCTTCGCGGTGGCGGCCTCGGCCAACCTGCCCACGATCGTGTACTCGCTGTTCTGGCGCCGGTTCACCACCCAGGGAGCCATCTGGAGCATGTACGGCGGGCTCGGCTCGGCCATCATCCTGATCGCGCTCTCCCCGGTGGTCTCCGGCGCCAAAACGTCGATGATCCCGGGGGCCAACTTCGCGATCTTCCCGCTGAGCAACCCCGGCATCGTCTCCATCCCGCTCGCCTTCCTGCTGGGCTGGCTGGGCACGGTCCTGGACAAGAAGCTCGAAGACACCACGAAGCAGGCCGAGATGGAGGTTCGCTCCCTGACCGGGGTGGGCGCCGAAAAGGCCACCAACCACTGACCGCCCGGCCGGGCCGCGAACCACAAATAGTCGGCCCCGGCAGGCAATACCAATGACGAGGAGCCCCCGTGCGGTTGCACGGGGGCTCCTCTTTGCCTTGCGGTTGCCAGGCAGCCAGGTGAACGGCTCAGGCCTCCGCGGAGCCGCGTTCCAGCAGCGGCTGGATCCGGAAGGGAATCAGTTCACCCATGGCCAGGGCGGTATCGGTGCGCTCCACGCCGGCGCAGGCGAGGATCTTGCCGTTGATCCGGAAGAGGTCCTCGGCGTCGAGGGCGACCACCCGGAGCAGCAGGTCGGCGGAACCGGTGAGGCCGTAGCCTTCCAGGATTTCCGGGATGCCCGCCAGTTCCACCGCCAATTGGCCCAGTTTCTGCTGCTGGACGTGGACGGAGATGAACGCCATCAGGGGATAGCCCAGGGCGGCCGGGTTGATCCGGCGTTCGAAGGAGAGGAAGACGTGCTTTTTCTCCAGCTGGGCCATCCGGGCCTGCACCGTATTGCGCGACAAGCCCAGCTTCTGCGCCAGTGCCACCACGGTGCGCCGGGGATCCCTCGCCATGGCCGAAAGTAGGCGGGTGTCGGTGCCATCCAAAGCTTGCATAATGCGCAAGGTTAGCACGGTCCGAAAGGGCCCGACAGGGCAGAATGCTCAATTTATTCGAGGGTGGTTGTACCCAATGGCAGTTGTGAGTAGGGTCACAATTATCCGGGGCAACGGCGCCCGGGTGGCCGTCGCGCGTTGGGATCACGAGTCCCGCGGGCAGGGTCAGACGACGTCAGAAGGTGCGGACAAACTGTGTTTACCGACGACGCGGGCAAGGGCGGCATTGCCGCCGGCGGCCCCGGGAACAGTGCAGAATCAAACAGGCGCTCGGGCGGCGATCTCGTCCAGCTCATCACCCCGGGAGGTGAGCGCGTAAGCCATCCGGAGTTCGATTCCTGGGTCCAGGACGTGAGCGACGAACAACTCACCTCGCTCTACGAGGACATGGTGGCCATCCGCCGGATCGACGCCGAGGCCACCGCCTTGCAGCGCCAGGGTGAGCTCGCCCTGTGGCCTCCGCTGCTGGGCCAGGAAGCATCCCAGATCGGCTCGGCACGTGCGCTCCGCGACGACGACTTCGTCTTCCCCAGCTACCGTGACAACGGCGTCGCCTATGTCCGCGGGGTCCAGCCGGCGGACATCGTGAAAGCCTGGCGCGGCAACGCCCTGGCCGGCTGGGATCCCTACACGGTGAACGTGGCGACGCAGCAAATCATCATCGGCGCCCAGTCGCTGCACGCCACCGGGTACGCCATGGGGATCCAGAACGACGGCGCTGATTCGGTGGCCGTGGCCTACTTCGGCGACGGCGCCACCAGCGAAGGCGACGTCAACGAGGCCATGGTCTTCGCGGCGAGCTTCCAGGCCCCCGTGGTCTTCTTCTGCCAGAACAACCACTGGGCCATCTCCGAGCCCGTAATGCTGCAATCCCACATCCAGATCGCGGACCGCGCCTCCGGCTTCGGCATCCCGAGCATGCGCGTCGACGGCAATGACGTGCTGGCCGTCATGGCCGCCACAAGGATCGCCATCGACCGTGCCCGCCGCGGCGGGGGACCCACCTTCATTGAGGCCGTCACCTACCGGATGGGACCGCACACGACGGCGGATGACCCCACCCGCTACCGGGACGCCAACGAGCTCGAGGACTGGGCCGCGAAGGACCCGATCGCCAGGCTGAAGACCCTGCTCGACCGTAAGGGCCTGCTGACCGCAGAGCTGGAAACCGCCGTCGCCGCCAAAGCCGACGCCGTCGCCAAGGAACTGCGCTCCGGCACCATCAACATGCCGGAACCGGCGCCGATGGACATCTTCAAGCACGTGTACAGCACGCCCAACTCCTCGCTGGAGCGCCAGCAGGACCACTACACCCGTTACCTGGCTTCCTTCGGCGATCCCGCAGAGGCCGCTTCCGAAGAAGGTGCACGCTGATGACGCAGATGACCTTTGCCCGAGCCATTAATTCGGGCCTGCGCAAGTCCCTCGAAAACGATCCCAAGGTGATCCTCATGGGCGAGGACATCGGCACCCTCGGCGGTGTCTTCCGCGTCACCGACGGCCTGCAGAAAGACTTCGGAAAGCACCGCGTGGTGGACACCCCGCTCGCCGAATCCGGCATCCTCGGCACCGCCGTCGGCCTCGCCTACCGCGGCTACCGCCCGGTGGTGGAAATCCAGTTCGACGGCTTCATCTACCCGGCGTTCGACCAGATTGTCAGCCAGGTTGCCAAGATGCACTACCGCACCCAGGGCGCGGTCAAGATGCCGATCACCATCCGCGTGCCCTTCGGCGGCGGCATCGGCTCACCGGAACACCATTCCGAGTCGCCCGAGGCCTACTTCACCCACACCTCGGGCCTGCGCGTCGTCAGCGTCTCCAACCCGCAGGACGCCCACACCATGATCCAGCAGGCCATCGCCTCTGACGATCCGGTGCTCTACTTCGAGCCCAAGCGCCGCTACCACGACAAGGGCGAAGTCGATGAGTCGCTCGACCTCGCCGCCGCCCTGTCCATGGAGAAGGCGCGCGTGGTCACCGAGGGCACCGACGTGACGCTGGTCGCCTACGGTCCGCTCGTGAAGACCGCCCGCGACGCCGCGCTCGCTGCCGCGGATGAAGGCGTCTCCGTCGAGGTGATCGACCTGCGCTCGCTGGCTCCTCTGGACTTCGCGACCCTGGAGGCCTCGGTCCGGAAGACCGGCCGGCTGGTCATCACGCACGAAGCCAGCCAGTCCGGCGGCCTCGGCGCCGAAGTGGCCGCCAGCATCACGGAACGCTGCTTCTACCACCTCGAAGCGGCGCCCGTCCGGGTGACCGGCTTCGATGTCCCGTACCCGTATTCAAAACTTGAAATGCACCACCTGCCGGGCCTGGACAGGATCCTCGACGGCGTCGACCGGGCCCTGGGCCGCCCCAACTCCCTTAGCGGGCTGGAAGGATGACCGCCACCATGATCAAGGAATTCCGGCTTCCGGACCTCGGCGAAGGCCTGACGGAATCAGAAATCGTCGCGTGGAAGGTGGGCGTCGGGGACACCGTCACGCTTAACCAGATCATCGCCGAGGTGGAAACAGCCAAGGCCGTCGTCGAACTGCCCTCGCCGTTCGCCGGCGTCGTGACGGCGCTGCATGAGCAGCCGGGCACCGTGGTTGAGGTCGGCAAGCCGATCGTCTCCTTCGAGATCGAGGGCGACGACGGCGGCGGTGACTCCGGGGAAGCCCCCGCCAAGCGGGAACCGAACCTGGTCGGCTACGGCGCCGTGCTGGAAGGCTCCGGCCGTCCGGCCCGCCGCGCCCGCAGCTTCGCCGCCGCGGCAGCCCCGACGGCTCCTGTGGCAGCTCCCGCTGAAACCCCGGTTGCCGCGCCGGTCGTGGCAGCCGTGCAGACCGTGGCCGAACCCGCGCCGGTGGCAGACACCCATGGCGCTGACACCACTCCGGCAGAGCGTCCGCGCTCCACGCCGCCGGTGCGCAAGCTGGCCAAGGACCTCGGCGTCGACCTCGCAGCCATCACCGGCACGGGGGAGCGCGGGCTCATCACCCGCGATGACGTGCGGAACTTCGTTGGCGGCGGCGACCTTCCGGTGGCGCCCCAGGAACTCGCCGGCGGCCAGGCCGCTGCGCCGGCACCGGTACAGGGCGAGCGGGAAACCCGGACCCCGATCAAGGGCGTGCGGAAGTTCACCGCCGCGGCCATGGTATCCAGCGCCTTCACGGCGCCGCACGTCACCGAGTTCCTGACCCTCGATGTCACGCCCACCATGGAGCTGCTGGGCCGGCTCAAGGCCAGCCGCTCGTTCGCGGGCTACAAGCTGACACCGCTGACGCTGGTGTCCAAGGCTGTGCTGATCGCGCTGCGCAACCACCCGACGCTCAACGCCCGGTGGGACGAGGCCAACCAGGAGATCGTCCAGTTCAACTACGTCAACCTCGGCATCGCGGCCGCCACGCCGCGGGGGCTGACCGTGCCGAACATCAAGGACGCGGACCAGATGTCGCTGCTGCAGCTGTCTACCGCGCTTACGGAGCTGACTGAGACCGCCCGGGCCGGCAAAACGGCCCCGGCGGACCTCTCCGGCGGGACCATCTCCATCACGAACATCGGCGTCTTCGGCATCGACGCCGGCACGCCCATCCTCAACCCCGGCGAGGCCGCCATCCTGGCTCTCGGCGCGGTGCGGAAGATGCCGTGGGAGTACCAGGACGAGGTGGCGCTGCGGCAGGTCATGACGCTGAGCCTGTCCTTCGACCACCGGCTGGTCGACGGCGAACAGGGCTCCCGCTTCCTGCAGGACCTGGGCGCCATCCTCGCCGATCCCGGCATGGCGCTGGCGATGGTCTAGGCACTTCGGGGCCGGGCATCCACGCTATGGGTGCCCGGCCGTTTGCCGTCCGGGGGCACTTTGAGGGCAATGTTCGACGGCTGGCCCTGGTTGTCGGCGTGTCCGCGCCAATGTGCCCCGGAGTGCTGCGGGGTTGAGCCGCCAATGCTTCTGGCCGTGGGTGCCGGCAATAGCCTGTCCTGTTCGACGGGCCGCCTGTTTATTTCTCCCCAAGGAGTCGCTTGATCGCTTCAGCAAGCATTCCACGTATGGATGTGTCCTCGCCCAGATGAGACCGCTGGTCAAAGATCAGTCTTTCAAGTTGGTTCTCTTGCTGGTTCCGGGCCAACCAAACTATGCCCAGTTCCGTGATGACCTCTTCAGCGGCTTGGTCCGTGACCGGGTAGAAATCAAGCATCTCTTCTTCCGGAGTAGAGCTTGGTATGAAGGTCCAAGTCTCCAGAGCGTCCGGATAAACCAAAACCAGACGATCTGCCCACGTTCCTTGGGTAATTACTCCGACACGGCCGTCGTGCCCCCAGAAGCCTGGGTCGCGTAACGCTGCCACTCGCACCTCCTCCGCTTGGGGTTGATCTGCAACGAACAGTAAGTCATTGGGCCTCCCAGCCGCATCCCGCTGTGCCCGGCCGGTTGCCGTCCGGGGGCACTTTGAGGGCAATATTCGACGGCGGGCCCTGGTTTGTCGGCGTGTCCGCGCCAATGTGCCCCGGAGTGCTGCGGGGTTGAGCCGGGAAGAGGCCAGCCCTCAGCCGAGCGGGCGCGGTGTGGCCGGCGCCGTCAAGGCGGCCAGGGCCATGCTTTCCAGCAGCGGCCGGGCCCGTTTGAGGGCCATCCGGCGCCCGTGGTTGCGTACCGAGTGCGGCGTGGAGTTGATCAGGCCGAAGGTGGCGTGCGCGCGCATTCGCAGCTCGGCCGGATCGGTGTCCGGATGCAACCCGGCCAGGACGTCCACCCAGAGCTCCACATAGTTGCGCTGCAGTGTGCGGACCTCGGCCTCGTCATCGTCGTCGAGGTTGCTGAAGTCCTGGTCCTGGACCCGGATGACGTCCGGGTTGCTGAGCGCGAAGTCCACGTGGAATTCGACCAGCCCGGCGAGGGCCGCGGCGGCACCCTCGGATCCGGCCACCACACTGCGGCCGCCCTCCAGCAGGTCCTGGCTGACACTGAGCAGCAGGGCCCCGAGGACCGCCTGCTTGCCGGCGAAGTGGCGGTACACGGCGGGCCCGCTGACCCCGGCGGCGGCGCCCAGGTCCTCCAAGGAAACGCGGTTGAAGCCGTCCGCTGCGAAGAGGGCGGCCGCCGCAGTGAGCAGCGCCTTCCGGCGGTTCTCCTTGGCCTGGCTTCGCTGGGTTGTCTGGCTGGACTCGGTCACCGGCGTCCCTCTCGACTGTCCTGTGTTGAGACTATCCTGTGTTGGACATCACAGTTAATAGAGACTAACCTAAATCTCAGTTATGCGTTACTAACCGAAATGGCCGGGACGCCCCGCGGGGGCGGGCACCGCACGGCCGGGGACGGAAAGCAGTCAATGGAGACAATCGCCAGCCAGCTGGACGCGGGCAGCCCGGGCTACGCCGCGAACCGCGAGGCGCAGCTCGGCCTGGCCCGGGAGCTGAAGGACCGCCTCGCCGCCGTCGCGCTGGGCGGGCCGGAGAAGTCCCGGCAACGGCACGTGGCACGCGGCAAGCTGCTCCCGCGGGAACGGATCGACCGGCTGCTCGACGACGGCAGCCCCTTCCTGGAGATCGCCCCGCTGGCGGCCGAGGGCATGTACAACGGCGACTCGCCGGGCGCCGGGGTGATTGCCGGGATCGGCCTGGTCCACGGCCGCCAGGTCCTGGTCATCTCCAACGACGCCACCGTCAAGGGCGGCACCTACTATCCGATGACGGTGAAGAAGCACCTCCGGGCGCAGGAAATCGCGCTGGAGAACCGGCTGCCCTGCATCTACCTCGTGGACTCCGGCGGCGCCTTCCTGCCAAAGCAGGACGAGGTCTTCCCGGACAAGGAGCACTTCGGCCGGATCTTCTTCAACCAGGCCAAGATGTCCGCAGCCAAGATCCCGCAGATCGCCTCGGTGATGGGCTCCTGCACCGCCGGCGGCGCCTACGTTCCCGCGATGAGCGACGAGACCGTGATCGTCCGCAACCAGGGCACCATCTTCCTCGGCGGCCCGCCGCTGGTGAAGGCCGCGATCGGCGAGATCGTCACGGCCGAGGAGCTTGGCGGCGGCGAGGTGCACTCCAAGATCTCCGGCGTCACCGACCACCTCGCCGAAAACGATGAACACGCCCTGCAGATTGTCCGGGACATCGTCTCCACCCTGCCGAAGCCGGCGGCCCCCGTCTGGGACGTGGACGCCGTCGTCGAACCGCAGGCGGACCCGGACGAGCTGTACGGCGCGGTGCCCACCGACGTCAACGCGCAGTACGACGTCCGCGAGGTTATCGCCCGGCTGGTGGACGGCAGCCGCTTCCACGAATTCAAGAAGAACTACGGCACCACCCTGGTCACCGGCTTCGCGAAGCTGCACGGCCACCCCGTGGGCATCGTGGCGAACAACGGCGTGCTCTTCAGCGAGTCCTCGCTCAAGGGCGCGCACTTCATCGAACTCTGCGACCAGCGCTGCATCCCGCTGATCTTCCTGCAGAACCTCTCCGGCTTCATGGTCGGCAAGGACTACGAGCAGGGCGGCATCGCCAAGAACGGCGCCAAGATGGTCACCGCCGTCGCCACCGCCCGGGTTCCCAAACTCACGGTGGTGATCGGCGGGTCCTTCGGCGCCGGCAACTACTCGATGTGCGGCCGCGCCTACTCGCCGCGCTTCCTCTGGATGTGGCCGGCTTCCCGGATCTCGGTGATGGGCGGCAACCAGGCCTCCAGCGTGCTCGCCACCGTCAAGCGGGACCAGTACGAGGCCCGCGGCGAGGAATGGTCCGCCGCGGACGAGGAAGCCTTCAAGGCCCCCATCAAGGCCCAGTACGAGGACCAGGGCAGCCCGTACTACTCCACTGCCCGCCTCTGGGACGACGGCGTGATCGACCCCGCGGACACCCGCACCGTCCTGGGACTGGCGCTCGACGTCGTCTCCCGCACCCCGCTGCCGGAGACCTCCTTCGGCCTGTTCCGGATGTGAGCCAGCAATGACTACTTCTTCGCCGACTACTCCTCTTCCAGCACCCCGGAAGCCGCTCTTCGGCACCGTCCTCGTCGCCAACCGCGGCGAGATCGCCTGTCGCGTGATCCGCACCCTCCGGGCCCTCGGCATCCGTTCCGTGGCGGTCTATTCCGACGCCGACGCCGACGCCCGCCACGTGCGCGAGGCGGACGTCGCCGTCCGGATCGGCCCTGCGGCCGCCACCGAAAGCTACCTCAAGATCGAGGCCATCATCCAGGCCTGCCGGGACACCGGCGCCGACGCCGTGCACCCCGGCTACGGCTTCCTGAGCGAGAACGTCGACTTTGCCCGCGCCCTGGAAAAAGCCGGGATCACGTTCATTGGGCCCGGCGTCGAATCCCTGAACGTCATGGGAGACAAGATCCGTTCCAAGAACCACGTCACCGGCTACGGCGTCCCCGTGGTTCCGGGCATCGCCGAACCCGGCATGAGCGACGCGCAGCTGATCGAGGCGGCGGCCGGCGTCGGCTTCCCGCTGCTGATCAAGCCCTCCGCCGGCGGCGGCGGGAAGGGGATGCACGTCGTCGAACGGCCTGAGGACCTGGAAGCCACGCTGGCCACCGCCCGCCGGGTGGCGGCAAGCGCCTTCGGCGACGACACCCTGTTCCTGGAACGGCTCGTCACCACGCCGCGCCACATCGAGGTCCAGGTGCTGGCGGACAACCACGGCAACGTCATCCACCTCGGCGAGCGTGAGTGCTCCCTGCAGCGCCGGCACCAGAAGGTCATCGAGGAGGCACCCTCGCCGCTGCTCGAAACCCTGCCCGACGGGGCGGACATCCGTGCCCGGATTGGCGAGGCCGCCTGCCAGGCCGCACGCAGCGTCAGCTACAGCGGCGCCGGCACCGTGGAGTTCCTCGTCTCGGACAACGCCCCGGACGAGTTCTTCTTTATGGAGATGAACACCCGGCTGCAGGTCGAACACCCGGTCACCGAGATGGTCACCGGCGTGGACCTGGTCGAATGGCAGGTGCGGATCGCCGCCGGGGAGGAACTCACCCTCCGCCAGGACGACGTCGTGCTGACCGGACACTCGGTGGAGGCCCGGGTATACGCCGAGATACCGGAGAAGAACTTCCTTCCATCCATCGGACGCGTCGTGCTGCTGGACGAAGAGCCGGATGCCGCAGCGGGCCGCGTCCGAGTCGACTCGGCCCTGCTGGAGGGCCTCCAGATCTCCAGCAGCTACGACCCGATGATTTCCAAGGTCATCGCCTGGGGCGGGGACCGGGCGGAGGCCCTGGACACCCTGGACCGGGCGCTCGCCGGGTACACCGCCCTGGGCATTGACACCAACGTCGAGTACCTGCGGCTGCTGATCAATGACGCCGATGTCCGCGCCGGACGCCTCGACACCGGCCTGATCGAACGCAAGATGCCCGAGTTCACGTTCCGGCATGCGGGCGACTTCGAGGTGGCCGCTGCCGCCGTCTTCGCCGCGGCGATGCGGGAACCCGATTCAGTTGACGCCGGGGAAGGACCTTGGCACCGCCGTGACGGCTGGAGGCTCGGTGTAGCTGCCCCGCGCCGGATCAGTCTCGGAACGCCCGACGGCGGAATCGCCACCGTTGAGGTGTCCGGCTCGCTAGGGCGGGGGACTGCGACGGTCAGCGTCAATGGCGGCCCGCAACGCACAGCATCGTTGGGTTTCGCCGGGCGCAACCAGGCAGAGGTGACCCTCGGCGGGGAAGCCCGACGGTTTTCCCTTGCACAGGTGTCCACGGGCCCCCACCACCCGGGGCCGGACAGCCCTGCGCCCACCGACATATTCCTCGGCAACGACGGCTGGTCCTGCCGCCTCGAGGTGCTGAGCCGCGAGGCCCGGCTCGCCCGGGTGCTGGCCGCCGTCGAACGCGAGGAAGGCGCCGCCGACCCGGCGGTGCGCTCGCCGATGCCCGGCACCGTGGTGTCCGTCTCGGTCAGCAACGGCGAGACCGTGACAGCCGGCCAGGTCCTGCTCTCGGTGGAGGCCATGAAGATGGAGCACCAGCTGGTGGCGCCGCTGGACGGCACCGTCCACATCAGCGCCGGCACCGGAGACCTCGTCAAGGCGGACCAGGTGCTGGCCACCATCCACCCCGCCGAGCCGTCGAAAGCCGAAGACACGATCGAAGAAGCCGTCATCGCGATGGGCGCGGCGGATTAGCCCCGCACGCTCACCACCACACCACAGCCACACCAGACACAGGAGTCACCCCCATGCCAGATTTTGAACTCAGCGAGGACTACCAGGACCTCAGCAACACCGTCCGCGAATTCGCCGACCAGGTGGTGGCCCCGGTTTCCGCCAAGCACGACGAAGAGCACAGCTTCCCCTACGAGGTCGTCTCGCAGATGGCGGACATGGGCCTGTTCGGCCTGCCGTTCCCGGAAGAGTTCGGCGGCATGGGCGGGGACTACTTCGCCCTCGCCCTGGCCCTGGAACAGCTCGGCCGGGTGGACCAGTCGGTCGCGATCACCCTCGAGGCCGGCGTCTCGCTTGGCGCCATGCCGATCCACCGCTTCGGCACTGACGCGCAGAAGCAGGAATGGCTGCCGCTGCTGGCCTCCGGCAAGGCGCTCGCAGGCTTCGGCCTGACCGAGCCCGAGGCCGGCTCGGACGCGGGCGGTACCAAGACCACCGCGCGCCTCGAGGGCGGGGAGTGGGTCATCAACGGGAACAAGGAGTTCATCACCAACTCCGGCACCGATATCACCAAGCTCGTCACGGTCACCGCGGTGACCGGCCAGGAGGAACGCCCGGACGGAAGCATCAAGAAGGAAATCTCCACGATCCTGGTGCCCGCCGGCACGCCCGGCTTCACGGCGGAGAAGGCCTACAACAAGGTCGGCTGGAACGCCTCGGACACCCACCCGCTGACCCTCGACAACGTCCGTGTCCCCGAGCAAAACCTGCTCGGCACCCGGGGCCGCGGCTACGCGAACTTCCTCTCCATCCTCGACGAGGGCCGGATCGCGATCGCCGCCCTCGCCGTCGGCGCCGCCCAGGGCTGCGTGGACCAGTCGGTGAAATACGCCAAGGAGCGCAGCGCCTTCGGCCAGAACATCGGCAAGTACCAGGCCATCGCGTTCAAGATCGCCCGGATGGAAGCCCGCGCCCACACCGCCCGCCTGGCCTACTACGACGCGGCCGCCCGGATGCTCGCCGGCAAGCCGTTCAAGACACAGGCGGCCATCGCTAAGATGGTCGCAGGCGAGGCAGCCATGGACAACGCGCGGGATGCCACCCAGGTGTTCGGCGGCTATGGCTTCATCAACGAATTCACCGTGGCGCGCCACTACCGCGACTCCAAGATCCTTGAAGTCGGCGAGGGCACCACGGAGGTCCAGCTGATGCTGATCGCCCGCGAACTGGGACTGTAGCCGGCCGGAAGGGTCACCGATGATCAACAAAGTTGTTGCCAGCGCCGCCGAGGCCGTCGCGGACATCCCCGACGGCGCCTCCCTCGCCGTCGGCGGCTTCGGGCTGTGCGGCATCCCGGTGGCGCTAATCGACGCCCTGCATGAGAGCGGCGCGACCGACCTGGAAACCGTGAGCAACAACTGCGGCGTGGACGACTGGGGGCTCGGCATCCTGCTCAAGGACGGCCGGATCCGCCGCACCATCAGCTCATACGTGGGGGAGAACAAGGAGTTCGCCCGGCAATACCTGGCCGGCGAACTCGAAGTAGTCCTCACCCCGCAGGGCACGCTGGCCGAGAAGCTGCGGGCCGGCGGAGCCGGCATCCCGGCCTTCTACACGCCCGCCGGCGTCGGGACCCAGGTGTCCGACGGCGGCCTGCCGCAGAAGTACGACGCCGACGGGACCGTCGCGATCGCCTCCGCGGCCAAGGAAGTCCGCAGCTTCCACGGCGCCGACTACGTGCTGGAGGAGGCGCTGACCCCCGACTTCGGCCTGGTGCACGCCTGGAAGGGCGACCGGCACGGCAACCTCGTGTTCCATGCCACCGCAATGAACTTCAATCCGCTCTGCGCCATGGCCGGCCGGATCACCATCGCCGAGGTCGAGGAGCTCGTGGAGCCGGGGGAGCTGGACCCGGAGCACGTCCACGTCCCCGGCATCTTTGTCCAGAGGGTGGTCCTCGCGCCGCAGGCGGAGAAACGGATCGAAAAGCGCACCACCTCCAGCACCACCTCCAGCACCACCGAGAAGGCAGGAGCATAGCCGTGGAGACGAACAACGCGCAGGGCGCGCCGCCCAGGCCCGAAGCGGTCCGGCACGAATACCGGCGCTCCGCCGTCGAACACCCCGCCGGTGTGCAAGGCAAGGGCTGGACGCGCAACGAACTGGCCGCCCGGGTGGCCCAGGAGCTGCACAACGGCCAGTACGTCAACCTCGGCATCGGGATGCCCACGCTGATCCCCAACTACATTCCGGCCGGCGTCGAGGTGGTGCTGCACTCGGAGAACGGGATCCTCGGCGTCGGGCCCTACCCGGCCGAGGACCAGGTGGACCCGGACCTGATCAACGCGGGCAAGGAAACGGTCACCGTCAACAAGGGCGCCGCGTTCTTCGACTCGGCCGCATCCTTCGGCATGATCCGCGGCGGCCACGTCGACGTGGCGGTGCTCGGCGCCATGGAAGTGGCGCAGAACGGGGACCTCGCCAACTGGATGATCCCCGGCAAGATGGTCAAGGGCATGGGCGGGGCGATGGACCTGGTCTTCGGCGCCAAGAAGGTCATCGTGATGATGGAGCACGTGGACCGCAACGGCAACCCGAAGATCGTGGAACGGTGCACCCTGCCGCTGACCGGCAAGGGCTGCGTCGACCGGATCATCACCGACCTTGCCGTGATCGACGTCGTGACCGAAGGCGGCAAGTCCCGGCTGGTGCTGCGCGAGCTGGCGCCCGACGTCACCGCGGAGGACGTGGCCGCGGCCACCGGCGCCGAACTCTTCGAGGAAGACCAGGAACTCACCGTATGACAACGAATGCAGCGCCCGGGCCCGGAACCGGCCGCCGGGTGATTGAACAGCGCGGCCTCTACTTCGACGAACTTGAAGAGGGCGTGCTCTACGCGCACCGGCCCGGCCGGACCGTGACGGAGACGGACAACGTCCTGTTCACCACCATGACCATGAACACCCAGGCGCTGCACCTCGACGCCGCCTGGAGCGCCGGACAGCCGTTCGGCCAGCGGCTGATGAACTCGATGTTCACCCTCGCCACCCTGGTAGGGCAGTCCGTCCCGCAACTGACCCAAGGAACCATCATCGCGCAGCTGGGACTGACGGACGTGTCCTTCCCGCACCCGCTGTACCACGGGGACACGCTCTACACGGAGACCGTGGTCACCGGCAAGCGGCTCTCCTCGTCCCGGCCAGGCCAGGGCATCGTGACCATGCAGCACACCGGCCGGAACCAGGACGGCGTCGTGGTGGCCCAAGCGACCCGCAGTTGCCTGATGTGGACGCGGGAGGCGCACGCCTCGCAGCAGGAACCCGCGCAGCAGGCACCGGGGCAGAAAGACGCAGCCGAAAAGGGGACAATCGAAGCATGAGCTTCCTGATGGGCCCCGCCCTGCTGTTTTGCCCCGCCGACCGACCCGAGCGCTACCAAAAGGCCGCCGAGCGCTCCGATGCCGTCATCGTGGACCTCGAGGACGCCGTCGCGCCGGCGGACAAGCAGCGCGCCCGCGGCGCCATTCTCGCCCAGCTCGGCTCCGCCGGGGACGTCCCCGAACTGGATCCCAGCCGCACAATCATCCGGCTCAACCCGGCCGGTACGGAGGAGTTTGAAAAAGACCTGCACTGCCTCAAGCACACCCCCTACCGGCACGTGATGCTTGCCAAGGCCGAAAGCGCCGCCCAGCTCAAAGAGCTCGAGGGCTACAGCGTGATCGCCTTGTGCGAGACGGCCGCCGGCATCGTCAACGCCGCCGCTATCGCCGCGGAACCCAACGTGGTGGGCCTGATGTGGGGCGCCGAGGACCTGCTCGCCTCACTTGGCGGCACCTCCAGCCGGAGCGACGACGGCGGCTACCGCGCCGTGGCGTTGCACGCCCGCTCCACCGTGCTGTTGGCCGCCCGCGCGTTCGGCAAGGAAGCGATCGACTCCGTCTACGTCAACATTCCCGACCTCGACGGCCTCGGAGCCGAGGCCCGCGACGCCGTCGCGTCCGGCTTCGGCTCCAAGGCCTGCATCCACCCGAACCAGGTGGCCGTGGTCCGGGACGCCTACGCCCCGTCCGAATCCGACGTCGCCGCGGCCACCGAACTGCTCCGCGCCGCCGCTGCCGCCGGAACGGGCGTGTTCCAGTACCAGGGCAAGATGATCGACGGTCCGATCCTCAAGCACGCCGAAGCCACGCTCCGCCGCGCCGGACGCCCGTGACAACTGCCCTCGCGAGATGACACTTCGCGGCAATGCTGCACCCAGGCATTGCCGCGAAGTGTCATCTCGGGCTTAGGGCCCGGTCAGGGCTGGTGGCCGGCCTTTACGGCAAGCACCGGGCAGCCTGCCTCGAGGAGGATCTGCTGGGCCGTGCTCCCCATGATGAGTTTCCCCACCGGGGTGCGCCGCCGAAGGCCGATGACGATCAGGTCCGCCCGGTGCTGTTCTGCTGCCTGCAGGACCTCGGTGGCTGCGTCGTTTCCACGGACCGGCTGCTGGACGAGGTGCTCGATGCCCTCCTTCTTCAGCCGTTCCTCGATCCCGACGATCTCCTCATCCTCGGCGTAGCGCTTGTCCACGAGGGCGTCGCCCCGTGAGGAATTGATCACCACCAGGAGTTTCGCATCCTTGCGGGCCTGGCTGATGGCTGCTTCGAGTGCCGCCGTTCCCTCCGGAGTGGGAAGGTAGCCAACGATGATGCTCATGGTCGCTCCTGTCGTCCTGCTGCTGTGTTTTGGGTGCTGTCCAGATCGCGGTCATCGAAGGGGTGGGGCTTCGCGCCACCGGCGTCTGTCCGGTCAGGGTCGGCCTCCGGCGTGGCGTGCATGCCGGCAAACGCCGGCTCCGCCTGTGGCCGCGACTTGCGCCAGGCCTTCAGCAGCAGCGGCCACGCCAGGATGATCGCCACGATGACGTAGATGCCGACGGCGATCGGCTCGCTCCACAGACCGGCCGGGTCCCCGGCGCTGAGCTGCAGTGTTTTGCGCAGCTGGCCTTCGACCCGGGGGCCCAGGATCACTCCGAGGATGAGCGGCAGGACCGGCAGGCCGAACCGGCGCATCATGAACCCGAGCGCGCCGAGCACCAGCAGGATCACCAGGTCGAACGCCTGCAGGTTCACGGAGTAGGCGCCCAGGGTGGCGAAGAACAGGATCCCGGCGTACAGGTACGGTCGCGGCAGCTGCAGGAGTTTTGCCCAGAGCGGTGCCAGCGGCAGGTTGATGACCAACAGCAGGAAGTTTCCGATGAAGAGGCTGGCAATAAGGGCCCACACCAGCGGTCCTTCGCTCTCGAACAGCTGCGGCCCCGGCTGAATGCCGTAAGAGGTGAAGGCCGCCAGCATCACGGCGGCGGTGGCGTTGGTCGGCAGCCCCAGCGCCAGCATCGGGGTCAGGGTGCCGGCCGCCGCCGCGTTGTTGGCGGCCTCCGGTCCGGCGACACCCTCGATGGCGCCCTTGCCGAACTCCTCGGGGTGCTTGGTGAGCCGCTTTTCCGTGACGTAGGACAGGAAAGTCGGGATCTCCGCGCCCCCGGCGGGCAGCGCACCAAACGGGAAGCCGAGCACGGTTCCCCGCAGCCAGGGCTTCCAGGACCGCTTCCAGTCCTCTTTGCCCATCCAGGGCTGCCCCACCGGGATGATGTGGAGCGGGGTCCGGCGAAGGTGGGCGGCCACCCACAGGGCTTCGCCCACGGCGAAGATGGCCACGGCTACCACCACGATGTCGAGCCCATCACTGAGCAGCGGCTGGCCGAACGTGAGGCGCGCCTGCCCTGTGACGGAGTCCATTCCGACCAGCCCAATCGCCAGGCCAAGGCCCAGCGAGGCGAAACCGCGGAGGCGGGAGGAACCGAGCACTGCGGTGACGGCCAGGAGCGCCAGGACCATGATGGCGAAGTAGCTCGGCGATCCGAGGCTGACGGCGAATTTGACCACAATGGGTGCGCAGACCGCGAGGAGGGCGGTGCCGATTGTCCCGGCCACGAAGGAACCGATGGCCGCGGTGGCCAGCGCCTGGGCGGCCCGACCGGCCTTGGCCATCTTGTTGCCTTCAATGGCCGTGACCACGGACGAGGACTCACCGGGGGTGTTGAGCAGGATCGAGGTGGTGGATCCGCCGTACATGCCGCCGTAGTAGATGCCGGCGAACATGATGAAGGCGCTGGTGGGCTCCAGCACGTACGTGACGGGCAGCAGCAGCGCCACGGTCATCGCCGGGCCTAGTCCCGGCAGGACGCCGACGGCGGTGCCAAGGACCACGCCGATCACGGCGTAGAGGAAATTCATGGGGGTCAGGGCGGTGGCGAAGCCGTCCATCAAGGAACTAAAGACGTCCATTTAGAGGATCCCTTCCAGCAGCCCGGCGGGCAGCGAAATTCCGAGGCCGAGGTAGAAGCCATAGAAGGTGAGCAGGGACAGGGCAACGGAGATCAGCCCGTCGCGGACGTAGTGCCGGCTGCCGAGGGCCCAGACGCTGCCCCAAAAGAGAACGGTTCCGGAAATGACCCAGCCGGCCCAATCAATGATCAGGACGTTGGCGATGAACGCGCCCGCGAGGGGAAGCACGGTCTTCCAGTCGGCCGGATGGGACAGGTCGACGTCTTCGCCGCCTTCAGTCTCGCCATGTCCGCCCCGCAGGACGTTGATGGCCAGCATCACTGCGCACACAATCAGCAGGCCGGCCACGATGTAGGGGACCGTTTTCGGGCCGACCGGGTCCGATTTGGAGTACGGGGTTACCAGGCCGACGGCGTCCCATAGGACCACCCCGCCGGCCGCCCCGAGCAGGAGGGCGACCCCCAGCTCGGAGCGGCCTTTGAGCCTGGAAGTCAAAGACGTCACGCCAGTCCAAGCTTCGTCAAGACATCGGCCACGCGCTTGTCCTGCTCGGTCAGGAAGGACTTGAATTCGTCACCGGTGAGGAAGGCGTCGGACCAGCTGTGCGACTTGAGGGCCTCCTTCCACGAAGCGGTGCCGTGCATCTTCTCCAGGGCAGCGATCAGGGAAGCCTTGTCGGCGTCGCTGATGCCGGGAGGGGCAACAACACCGCGCCAGTTGCTGAAGACCAGGTCGATGCCGGATTCCTTGAGCGTGGGGGCGTCGACGCCGTCGAGGCGCTTCTCCCCGCTGGTCGCCAGCACGCGGACTTCGCCGGACTCGATCTGCTTCAGGTACTCACCGGCGCCGGAGGCGGCGAAGCCGAGCTTGTTGCCGAGGATGGCCGGAAGGAGATCGCCGCCGCCGTCGTAGGAAACGAAGTTGACCTTCGTCGCGTCGATGCCGACGGCGCCGGCCAGCTGCATGGGGAGAAGGTGGTCGGGTCCGCCGGGGGAGGAGCCGCCGCCTACGCTGATCGATCCGGGATTGGCCTTCCAGGCGGCCACCAGGTCCTTGATGGTTTTATACGGGGAGTCCTTGGCGACCATGATCGCGCCTGGCTCTTCGATGAGTCGGGCCAGCGGAGTGGTGTCCGTAAGCTTCGACCCGGACTTGTTGGTGTAGCTCGCGCCGACGACGCCGAGGCCCATCAGCATGGCGAGGTCGCCGTTGCCCTTCTCGTTGACCACGCGGGCCAGGCCAACCGTACCGCCGGCGCCGGCGAGGTTGAAGACCTCCGTGTTGCTGGCGATCTTCTCGTCGTCGAGGACCTTCGCGGCGGCGCGGGCCGTGGTGTCGTACCCTCCGCCCGGGGTGTTGGGCACCAGGATCTGCAGGCCCGTGATGGGCCCCGCAGCGGCTCCGGAGCTGGCCGTACCGGTGGAGCTCTTGCCGGTGGCACCGCAGCCGGTGGCCATCAGCGCGATGCCGGCAGCGACGGCGGCAATTCGCAATGCGCGGATTTGGCGCATGTTTCCTCTTCTCAAATTTGGTTAGTCAATAATCGGCCAGCGGACTGACCGGTGGTTTGATGTTAGGGGCCGACGTGACGGGGGCCACTCTTGTGTACGCAGAGAAAGTTAAGTTCATTTCGTTCACGTTTCCGGCACTTCACGTGGCCCGCAGCGGAGCGGAAGCGGCACCGTTGGGTGGGGTATAGTTCACGGCACCGCCGCGGATTGTGATGCACAGACGCGCCGTTCCCGCGCTCCCGCGGCGTGGCAAGCACCCTGAGGAAAGACAGTTCGTGACTCGACGAAGAGGAATGTCCCTGGCAGGACAGTATCTGGTTCTGCAGTTGCTTATTGTCATGGCCGTGTTGGTGGGCGTCGTCGCTATTTCGCTGGCGCAGTCTGCTGCTGCCTTCGAGCGCATCGAGGGCCGCCGGGCGTTGTCCGCCGCCGAAGCGCTGGGCAGCAATCCCGCCGTCCGGGCGTTGCTTCCCGCGGCAGAGCCGGCAAAAGGCTCGGCCCTGCCGTCGGTCGCGGAATCCGTCCGGACGGTTTCCGGGTCATCGCAGGTCGCGCTCGCCAAGCTGGACCGCACGGTTGTGGCCTCCTCAGACCCGTCCTTGCTGGGCCGCTCGCTGCAACTAGGGGAGAGCCGCGTCATGGAGGGACGGGCCTGGACCGGTGTGGTGGGAGGAACGGGCACCGTCCTGCTCTCAGCCCACGTTCCCGTCCTGGACGATTCCGGCACCATGATCGGCATTGCCTCGATCGGCCGGAACTACCCTTCCGCATGGGAACGGCTGGGCGACGCCATCCCCAACCTGCTCACTTACCTGGGCGTCGCCAGCGTGCTCGGCGTCGCCGGCTCCTTGTTGCTGTCCCGCAGGGTGAAGCGGCAGACCCTCGGCATGGAGCCGAGCGAAATCTCCGGCCTGGTGGAGAACCGCGAGGCGATGCTTTTCGGGCTCAAGGAGGGAGTGGTGGCACTGGACCTCCGAGGACGGATTACCGTGGCGAACGACAGTGCCCGGGCGCTGCTGGGCCTGCCGCCGGACTGCGTGGGCAAGGACCTGGCCGGGCTCCCGGTTGAACCGGCGCTCAAGGAAGTGATGACCGGCGAACAGCCGGGCCAGGACCAGATGGTTTTGGTGGGGGAACGACTCGTGGTGCTGAACCGGGTGCCCATTCGTTCGAAGGGCCGGGTTATGGGTTCCGTCGCTACCTTGCGTGACCGGACGGAGCTCTCGTCACTGGAACGCGAGCTTGGTGCAACGCGTACGGCCACGGACACCCTCAGGGCGCAGGCCCACGAGTTCGCAAACCAGCTGCACGTCATTTCGGGACTGATCCAGATCGGCGAGTACGACTCCGTGGTGCAGTTCGTCAACGGCGTCACCGTGGACCGGACGCGGCTCAGCGACGACGTGACCAGCCGCATCCAGGACCCGGCGCTCGCCGCTTTGCTCATCGCCAAGTCGAGCCTCGCCGTGGAGCGCGGAGTGCTGCTGCAGCTGGACCCCGCGTCGTCACTGTCGCGGGTGGGGGACGAACTTTCCCGGGACCTGACCACCGTCGCCGGAAACCTCGTGGACAACGCACTCGACGCCGTCACGGGGGCAACGGAGGCCTCTGTCCGGGTCCTTGTCGAGGACAGCCAGGGGGAAGTTGTCGTGACCGTGAGGGACACTGGCCCGGGCATTGACGGCGCGGCGGCCGATGAGATCTTCCGCCAGGGGTTCAGCACCAAGCAACCCGGTCCCGACGGCGGCCGGGGCTTTGGCCTGGCGCTCTCGCGCGTGGTCTGCCGGCGCAGCGGCGGAAGCCTCACAGTGGCTAACGACGGCGGGGCAGTCTTTACGGCCCGGCTGAAAAGGACGCCGGCCAAGCGGGCGCCGGCGAAAGGAAAGGTGGGCAGGCTGTGATCAATGTCCTCATCGTCGACGACGACTTCATGGTGGCAAAAGTCCATTCCGGATTCATTCAGCGCACACCCGGCTTCGCCGTCGTGGGCCTGGCGCACACCGGAGCCCAGGCGCTCGCGGAAACCGCCCGGCTGCAGCCTGACCTGGTCCTTCTCGACATTCACCTCCCCGACATCAATGGGCTGGACCTGATGGCCAGGCTGCGGGAGACGGCGCCGGAACTGGACGTGCTGGTGATCAGCGCGGCCCGCGAGGTCGAGACCGTCCGCCGGGCACTGCGGGGCGGGATTGTGCATTACCTGATCAAGCCGTTTTCGCAGTCGGACCTGCAGGAGCGGCTGGAGCACTATCGCAACGCCTACCAGGGGCTGGACCAGGCCAAGGACGTGGCCGAACAAGCGGACGTGAACCGCGTCTTCGGGCTGGAACGCACCGAGCGCGGGGAGCGCACGGAAATCCGCCTCCCCAAGGGGTGCAGCGCCGAGACCCTGCGGCGGGTGGTCGACGTGCTTCAGGCGGCCGAGGCGGATCTGTCGGCGGCCGAAGTCGCGGACCTGCTGGGCACGTCCCGCGTCAGCGCCCGCCGCTACCTGGAGTACCTGCACGACGAGGCGAGGGTGGGCGTCCGCCTCAAGTACGGCGCGGGCCGTCCCGAACGACGCTACGAGCTGAAGCCGGCGTGACGCCGCCCGTGTCCGTGTAATCGCCGAGCTGACAGATCACGGCAGTGTTCCTCGCAAACACTGCCGTGACCTGCCACTTCGCGCGGTGCGGGATACTTAAGCCATGCAGCCGCGCACAATCGTCCTCCTCGGATCCACGGGGTCCATCGGCACCCAGGCCATCGACGTCGTCGACGGCGCCCCGCACCTCTTCGAGATCGTGGCCCTCAGCGCCGGCGGCGGCAACCCCGACCTCCTCGCCCGGCAGGCCGTGCACACCCGGGCCCGGGCCGTCGGCATCGCCAGCGGGGACGCGGTGGCGCTTCAACAGCTGATCGACGACGCCGCCCGCGCGGCCGGCGTCACCGGCTACCGTCCGGAGATCATCACCGGCCCCGACGCCTCCACCCGGATTGCGGAAATCCCCGCCGACGTCGTGCTCAACGGCATCACCGGCTCGATCGGGCTCGCCCCCACCTTGGCTGCGCTCAAATCCGGTGCCACGCTGGCTCTGGCGAACAAGGAATCCCTGATCGTGGGCGGAGCCCTGGTCAAGGCGGCCGCCCGCGAAGGCCAGATCGTCCCGGTCGATTCCGAGCACTCGGCGATTGCCCAGTGCCTGCGTTCCGGCACGGCCGCCGAGGTGGACCGGCTGGTGTTGACGGCCTCGGGCGGCCCGTTCCGCGGCATGACGCGGGAGCAGCTGCAGGACGTCACCCCCCGGGATGCCCTCGCGCACCCCACCTGGGACATGGGCCTGATGGTCACCACCAACTCCGCGAGCCTGGTCAACAAGGGCCTGGAAGTCATCGAGGCCCACCTTCTCTTCGACATCCCGCTGGAGCGGATCGACGTCGTGGTCCACCCGCAGTCGGTGGTGCACTCGATGGTCCAGTTCGTGGACGGTTCCACCATCGCCCAGGCCTCGCCGCCGGACATGCGGCTGCCCATCGCCCTGGGCCTGGGCTGGCCGGACCGGGTGGCCGGCGCCGCGCAGCCCTGCGACTGGAGCAAGGCCACCAGCTGGACCTTCGAGCCGCTGGACACCCGGGCGTTCCCCGCCGTCGGCCTGGCCAAGGACGCCGCCGGGCGGGGCAGCACCTTCCCTGCGGTCTTCAACGCCGCCAACGAGGAAGCCGTGACGGCCTTCCACGCCGGACGGATCCGATTCACCGATATTGTCGATACCATCGAAGCCGTCCTCAGTGAGCATTCAGGATCCTCCGGGCTGACGGTCGAATCCGTGCTGGATGCTGAACAGTGGGCACGTGCGCGGACGCTCGAGCGTTTGTCCGTGGGAAGTGCCTAAGAAGTAGCCCACCAGTGCCCAGGAAGTAGCAAAGCCCAGCATGAGTCCCGTTGTCCTCTTTATCCTCGGCGTCGTCTTCGTCGTGATCGGCATCGCCGTGTCCATCGCCCTGCACGAGGTGGGGCACCTGGTCCCGGCCAAGCTCTTCAAGGTGCGGGTCACGAAGTACATGATCGGCTTCGGACCCACCATCTGGTCCAAGCGCCGGGGCGAGACCGAGTACGGCTTCAAGGCGATCCCGCTCGGCGGCTTCGTTTCCATGATCGGCATGTACCCGCCGAACAAGGCCGACGGCAGCGTCCGGCCCTCCAGCACCGGCATGTTCCAGTCCCTCGCCGCCGACGCGCGTTCCCTGGCGCACGAGGAAATCGGTCCGGACGACGGGAACCGGGTCTTCTACCGGCTCCCGGTCTGGAAAAAGATCATCATCATGCTCGGCGGCCCCGCGATGAACCTGCTGATCGGCGTGGCGCTGACCGCCGTGCTGCTGATGGGCTTCGGCGTGTCCGCGTCCACCACCACCATCGCCGACGTCTCCAAATGCCAGGTAAAGGCCGGCGAGACCGTGGATCCGAACTCGGCCGACTGCAAGCCCACTCCCGCCGCCGCCGCGGGCCTCAAGCCGGGGGACCGCATCACCTCCTTCGACGGCAGGGCGGTCACCAGCTGGGAGGAGCTCACCGGCTGGATCCGCGCTTCGGCGGGCAAGCAGGTCGGCATCACGGTGGAGCGCGACGGCGCTCCGGTCGCCACCACTGTCACTCCGGTGCTGTCCTCGCGGCCGGTCGTCGGGGCGGACGGCCGGCAAGCCAAGGACGCCGACGGCAAGCTCCGCTACCAGGACGTCGGCTTCCTTGGCATCGGCGCCCAGACCGCGCTAGTGCAGCAGCCGGCGTCGGCCGTGCTGCCGCTGGCCGGCGAGAACATCAAGCAGATCGCCGGCGTCGTCGTGAACCTCCCGGCCCGCGTGGCCGGCGTGGCGCAGGCCGCCTTCAGCGAGGAGCCCCGCGACCCCAACGGTCCCATCAGCGTCGTCGGGGTGGGCCGCGTGGCGGGCGAGGTCGCCGCCATGGAACAGGTTCCGCTGCAGAGCCGGCTGGCCGCCTTGGTTGGGCTGCTCGCCGGGCTTAACTTCGCGCTGGCCGTGTTCAACCTTGTCCCGCTGTTGCCGCTCGACGGCGGCCATGTTGCCGGGGCGCTGTACGAGGGGGCCCGCCGCCAAATTGCCCGGCTGCTGGGCCGGCCGGACCCCGGTGCGTTCGACATCGCCAAGCTGCTGCCGGTGACCTACGTTGTGGCCGCGCTGCTGATGGGCATGGGCGCGCTGTTGATCTACGCGGACATCGTCAAGCCGGTCAACCTCTTCGGCTAGGCCGGCAACGTCCTGGCGGCCGGGCACCGCGGGCACCGGCCGCCGCGGGCTCCGCCCGCCCCAACCGGTAACCAGTTAACCGTGGGGGACTGTTTCGCTATTCTCAGCTTATTTCGGCTGATTTTGAATAATCAGTCCTAAATGGTTGATACATTAGGATCAGCCGCCTAGGGTTGGGCTATGTACGTGATGACCATCGATCAGCGCGGCAGCAGCACCGACGTCGACCGCGTCCCGGGGCTCCTGGCCGAACTTGTGCAGCTTTGCCCCGGCGCACGCTTCGAGCGCTCCGTCGGCGACGAGGTCCAGGGCGTGCTGGAACGCCCCGGCCAGGTCGTGGAGATTGCCCTGCACGCGCTCCGCAGCGGGCGCTGGTATGTGGGCATCGGCGTCGGGTCCGTGAACCTCCCGCTGCCCGCGAGCCCGCGGGAAGGCTCGGGGCCGGCCTTTGTCGCGGCCCGCCTCGCGGTGGAACGGGCCAAGTCCGCCTCCTCCCACGTCCCGCTCGCCGTCGTCTCCGGCGGCCGACGGCGGGGGAGTAGCGCCGGCCCGGCGGACGATTCGCCGGGCGCCCGCGAGTGCGCCAACGCGGAGGCCGTGCTGCGGCTGATCGGGCGCCTTGTCCAGGACCGCACCGCCGCGCAGTGGAAGGTGGTCGACGTGCTGCGCGGCGTCCGGCAGGGACTCGCCGGCGCCCACGGGACCCAGAAGATCGCGGCCAGGCAACTCGGAATCACGGAACAATCGGTGAGCCGCGCGCTGCTTCGCTCCGGCTGGCAGGAAGAATGGGCGGCGAGGCCTGCTGCGGAAATGCTGCTGGCCCTGGCCAACGGCCTGACCGCCGGGCCGGACAAAGACGCCGGCCGGAACGCCGCCCGCCAAACCCCTAGCGAAGGAGACCGGTGAACACCCTCTGGATCACGCTGGCCCTGCTGATTGCCGGGTTCGCCGGCTGGCCGGTGACCGCCCTGGTGTTCCGGCTCGCCCGGACCATTGATGACCGCTCGGACAGCCGGGCCGACGCCGCCGGCGGTTCCCGTACCCCTGACAGTCCCGACGCCGACGGAACGGTCGACGGCGAGATCACCCGGCCTGCGGCGGCGCCGTCCCTGCCCGCGGAGGACGGTGCCACCCCGGAGGCTGCTGCGGACGGCACCGGACCGGTGCCCGCGGTTCCGGGAGCCGGCACCCGCATCCTTCGCGGCGGCGCGATCATCGGCGTGCTCGAACGGTTGGCGGTCTGCCTGGCCATCCTGACCGGCCAGCCCGTCGCGATCGCCTACGTCGTGGCGATCAAGGGCCTCGGACGCTTCGCGGAGCTGAAGGAAACGCCGGTGGCCGCGGAACGGTTCATCATCGGCACCCTCACCTCGCTGCTGTGGGCGGCCGGAGTCGCGGCCCTCGCCAAGGTGCTTTTCCTCGGCTGAGACGCCCGTCCCGGCGGAAACGGCGCCAGGCGGCGCAAACGGAAGCCGGGCCGGCGTCGGACATCCCCGACAATGCGAACGGGCCCGCGCGGATGGGAACCGGGCGGGCAGGGCGATAGGGTAGCTGTATGACTGTTTTTGCTGTTGAGTACGTTTACGATGCCGAATCCGCCGAAGCCCGGGACGCTGCCCGTCCCGCGCACCGCGAATGGACCGCCGCACTTGCGCAGGAGGGCACCATCCTGGCCAGCGGCCCCTACTCGGACGGCGCCGGCGCCCTGCTCATCTTCAAGGCCGCGGACGAAGAGGCCCTGAATGAGCTGCTCAAGCAGGACCCCTTCGCCGGTGCCAGCGCTATCTCCGGCACCCGTACGATGGCTTGGGCTCCGCTGACCGGCCTGTTGGCCGGCCCTGCGGCCTAGCCCGCACCGCCAATCCCGCCATCGATCCATCGACCTAGAATTCGATTCACAGAGGAGTCCACGTGACCTCGGTCAGCCTGGGAATGCCGTCGGCACCGCCCCCCGTTCTTGCCCCGCGCCGGAAGACCCGCCAGATCAAGGTGGGCTCGGTCGGCGTCGGCTCCGACTCGCCGATCAGCGTGCAGTCGATGACGACGACTCCGACCACGGACATCAACGCCACCCTGCAGCAGATCGCCGAACTCACGGCCTCAGGCTGTGACATTGTCCGGGTGGCCTGCCCGTCCGCGGACGACGCCGAGGCCCTGCCGATCATTGCCAGGAAGTCGCAGATTCCGGTGATCGCGGACATCCACTTCCAGCCGAAGTACGTGTTCGCCGCGATTGAGGCCGGCTGCGCGGCCGTCCGCGTGAACCCGGGCAACATCCGCAAGTTCGATGACCAGGTCAAGGAAATCGCCCGTGCGGCCAAGGACCACGGCACCTCTATCCGGATCGGCGTCAACGCCGGGTCGCTGGAGCCGGGCATCCTGAAGAAATACGGCAAGGCCACCCCCGAAGCCCTCGTCGAATCCGCCGTCTGGGAAGCCTCGCTCTTCGAAGAGCACGGCTTCCACGACTTCAAGATCTCGGTCAAGCACAACGACCCCGTGATCATGGTGGCCGCCTACGAAATGCTGGCGGAAAAGGGCGACTGGCCGCTGCACCTCGGCGTGACCGAGGCGGGCCCGGCCTTCCAGGGCACCATCAAGTCCGCCACCGCCTTCGGCGCCCTGCTCTCCCGCGGGATCGGCGACACCATCCGGGTTTCCCTTTCCGCACCGCCGGTGGAGGAAATCAAGGTGGGCAACCAGATCCTGCAGTCCCTGAACCTGCGCCCGCGCAAGCTCGAGATTGTTTCCTGCCCCTCTTGCGGACGTGCCCAGGTGGACGTCTACACGCTGGCCGAGCAGGTCACGGCCGGACTGGAAGGCATGGAAGTCCCGCTGCGCGTCGCCGTCATGGGCTGCGTCGTGAACGGTCCCGGCGAGGCCCGGGAAGCGGACCTCGGCGTCGCCTCCGGCAACGGCAAGGGCCAGATCTTCGTGAAGGGCGAAGTCATCAAGACTGTTCCCGAAGACCAGATTGTTGAAACACTGATCGAAGAGGCCATGCGTCTCGCTGAAGAGATGGGGGAGTCCGATGGCGAAGATGCTGTCCAGGGTAGCCCCGTGGTTAGCGTCTCGTAGGGACGGCGCCGCAACCGGCGCCGCCACTGGCCTCACCGCCGGCCTCACCGTCAGGGTCCTGGCGGGCGCGGACACCCGTGCCCTGCTGGACCTGGCCCGGCAGGACGCCGTCGCCAACGTCTTCATTCTGTCCCACCTCGAGACCGCCGGGACGGCGTCGCCCACCGCCGGCGGCGCCAGCATCTTCGGCGTGTTCGACGGCGGCGCCCTGGTCGGCGCCTGCTGGGCCGGCGCCAACCTGGTGCCGGTGCAGCTGGATCCGGAGCTGGCCGGCCCGGTGGCAGCCGCGGCGCACCGCGCAGGCCGCCGCTACGCCTCCATCTTCGGCCCCGCCGAGGCGGTCCTGGCGCTCCATGCCGCGCTGGAGCAGTTGGGCCATTCCGCCCAGGAAATCCGCAGCGAGCAGCCACTCCTGACCATCGCCGGGCCGCCGGCCGTCGAGCCCAACCCTGCGCTTGGCTTCGGCCACCTCGCCGACTTCGACCGGATCCTGCCCGCCTGCGCGGCCATGTTCGAGGAGGAAGTGGGCTATTCGCCTTACCTGGGCGGCCGCGAGTACTACAGCCGCCGGGTCAAGGGCCTGATCCGGGCCGGCCACTCGCTGGTCCATCTGGGTCCGGACGGCGACGTGGTGTTCAAGGCCGAACTCGGTGCGGTGACACCGGAGGTCACGCAGGTGCAGGGCGTCTGGATGAACCCGGCCTCCCGCGGGCTGGGCCTGAGCGCCGGCTACATGGCCGCCGTCGTGGTCCTCGCCCAGACCCTGGCGCCTGTCACGAGCCTGTACGTCAACGACTTCAACACCCGTGCCCGCGCCAGCTATGAGCGGGTGGGTTTCCACCAGGTGGGAACTTTTGCGACCGTGCTCTTCTAGACACGTTCGTGACAGCCATTTATGACAGAAATCTGGTTGCAGACTCTTGTTTTAGCGACTTGGATCACATAGGTTCTAGCTAGCCGCGCCGTGCAGGCGCGTGCGGTCTCAGGGGGAAACCAACCATGGGCTGCGGGTGCCACCCGGCAGGGCAGCATCAGTCAACCCGGCAGCCTTGGACTTAGCGGCACTGGGGTCGCAGGGGCCACGCCATCACAGGATGACCAGCCGGAAACGGCCAGGGGCTTCCGTGTCATGGCGTGGCTCTTCCATTTCCGGAAGGGAACCCGGGCCCCGGCTTGGCGGTAGATTAGTCTCTGGACATTTTCGTACCTACCCAGTCCACCCGCACTTCCTCAGAAACGGATACCTCCCAGTGGTCCTTCGACTCTCAAAGCTGTTCCTGCGCACCCTGCGTGAAGACCCCGCCGACGCCGAAGTGGCCAGCCACCGGCTGCTGGTCCGGGCCGGCTACATCCGCCGCGCGGCCCCGGGCATCTACACCTGGCTGCCGCTGGGGCTGAGTGTGCTGCGCCGGGTGGAGCAGATCATCCGTGAGGAAATGACCGCCATCGGCGCGCAGGAAGTGCATTTCCCCGCGCTGCTGCCCAAGGAGCCCTACGAGGCGACGAACCGCTGGACCGAGTACGGCGACGGCATCTTCCGGCTCAAGGACCGCAAGGGCAATGACTACCTGCTGGCTCCCACGCACGAGGAAATGTTCACCCTGCTGGTCAAGGACCTGTACTCCTCGTACAAGGACCTGCCGCTGAGCATCTACCAGATCCAGAACAAGTACCGCGACGAGGCCCGTCCCCGGGCCGGCCTGCTGCGCGGCCGCGAATTCATCATGAAGGACTCCTACTCCTTCGACGTCGACGACGCCGGCCTGGACGCCAGCTACGCCGCACACCGCGGCGCCTACCTGAAGATCTTCGTACGCCTCGGCCTGGAGGTCATCCCGGTCACGGCCACGGCCGGCGCCATGGGCGGGTCCAAGAGCGAGGAATTCCTGCACCCGACCGAGATCGGAGAGGACACCTTCGTGCGCTCCGCCGGCGGCTACGCAGCCAACGTCGAAGCCGTCACCACCGTTGTCCCCGCGGACATCGACTTTTCCAACGCCCCGGCCGCGGAGGTCCGCGACACCCCGGACACGCCGACGATCGAAACGCTCGTCGACGCCGCCAACGCCCTGGCTCCCCGCAGCGAGGCCGACGGCGGCGCCTGGACCGCCGCGGACACGCTCAAGAACGTGGTCCTCGCCGTGACCCTGCCCACCGGTGAACGCCAGCTCGTCGTGATCGGCGTGCCGGGCGACCGCGGCGTGGACCTCAAGCGCGTCGAAGCGAACATCGGCGCCTTCCTGCCCATCGGCGGCGAGATCACGCTCGAGGCAGCCAACGAGGAAGACCTCAAGAAGCAGGCCCTCCTGGTCAAGGGCTACATCGGCCCCGGCCTGTCCCTGGACTCGCCGCTGCTCGGTGCCGAAGCCGCCTCGAAGCTGCTCTACCTCGTTGATCCCCGCGTGGTCCGCGGGACCGCCTGGGTCACCGGCGCCAACGAGGCCGGCAAGCATGTCTTCGGCCTGGTCGCCGGCCGCGACTTCGGCTGGGACGGCGTAATCGAGTGCACCGAGGTGCGCGCCGGCGACGAAGCCCCCGACGGTTCCGGCCCGCTGGAAACCGCCCGCGGCATCGAGATGGGACACATCTTCCAGCTAGGCCGCAAGTACGCCGAGGCCCTGGACCTGAAGGTCCTGGACCAGAACGGCAAGCAGGTCGTCGTGACCATGGGCTCTTACGGCGTCGGCGTCACCCGCGCGGTGGCCGCGCTGGCCGAATCCAACCACGATGACAAGGGACTGGTCTGGCCGCGCGCCGTCGCTCCGGCCGATGTCCACGTCGTCGCGGTGGGCCGCGGCGAGGAGATCTTCGCGGCCGCCGAGCAGCTGGCCCTCGACCTGGAGGCCGCCGGCCTCGAGGTCATCTACGACGACCGCCCCAAGGTGTCCCCGGGCGTCAAGTTCGGCGACGCCGAACTCGTGGGCGTCCCCACCATCCTCGCCGTCGGGCGCGGGCTGGTGGACGGCGTCGTGGAGATCAAGGACCGCCGCAGTGGCAACGCCGAGAACGTGACCGTTGACAAGGCCGTTGATTACGTGGTCAACGCCGTCCGCAACAACTGACCCGCCCCGGCGTTGCAGGGAATGGTTTCCGGACTTGAGTCGATCCAGCTCGGCACGCTCATCCTGGTGGTGGTGGCCGGTTTCGCCGCCGGCTGGGTCGACGCGGTGGTGGGCGGCGGCGGGCTGATCCAGCTCCCGGTCATGCTGCTGATCCCCGGTATCAGCCCGGTGCAGGCACTGGCGACGAACAAGATGGGTTCCATCTTCGGCACCACCACGAGCGCCGTCACCTTCTACCGGCGCGTGCGGCCGGACCTGCGCACCGCGGTGCCGATGGCGGTGATCGCCCTGGCCGGCAGCTTCGGCGGGGCGGTGCTGGCGGCGACCCTGCCGGCCAGCGTGTTCAAGCCGATCATCGTGGCGGCGCTGGTCGCCGTCGCCCTGTTCACCGCCTTCCGTCCCAACGTGGGCGAGCTGACCAGGCTGCGGCACGACGGCCACCGGCACTATGTCGTGGCCTGCCTGATCGGCGCCGTCATCGGCTTCTACGACGGCATGATCGGCCCGGGCACCGGTTCCTTCCTGATCATCGCGCTGGTCTCCGCGATGGGCTACGCCTTCCTGGAGGCCAGCGCCAAGGCCAAGATCGTCAACATGGCCACCAACGCCGGCGCGCTGATGTTCTTCCTGCCACACGGTTCGCTGCTGTGGGGGCTCGGGCTGGTCCTGGGCGCAGCGAACATGGCCGGCGGCTACCTCGGCGCCCGGACCGCCGTCAGCCGGGGCAGCAAGTTCATCCGGATCGTCTTCCTCGTAGTGGTGGGCGCGCTGATCCTCAAGCTCGGCTCCGACGTCTGGCAGGACGCCTTCGCCTGAAGGACCACGGCCCCCCGGCGCCGGCACCTCCAAGCACTCCCGGACCGGCGCGGCCAGGCGTAGCATGCAGCTATGCCTGACGGTCCGGACCCTTACCGCGCTGCCCTGGAAGCCGCCGTGCGCCACGCCCACGAATGGCTGGACAGCCAGTCCAGCCGCAAGGTGGCGCCCAGCGCCACCGCAGCGGAACTGGCGGCCGAGTTCGGCGGCCCGCTGCCGGAGACAGGAACCCCCGCCGCCGAAGTGGTGGAGCACCTTGCGGCCAGGGCGGAACCCGGCCTGATGGCCATGCCCTCCGGCCGCTTCTTCGGCTGGGTCATCGGCGGCACGCTTCCGGCCGCGCTGGCGGCCGACTGGCTGGTCAGCGCCTGGGACCAGAACGCCGTACTGCGCTATGCCGCGCCAGCGGTGTCCGCGATCGAGGAAGCCGCCGGGAACTGGCTCGTCGGACTGCTCGGACTTCCGGCGGAGTCCGACGTCGGCTTCACCACCGGAGCGACCATGGCGAATTTCGCCGGGCTCGCCGCGGCCCGCTGGCGGCTGATGACCGACGCGGGCTGGGACCTTGAACGGGACGGGCTCTTCGGCGCCCCCAGGATCCGCTGCCTGGTGGGCCGGGAACGGCACGACTCCGTGGACCTGGCGCTGCGCTACCTCGGGCTCGGGACGCCCACCCCGGTTCCGTCGGACCGGCAGGGACGGATCATCCCGGCCGAACTGGAACGCCAACTCGCCGAGGGCTCCGGTCCGGCCCTCGTCTGCCTGCAGGCCGGGAACCTTCACTCCGGAGCCTTCGACCCGTTTGCCGAGGCAGTCAGGGTGGCGAAGGAGCACGGCGCCTGGGTCCACGTGGATGGCGCCTTCGGGCTCTGGGCCGCCGCCGTGCCCGAACTCGCCGGCCTGACGGCGGGCATGGGGCTGGCCGATTCCTGGGCTACCGACGCGCACAAGACCCTCAACGTCCCCTACGACTGCGGCATCGTCGTGGTCCGGGACCGCACGGCTCTCCGCTCGTCGCTGGGAGTGCACACGAGCTACCTGATCCAAGCCGGGGACGGGGCGGGGGATCCGCTGGAAACCGTCCCGGAGCTCTCCCGACGGGCCCGCGGCGTCCCAGTGTGGGCGGCGCTGAAATCGCTCGGGCGCACCGGGGTGGCAGAGCAGGTCCGCAGGCTGGCCCAGCGCGCCGCGCAGCTCGCCGAACGACTCGCCGGGCTGGACGGAGTCGAGGTGCTCAACGACGTCGGCTACACCCAGGTCTCGCTGGCCTTCGGCGACGACGCGAGCACGCGCGCCGTGACGGCCCGGATCATTGCCGAGGGCCGGGTCTGGATGTCCGGCTCACGCTGGCAGGACCGGGACATCCTGCGGATTTCGGTGAGCAACTGGAGCACGGACGACGACGACGTGGCAGCCGCCGTCGACGCCGTGCGGGACGCTGTGGCAGCGGTCCGGGGGCACCGCTAGGGCTGGCCCGGCTGGTGGATGGCATCCCCGGGCGCCGGCAGCTCCTGCGGCCCGGGCAGGCCCTCGAGGGTGTTCCCGGCGAGGGTGCTGGCGACCCACAGCGAGCGGGCCAGGTCGCCGTCGTGGTTCCGTTTGGCCGCGTACCACAAGGCGTTGTCCACCTCGCGGGCCAGGGCCCATTGCCGGGCGGTCTCGCCGTCGAGGCCGGCGGCGGAGCTGAAGTCCAGGCAACGCTGCAGCAAGGCTTCGCCGGCGCCGGACCGGGGCAGCTCGGCCAGACGGTTCCAGAGCAGCGGGGCCACCCCGAACTCCGCTTCGCCGATCATGGGCTGCGGGTCGATCGCCTTGAAGTCCCCGGGTTTGAAGTCCCCGGGCGCCGCCGGGGCACCCGGCACGGCGAGGATGTTCAGGAAGTGCAGATCCGTGTGCACCAGCACGTCGGTGCCGGAGCGACGGCCGACGGCGCCGCGGGTCTGGCAGACCTCCAGGGCGGCCTCCAACAGCCAGCGGGGGAAGGGCCGGCCCAGCTGTTCCCAGCTCTCCGGGAGTTCGTCGCTCCATTGCTCGGCGCGGGCCGCCACATGGTCGAACTCGCGCCACTCCGGCCGGCCGTCCGGAGGCAGGCTCAGCTGGTGGACGATGCCGCCCCAGATGTCCGCGGCGGCATCCAGGGGAACGTCCTGCAGCGAGTGCCCGGCGTCGAGCCGCTCAAGTAGCAGCGCGCCGGCGTCGGGGTCGGATGCAAGGGCCAGGACGGCGCCCTGGCCGCCCCACAGCGCCAAGGCGTGGCGTTCGACCAGTGCTTCCTCGTGCGGATAGGCAAGTTTCAGGACCGCCGCTGAGCCGGCCCGCTGGCGCCCAGTCCCGCCGTTATCTGCGCGGCGGCGCACCGGGACCACGACGGCGCCGTGGCCGTGCCAGGGCAGCACGCCGGGGGCGAGGTCAGGCTCGAGCTGCCATTGTTCCAGGCAGCGTCCGATCAGCCGGGGGAGTGACGCCAGCCAGGACCGGCCCTCGGCACTGTTGCCGTAGCGGCCGGTGAGGCCGGGCGGGATCGGGACGGCTGCTGGCGTTCTCATCGCCTCCAGCGTAGTGGCTGGCCTAGGCAGTGATGCCGCTGGCGCCCAGCCAGCTGCCGATCAGGAAGGTCGCCGCCAGTGCCGCGGCACCGCCGATTACCACCCGGACGGCTGCCTTCATCTTCGAGCCGCCGCCAATCCAGGCACCCATGGCTCCGGTCGCCGCGAGGGCCACGAGCACGGCCGCGAAGGTCAGCGGGACACGGATGTTTTCCGGCGGCAGCAGGATGGCCAGCATCGGCAGGATGGCGCCGACCAGGAAGGCGACGGCGGAGGCGAAGGCCGCGTGCCAAGGACTGACGATGTCCGTCTCGTCAATGTGCAGCTCGGCCGACAGGTGCGCGGCCAGGGCATCGTGCGCGGTCAGCTCGGTGGCCACCGTGCGGGCGGTTTCCGGGCT
This sequence comes from Arthrobacter sp. 10T419, assembly GCF_056394105.1. NCBI lineage: Bacteria > Bacillati > Actinomycetota > Actinomycetes > Micrococcales > Micrococcaceae > Arthrobacter > Arthrobacter sp. 10T419. The sequence continues at coordinate 117,110 of NZ_JBFTHF010000008.1, read as the reverse complement.
GAGTCCCTTGCCCTGGTAGATGGCGGCCAGCTCCGCCAGTTCCTCCTCGGGCTGTTCGGCCAGCTCGCGGCGTTCCTTCTCGACCAGCGCCTGCTGGCTGTCCTTCTGGCTACTGACCGAGACGTACTCGCCCAGGGCCATGGAGATGGCGCCGCCCACGAGCGCCGCGGAGCCGGCGATGAGGATCGGCCCCGAATCCGTGGTCACACCGGCGACGCCGACGACGACCGCAGCGACCGAGACGATGCCGTCGTTGGCACCTAGAACCCCGGCCCGGAGCCAGTTGAGCCGGTGCGCGATGTCGTTGTGGTGGGGCTCGTTGTCATGAAGTGCTGCTGCTCCGCTGGTTTCCATGCCTACAGCAAATCATCAGCTGGCGCCGCGGGCCAGTATTGGAAGGCTAAGCAAGGTAAGCAGGACCTTGGTCGTCCGGGGGAGAACCGGCCCGGGACGCCTTGACGCGGACACGTCCGCGGCCAGCCTCAGCCCGCGGGCAGGGAGGGGAACGACGCCGGATCCGCGCCCAGCCCCGGCACCGCTCCCGGGTCCGCGCCCCAGAGGGCGGCGCGGCGCGCAGCGCCCAGCAGCCCCGCGACGGCCCACTTCCGGGTCTCGCCGTCGCTGAGGGCCACGAGATCCCCGTAGGCGGGCAACGTGGCGGCCTCCAGCGCGGCCAGTCCGGGCCCCGGCGAAGCCAGGAACGACGGGTCCAGGGCGTAGCCGGGTTCCCGTGGAGGGATTGGGGCACACTGCGACCGGCTCAGGGATTCCGCCCCGGAGACCAGCGCTTCGTGCCGCGCGAGCTGATCGGCGGCCGACCTGGCCGCTGCACCGTTCAAGCGGGTCAGTGCCACCTGGTAGCCGTAAACGGTCTCCAGCTCGGTGCTGACCAGGGCTGCCAGGGCGCCCGGCAGCCCGGCGTTCCCGGCTGCGGCTCCGGGGCTGCTGGCGGGCGCGGCCGAGGGCGACGCCGTCGCAGCGGAGCAGGATCCGGCGGGGGCCGCTTCCAGTGCGGCCGCCCCCGGGGCGGGCACCGAGCCAGCAGGGTCGGGAGCGCCGGCCGCGGCGGCGAGGGCGGAGGACTGAAGCAGCTGAGCGGTCCCGACAGCAGCCAGCAGTCGGGCCATCCCGCCGTCGGCCGCGGCTGCATCGCTGAGCCGCTGCCGTCCGCTCTTTGCGAGGTCCGCGGCGAGCCTGGCGGCGTCGGCGGGGGCTGCAGAAGCCGCCGCAGAAGTAACCGCCGTTGCCGGCGCGGCAGCCGGCGCCTGGCCTGTGCGCAGCAGTGCGCGGGCCTGGGTTGTCAGCAAACTCACAGTCCGCGTGAGGGCGGCCCGGGCGGCAGCCGGCGCGGCGGGGCGGCCGGTGCCGGTGGGGGCGGCGCCGAGCTGCTCGCCGGCGGTCCGCAACTGCAGGGTATCGGCCAGGGCGGCGGCCCGCGCCTGCTCCGAGAAGGGCGGTTCCGGTGGTTTCGGCGGATTTCCGGGCCTAAACGCGATACCCAGGCTCACCACCACGAGGGCGAGGCAGACGAGGAGGGCCAGCCGGGGAAGGTGCCGGGGAACCCGGAGCCGCCGTCGTTCTTCCCTGCTGTCGTCTTTCACAACAGACCATGTTGTCATGCCGGCCGGGAAGTGGGTGCACCACGTCGCCGGGAATATCGCTACGCTAGTAGACACAACATCATCTAGCGGGAGGCGGGCGGCATCATGACCAACGCAGAAGCCACGACTTCGACAGACCGGACCGGGACGGGGAAGGCTGAAGCCGCACCCGCTCACAATCTGGAGGCCGAGCGCCTGTACGCGCTCCTCGAGCCTGCAGTCCTGGCAAACCGGCTGTACCTGGAGGACGTTTCCATCCACATTGCCGGCGCCAACCGGGTGGTCCACGTGGTGGTGGACCTGCCGCAGGAGGAGACCGGCGGCGTCAGTCTTGACGTCATCGCCGAGATTTCGAAGACCCTCTCGGACATCCTGGACAACGATCCGAGCACCGACTCGCGCCCCTACGACCTTGAGGTCTCCTCGCCCGGTGTCGGGCGGCCGCTCACCGAGGAACGGCACTGGTACCGCGCCCGCGGACGGCTCGTCACGGTCAACGTGATCCAGGGCGACAACGTCACCGGCCGCATCCAGTCCGTCGACGACGGCGGCGTGACCTTGGTTCCGGAGCTGGCCGTCAAAAAGGGGATGAAGCCCAAGCAGGGCGAACCCGTCAAACTTCCTTTCGACAGGATCCGTAGTGGAAAAGTCGAGATAGAGTTCAGCCACCTCGAAGAGGCCGGTCTGGAGAACGACAATGGACCTTCCGAGGAGGCCTAATGGATATTGACATGAGCGCACTGAGACTCCTGGAGCGTGAGCGCGAAATCCCGCTGGATCTCCTGATTCCGACCATCGAGCAGGCCCTGCTGGTGGCCTACCACAAGACCCCGGGGGCCTTCGAGAAGGCCCGTGCAGAGCTGGACCGCAAGAGCGGCCACGTGACGATCTGGGCCACCGAAATCGACGACGACGGCGCGCCGATCGGCGAGTTCGAGGACACCCCGGCCGGCTTCGGCCGCATCGCGGCAAGCACCGCGCGGCAGATCATCCTGCAGCGCCTTCGCGACGCCGAGGACGACAACGTGCTGGGCCAGTTCAAGGGCCGCGAGGGCGAACTCGTCGCGGGCACCATCCAGCAGGGCAACAACCCGCACATGATCCAGGTCAACCTCGGAACGGTGGAGGCGCTGCTGCCGCCGCCCGAGCAGGTTCCAGGCGAGAAGTACACCCACGGCAACCGGCTCCGCGCTTTCGTGATCGACGTGCACCGCGGTACCAAGGGCCCCTCGATCACGCTGTCCCGGTCCCACCCCGGGCTGGTCCGGAAGTTGTTCGAGCTGGAGGTCCCGGAGATCGCGGACCGCTCGGTCGAGATCGTCGCGCTGGCCCGCGAGGCCGGCCACCGCACCAAGATCGCGGTGAAGGCCAACACCCCCGGCATCAACGCCAAGGGTGCCTGCATCGGCGAAATGGGTTCGCGCGTCCGGGCCGTGATGACTGAACTGAACGACGAAAAGATCGACATCGTCGACTACAGCGACGATCCCGCCTCGTTCATCGCCAGCGCGCTCTCGCCGTCACGGGTGAATTCGGTCACCATCACGGATGAGGCCACCCGGTCCGCCCGCGTGGTCGTCCCGGACTACCAGCTCTCCCTGGCCATCGGCAAGGAAGGCCAGAATGCACGCCTGGCCGCCAAGCTCACCGGATGGCGGATCGACATCGTCTCCGACGCCGCGGAGAACCGCGACAAATAGCACCGGACCGGGGCCGTCCCGCGGCACCGCACCCGTGGCCCCTCCGGGGTTCCCGCGTAGCCCCCATTTCGGGCGACGGGGGCCGGAGGGGCTAGAATAGACATGACCGCGCCTAACGGCCGGTGTCCGCGTGCCTTCGACGCGACCGGTTTTCCGACCGGGAGCCGGGGGCCGGCAGATGCGTACTGGCAGGAAGATACTCGTAGTGGCAGAAGTGCAACACCTCGGGAATCAGCCGCAGCGCACCTGCATCGGGTGCCGGAAGAAGGGTCTGCGGTCGGAGTTAGTCCGGCTCGTCGCCGACGCCAGCGGTTCATCCGCTGTCGTGGTGGATGAACGACGCCGGATGGCTGGCCGGGGTGCATGGCTGCACCCCAGCGAAAAGTGCCTGGCACTGGCGGTCAAACGTCGAGCGTTCGGACGCGCCCTCAATGGCGCTGCCGGAACCGCCGACGTCGAACGCCGGATCATGGCAGGCACGCAAGCAGTGGACACCCCGGTGGCCGCAGCAACAACCGTCCAACCTGAAAGCGGGTCAGAAAACTGATGGAAACCCGATGAGTTCCCAGCGATGAGTGCGCAACGATGACAACTTTGTTGCGCTCTGCAATGGGCCTTTCAGCTGCAATCGCGGCGGAGGCCCGCAGTAAGAAGTAGACGGTTCGTGCCTGGCTCGGTGCGGACCGAGACAGGAGAAATGTGGCCAAGGTCCGCGTACATGAGCTTGCAAAAGAGCTCGGTATTACTTCCAAAGATGCAGTAACCAAACTGCAGGAACTGGGCGAATTCGTTCGCTCCGCCTCTTCCACCATTGAGGCCCCCGTTGTGCGGAAACTCCGCAACGCCTACCCCGACGCGCCTGCCGCTCCGAAGTCCGAAGCGCCCGCGTCCGCCCCCAAGGCCAGCCCCGCAGCGACACGACCGGCGCCCGCGCCGGCTCCGGCCGCGCCGAAGGCCGCCGAAACCAAGACTGAAGCCCCGGCTCCGTCGGCTCCCTCTGCTCCGGCCGAGGCGCCCGCAGCAGCGGCACCCGCCGCCGCTCCGGCTGCCGAGGCCCCGGCGGCTCCGTCCTCCGGCGCCAAGCCCGGCGCACGTCCGGCACCGAAGGCCGAAACCCCGGCTGCTCCGGCACGCCAGGGCGGCTCGGCGCCGCGTCCGGGCGGACCCCGTCCCGGCAACAACCCGTTCGCCACGTCCCAGGGCATGCCCCGCGGCCGCGGCGGCGACAACGAACGCACCTCCCGTCCGGGCAATAACCCGTTCGCTCCTTCCCAGGGCATGCCGCGTCCGGGCGGAAGCCGCACCGAGGGCGAACGCCCCGGCGGCCCCCGTCCCGCAGCAGGCGCTGGTGGTCCCCGTCCGGGCGCACCCCGTCCGGCCGGCGCTGCCGGTGCACGTCCGGGCGCTCCGCGTCCGGCCGGCGCTCCCGGCGCCCGTCCCGGAGCCGGCGGAAACCGTCCGACTCCGGGCATGATGCCTAACCGCACCGAACGTCCCGCACCCGCTGGTGCCGGCCGTCCCGGCGGCGGCGGCCGTGGTCCGGGCCGCCCGGGTGGCGCTCCCGGAACCGGTGCTCCCGGTGCCGGCGGCGGCGCTCCGGCCGGCGGTGGCTTCGGCAAGGGTGGCCGCGGTCGCGGTGGCACCCAGGGTGCCTTCGGTAAGGGCGGTGCAGGCCGCGGCAAGCAGCGCAAGTCGAAGCGTGCCAAGCGCCAGGAGCTCGAGCAGATGAGTGCCCCGTCGCTGGGTGGCGTGAGCGTACCCCGCGGCGACGGCAACACCATTGTCCGGCTCCGCCGCGGCTCGTCCATCACGGACTTCGCCGACAAGATCGAGGCAAACCCCGCCGCACTGGTGACGGTCCTGTTCCACCTCGGCGAAATGGCCACGGCCACGCAGTCGCTGGACGAGGAAACCTTCGCCCTGCTGGGCGAGGAGCTTGGCTACAAGCTCCAGGTCGTCTCGCCGGAGGACGAGGAGCGCGAGCTGCTCTCCGGCTTCGACATTGACTTCGAAGCGGAGCTGGAAGCCGAAGGCGACGAGGAGCTCGAGGCTCGTCCGCCGGTAGTTACCGTCATGGGCCACGTTGACCACGGTAAGACCCGGCTGCTCGATGCCATCCGCAAGTCCGACGTTATGGCGGGCGAGCACGGCGGCATCACGCAGCACATCGGTGCGTACCAGGTCACGCACAACCACGAGGGCACCGATCGCAAGATCACCTTCATCGATACTCCGGGCCACGAGGCGTTCACCGCCATGCGTGCCCGTGGTGCGAAGGTCACCGATATTGCCATCCTCGTGGTGGCAGCGGACGACGGCGTTATGCCGCAGACCATCGAAGCGCTCAACCACGCCCAGGCGGCCAACGTGCCGATCGTCGTGGCCGTGAACAAGATCGACAAGGAAGGCGCCAACCCGGAAAAGGTCCGCGGCCAGCTGACCGAGTACGGCCTGGTTCCGGAAGAGTACGGTGGCGACACCATGTTCGTTGAGGTCTCTGCCCGCCAGAACCTCAACATCGACGAGCTGCTCGAGGCAGTCCTGCTCACCGCGGACGCCGCCCTCGACATGCGCGCCAACCCGAACAAGGACGCCCGCGGTATCGCGATCGAAGCCAACCTGGACAAGGGCCGCGGTGCGGTCGCTACCGTCCTGGTCCAGTCCGGTACGCTGCACGTCGGCGACACGATCGTGGCAGGCACGGCCCACGGCCGCGTCCGCGCCATGTTCGACGACGACGGCAGCGCGCTGACCGAGGCCGGCCCGTCCCGCCCCGTTCAGGTGCTGGGTCTGTCCAACGTCCCGCGCGCCGGTGACACCTTCTTCGTGACCGCTGACGAGCGCACCGCCCGCCAGATCGCCGAGAAGCGTGAAGCCGCAGACCGCAACGCCGCCCTGGCCAAGCGCCGCAAGCGCATCAGCCTGGAAGACTTCGACCAGGCCGTCGCCGAAGGCAAGATCGACACCCTCAACCTCATCCTCAAGGGTGACGTGTCCGGTGCGGTTGAAGCCCTCGAAGACGCGCTGCTCAAGATCGATGTCGGCGAAGGTGTCCAGCTCCGCGTTATCCACCGCGGTGTCGGTGCGATCACGCAGAACGACGTCAACCTGGCAACGGTCGACTCCGCCGTCATCATCGGCTTCAACGTCAAGCCCGCCGAGCGTGTTGCCGAACTGGCAGACCGCGAAGGCGTGGACATGCGCTTCTACTCCGTCATCTACGCAGCAATCGATGACATCGAAGCAGCCCTCAAGGGCATGCTCAAGCCGGAGTACGAAGAGGTCCAGCTTGGTACCGCCGAGGTCCGCGAAGTGTTCCGTTCTTCCAAGTTCGGCAACATTGCAGGCTCGATCGTCCGCTCCGGTGTCATCCGGCGCAACGCGAAGGCCCGCATCACCCGCGACGGCAAGATCATCGGCGACAACCTCACCGTTGAGACGCTCAAGCGCTTCAAGGACGACGCAACCGAGGTCCGCACGGACTTCGAGTGTGGTATCGGCCTTGGCTCGTACAACGACATCAACGAAGGTGACATCATCGAGACCTTCGAGATGCGCGAAAAGCCGCGCGTCTAAGTCGGTCCGCCTGATGGCGAGTCAGCAGTAACAGGTGCGGGGCCGTTGGATTCTTTCCGGCGGCCCCGCCCCTGCGCTGGGCGGCCAACGTCTGACGACGTCGGCCGCCCAGCTCCGGCAGGCCCGATGCCACTCCCAGGCCGCCGGAAAAAATCCAACGGGAGTCCGTCGTAGGCTTGACTTAGGCGCGTGGCACCAAACTTACCAATGTGCGGCATTCGTTTCGGCGTCGTCGTATATCCAAATTTTTTAGGAGTGGAAATGGCTGATCCCGCACGGGCTGCCAAGTTGGCGCAGCGGATTAAGGTTGTCGTCGCTGAGGCTTTGGGCCGGAGGGTGAAGGATCCCCGGTTGGAAGGCGTGACCGTAACCGACGCGCGTGTGACCAATGATCTGCAGCACGCGACCGTCTACTACACCGTCTTCGGCGACGAGGTGGCCCAGGCCGACGCGGCCAAGGGCCTGGAGAAGGCCAAGGGTGTGCTGCGCCAGGAAGTCGGCCGCAACGTCACCGTCCGGTTGACGCCGACGCTGGAATTCGTGGCCGACCAGATCCCCGTGGTGGCCTCGAACCTTGAGGAACTGCTGCGTGAGGCCAAGAAGCGCGACGCCGAGGTTGCGGCCCTGGCCGCCAGCGCCAAGCACGCCGGCGAGGCCGATCCGTACAAGAGCGACATCCCGGAGGACGTCGAGCTCGACGAAGACGACTTCGACGAAGAGGACACTGACCTCACCGCCGACGGCGACGTCGACGAGGACAGCAACAAGTAACCCCAGCACCGTCAGAACTGGCCGGACCCGGAAACGGGCCCGGCCAGTTCTGTGTCCGCCGGGGCTCCGGAGGACTTTGGACTCTATGCCCGGTCCCGGCCCGAGCGTCCCATGGAGGCATGACTGCGGGCAAGTGGAACGGCGGCGACCGGCCGTGACGACGACGCTGCTCAAGTGCCCCCAGTGCGGCACGACCAACCGCATACCGGCCGCTGCGGCCGGGCACCCGCGCTGCGGCAAGTGCCGCCGGGACCTGCCGTGGATTGTCGAGGCCGGCGACGCAGACTTTGCCGCCGTCGCGGAGCGGTCCCCGGTGCCCGCCCTGGTGGACTTCTGGGCGGCGTGGTGCGGCCCATGCCGGATGGTCAGCCCGGTACTGGACAAACTGGCGCAGGAACGGGCCGGCCGGGTCAAACTCGTCAAGGTGGATGTGGACAAGTCTCCGGAGCTTTCCCGGCGCTTCGATGTGCAGGCGATTCCCACCATGCTGGTGATCGCCAACGGCAAGGTCGTGGCACGGCAGGCGGGAGCCCCGCCGGCTGCTGCCCTGCGCAGTTGGCTGGACGGTGCGCTGGCAGCCCGGCCCGAAGGGAGCAAGCAATGACTGAAATCCTGCGCTACGAGGTCGGGTCGGGAACGGTGCTGGTGGAGGTCGAGGAAGGCAGCTTCGGCGTCGAACGGCCGGCGCGAAACGAACTCGGCATCCTCGACGCCGGCCGGCGGCTTGAAGACGCCCTTGCCGCGGTGAGGCCGGCAGCCAGGGCCGCTGCCGACGTGATGAGGGAGCTCGCTCCCGAACATCTCGAACTTCAATTCGGGGTGAAGCTGGCCGGCGAAGCGGGGGCCATCATCGCGAGGAACTGCTCCGAGGGACACTTCATCGTCAAGATGTCCTTCAGCGCGGCGCAGGCGCCGCTGCCGTTGCCGGAAGACGAAATCCGGCTTTGAGCCGGTAACCCTGATCCGGATCGGCCGGCGTCGCTGCCTCAGCGCCGCCGTCGGGCGCCCAGACCGCCCAGCAGCGGGGAGCCCATCCCCAGCAGGAAGCCGAAGTCATACCAGTTGCCGGCCCGCCCCATGTTGTAGAAGGGGAACTCCCGCCAGGCCCCGAAGACGTGGGCGATCAGCACAATCCAGGCCGTGAGCCCGTTCCAGATGCCCCACAACAAGTCCTGCCACCACATGAGGTCCTCCTCCCGGGCCAGCCGCGCACCCGCCGTGAATCCGCCCGCACCCGCGTTTGGTCAGGCTACTGCCTGGCGCGCCCGGGCGGTAGGACTAGACGGCCGGGTCGCGGGCAGGGAGCCGGCCCAGGCCTTCCACAAGCTCCGCCTGGCTGCCGCACAGGGCAATCCGGATCCAGCCTTCGCCGATGGAGCCGAATGCGGTGCCCGGGGCGAAGGACACTCCGGAGTCCGCGAGGAAGCGCCGCACCCAGGCCCGTACGTCGCCGCCGCTGACGTGCGAGACGTCGGCCCAGAGGTAGAAGGCGCCCTGCGCGGTAAGGAACGGGATGCCCTTGGACTCCAGCACGGCGGAGGCGGCGTCCCGATTGGCCCGGTAATGCGCGTGGGCGTGGCTGACGTAGTCCTGCGGGCCGGTCAGGGCTGCCAGCGCGGCATACTGCGAGGGCGACGCGACGCAGGAAACGATCGCCTCCATCACGTTGTTCATCTGCTGCTCGATCCCCGGCGGGCAGATCAGCGCACCGATGCGCAGCCCCGTAAGCCCGTAGGTCTTGGACAGGGTGAGGGAGGTGAACACCCTGGCCTCGCCGGGAACGTCGCTGTCGAAGCGGGCCGGGCTGACGTGCGGTACGTCATAGGTGAAGGCCTCGTAGCACTCGTCCGAGATTATCCAGAGATCGTGCCGCCGGGCCAGCTCCACAAGGCTGCGGGTGAGTTCCTCGCCCAGCACGGCCCCGAGCGGGTTGGACGGGGAATTGAGGATCAGAACCTTGGTCCGCGGCGTGATCAGTGCTTCGATGTCTTCGATCCGCGGCTGGAAGTCGTGGTCCGGGTAGAGCGGGTATCCGATCGGGACGGCATGCAGCAGGCTGGCCGTCATCGCAAAGGTCGGGTAACCCGGATTGGGGATCAGGATTTCGTCGCCGGGGGAGAGCAACAAGGTCATGGCAAAGTGCAGGCCCTGCTGCGCGCCGTCGACGACGTACACCCGTTCGGCGCCGACCGGCGTCGCATTGTGCTCGCGGAATCTGGCTGCGAAGGCTTCCCGCAGCGCCGGAATGCCGGCATTGGGGGTGTAGTTGGTCTCGTCACGGTCCAGGCAGGCCATCCCGGCCTCGAGGATGTGCCGGGGGAGGGCGAAGCCCGGCTCGCCGATGCTCAGCACGATCGCGCCGGGCGTGTGCCAGGCGGCCTCGGTGATTTCGCGGATCTGGTTGACGGGAACGTCGCGGACGTGGGCTGCAAGCTCGGGCATGTCTGCCATCCTAGCCGTGGCCGGCTGCCAGGCCCGGGCGTCCGCGCCGGGGGCCGTCCCGGCGCGGATATACTGGGAGGCGTGCTTTCTGGACTGGTAATAGTGGATAAGCCGCAAGGCTGGACCAGCCACGACGTGGTTGGACGGATGCGGCGGATCGCCGGTACCCGAAAGGTGGGCCACGCCGGAACCCTGGACCCCATGGCAACCGGGGTGCTGGTGCTCGGCATCAACAAGGCGACCCGCCTGCTGACCTACATCGTGGGCACCTCCAAGACCTACACCGCCACCATCCGCCTTGGCGAGTCGACTGTCACGGACGACGCCGAAGGCGAGGTCACCGCAACCCGCAGTGCCGCCGCGGTCACCGAGGAAGGCGTCCGGGCCGGCGTCGCCGCCCTGACCGGCGAGATCCAGCAGGTTCCCAGCAGCGTCAGTGCCATCAAGGTCAACGGTGAGCGTGCCTACGCCCGCGTCCGTTCCGGCGAAGATGTGAAGCTCGCCGCACGGCCTGTGACGATCTACCGCTTCGACATCCACGAACTCCGCCGCACGCAGGACGGCGAAGCCCTGGACTTGGACGTGACCGTGGAGTGTTCCTCCGGCACGTACATTCGTGCCCTCGCCCGGGATCTCGGCGAGGCCCTCGGTGTTGGAGGCCACCTCACCGCCCTGCGCCGGACCCAGGTTGGCCCCTACAGCCTGGAGCAGGCGCGCACCCTGGAGCAGCTGGCCGAGGAATTGGACGTCCTGGAGATGTCTCAGGCAGCCCGGGCGCTCATGCCCAACCGGGAGCTCACGGCGGAAGAAACCACGGAACTGTCCTTCGGCCGCAGGATCGCGGCGGGTGCCGCTGCCGGCACGCCGGACGCCGCAACGCCGGAGAAGCCCGCGGCCGCGTTCGCGCCGGACGGCTCACTCGTGGCGCTGCTGGCCGACGCCGGAAGCTATGCCAAGCCCGTGCTGGTCTTCGCGCCGGACAATGAAAAACCGGCCGCCGGGAAGACTGCCTCCGTGACGCCTTCCTCCGCGCCTTGCTCGGCGCCTTCCTCCGTGACGCCTTCCTCCGCAGAGCCGGCGGGCTAGCCGTGGACGCGTATTTCTACATCATCCTGGTGGTAGGGCTGCTCTCCACCCTCCTTTGCGTCGGTGCCGGCATCCTGAAGAAGGCCCCGAACGATGCGACAATCCTCTCGGTGGCCGCCGTCGAACTGTCCCTGCTGGTCTATCTGGTGGGTTCGATTGTCCGGGTCGCGTCGGGGGAGCACATCGCGGGGGAGCCCTGGGAGTTTTGGGGCTACTTGGTCACAGCGCTGATGCTCCCGGTCGGCGCGGTGTACTGGGCCATCCTGGAACGCACCCGGTGGAGCAATTTCGTGCTGGCGGCTGTCGGCGTCACCGCGCTGGTGATGGCGGCCCGAATGAACCAGATCTGGTACTGACGTGGAAGAGGCAAATAAGAACATGACGGCTTCACAGCACACTGGCGGCGACGCAGGGACCACCGCCGGGCAGCCGAGCGAAACCGCCGCCGGGACCGCCCGCCCGGCGTCGAAGGATACCCGCAACACCGGACCGGGCCGGCTGCTGATTGCTGTCTATGCGGTGTTCGCGCTCTCGGCAACCGCCCGGGCCGGGTACCAGATCCTCACCAAGTTCTCCGAGGCGCCGCTTGCCTACCTGCTGTCCGCCTTCGCCGCCGTCGTCTACATCGTGGCGACCGTGTCCCTCGCGAAGGCCGGCCGGACCTGGTTCAAGGTGTCCGTGACCGCCGTCCTGGTCGAGCTGATCGGGGTTCTGGTGGTCGGAGCGCTCAGTCTTTTCGACGCGGTCAACTTCCCGCACGAGACGGTTTGGTCCTTGTTTGGCCGCGGCTACGGCTTCATCCCGCTGCTGCTGCCGATCCTTGGCCTCATCTGGCTTTACCGCCGCCGCCCGGCGCCCAAGCAGGCCTGACCCGGTTTTCCGCCCAACCGATGGAGCCCCCGACGTGGGGCTACTTGCCGTGCCCCGGCGCCGCCGAATAGTAAGCAGACTTGCCAAATACATAGTAAGCATGCTTATGGTAGAACCGGAGTGCGGCGTGTGATAGCCGCGCACCTTAAGTTTGTCCACCGGAGCGAGGGAGGCATCATGAGCATTGTGAACGCCGTTCCCCGAGCAACATGGGAACCGAAAAGAGCAGGCAAAGGGCGCCGGTCCGGGTGCCGCGGATGAGCGAGAGCGCGGACAATAATCCGGCCACTAAGAGGTGGCGGACGGATCAGCTCTTGTCCATGGCCGCACGGGTGGTAGAGCGGCGCAAGGACCAGGCCCTGGCGGCGCTGGGCCTGTCGCACGCCGCCGTGATAGCCCTCCAGGGTTTGGCCGGGGGGCCGTTGAACCAGGAGCAGCTGGCGCGCCGGATCGCGGTCCAGAGCCAGTCCTTGGGGAAGGTGCTCGGCCGGCTCGAAGAGTCCGGCCTCGTCACCCGAACCAGGGACCAGCGCGACCGCAGGCAGTTCTCTGTGGCCCTGACGACGTCGGGTATCGCCGCGCTGGCGACTGCGCATCGGATCGAGCGCGACGCGCTTCCCGAGGACCTGGAGGGCTGGACCACGCTGCAGCAGGATCTTGCCAGGATACTGGCCGCCTTCGAGGTCCCGGGCCGGTACTGAGCGCTGCTCTTTCCTGCGGGAACACCCTGCTGTGATTGGCTGAGAGTCTTACTGGCCAGCTGCACGGCCCAGACGTCCGTTCGACGGCGGAGCCGCTGGCCTTAGCGCCACGTGGCGCCGCCGTCGTCGCTGGCGTTACTTGCCTGACGTGCCGGCTCCGTCACTATCGCGTCGGTCATCTTCGCGGGGAGCCTGAAGCCTGCGACGCAGCGCGGGCCACGCGGCCGCAAACCCCGGGTGAAGCTCTTTGTCGTCCACACCGTCAAGGCTGACCCACTGCAATTCAAGGCTTTCCGGGTCGCTAATGGCCGGTTCGAAGGGCTCGACGACCTGGGCGGCCACGGTCGTGTAGGACCAGTACCCGACGTCGAACACCGAGGTGAACAGCACGCGGACGGATTCGGGCGGTACCGCGGCCTCCTCGTTGGCCTCCCTGAGCGCGCCGTTGACGGCGTCCTCACCCTGATGCAGGGCGCCGCCGGGAAGTCCCCACGTTCCGCCCTGGTCGCTCCAGGTGGCGCGGTGCTGCAGCAGCACACCCTTAGCAGCATCATGGACGAGCAGTCCCGCGGAGCCGAAGCGGCCCCAGAAGCGGCCGTGTTCGCCTTCCACCCAGGCATCGCCGGGGTCCCGCGGGCCGAACGGCCGGCGAGGCTCGAGGTACGGGTTGCGCGCGGGCGTTTCCTGCTCTTCCGGCTCTGCGCTTGCGGCCGACAGATCTTCAGCGGGGTCCTGTTGGGCTGGCTGCGGGGAGACTGAGCTGTCCATCCGGCTAGTCTGTCATGCCGCCGTCTGGCGGATCCGGGCCGCGTGTGAGCTGTTTCAAATGTGTCCTACCCTCCTGCTTGGATTGGTCCATGGGAATCAGTGCAGCGGTCACCTTTGCTCCAGGCGGCCGGGTGGTGATGTCCGGGGGTTTTGCGTGGCCGGTCCCGTGCAGGTTCCGCGCCGCTGCCGCCCCCGTCCTAAGAGGGCGACGGCTGTTCCGGTGCGGGCAATAATGTCGTAGGTCCACGGCAGAATTGATTCATGGGAACCAGTGCAGCCCTCATTGCTCGGCCGGCCGGCCGGCCGGGGGATGGTGTCCGCCTTTTGTCAGTGGCCGGTCCCGCGCACGCCCGGTCCGATGCCGGCACTGGCTGTTTCGGTGCGGGCAATAATGTCGTAGGTCCACGGCAGGATTGATTCATGGGAACCAGTGCAGCGGTCACCTTATTTCCGGCCAGCCGGCCGGGTGATGATGTCCGCCGGGTTCCGTCACTGCGTAGCGTTCTGGGACAGTTACGGGAGTTGACCGCGACGGCGGTCGGGGATGCGGCGCTGTTCGGGTTCGGGGAGGCCGTGGAGTTCGCTGCCGGGGTTGAGGAGGCTGCCCGGGCCTTGGAGTACCTGCAGGTTGTTGCTGCCGGGGCGGTGGACCGGACCCGCAAGGAGGCCGCCGCCGAGAACGCCCCGGTCCTCGATGACGGTTACCGCAAGACCGGGGAGTTCCTGCGGGACCGGCTCCAGATCACCGCCGTCGAGGCCCACCGCCGGCTGGCCCTGGCCGGGGACGTGTTGCCGCGGACCGGGATCACCGGCCAGCCGCTCCCGCCCCTGCGCGAGGAGCTCGCCGCGGCCGTGGCCGCCGGTACGGTCCCGTCGCGGTCCGCGACCATCATCACCCTCGCCCTGGCCCGGGTCCGGCCACTGTGCGATGCGGAGACGGCCGCCCGGATGGAACATGCCCTGACCCGGACCGCAGTGGAGCACGACCCGGATTTCCTGGCCCGGGTCGCGAGGCGCTGGACGGACGCGATCGACCAGGACGGGGCCGAACCCTCCGAGGAGGTCCTCCGCCAGTTACAGGGCGCGTTCATCCGCAAACCCCGCCATGGCCTGCAGCATCTGGAAATCTTCGCCACGACCGAACAGTTCGAACACCTGCTGACCGTGATGAACACCGCCACCAACCCCCGCACCGGCACCCAAGCTCCCGGTGATGCGGCAACCGGGAGCGCGGGCAGCGAATCAGGCGGCGAGCCACGCGGCACGGCAGGCACCGAAGGAACACTGCTCGACCGGCGGTCGAGGCCGCAGAAATCCCTCGACGGCCTGGTCGGGGCCTGCAAAGTGGCCCTGGCTTGCGGCGCACTGCCCGCCACCGGAGGGCTCCGGCCCCAGGTCATGGTCACCATCGATTACCGCGACCTCCTCGAACGCCTCCAACGAGACACCGGCACGGCCGCCGACGGGGCCGGCCAGGTCAGCGGCGCCGGCCAGTTCGAGCGGGCCGGAACCACCGGACCGGGCCAGTTCGGCCGTGCGGGAGAAGCCACCGGACACGGCCCCGGGGCGGGATCGCTCGGGTTCACCGGCACCGGGACGCTGGCCTTCACCGGCCCCGTCACCGCCGCGACCATCCGCAAAATCGCCTGCGACGCGGACATCATCCCCGTCCTGCTCGGATCCCAGGGCCGGATCCTGGACATCGGCCGCACCACCCGGGTCTTCCCGCCCCACCTCCGCAAAGCCATCACCGCCCGCGACCAGGGCTGCGCCTTCCCCGGCTGCACCATCCCCGCACCCTGGTGCGAAGCCCACCACATCAACTACTGGTCCACAGGCGGCACCACATCCACCGACAACGGAACGCTCCTCTGCTCCCACCATCACCACCTGACCCACAAAGAACAATGGACCATCCAGATCCGTGCCGGGATCCCCTGGTTCATCCCGCCACCCCACCTCGACCCACGCCAAACACCCCGAAGAAACCACTACTTCAGAAGCTGAACGGCGCACCCGGAGTTGCTGAACGGCGCACCCGGCCGACCGGAATCCGAACAGTCACACGATAGGGGAGTCCAGCAGGACCGCCGCGTCCGGCCGTGACTGCAGCGAAGGTGTCATGCCGCTTGGGCTCCGAGACCGACGACCCGAGACCGAAGTCCGAGACGGAAGTCCGAGAGGGAAGGCCGACGGCCGAAGGTCTGCGGCCGGGTTCGAGTTGGAATCCAGGTGGGCGGACTGGGATGGCAGCGAGTTCACCGGAGAATCCCGCAGCCACGTCTCGGTGTACCGGCTTACTTCACCCTGAAGGACCGCTCAGCCGGTCTTGAAGGGGATCGGGGTGCCCGGCGGGAACGGGACAGTGCCCTGGTCCGGCGTCATCGTAAACCAACCGTCGTTTTGCTCGGTCAGGAAGAAGAGATGCCGGCCGCCGACGTCGAGCGGGTCGCCGTCGGGATAGGACTTTCCGCAAGTCACCGGCATGGACGCGATACGGACCGGGCCCTTGCCCAGGCTGCCTTTGAGCACTTTCTCCACTTCCACCACGTGGACATTGGCCTGGTAACCGTAGATCCGGATCTCACCGTCTCTCTGGAGGGGCGTGCCGACCAGGACCGCGCCGGCGTGGTCGAAGCGTTGTTGCATGGTCTCGAAGCGGACCCAGTCAACGCAGGCGTCCGTGCGGGTGACAGGCACCAGCCAACAGCCGCAAAGCAGCACGCCCAACACGACGCCGATCGTCGCTGTCCCCGCCAGTCTCCGCATGCTCGAACCTTAGCCGCCACGGGGAGTGCAGTCCATGAAAAGCGTTCTCCCAAGCGCCGCGACGGCAAGGGGCAATAGCCGCAGACCGGTGCTAGCGGATCAACGCGAAAACCCGCAACGGCTCAGGGCTGAAGTCAGCGCCTTCGGTGAAACCCAGGGCTTCGTAGAAGGCTCGCTGGCCCGGCTCGTTGTCGGTGAGGAGGACCGTCTGCCGGACGTGCCCGTACCGCGCCTGGACGGCTTCCAGCAGCGTCCTTCCCACACCGGTTCCTTGGAACGCCGGGTCCACGAGGATGTCCTGCAAGTAGCAGATGGTCGCATCGTCGGAGACGGCCCGGGCAAGCCCAACCAGTTCCCCTCCGACACTCCGGGCAGTGACCACAAACGAAGAATTCCGGATGGCCCGCACGAGCAGTCCCAGGTCCCGGGAGTAGGCGGCCCACCCGACGGATTCATAAAGCGCCAGCGCCTCGGCGTCGGTCACGTCGGCGCTGGCGGAGATAGAGAACTGGGGCATCGCACCAGTGTGGCATGCTGAACTTCGTGCACCCCCGGAATCCAACCGCTGCCCCCTCGCGAGTCCTCTTCTACGGCGTCACCGGGAGCGGGAAGTCCTCCGCCGCCCGTGCCTATGCGGCGAGAACGGGGCTCCCGGAGTTCTCTGCCGACGACGACATTGGCTGGCTTCCGGGCTGGCGGCAGCCGGACACCGCCGTGCAGCGGGAGCTCGCGGCGCGCATCGCCGGCCAGGATGAGTGGGTCCTGGACAGCGCCTATGGAGTGTGGCGTGACCTTGTTGTGCCGCGAGCGGAGCTGATTGTCGGACTGGACTATCCGCGCTGGCTTTCGCTGCTCCGGCTGCTCCGCCGCTCCTTTCGCCGGGTCATCGCCCGAGAGGAAGTCTGCAACGGGAACCGGGAAACGTTCGGCCGCCTGTTCGCCCTGGACTCGATCATCGGGTGGCATTTCCGCTCGTTCAGCCGCAAGCGACGGGTCATGCGCGAACTGGAGAGCAACCCTGGCACCGCCGAGGTCCGCATCTTCCGCCATCCGCGGGAACTCGAGGCGTGGCTCCAAGGGCTCCCGACAGCAGGCCCGCACCCAGCCGGGTAGTGCCAGCCCCGCTCCTGGAGGCCCAATCCAGCGTCAGCGGACGCTATTTCTTCCCGAACAGTCCGCCCAACAGTCCGCCGAGGCCGCCGTCGTTCTTCCGGGGCTCAGCGTCCTGCGGCGCCTCTTCCTGAGGCTGGCCCGGGAGGTCAATGTCGATCAGCTCACCCGGTCGCGGCTCACTGCCGGACGGCTGGACCTGCGGGACAGCCTGCGGCTGGAGCTCGGGCTCGGGGGCATTGCCGGCGTCCGGGGCTACAGCTTCATTGGCCGTCCGCTGCTGCCCGCCGCCAAGCATGCCCCCGAGGATGTCGCCCAGGCCGCCGCCGGCTGCGCCCCCGCCGCCGCCGAGAATTCCACCGAGGATGCCGCCCAGGTCAATGCCTCCGGCTCCGGCCCCGGTTCCGCCGCCGGCCTGGCCGCGACCGCCCAGGACCTTGTTGGCGAGGTAGGACATGACGATCGGCGCGAGCAGCGGCAGGAGCTTGCGGACCAGGTCCCCGCCCATGCCGCCGAGCTGCGCGGTTCCCGCCAGCTGGTTGGCGACCTGGTCCTGCCGGCCGCCAAAAACATGGTTGACGATCTTTTCGCCGTCGGCAGTGTCCACCTGCGCCGCATCGACGCCGCCGTCGACCAGCCCGTCGCGGTGCTGGCCGAGCGCGGACTCCAGCGAGGCCGCGCCCTCCGGAGCCTGTGCGTTGTTATGCAGTCCGGCGAGGAGCGTGGGCACGGCAGCCTCCACCGCGGCCTGGGCGGTCTGCCGGTCAGTCCCGAGCATGGCGGCAATTTGGTCTACCGGGATCTGCCCGAGGATGTCCTGAAGCTCAGTCATGGCGTTCTCCTTCAGCCGCGGGCCGGGCCGCGGACATTGTTGGCGGCGCCGGCAGCGTTGCCGTGGCCGAACTGGTGCCCTTGCATCGTAGCCCGGGGCGGGGGAGGCGGAAAGGCGTCCGCCGGGGCCCCGGGTGCCGTCCAAGAACCGGGGCGATAGCGGGTAATCTTAGAGAGTTCCGGAGCCGGTCCCAACCCTCCGGAGGAGTCAATGGCAGGCAGCAAAAGGCGAGGTAGATGGTCCACATCTGGAACGATCCGTCCGAAGTCCCGGCGGACTTCGGCCCGTCCGTGGTCACGTTCGGCAACTTCGACGGCGTGCACCGCGGCCACCAGCAGGTGCTCTCGCAGCTCATCCGTACCGCCCGCCTGAACCATGCCCGCGCCGTCGCCATCACCTTTGACCCGCACCCGGCGCAGGTCCACCGCCCCGAATCCGCCCCCGAGCTGATCATGGGCCTGGAGGACAAGCTCGTCGCCCTCGGCGAGGTGGGCCTCGACGCCGTCCTGGTGATGAAGTACTCGCTCGAACTGGCCAGCCTCACGCCGGAAGAGTTCGTCTCCTCCGTGCTGGTCGATGCGCTCAAGGCCAGCCACGTGGTGATCGGCCACGACGCCCGCTTCGGCCGCGGCAACTCCGGGGACCTGGACACCATGAAGGAACTGGGGGAGAAGCTCGGCTTCGAGGTCCAGGTCATCAGCGAGTTCGGTTCCGAAGGCTACCCGTTGCACGGACACCACGGCGACGACGACGGCGGCGCGAGCGACCGCCGTTGTTCCTCCACCTGGGTCCGGGAAGCGCTGCGGGAGGGCGACGTCGCCACCGCCGCCGCCGTCCTGGGCCGGCCGCACCGGATGCGCGGCGAGGTGGTCCATGGGGCAGCTCGAGGCCGCGACCTCGGTTTCCCTACGGCCAACCTCTCCTCCGATGCCAGCGGCTACATCCCCGCGGACGGCATTTACGCCGGCTGGCTCGTGGACCAGGCCGGCACGCGGTGGCCCGCCGCCATTTCCGTGGGCTCCAACCCGACCTTCGACGGCGTTAGCCGGCAGGTCGAGGCGCACGTGATCGACCGCCCGGAAGAGGCCGTCGAGGACTTCGATCTGTACGGCCAGACAGTGGTGGTCGAGTTCGTGGCCCGTTTGCGCGGCATGGTCGCGTACCGTGGCCCTGAGGCGCTGGTTGAGCAGATGCGGCTGGACGTCGTGCAGGCGCACGACATCCTTTTCACCGGCTAGCGCGCCCCGTTTGGCAAGGAAGGCAAGACGTGACGATTGAGAAGAACACGCGGGAGCTGGACAAGGACATAGTCCGCGACTTCAGCGCCCGGATGAGCTACGCCTCGTACCTGCAGTTGCCGACGCTGCTCAGTGCCCAGCAGCCGGTCAGCGAGCCGGAGCACCACGACGAGATGCTGTTCATCATCCAGCACCAGACCACGGAACTGTGGCTCAAGCTCGTGCTGCACGAACTCCGCAGCGCGGCCGCCTGGCTGCGGGCGGACGACCTCGGCTCCGCGCTCAAGGCGATCGCCCGGGTCAAACACATCCAGAAAACCCTGACCGAGCAGTGGTCCGTGCTGGCCACGCTCACACCCACCGAGTACTCCCAGTTCCGCGGCTTCCTCGGCAACTCGTCCGGGTTCCAGTCCAGCCAGTACCGGGCGGTGGAATTCCTGCTCGGCAACAAGAACCGCAAAATGTTGCCGGTGTTCGAATCGGACCCCGAAGCCCACCTGATGCTCCAGGAACTCCTCGAAGCCCCGAGCATCTACGACGACTTCCTCGCCTACCTCAAGCGCCAGGGCTTCGACGTGCCGGCCTCGGTGCTCAACCGGGACGCGAGCCAGGCCCACGAGTTCTGCCCCGAGCTCGTCCCGGTGTTCAAGTACATCTACGAAAACGCCGCGAGCAACTGGGGCGCCTACGAAGCCTGCGAAGAACTCGTGGACCTGGAAGACAATTTCCAGCTCTGGCGCTTCCGGCACCTGCGCACCGTGCAGCGCACCATCGGCATGAAGGCCGGCACCGGCGGATCCAGCGGCGCCGCGTTCCTGCAAAAAGCCCTCGAACTGACCTTCTTCCCCGAGCTGTTCGCGGTCCGCACGGAGATCGGCCAGTGAGCGCCGAACCGGCGGCCCAGTCCGGCACCGATGCTCTCTGGCAGCGCGCCCTCGACCTCGACGCCGCGGATCCCCTTGCCTCCTACCGCGAGCACTTCCTCGGCACCGATTCGGAGCTGTCCTATCTCGACGGCAACTCACTGGGCCGTCCGCTCAAACGGACCGTC
This sequence comes from Arthrobacter sp. 10T419, assembly GCF_056394105.1. NCBI lineage: Bacteria > Bacillati > Actinomycetota > Actinomycetes > Micrococcales > Micrococcaceae > Arthrobacter > Arthrobacter sp. 10T419. The sequence continues at coordinate 96,595 of NZ_JBFTHF010000008.1, read as the reverse complement.
ACGGACATCAGCAGCTTCATCCAGGACAGCTGGGGCGGGCGCCTGATCCGCGGCTGGGACGAGGAATGGCTGGAGCTCCCGCAAGCAATCGGAGACCAGCTCGGCCGCGCCGTGCTCGGCGCCGCCCCTGGGCAGACCATCATCGCGGATTCCACCACGGTGGTGCTCTACAAGCTGATCCGCGCCGCGCTGGCCGCCGTCACCGACCCCAGCCGCACCGAGATCGTGCTGGATACGGACAACTTCCCGACCGACCGCTACCTCGTCGAAGGCATCGCGCGCGAAGAGGGCCTCACCCTGCGCTGGATCGAGGCGGACCCGGCCTCCGGCGTGACCGTGGAGCAGGTGCGCGCCGCCACCGGCCCGGCCACCGCCGTCGTGGTCCTGAGCCAGATCGCCTACCGCTCCGGATTCCTCGCGGACCTTCCGGGCATAACCGCCGCCGTGCACGACGCCGGCGCGCTTGTCGTGTGGGACCTGTGCCACTCCGCCGGTTCGGTGGAGATCGGCCTGGACGCCGCGGACGTGGACTTCGCCGCGGGTTGCACCTACAAATACCTGAACGGGGGACCCGGCTCGCCCGCGTTCGCCTACGTCAACGCCCGGCACCTGCCCGGGCTGCAGCAGCCGATCTGGGGCTGGATGGGGCGCAAGGACGCCTTCGAAATGGGGCCCGGCTATGAGGCCGCTGCCGGCATCCGGGGTTTCCTCAGCGGCACCCCGGCCGTCTTCGGCATGCTCGCCATGCGCGGCACGCTGGACCTGCTCGAGGAAGTCGGCATGGCCGCCGTGCGGGAGAAGTCCCGGCTGCTGACCGCGTTCGCCGTCGAACTCCATGACGCCTGGCTGGAACCGGCCGGCGTGCGGCTGGCAACTCCGCGGGACCCGGAGCTGCGCGGCAGCCACATCACCGTGGACCACCCGGCCTTCCGGGAGATGACGGCGGTGCTGTGGGAGCAGGACGTGATCCCCGACTTCCGTGCACCGCAGGGCATCCGGATCGGTCTGTCGCCGCTGAGCACCTCGTTCGCCGAGCTGTACCGGGGCGTCGCGGCGATCCGCGGGCTGCTGGCAGACTCCGAGTAACGGTGGACGGCCCGCGGACTGTTTAGACAACTTCGACGGCGTGCCAGTAAACTAAACGTTGGATCCGGCTGCAGTCCGTGGCGGCTGGCTCTTGTTGTGCTGTGGAAGCCTTCCCAAGGGCGGGGATTTCCGGCGCGGCACACCCGGCAGTGAATTACTGATTCGGGCCTCACGGCACATCTCTAGGAGTTAACGTGGCACTTGAAGCCGCTGTAAAGCAGTCCATCATGAAGGATTTCGCAACGTCTGAGGGCGACACCGGCTCGCCGGAGGTCCAGGTTGCAGTCCTGACCCAGCGGATCAAGGATCTGACGGAGCACATGAAGGTGCACAAGCACGATTACCACACCCAGCGCGGTCTGCTGGCCATGGTTGGTCGTCGCAAGCGCATGCTCACCTACCTCAAGAACACTGACATCAACCGCTACCGTGCGCTCATCGAGCGCCTCGGCCTGCGCCGCTAGTCAGCTCTAGGGGGCGGCCCTTTCCATCGGAAGGGGCCGCCTTCTGCAAAAAAACTCAACAGGAGGATCAACCGCATCACGCATTCGCGGTCCTCGGTAGTGATCTCCGGGAAAGGCTTCAAGGACTGAAGCCTTGGCCCGTGGGTCTCGATCGATGACCGGGTGCAGTGCAGTCCAGTAGACAGATGCTGGACTGGGTTGATGCGGCTGGACTCCGTAAATCAAGAAACGGAGGTGACTCTCTTGGAGGGTCCCGAAATCCAGTTCTCAGAAGCCGTCATTGACAATGGCCGCTTCGGCAAGCGGGTTATCCGCTTTGAAACCGGCCGTCTTGCCAAGCAGGCAGCCGGCGCAGCAATGGTCTACATCGATGAAGAGACCGCGCTGCTGTCCGCAACGACCGCCGGCAAGCACCCGCGCGAAGGTTTTGACTTCTTCCCGCTGACCGTCGACGTCGAAGAGCGCATGTACGCCGCGGGCCGCATCCCGGGCTCGTTCTTCCGCCGAGAAGGCCGTCCCTCGACGGAAGCCATCCTGGCCTGCCGCCTGATGGACCGCCCGCTGCGCCCCGCGTTCGTGAAGGGCCTCCGCAACGAGGTCCAGATCGTCGTCACCGTGCTGTCCATCAACCCGGACGAGCTGTACGACGTCGTCGCTATCAACGCGTCCTCGATGTCCACCCAGCTCTCCGGCCTGCCCTTCTCCGGCCCGATCGGCGGCGTCCGCGTTGCCCTCGTCGCCGACGAGCACGGCTCGCAGTGGGTTGCCTTCCCGAAGCACTCGCAGCTGGAGAACGCCGTCTTCAACATGGTTGTTGCCGGCCGCATCGCGGGCGACGACGTTGCGATCATGATGGTCGAAGCCGAAGCCACGGACAACTCCTGGAACCTGATCAAGGAACAGGGCGCCACCGCCCCGACCGAAGAGGTTGTTTCCGAGGGCCTCGAGGCCGCCAAGCCGTTCATCAAGGCTCTCTGCGAAGCGCAGTCCGACCTGGCAGCCCGCGCCGCCAAGCCGACCGTCGAGTTCCCGGTCTTCCTGGACTACCAGGACGACGTCTACGCCGCCGTCGAGTCCGCTGCCGCCGAGAAGCTGGCCGCTGTCTTCCAGATCGCCGACAAGCAGGAGCGCGACACCGCCTCCGACGAGCTGAAGGACGAGGTCACCTCTTCCCTGGCCGGCCAGTTCGAGGGCCGCGAGAAGGAACTGTCCGCAGCCTTCCGCTCCGTCACCAAGCAGGTCGTGCGCCAGCGCATCCTCAAGGACCAGATCCGCATCGACGGCCGCGGCCTGACGGACATCCGCCAGCTCACCGCCGAGGTCGAGGTCCTGCCCCGCGTCCACGGCTCGGCCATCTTCGAACGCGGCGAGACCCAGATCATGGGTGTCACCACGCTGAACATGCTCAAGATGGAACAGCAGATCGACTCGCTGTCTCCCGTGACGCGCAAGCGCTACATGCACAACTACAACTTCCCGCCGTACTCCACCGGCGAGACCGGCCGCGTCGGTTCGCCGAAGCGCCGCGAAATCGGCCACGGTGCCCTCGCAGAGCGCGCCATCATGCCGGTGCTGCCGTCCCGCGAGGAATTCCCCTACGCGATCCGCCAGGTATCTGAGGCTCTCAGCTCCAATGGTTCGACGTCGATGGGTTCCGTCTGCGCCTCCACGCTGTCCCTGCTGAACGCAGGCGTGCCGCTGAAGGCCGCCGTTGCCGGTATCGCCATGGGCCTGGTCTCCGACCAGGTTGACGGCCAGACCCGCTACGCAGCCCTGACCGATATCCTCGGCGCCGAAGATGCCTTCGGCGACATGGACTTCAAGGTTGCCGGTACCTCCGAGTTCGTCACGGCCATCCAGCTGGACACCAAGCTCGACGGTATTCCGGCGTCGGTCCTGGCCGCCGCCCTGAAGCAGGCCCGCGAGGCCCGCCTGCACATCCTGGACGTGCTGAACTCCGCGATCGACACCCCGGACGAGCTCTCCGAGTTCGCGCCGCGCGTCATCGCGGTCAAGATCCCGGTAGACAAGATCGGCGAGGTCATCGGCCCGAAGGGCAAGATGATCAACCAGATCCAGGAAGACACCGGAGCCGACATCTCGATCGAGGACGACGGAACTGTCTACATTGGCGCCACGAACGGCCCGTCTGCCGATGCAGCACGGTCCGCGATCAACGCCATCGCCAACCCGCAGGTCCCGGAAATCGGCGAGCGTTACCTGGGCACGGTCGTCAAGACCACGACCTTCGGCGCCTTCGTTTCCCTGACCCCGGGCAAGGACGGCCTGCTGCACATCTCCGAGCTGCGCAAGATCGCCGGCGGCAAGCGCGTGGACAACGTTGAAGACGTTGTTTCCGTTGGACAGAAGATTCAGGTGGAAATCACCAAGATCGACGACCGCGGAAAGCTCTCCCTCTCGCCCGTCGTGGCCGATGAGGAAGGGTCTGCGGACGCTGCCAACACTGAGGTCTCCGAGGAGTCTGCAGAGTAGTCTTTCCTGACCCAAGCAGCGGGGCCGGTGGATTCGTCCACCGGCCCCGCTGCCGTTAAAGGCAGGTAGGATTGCAGGCAGATTTGGCACGTTTCCGTGACGGTTTTATTGAAAGGCCTTAATGACTGTCGTACCCCTGCCGCTTGAGCAGAACCAGCACGCTGACACCCTCATCCACGGAGCCGACGGCGGCTCGCAGGTGCGTCGGTCGGTACTGCCCGGCGGCGTCCGGGTGCTGACCGAGGCAATGCCGGGGCAGCGCTCCGCGACCATCGGTTTCTGGGTCGGCGTCGGCTCGCGTGATGAGGCCCCCGGACAGCACGGCTCCACCCACTTCCTGGAGCACCTGCTGTTCAAGGGCACCAAGCGGCGCACCGCGCTGGAAATCGCCTCCGCCTTCGACGAGGTGGGCGGGGAATCGAACGCCGCCACCGCCAAGGAGAGCACCTGCTACTTCGCCCGGGTGCTGGACACGGACCTTCCGATGGCCATCGACGTCATCGCGGACATGATCACCGGCGCCGTGCTGGACCCGCAGGAGATGGAGCAGGAGCGCGACGTCATCCTTGAGGAAATCGCCATGGACAGCGACGATCCCACCGACGTCGCGCACGAACACTTCGTCGCCGCGGTCCTCGGCACGCACCCGCTCGGCCGCCCGATCGGCGGCACGCCGGATGCCATCCGCGCCGTTGCCCGCGACTCGGTCTGGGACCACTACCGCCGCTACTACCGACCGGACGAGCTGGTCATCACCGCCGCCGGGGGACTGGACCACGACGTCGTCTGCGAACTCGTGGTGCACGCTCTGCACTCCGCCGGCTGGGAACTCGAACACGACGCCGCCCCCGTGCAGCGCCGCTCCACCGAACGCGCCTCGATCACCGGCACCGCGGGATTGCACGTGGTCAAGCGCCCGGTGGAACAGGCCAACATCATCATGGGCTGCCCGTCCCTGGTAGCCACCGATGACCGGCGCTTCGTGATGAGCGTGCTCAACGCCGTGCTGGGCGGCGGCATGTCATCGCGGCTGTTCCAGGAGGTCCGCGAGAAGCGCGGCCTGGTGTACTCGACCTACTCCTTCGCCTCCTCCTACGCCGACGCCGGCTACTTCGGCATGTACGCCGGGTGCACGCCGTCAAAGGTCCGGCAGGTCCTGGAGCTCCTCGGCGCCGAGCTGGACAAACTGGCCGAGGGCGGCATCTCCGAAGAGGAACTGCGCAAGGCCGTCGGCCAGCTCAGCGGTGGCATCGTCCTGGCCCTGGAAGACACCGGTTCGCGGATGTCCCGGCTGGGCCGCGCCGAACTGGTCTCCGGCGAGTACCAGGACATCGATGAGACCCTGCGGCAGATCAAAGCTGTCACCGCGGCCGAGGTCCAGGAGCTGGCGCGCGAACTCGCGGCCGCCCCGCGGACCGTCACGGTGGTAGGTCCCTTCGAGGAAACCGAGACGTTCGGCCTCTAAGCCGGTCCTCCCGCAGCTCGGGAGGGGTAATTGCCGATCCTCCCGCAGCTCAGGCGGCGACGGGCGCGGGCTCCGGGACGCGGCGGCACACCGTGGTCATGAAAGGGCTGAAGTCGCTCGCGCTCCCTAGCCGCAGCCCGGCGGAGTGCGTCAGCTGGCCGTTCTCAACCCGCAGGGTGTGCCGGGCGGTACCGCGGTCGCTGCGCCGTTCGATGGTCAGGGTGCCGTCGTGCCAGCTGGCCCGGGCGGGCGCCTCCGGGGGCAGGCCCATGCTGTTGACGTGGTACCAAAGCGTATCGGGATGGTCGGGGTCCATGGTGAACACCCCGACGCCCTCGGTCTTGGCGCCGTCGGCGCCGGTATGGCGGTAGCTCATGGTCACAGCCAGGCCGGCTGCGGCGCGGGCGAAAACGACCTCGGCCGCGGCGGCCCGGGCGGGACCCCAGGCGGTGGCTTCCCACTGGGTGGTGCCGCTCCATTGCCCCAGGAATGCCTCAAGGGCCTCGTGTGCGCTGCCTGGCAGCGGTCGATCCATGCTTCCTCCGACTGGGCTTCGCTTCGGCTGGCCCCGCCACCATCATCACGCCGTGCCCCGCGGCTGTAAAGGATCGGACCCGATTGGGATCCGGGGGAGGGCTCGACGGTCCCGCTCCGGATCCGGGGGAGTGGCGGATGTTCCGCACCCTTCTGCGGGAGGGCCGTTGACGCACGCGGCGCCGGAAAGTTGCCGTTTCGTTACCGGGGCTGCCCCGAATCCCATTGACATGGTGTGAGCCGCATCATAGGTTTGCCGTAATCTGAATCACCTTTCAGGTTCAGCTGCTACCTCCTGTCGGATCTCCTGCTGAGATTCCGCGGATTCTCAACGAAAGGCATCCCGTGACGGATACAAAGAAGTTCCTGATGGCCGCCGTGATGGCCACGGGGCTCGCCCTCAGCGCCTGTGCGCCCACCGCCGGGTCGGCTGCGCCGGCGGGCTCCGGCGGTGCCGGCAAAGCCGAGCCCGTCAACGTCGGCATCATCTATTCCAAGACCGGACCGCTCGCGGCGTACGGGGCGACCTACTACGAGGGCCTCCAGGCCGGCATTGACTACGCGACCGGCGGCACCGGCGAGATCAACGGCGCCAAGATCAACCTGACCTACGCGGACGACGCCGGCGACCCGGACAAGGCCGTCACCGCCGCCAAGGACATGATCGGCAAGGGCTACAAGATTATTGGCGGCACCGCGTCGTCAGGAATCGCAGTGAAGCTCGCGGAGCAGGCCCAGCAGAACAAGGTGCTATACATCTCCGGGGCAGCGGCCACCGACGCCATCCAGGGCGTTAACAAGTACACCTTCCGTTCCGGCCGGCAGAGCCTGCAGGACGTCGCCACCGCCGGCACCTTTATCAACACCAACGGCAAGAAGGTCGTCGTCTTTGCACAGGACAACGCGTTCGGCCAGGGCAACGTCGCCGCCGTTAAGGCTGTCCTCGGAGCCAAGGGCGCCACTGTTGGCTCCGTCCTGGTCCCGGAAAACCAGGAATTGACCCCGTTTGCCCGTCAGCTCCTCGACACCAAGCCGGATATGGTTTTCGTGGCCTGGGCCGGGGCAACCACCGGCAGCATGTGGCAGGCACTGAGCCAGCAGGGCGTCTTCGACGCCGCCCCCGTCGTGACCGGCCTGGGAGACGCGTCCAGCTTCGGCGCCTACGGCCCGGCGAGCTCCAAGATCAGCTTCCTCAGCCACTACTTCCCGGGTGCCTCAGGCACCGAGGTGGAAAAGAAGATGATCGCCGCCGTCGAGAAGGCCGGCCACAAGGCCGACCTGTTCACCCCGGACGGCTTCGTCCTTGGCCAGCTGATCGCCCAGGCAATCAAGGAAGGCGGCGGGACGGACCCTGACGCCATGGTCAAGGCTCTCGAAGGCTTCAGCTTCGATGGCCCCAAGGGCAAGGAAACCGTGCGCGCGTCGGACCACGCCCTGGTCCAGGACATGTACCAGGCCAAGCTGGTCCAGAAGGGCGCCACCTGGGCTCCCGAGCTCGTCAAGGTGGTTCCCGGCGACACGGTCGCGCCGCCGGAAAAGAAGTAGCCGCCCGGCCCGTTGGGGCCAGGCACCCTTCCCCGGACCAGACCGCGAGAAACGAAGGAACCGTATGACAACCCCAGCCCTGCCCGCCCTTGCGGTGGATGGCCTTGGTCTGCAGATCGGCGGTGCGCGCATCCTCCAGGATGTGGGCTTCGCCGTCGGCGCCGGCGAGATGATCGGCGTCATCGGCCCCAACGGGGCCGGCAAGACCACCTTGTTCAACCTGATCTCCGGCGTGCTGCGGCCCACCGCGGGCAGCATTACGCTGAACGGCAGGGAGATCACGGCCGCGCCTATCCACCGCCGGGCCAAGGCAGGGCTGGGACGGACCTTCCAGACCTCCAACCTGTTTCCCCGGCTGAGCGTGCTGGAGAACGTCCGGCTCGCGGCCCAGGCGAAACTGGGCGGCAGCTTCAGCGTTCTGCGCTTTCCGTCGGCGTCGGACGAGGCCACCCGGATCGCGCGGGGCACCATCGCGGAGGTCGGCCTCACCGGCAAACTCACGACGGCGGCGGGGGACCTCTCGCACGGCGAGAAGCGCAAGGTCGAAATCGCCGTACTGCTGGCGACGGATCCCGCCGTCGTCCTGCTCGACGAACCGATGGCCGGGGTGGCGTCGGGGGACGTCCCGTCCCTCACCGCGATCATCCGGGGAATGCACCGGGACCGCGGCTGCACCGTGATGATGGTCGAGCACCACATGGACGTCGTGCTGGGCCTGGTGGACAGGGTGGCCGTGATGCACCACGGCAGCCTGTTGGCCCTGGACAGCCCGGCCGCCGTTATGGCCGATCCCACCGTGCAAAGCGCCTACCTCGGAGAACCCGTATGAGCCCCGCCACCGAACGCCCCGCCGCCGAAGCCCCGCCCATCCTGCGGGTCGAGGGCCTCAATGCCAGGATCGCCGGGCAGCAGGTGGTGGAGGATGTGTCCTTCACCGTCCCCGCGACCGGAATCACCGCATTGCTGGGCCGCAACGGCGTCGGGAAAACCAGCACCATCAAGGCCATCATCGGCCTGATCGACCGCGCGGGCATTGTCGAACTGGCCGGCGAACGGATAGAGAAGGAAGCGACCTTCAAGATCATTCAGCGCGGTGTTGGTTACGTCCCGGAGGACCGTGAGGTCTTTTCCGGGCTGACGGTCGCGGAGAACCTCCGGCTCGCCGAACGCGATGCCGCCCCGCGCCGGCAACTGGTAGAGGAACTCTTCCCGGACCTGCTGGCGCGCTCCGCCCAGATGGCCGGGACGCTGTCCGGCGGCCAGCAGCAGATGGTCTCGCTGGCACGGGCCCTGCTGAACACCAACAAGATCCTGCTGGTCGACGAGCCCACCAAGGGCCTCGCGCCCAAGATCGTCGGTGAGGTGGCGGAGACCCTGGCCGAGGCAGCCAGGACCGTCCCGATCCTGCTCGTCGAGCAAAACCTCCACGTGGTCCGCCAGCTGGCCGAGGGCGCCGTCGTGCTCTCCGGCGGACGCGTGGTCCACACCGGCCGCGCCCTCGACTTCCTCGATGACGCGGTGCTGATCCAACGGCATCTGGGTGTCTCCAGCGAGACCGCGTCTCACCGGGACCCCGCCATGGACCCCGCCATGGAACCCGCCGCGGACCCCGCCGAGAAAGGCGCTGCCCTGTGAGCACCCTCGTCCTGCTGTTGTTCACCGGCCTCGGCCTGGGTGCACTGTACTTCCTCGTTGCTGCCGGCCTGTCCCTGATCTACGGGCTAATGGGGGTGCTGAACTTCGCGCACGGCGCCTTCCTGACCCTGGGTGCCTTTACCGGCTGGGAAATGGCCCGCCGCGCCGGCTCTGACAACTGGGGAATCTTCCTGCTGTCACTCGTCGTCGGGGCCGCCGCCGGCGCTGCGTTTGCCGCGTTCACCGAGTTCGTCCTGATCCGCAGGCTCTACCAGCGCCACATCGAGCAGGTGCTCGTCACGCTGGGCCTGTCCCTCGCCGCCGTCGCGCTGTTTGACGGCACGTGGGGAACCGACCCGGTGTACATCCAGGGCCCTGCGTGGTTCAAGGACACTACCGACATCCTTGGCGCGCGGGTCCCCAACGACCGTTTCGTCTGCATCATCGCCGCCCTGTTGGTGCTGCTGGCGCTGGTGTTTTTCCTCAAAAAGACCCGCTACGGCATGATCATCCGCGCAGGCGTCGAAAACCGGTCCATGGTCACCGCCCTCGGCATCGACGTCCGCAAGGCCTTCACCCTCGTCTTCACCATCGGCGGGGCGGCGGCGGGCCTCGGCGGGGTTCTCGCCTCGCACTACTTCGGCTACGTCTCACCGATGCTCGGCGGCTCGCTGCTGATCTTCGCCTTCATCGTCACGGTGATCGGCGGCCTCGGCTCACTGACCGGCGCGGCCATCGCCGCCGTCGCCGTCGCTATCCTGCAGCAGTTCGCCAACTTCTACCTCGGCGGCACCGGTGACTTCGTCGTCGTACTGGCGCTGGCCCTCGTGCTGCTGTTCCGTCCCACCGGCCTGCTTGGGAGAACCGCATGACCACCGAAACTGACCCCAACAGCACCGACGGCACCAACATCGACGGCACCAACCCAGGACAGCCGGCGGCCGACGGCGCCGACGCCCGCCGGAGCCGGAAAGCCGCCGCGCAGGGAGGACCCCGCACCCCTTCCGACGGCGCACGCCCCGTCCCCGCGGGCCGCCGCCTCGCAGCGCGGGCCGCGGGCGCAGCCGGAGTGCTGCTCCTAGTCCTGCTCCCGCTGCTGAACATCTCCCTGCCAGGCGTGCTGCCCGGCCCCAGCTACACGCCCGGGTCCCTGCAGTTGCTGGCCATGTGCATGCTGATGGCAGCCGCCGCCCTGACCTACCACCTGCTCCTCGGCGTTGCCGGGCTGCTGTCCTTCGGGCACGCGCTCTACTTCGGCGCCGGGGTCTATGGCCTGGCGATCATTCTGCAGAACCTGGACATCCCGCTGCTGCCGGCCATGGGGCTCACGCTGCTGATGGTGGTCGTACTGGCCCACGTGGTGGGCAGCATCAGCCTCCGCGTCAGCGGCATCCCCTTCGCCATGGTCACGCTCGCGTTCGCCCAGGCCGGCTCGGTGATCGTCGGCCGTAACCCCGACGGCCGGACCGGCGGCGACGAGGGTATGACGCTGCGCACCGACAACCTGCCGGACTTCCTGGTGGGCGTGGTCAACACCCGCAACCTGTACTGGCTGGCACTGGCCGTGCTGGTTGCCGTGTTCGTCATCGTCACCTGGGTGCAGTCCTCCCGGGCCGGTCACACCGCGGCCGCCGTGCGCGAAAACGAACTGCGCGTCCGGGTCCTGGGCCTGCAGCCATACCTCGTGAAGCTGCTGATCTTCGTTCTCTCCGCGCTCCTGGTCTGCGTGATCGGCATGGTCTTCCTGCTGCTGCAAAGCGGGGCCGTGCCGCGGGCCATCTCCTCGGACCTCACCATCATGCTGCTGGTGATGGTGGTCCTGGGCGGCGTGGGCTCGCGCTGGGGCGCTGTGGTCGGCGGCGTGTTCTACACCATCCTCGACCAGCGGCTTACGACACTCGCCAACTCCGAGGCCGTGAAATCCCTTCCGGACATCCTGCGGGTACCGTTGTCAGAACCGTTGTTCATCCTCGGCACGCTCTTCATCCTGGTGGTGCTCTTCCTCCCCGGCGGCCTCGCCGGAACCGCCGAGCGGCTGGCGCAGCGCCGCAGGGGCACCCGTGCCGGCAGCAGCGGTATCGAGACGCCCCAAAACATCCTGGAGGACGCTGCATGAGCAACCCGACCGGTCCGAACCAGGCCGACGGCCTGCACACCCTGGGCCGCTGGACCACCGACCGCAGCCTTTCCACGCCGCACCGGGTCGCCATCGACGACCGCGGCTGCACCCTGCTCTACAGCGAGCTGGAACGCCGTGCCTCGGCTCTTGCTGCCGGGTTCCGTGCCGCCGGTTACGCGATCGGGGACCGGATCGCGAGCCTCACCGGCAACAGCTCGGACCATGTGGTGGCCTTCTTTGCCTGTGCCAAGGCCGGGCTGGTCCTGGTCCCGCTGTCCTGGCGGCTCTCGCCCCGGGAACTCGCGGCGCAGCTCGAACTCGCCGAGCCCCAGCTGCTGCTGGTGGAAGGCGAGCTCGACTCGCTCGCCGCGGCGGCGTGCGCACTGCTGCCGCACCGGCCGCGGACCGCTGCCCTGGGCCCCGGCGGCGTCGAAAGGGCCGTCCCGCTGCCCTCGCGCGTGCGGCCGGCGCCCTCGGCCGACGCCGGCGCGCCACGCCGCGACGTGCGCGACGACGACGCCCTGCTGATGATTTTCACCTCCGGCACCGAGGGGGCCAGCAAGGCCGCCGTCCTGACCCACGCCAACTGTTTCTGGAACAACCTCTCGCTCTCGCGGACCCTGGACATGGGCAGCAATGACGTGGTGCTGGCCGTGCTCCCGCAGTTCCATGTGGGCGGCTGGAACATCCAGCCGCTGCTGGCGTGGTGGGTCGGCGCCACCGTGGTGCTGGAACGCGGGTTCGATCCGGGCCGCGTGCTGCAGCTCATCGCCGAGCGGGGCGTGACCATGCTGATGGGTGTCCCCACCCAGTACCTGATGCTGGCCGAACACCCGGACTTTGCCCGGGCCGAACTCGGCAGCCTGCGCCACGCCGTGGTGGGCGGGGCGCCGATGCCGGCGCCGCTGCTGCGGATCTGGCACCGCCGGGGAGTGGCCCTGAGCCAGGGCTACGGCCTGACGGAGGCCTCGCCCAATGTGCTGTGCCTGCCGAACGAGGACGCCGAACGGATGGTGGGCTACTCCGGCAAGCCGTATCCGCACGTCGCCGTCGCCGTGGCGGACCCGGTCACCGGAGAAATCCTCGACGGCGCCGCCAGCGGCGAGCTGCTGGTCGGGGGCCCGGGCGTATTTGCCGGCTACTTCCGCGATCCCGCCGCCACGGCTGCCGTCCTCGCCGGCGGCTGGCTGCGCACCGGCGACCTGGTGGAGCGCGACGCCGAGGGGTACATCAAAGTCGTGGACCGGCTCAAGGACATCTACATCTCCGGCGGCGAGAACGTGGCCCCGGCCGAGGTCGAGGCCGCCCTGCTGGGCCACCCGGCGGTGGCGCAGGCCGCCGTCGTCGGGGTGGAGGACGCACGCTGGGGCGAAAGCGGCATGGGCTTCGTCGTGGTCCGTCCCGGGATGGCCACCGACGAGCAGGAGCTGCTGGAACACTGCGCCTCCCAGCTGGCCCGCTTCAAGGTCCCGGCCCGGATCGAGCTGGTCCCAGCGCTGCCACGCACCGCACTGAACAAGGTACTCCGCGCCAAGCTGCGCCAGGACTTGGCCGGTCGCGGCTCCGCGGCAGGGGGACGGGCATGAGCGCCGCGCCGCGCACCGCCCGCGGCACCCGCACCCGGGCCAAGCTGCTCGAGGCCGCGGAGTCCGTCTTCGCCTCAGTGGGCTACCACGAAGCCTCGATCGTCAAGATCACGGAGGCGGCCGGCGTCGGCCTCGGCACGTTTTACCTGTACTTTGACGGCAAACAGGCCATCTTCGACGAAGTGGTCGAGGACCTGAACCGGCGCGTCCGGCACGCCATGACCGATGCGGCCAAGAGCGCAGGTACCCGGCTCGAGGCGGAACGGGCCGGCTTCCGGGCCTTCTTCCGCTTCACCGCACAGCACCCCGCCCTGTACCGGATCATCCGGCAGGCCGAGTTCGTCTCGCCCGGCGCGCTGCGGCTGCACTACACCCGGGTCGTGAACGGCTACATCGAGGGCCTGAAGGCGGCACAGCTCAGCGGCGAGGTCCGGGAGATGGACCCCACCGTCGCGGCCTGGGCCCTGATGGGCATCGGTGAGCTGATCGGCATGCGCTGGGTCCTCTGGGACGAGGAGGGTGCCGAACCCGCCACCGGCGCCCGGCCCGACGTACCCGAAGAAGTCTTCGAGGAGATGATGCAGTTCATCGAACGGGCCCTTGCGCCCTCGCCCGGTTCCGCGCCAGGAACGGCCGCGAACCCCACACCGCCCCAGGAAGGGACAGCCCCATGACCCAGACAGCCAGCAAGGACACGTACCGCACCGCCGAAGTGGAGGTCCGCGGCGGCACGCTGCACACCGCCATCTGGGGCCCGGACGAACCCGACGCCCCGACCATCCTCGCCGTCCATGGGGTCACCGCCTCGCACAAGGCCTGGCCGTACCTGGCCGAGGCGCTGCCCGACGTCCGGATCATCGCCCCGGACCTGCGCGGACGCGGCCGCAGCAACAACTTGCCCGCCCCGTACGGGATGCCCTCGCACGCGGAGGACCTCGCCGCGGTGCTGGCGGCGCTGGCCCCGGGGCCGGTCGTCGTCGTGGGGCATTCGATGGGCGCCTTCGCCTCGCTCGTCCTGGCGAACCTGTTCCCGGAGCGCGTCCGCTCCCTGGTGCTGGTCGACGGCGGACTGCCGCTCCAGGTCCCGGAGGGGATTTCCGACGAGCAGCTCATCTCCTCGGTGCTCGGCCCGGCTGCCGAGCGCCTCAACGCCACGTTCCCTAGCCGCGAGGTGTACCGCTCCTTCTGGCGGCAGCACCCGGCGTTCAGCGCCGGCTGGGGGCCGCTCGTGGAAGCCTACGTTGACTACGACCTCACCGGCGAGGAGCCGGAACTGCGGCCCGCCACGCGCTATCAGGCGATGGCCGAAGACACCGCGGAACTGCACCGGGGCGCCTCGCTGCTCAAGGCGCTGGACGAACTCGCCGTGGACACCGTGGTCCTCCGGGCGCCGCGCGGGCTGCTGAACGAGCCGGCCGCCCTTTACGCGCCCGGCTACCTGGACGACTGGGCCGCGAAGCTACCGTCCCTGCGGGTCCGGGAGGTGCCGGATGTCAACCATTACACGATCGTGATGGGCGAGGCCGGCGCCGCGGCCGTGGCGGAAAGCGTGCGGGAGGCCCTGGCCGGCAGCTGAGGGAGCCTGTGGACGGCGCCTAGCCGCCGGCGAAGGGCGGCAGCCGCGCCTCAGCCGGCGGACTCGAGGATCCGGGTTGTTGGAGTCCCCTGCAGTGCCGGGGCCGCAGCGGGCGAATTCCAGACACGTTCCTGCAAGCTGGCGAGCAGGGCTTCCGCCTGGACCCGCTGCCCGAAGTCGAGCTCCACCACTACATACTGCGGATCGTCCACCGGCCGGCTGATGCGGTGCGCGGTAACCCCCGACTCCGTCCGGTTGACGGGGTCACGGTCGAACGCTGTCTTCCACAGGTCGAAATCCTTGATCTTGTGCTCAATCTGCAAGGTGTACATCTCGAGTCCTCCTAACGTCTCTTCTGTGGCTGCGGGATATTCCACGGTAGGAGCCGCGGGCCGGCCCGCGGTATCCCAGATATCTGGGAGGCCGCCAGGGCCGCGCCGGGGTCCGGAGCGCCCTTGAGCCGGTCGATTCAGAAGGCGATGCCCAAGGTACATACTGATGTCATGACCACCAGCTGGGCGCTGAGCCGGAGTCTGGAACGCATCGGCAACCTCTGCCGGGACGTGCTGGATGACCATGAGCTGCGCCGGGGATTACTGGCTGAACTCGGAAGGACTGTGCCATTCAGCGCCTATGCCTGGCCCTTGTCAGACCCGGAGTCGGCCACCGGTATCTCGCCGATGGCCAGGATTCCCTGCCCGGAAGAACTGCCCGAACTGATCCGGCTTAAATACCTGACGGCGGATGCCCGCTGGACCTCCTTAATGCGTCAGCGCCGGCCGGCGACGACCCTGCTGCTGGCCACGGGAGGGCAGCCGGCGCGGAGCCGGCTCTGGAATGGGCTACTGAGGCGCTACGGCGTGACGGACGTGCTGTCCGTGGTATTCGCCGATAAACAAGGGTGCTGGGGCTGGCTCGACTTGTGGCGTGGCGACGATGAAGGCGCGTTTTCCGAGCCGGAGACCGATTTCCTGGCCACGGCGGCTCCGCTGGTGGCAGCAGGCCTGCGGCGGAGCCGGGCGGCACAATGGCGGCAGGGCGTCGACGTCGGTGCCGCGGCCCGGGCGGGCGTCGCTAAGCCCTTGCCGCCCCAGGCCGTACTCGTCCTCGACGAGCGGCTCGCCGTGCGGGGCCAGACGGCTTCGGCCGCCGACTGGCTGGGGCTGCTGCAGCGCGGGCCCCGGCCCTACGAAGGGATCCCCGCCGAGGTCCTGAATGTCGCCGCCCAACTCCTGGCGGAGGAAGCCGGAGTGGACGACCACCCGGCGATGTCCCGCGTACCGGTGGGGCGCGGCGGCTGGGCTCTTTTGCGCTCCACCCGGATGGACCCCGGGACGGGGGCAACGCCTTCGCTCGCGGTGACCATCCAGGAATGCCCGGCGGCGGACCGACTGGAAGCGTTCGCGCGCTGCTATGCCCTGACGCCGCAGCAGCACCGGCTGCTGGGGCTCTCCGCGGGCGGCCTCAGTACCTCCGAGCTGGCAGCCGCACTGCAGATCCGCCCCTATACCGTGCAGGACCTTTTCAAGGCACTCTTCTTGGCCTGCGGTGTACGGAGCCGGGGCGCCCTGCTGGGGCTGGCCCTTGGAGCGGCGGCCGTGTCGCCTCCGGCTGCGGCAGCAGCTGACGGACAGTGATGACCAGGTGGGGCGCGCCTAGCCGCCGGCGAAGGGCGGCAGCACGTCGACGACGTCGTCCGGGCCCAGGACGGCGGCAGTATTGCGGACAGCCACCTCGTTGAGCAGGAAGCTGGAGCGGGAGAGGATGCGTGCCAGCGGCGGCGTGCCGGCGGGCGGTTCTGGGCGTTCGACGGCGAGGACCGCCTCGACCAGGGTGGCCACTGTGGCGCCGACGGGCAGCTCGAACTTTTCCTCGTCCATGCCGGCGGCAGCGCGCGCGGCAGCGAAGTAGCGTACGTTCACGGGTGGTTCAGCCTCCGATGGCGCTCATGCTGCGGTCCGGCTGGACGAAGTCCGGGGCGTCCAGTCCGACGTGGTCCATGCCGTGGGCCTTGGGCTTGAGCCACATGGCATCCTGCCAGCGCTCGGCGAGCTGTGCGTCGCTGGCACCGCCGCGCAGCAGCCCCAGCAGGTCGGTCTCCTCGCGGGAGAAGAGGCAGCTCATGATCTTGCCCTCCGCGGTGATCCGGGTGCGGCGGCAGTCCGCGCAGAACGGTTCGGTGACCGAGGCGATGATCCCCACGGTGCCCAGCACCGGGCCGGTGGCCTGGTCCGTGCCCGGCACGCGGGCGCGGACTTCGAATCGCTCGGCCGGGGCACCGTCGCGCTCCCGCGGATCGGCGCTGAGCACGTAGTCGACGGAGAGCAGGTCCCGGATCTCCGCGGCCGTGATCATGTTCCGGCGGGTCCAGCCGTGGTCGGCGTCGAGCGGCATCTGTTCGATGAACCGCAGTTCGTAGCCGCGGCCCAGGGCCCAGGCGAGCAGCGCGGGGGACTCGGCGTCGTTGATGCCGCGCATCAGCACGGCGTTGAGCTTCACGGGCCCCAGGCCGGCGGCCCAGGCGGCGTCGACACCGGCGAGGACTCGGCCCAGGAACGGGCGCCGGGTCAGCTGGGTGAAGGTTTCCTCGTGCAGCGAGTCCAGGGAGACGTTGATCCGGGTCAGCCCGGCTGCCTTCAGCCCGGCGGCCTTCTTGTCCAGCCCCACGGCGTTCGTGGTCATCGAGATCGGCAGATCCGGGTGCGCCTGGCGAAGGGCCGAAATGATGTCCAGCAAGTCCGCCCTGACCAGCGGTTCGCCGCCGGTGAGCCGGAGTTCGCGGACCCCCAGCTGTTCGACGCCGATCCGCACGATCCGCACGATTTCCTCCGCCGTCATGACGGCCTGCTTGGACAGCCATTCGAGGCCTTCGGCCGGCATGCAGTAGCTGCAGCGGAGGTTGCATTTGTCCGTCAGCGAGAGCCGCATGTCGGTGGCGCGGCGGCCGTACCGGTCCACCAGCCCGGGAGCCATTCCGGCCGGGCGCCCGGCCGGCTGCGGCGCCGGTACGTTCGGGCCGGGGCCGCTTTCCGCACGGGGCTGGGGCATGCCAAGCTGAACACTCATAAAGTCAGGCTACGCCACTGCGGGCCAGGCATCACGCCCCGGAGCCAACGAACTGACGCCTGCGAACTTATGCTGGAAGCGTGAACACGTCCCAGGCCGTTCCATCTTCGGCCCCCAGCGGAACGCCGCAGCCCGCCCCGCGGCGCACCCCGTGGTGGGCCGCCGCTGCCGGGGTGGCCGCCGTCGGGGCCGGCGTCGTCCTGGGCGAACTCGCGGCCGGGCTGCTCAGCCCCTCGGTTTCGCCGGTCACGGCGGTCGGCGGCGCGGTGATCGACGCCGTCCCGCCGGGCGTCAAGGACTGGGCCATCTCGCTCTTCGGCACGGCCGACAAGCTGGCCCTGCTCGGCGGGATGGCGCTGGTGATCGCGGCGCTGGCCGCACTGGCCGGGGTGCTGGAATGGCGCCGCCGCTTCGCCGGGCTGGCCGTGATCGCCGTCTTCGGCCTGGTGGGCGTCGCGGCCGTGCTGACCCGGGCCGAGGGGAGCGCCAATGCCGTTCCCGTCCCGCTGCTGGCCGCCGCGCTGGGCATGGTGCTGCTGCGGTGGCTGATCCGCCGGCTCAAAGACTGGTTCGACGCCGGCCCCGCAGCGGAAGGCCCCGCTGAGGCAGGCGCCGCAGATGGCGAACCGGCCGAGGTCACCAGGCACGAACCGGCCGGCCGCCCTGCCCGCCGCCGCTTCCTGCAGTCCCTTGCGGTTACGGCGGCGATCGCGGGCGTGGGCGGGGTGCTTGCGTCTACGCTGCGCGGCGCGGCGGCGGCCGTCGTGGAACTGCGCGGCAGGCTGGTCCTGCCCGGCCCGGCGTCCCGTGCGCAGCCGATACCCGCCGGAGCCGAGCTGTCCCTGGCGGGACTGGACCCCCTGGTCACCCCGAACAAGGACTTCTACCGGATCGACACCGCCCTGCGTGTCCCGCTCGTGGATCCGCACGAATGGAAGCTCAAAGTCACCGGCCTGGTGGACCACGAGATCGAGCTGGACTTCGACACCCTGCTGGCCAAGCCGCTGACCGAGCGGTACATCACCATCGCCTGCGTCTCCAACGAGGTGGGCGGTGACCTGATCGGCAACGCGCGCTGGCTCGGCTGGCCGGTCCGGGAACTGCTGGCGCAGGCCGGGCCGAAACCGGGAGCGGACATGGTGCTCTCCCGCAGCGCGGACGGCTGGACCGCCGGCACGCCGCTGGAGGTGCTCACGGACACCCGGGACGCACTGCTGGCGGTGGGCATGAACGGGGAGCCGCTGCCGCTCGAGCACGGCTTCCCGGTCCGGCTCGTCGTGCCGGGGCTCTACGGCTACGTCTCGGCGACCAAGTGGGTCACCGAACTGAAGATCACCCGGTTCGCGGACGACGTCGCCTACTGGACCCCGCGGGGCTGGAGCGAGCGCGGACCGATCAAGACATCGTCGCGGATCGACGTGCCGCGGGCCGGCCGGAGCGTGAACGCGGGGACGGTGGACTTCGGCGGCGTGGCCTGGGCCCAGCACCGCGGCATCGGCAAGGTGGAAGTGCGGGTGAACCGTGGTGAGTGGAAGCAGGCCGAACTGGCACCCGCGATCTCCACAGACACCTGGCGCCAGTGGAAGCTCTCCCTGCCGCTGGGCCCGGGACAGTACGAGGTGCAGGTCCGCGCCACCGACCTCGACGGCGTCCCGCAGGCGGAGGAGCGCGCCCCGGTGGCGCCCAGCGGGGCCACCGGCTACCACACCGTTACAGTGGACGTGAAGTCCTAGCCAGCCGAGCCAAAGGTCAACAACGTATGCGCCGCACCGCCAACAGGCCCGTAACCGTGGAAGCCCACCGGGACAAGGTCCGGGCGCTGCTGGCGCCGCTCTCCGCCCGCGTCGACACCGTGCCGCTCCGGGAGGCGCTGGGCCGCGGACTGGCCCTCGGGATCACTGCCCCGCTGGACCTCCCGCCGTTCGCCAACTCGCAGATGGACGGCTTTGCCATCCGCAGCGCCGACGTGCCCGACGGCGGCGCCGAACTGCGCGTCGCGGATCCCGTCCCGGCCGGCGCACAGCCCGCCGGACTGGCCCCCGGCACAGCCGCGCCCATCATGACCGGAGCCATAATCCCGGCCGGGGCAGACGCCGTCGTGCCCATTGAGCAGGCCGTTCCGGATTCCTTCCCCGCCGCCGGGGAAGCCGCCACCGTCCGCCTGCCCGCGACCCCGGCGGGCACCTTCGTCCGCGACGCCGGCAGCGACATTGCCGCCGGGCAGCCAGCCCTGGCCGCCGGAACCTTCCTGGGCCCCGGCCAGCTGGGACTGCTGGCCGCGTTGGGCCTGAGCCAGGTGCCGGTGCACGCCGTTCCGAGGGTCTTGCTGGTGACGACCGGCGATGAGGTGGTGGAACCGGGCAACCCGCTGCAGCCCGGCAAGATCTACGACGCGAACGGCACCTTGCTCGAGTCCGCCCTCCGCCAGGCCGGCCTCCACGTCACCCGCACCGGCATCTCCGCCGACAACCCCGAGGAGCTGGCATCCCTGCTGCGCCGGCACGCGGCCGAGGTGGATCTGATCATTACCACCGGGGGAGTCAGCAAGGGAGCGTACGAGGTGGTCCGGCAGGCACTGGCGGGCCACGACGTCGAGTTCGGCGGCGTGGCAATGCAGCCGGGCGGCCCGCAGGGCATCGGCACCTTCGAGGGCGTGCCGGTCCTCGGCTTCCCGGGGAACCCGGTGAGCTGCCTCGTCTCCTTCGAAATGTTCCTGCGGCCCGTGCTGGCCGAACTGTTCGGCTCGCCGGCGCCGCGGACCGTGGTCCGGGCCCGGCTGGCCGAAGCACTGACTTCCCCCGAGTCCAAGCACCAGGTCCGGCGTGGCACCCTCGGCGCGGACGGCACCGTCCGCTTGGAAGGCGGCGCGGGATCCCATCTGGTGCACGCCCTGGCACACTCCAATGCCCTCGTTCAGCTTCCGGTGGGAACCGCGGCGCTCGCCGAGGGCGACGAGGTGGAAGTATGGATGCTGTGAACGAAGCAGATACCCCAGACAAGCCCGTGCTGACCCATCTCCGGCAGGACGGCACCGCGCAGATGGTCGACGTGTCCAACAAGGCCGAGACCACGCGGGAGGCCACCGCCACCGCCACGGTCAACAGCACCGCGGAGGTCCTGGCCCTGCTCGGTGCAGGTGAATTGCCCAAGGGGGATGCGCTGGCCGTCGCGCGGGTCGCCGGAATCCTGGCTGCCAAGAAGACCCCGGACCTGATTCCGCTCTGCCACCCGCTGCCGATCACCAAGGTGACCGTCGATTTTGAGCTCGCAGCCGAGTCCGTCACCGTGTTCGCCACGGTCAAGACCCGCGGTGTGACCGGGGTGGAGATGGAAGCCCTCACCGCTGTCTCCGTGGCGGCCCTGAGCGTGTACGACATGATCAAGGCCGTGGACAAGCATGCAGTCCTGACGGACATCAAGGTGCTGGCCAAAAGCGGCGGCAAGAGCAGGGACTGGACACTGTGAGCAGCACCGAACCGCACCGCCACGGCGAAGCCACCGGCCGGAAGGCCGGCATCGTGATCGCCTCCACCCGCGCCGCGGCCGGGATCTATGAAGATCTCACCGGCCCCGTCATCGTCGACTGGCTGACCGAACACGGCTTCGAGACGTTTCCCGCGCTGGTAGTTCCCGACGGCGAGCCCGTCGGTGCAGCCCTGCGGGCGCTGCTGACCCAGCACCCCGCCGTCATCATCACCAGCGGGGGCACCGGCCTCAGCCCCACCGATGCCACCCCGGAACAGACGCTGCCGCTGCTGGACCGGGAGATCCCCGGCATCATGGAAGGCCTGCGGAGCGCGGGCACGGCCAAGACGCCGACCGCCATGCTGAGCCGCGGCCACGCCGGCGCCGCCGGCAGCACCTTCATCGTCAACCTCCCCGGATCCCCGAAGGGCGTCATGGACGGCCTGGGCGTGCTGGACCCGATCATCGGACACCTCTGCGACCAGCTGGAAGGCAGCCATGGACACTGAATCCGCCTTTGAAATCGTGCACGCCGTCCTCAGCGCCGAGCCCATCTCGGTGGACCAGGCCATCGCGGCGGTCGAATCGGACACGGCCGGAGCCGTGGTGAGCTTCAGCGGCGTCGTCCGCAACCACGACGGCGGCAAGCCCGTGCAGCGGCTCAGCTACAGCGCCCATCCCACGGCACACCAGGTGCTGGCCGACGTCGTCGCGCAACTCGTTGCCGAGCAGTCGGCGGCCGGGTCGGGCCAGCCCGGCCAGCCGGGCCAGCCGGTCCGGATCTGGGCCGCGCACCGGACCGGCCCGCTGGAGATCGGCGATCCCGCCCTGGTCTGCGCCGTCTCCGCGGCGCACCGCGGACAAGCCTTCGCGGTCTGCGCCGAACTGGTGGACCGGATCAAGGAGCAGGTTCCGATCTGGAAGGAACAATTCTTCGCCGACGGCACCGTCGAGTGGGTGGGCGCGGGCGGGTAGGAGCCGCGGTCGGGGCGGGTAATGCACGGGTCCCGGTTCCAGCCGGGAAGCGCCACGGCGGTAGGGTTGATGCCATGACCGAACAACTCGCCGTCGCCGTCCTGGGCGCCAACGGGCGCATGGGCGCCGAGGCCGTCAAAGCCGTGGAAACCGCCGAAGACTTGAAGCTCGTCGCCGCCCTGGGCCGCGGCGACTCCCTCGACGCCCTGGTGGACTCCGGCGCCCGCATCGTGATCGACCTGACCGTGCCCGAGAGCACCGAAGCGAACGTCCGCTTCGCCGTCGAACACGGCATGCACGCCGTGGTCGGCACCACCGGCTGGGACGCGGAACGGCTGGCACGGCTGGAAGCGAACCTCGCGGGCCAGCCCGGCGTTGGCGTCCTCATCGCCCCGAACTTCGCCCTCGGCTCGGTCCTGGCGTCCGCGTTCGCCGCGAAGGCGTCCCGCTATTTCGAATCGGTTGAAATCATTGAACTGCACCACCCGGAGAAGGTGGACGCCCCCTCCGGCACCGCCGTCCGCACCGCCCAGCTGATCGCCGCCGAGCGCGCCGGCGCCGGCGTCGCGTCCAGCCCGGATGCCACCACCAGCGAACGCCCTGGCGCGCGCGGCTGCGAGGTCGACGGCGTCCGCGTCCACAGCGTCCGGCTGCGCGGCCTCGTGGCGCACCAGGAGGTCCTGCTGGGCGGGCCGGGGGAGCAGTTGACCTTCCGCCACGACTCCTTCGACCGTGCCTCCTTCATGCCCGGCGTCCTGCTGGGGGTGCGCAACGTCGCGGCGCACCCGGGGCTCACCGTAGGCCTGGACGGCTACCTGGATCTGGGCCTCTGATGGCCAACCTCCTGGCGTCCTTCAAAGCCAACCGCACCAAGATCTGGGTGGGCGCGGTGACGCTCCTGCTGGTGTTCTACCTGGTGGTGTCCCTGCAGCGCTCGGTGCTGCTGCTTTCCGATTCGAACATGGTGGCGAAGGCCCTCGGTCTGGCCTATCTGCTGCTGCCGATCGTCGGGGCCTGGGCGCTGGTACGGGAGCTCTTGTTCGGGGCCCGGACCGAGCGGCTGGCCAAGATCCTGGAAGCCGAAGGCGGCCTGCCGGAGGACACCCTGCCGCGCACGCCTGCCGGCCGGATCATCCGCGAGGCGGCGGATCTGGAGTTCGAGAAATACCGGGCGGAAGCCGAGGCCGCCCCGGGGGACTGGCGTTCCTGGTTCCGGCTCAGCTGCGCCTACGACGCCGCGGGGGACCGCAAGCGCGCCCGCGCCTCGATGCGCGACGCCGTCCGCCTCTTCCGCGCCGGGTCACCGGACAACGGCGCCTAGCCGGGCGGACCTTGGCGGGTCGCTATCGGCCGGCGGACGACGGCGGCTAGCCGTTTCCCGGGCCTAGCGTGACCGTGCCCAGCGGCAGCGGCCCAGCTGGTTCGCGGCGTGGCCCACCCATTCCAGCGGTCCGCGCCAGGCCTGTGCCGCGAAAACGCCGCCAATGACCAGCGCGGCGACCGCCTGGGCCAAGTAAACGCCTTCCGTGCTCCACCCGGCGGGCAGCGGGTGTCCGTGCAGGGACGCCATCAGGCACACATGCGCCGTATACAGACTCAGGGTCAGGGTGCCGGCGCCGCGGAGCGGGAGCAGCGGGTCCAACTGCACCCAGTCGGCGAGCCGTGCCAGCAGCAGGCAGAAACCCACCACCGCGGCGGCGACCCCAGAGGTGTGCAGCAGGTCCAGCGTGGTGCCAGAATGCGGGGCGCTCGACGCCAGCCACCAGACGGAACCAGACTGGTCGATGCCCGCGAGGTTCACCTGCAGCAGGCTCGCCAGCGGATAGGCCGGATCGCCCACCTTCTCCTGCAGCGCCGCCCGGCCGCCCCAGTCCTCCATCAGCACCACGCTCAGCCACTTGGCGAGAACCGCGGCGATGGTTCCGGCGGCCAGCAGCAGCCAGGGAACGGCCGCCTTGGCCAGCGCCAGCCGACCGATCGCCAGGCCGATCAGCAGGTAGGCGAGCCATTGCAGCACAGGGTAGTACCCGGTCAGGAACACGTCGCCGAGCAGCCGCGCCGGAGTGGCCAGATCCTCCCAGCCGGGGTTGTGGCCGAGCCGGAGGGGCGGTTCGGCGGACAACAGCCATGGCCGCAGGAGATAGGCCAGGACCGGGGTTGCCAGCAGCCAGGCCGCCGCCAGGGTCCAGAGGCGTTTCGCGCGGAGGCCGACGAACGGCAGCACACAGAGAAACAGCAGGGCGTAGTTGATCAGGATGACCGCGATGTTGACCTCCAGGCCGCCGAGGGAAAGCCCGACGGCGCCCACGACGAGTGCCCGGAGCGCTATGCCGCGGCGGGCCGCCCATAACTCCGCGCCCTCCAGCGGGCGCTCCTTTCCGGTGGACAGCGCCAGGCCGATCCCCGCGAGCACGGCAAAGAGTGCGGCCGCGCGGCCGGAGAACGTGAGGCCGATCCAGGTGGGGGTGAGCTGCGGATCGGTTTCGAAGGTGGGGAGCACGTGGGTCGCCATCATGCCCAGCAGCGCCAGCCCCCGGGCTGCGTCGACGCCGGTAAGCCGGGGCGCCGCCGCCTTGGCACTGGCGGTCCTTGAAGTCGTAGCCATACCGCGCGAGGTCATCTTCTGATCGTCTCATGTACCGCCGGCCCCGGCCCGTCGCCGGGGCTGCGCCGGCCGGGGCGGCTGTTCGGGTACAGCGGCAAAGCAGTCCTTGTATTCGAATATATGTTCGAATAACATGGCCAGCATGAACAATGCATCAGAGCCGGGCCCCGAAGTCCGCCAGACGGCCGCATTCCACCAGACGGCCGGTTTCCACCAGACGGCCGGTTTCCACCAGACGGCCGGTTTCCACCAGACGGCCGGTTTCCATCAGACTGCCGCTCCTCTCAAGGCAGCTGGCGCCGTAGATACCACCGGCGTCCTCAAGGCCATGAGCCCGGGTGTGGTGGATTTCCTCTTCCGGCGCCTGGTCGCGGGGGAGGCCGCCGAAGACGTCCAGTGGCATCGTGAAGGGACGGCCCTGTCCGCCCAGGCGCCCGGCGCCGAACTGGCCCGCCGGCTCGCCGAGACCGACCTCGAGGCGCTCACCCCTACGGAGCTGTTCCACTACGTCCGTGCCGCGCAGCGGCTCTCGGCCTGGGCTGAGGCGTTGCGCGAGGAGGCTGTGAGCCGCTACTGCGCCGTTCCCCCGGGGCGTCCCGGAACCCCGGCAGACGCGGCGCGGGAGGGCTGAATTTGACGCGCATCACTCCGTCGCCATTGTCCTAACAAGCCACGGACAAGGTAACGTTTTTCCTATGGCTGACTCTGACATTCGCTCTTACACGTTTGGAACCCTTGTGACCGCCATGGTCACTCCGTTCACCAACGACGGTGAGGTCGACTATCAGCAGTCCGCAGAGCTGGCCAACAAGCTCGTCGACGACGGCAACGACGCCCTCGTAATCTCCGGCACCACGGGTGAAACCTCCACGCTGGAAGATGACGAAAAGGAAAAGCTGTTCCGCGTCATCGTCGAGGCCGTGGGGGACCGGGCCAAGGTCATCGCCGGCACCGGCACCAACCACACCTCGCACTCGATCGAGATGGCCAAGCGGGCCGCCAAGGCCGGCGCGCACGGCCAGCTGATCGTCACCCCCTACTACAACAAGCCGAGCCAGGCCGGGATCCAGGCCCACATCGAGGCCGTCGCCGACGCCGCGGACCTGCCCGTTATGGTCTATGACATCCCGGGCCGTGCCGGTGTGCCGATCCTGCCCGAGACTATGATCCGGCTCGCGGACCACCCCCGCATCATCGCCCTCAAGGACGCCAAGGCCGACTTCGCCGCGGTCACGCGCGTGATGGCGAACACCGAACTGGATGTCTACTCCGGAGACGACGGGCTGACCCTGCCGTGGATGGCGGCCGGCGCCGTCGGGCTGGTCAGCGTCTCGGCGCACGTGGCCACCAAGCAGTTCCGTGCGATGATCGATGCCGCACTTGCAGGCGATTTTGCCACCGCCCGCACCATACATTTCGAACTGGACCCAGTGGTCCGTGCAGTGATGACCCATATCCAGGGTGCTGTTGCTGCGAAGCAAGTTCTTAAGTGGCAGGGAGTCCTGCCCAACTCGGTTGTCCGTTTGCCCCTCGTGGAGCCGGGCGAAGCCGAGATCGAAACGATCCGCGAGGACTTGGCGGAAGCAGGACTCGTCTTCTCCTGATCCGGCCCTGCCTGATCGAACAGAAGATCCCTCCTGCTCCGCCTGGAAAGTAGTGCACTATGACCCAAACCGCCCTTCCCGGCCTTGTCACGCCGCCGAAACTGCCCAAGAACACCCTGCGGATCGTTCCGCTTGGCGGCCTCGGGGAGATTGGCCGCAACATGACTGTCTTCGAAATCGACGGCAAGCTGCTCATCGTTGACTGCGGCGTCCTCTTCCCGGAAGAGACCCAGCCCGGTGTTGACCTGATCCTGCCCGATTTCTCCTACATCGAGAACCGCATGGACGACATCGTCGCCGTCATCCTCACGCACGGCCACGAGGACCACATTGGTGCCGTCCCGTACCTGCTGCGCCTGCGCAACGACATCCCCATCGTCGGCTCGCAGTTGACGCTGGCCCTGATCGAGGCGAAGCTCCTGGAACACCGGATCAAGCCGAACACCCAGATCGTGAGTGAGGGCCAGGTCCAGAAGCTCGGGCCCTTCGAGTGCGAATTCGTAGCCGTCAACCACTCGATCCCGGACGCCCTCGCCGTCTTCCTGCGCACCTCCGGCGGCACCGTGCTGCACACCGGCGACTTCAAGATGGACCAGCTTCCCCTCGACGGCCGGATCACCGACCTGCGCCACTTCGCCAAGCTCGGCGAAGAAGGCGTGGATCTGTTCATGTCCGACTCCACGAACGCCGACGTCCCCGGCTTCACCACCGCGGAAAAGGAAATCGGCCCCACGCTGGACCGACTCTTCGGCCAGGCGTCCAAGCGCATCATCGTGGCGTCGTTCTCCTCGCACGTGCACCGCGTCCAGCAAGTCCTCGACGCCGCCGCGAACCACAACCGCAAGGTGGCCTTCGTCGGCCGCTCCATGGTCCGCAACATGGCCATCGCCGCCAAGCTCGGCTACCTCGAGGTGCCGGCGGGCATCCTCGTCGACATCAAGAACATCGACAACCTGCCGGATAACCGCGTGGTCCTGATGTCCACCGGCTCCCAGGGCGAGCCGATGGCGGCGCTGTCCCGCATGGCGAACGGCGACCACCGCGTCATCGTCGGCCAAGGCGACACCGTGATCCTCGCGTCCAGCCTCATCCCGGGCAACGAAAACGCCGTCTTCCGCATCATCAACGGCCTGCTCAAGCTCGGCGCGGACGTCATCCACAAGGGCAACGCCAAGGTACACGTCTCCGGCCACGCGGCCGCGGGCGAGCTTCTTTACTGCTACAACATCCTTGAGCCGCTCAACGCGATGCCGGTGCACGGGGAGACGCGCCACCTGATCGCCAACGGCAAGATCGCCCTCGAGTCGGGCGTCCCGGAGGAGAGCATCCTGCTGGCGGACAACGGCACCGTCATCGACCTCCGCGACCACCAGGCCGACGTCGTCGGCCAGGTCGAGGTCGGCTTTGTCTACGTTGACGGCTCCAGCGTCGGCGAAGTCACCGAAGCGGACCTCAAGGACCGCCAGACCCTGGGCGACGAGGGCTTCATCTCGATCATCACGGTCATCCACCGTGCCACCGGCAAGGTGGTCTCCGGGCCGGAGATCCACGCCCGCGGCGTGGCCGAGGACGATTCCGTTTTCGACGAGATCATCCCTAAGATCAACGCCGCACTCGAGGAAGCCGTGCAGAACCGGGACCACACCTCGCAGCAGCTCCAGCAGGTTGTCCGCCGCGTCGTCGGTACCTGGGTCAACCGCAAGCTGCGCCGCAAGCCCATGATCATCCCGGTGGTCCTGGAGGCGTAGGCCCGCGCCCGGCCAGGCAAAAGCACAGCCCGGCAACGAGCACGGCACACGATCTGCACCGAAACGGCCCTCCCCGCCGGCACCGCCTTCCCGGCGGCGCCGCCGGGGAGGGCCGTTTCCGTTGCCAGGAAGCCCCTTGGGCGCGGTGGCGGCGGGGAAACCAGCCGCCCGGGCGGTTCAACATGATCCCCGCCTGCCCCGGAAATCCGCGGTTTTCCGCCCGGCGTCCGGTACCGTTGCGGGTATGGCGACACGCACCTCCTCCGCGCCTAGAGGCAACTCCAGCGGCAACTCACGCGGCAATTCAAAGAGCACCACCGGCGGCTCTGCGGGCCGGGGCTCGGGCGCAGCTGCGTCCAAGACCAGCCGTCCGCAGGGAACCGCGCGCACCCGGCAGCTTGCCGCCGTCGAACCGCACCAGCCATGGCTGGTGCGGATTGTGGCCGGGGCCTGGCTGGGGGTAGGCCATGTGGTGGGCGCCGGTATCCGCCGGATCGGCCACGATGTCAGCGACCTCGACCCGGCCGACCGCCGCGACGGCGCCGCCCTGTTCAACCTCGCGCTCGGCGTCTTCATTGCCACCTTCGCCTGGTGGGGCTTCCAAGGCTGGCTCCCGGACCTGGTCTTCGGAGTCGTCAACGGCACCTTCGGCTGGATGTCCCTGCTGCTGCCGCTGATGCTCTTCGTCTGCGCCTTCCGGCTGTTTCGCCAGCCGGTCGACGGCCGCGGCAACAACCGGATCGGCATCGGCTTCCTCATCATGACCTTCGCCGGCAGCGGCCTGGCGCACATCATCGGCGGCCAGCCGACCGTCGCCGACGGCTTCGACGGGCTCCGCCGCGCAGGCGGCATGCTCGGCTACCTCGCCGCCGCCCCGCTGGCGACCATCCACGCCGCCGTGCCGGTCGCGCTCTACAGCTTGCTGGCCTTCACCTCGCTGCTCATCGTCACGGCCACACCTTTCGGCGCCATCCCGTCCCGGCTGCGCGGCGCCTACGAGCACCTGATGGGCATCGACCTGCAGGACTACCCGGACGAAGCCGGGAACGACGCCCACGACCGCAGCTACCTGTACGAGAACGACGCCCCCGCACCCAAGAAGAAGCGCAAGCGCCTGTTCGGCAAGGACGACGACGGCGACGCCCGGCTGGAAGGCTACGTCGGCGACGAAGCCTTCGAACACGCCGTCGTCGACGACGACGAAACGACCGCAGGCGCCGCCGGCACAAAGGCAGGCGGCAAGGCCGCCAAGGCCGTGGCGCCCGGCGTCCGGCGGCCCACGCAGGCCGAAATCGCCGTCGAAAAGATCAAGGCGGCCCAGGGCCTCGGCAGCACCGCGGCCGGCGCCGCGGCGGAGAACGCCACCGAGGCGATCCCGCTCGTCACCCCCGGCATGGTCGCCGCCGGATCCCTGAACCCCTCCCCGAACGCCGGCGCCGCCGCTCCCAAGGTCCCCGCGAACCCGGTTGCCCCGGCGCCGCCGCCCACCCCGATCCCGCAACGCACCGAACAGCTCTCGCTCGCCGGCGACGTCACCTACACGCTGCCGGCGTCGGACATGCTCACCCCCGGCTCCATCCCCAAGGAACGCACCGAGGCCAACGACGCGATCGTCGCCTCGCTGACCGAGACGCTCACCCAGTTCAACGTCGATGCCCAGGTCACCGGCTTCAGCCGCGGACCCACCGTGACCCGCTACGAAATCGAACTGTCCCCGGGCACCAAGGTGGAACGCGTCACCGCCCTGTCCAAGAACATCTCCTACGCCGTCGCGAGCTCGGACGTGCGCATCCTGAGCCCCATCCCGGGCAAGTCGGCCATCGGCATCGAGATCCCCAACACGGACCGCGAGACGGTGTCGCTCGGCGATGTGCTGCGCAGCCAGAACGCGCGCCGTACGGACCACCCCATGGTCATGGGCGTCGGCAAGGACGTCGAGGGCGGCTACGTCGTCGCTAACCTCGCGAAGATGCCGCACCTGCTCGTGGCCGGCGCCACCGGTGCCGGTAAGTCCTCGTTCGTGAACTCGATGATCACCTCGATCCTGATGCGCGCCACCCCGGACGAGGTCCGCATGGTCATGGTGGACCCCAAGCGGGTGGAGCTGACCGCCTACGAGGGCGTCCCGCACCTGATCACCCCGATTATCACCAACCCCAAGAAGGCCGCCGAGGCGCTGCAATGGGTGGTCCGAGAAATGGACGCCCGCTACGACGACCTCGCCAACTACGGCTTCAAGCACATCGACGACTTCAACAAGGCGGTCCGGGCCGGAAAGGTGCACCCGCCGGAGGGCTCCAAGCGCGTCATCCGCCCGTACCCGTACCTGCTGGTGATCGTGGACGAACTCGCCGACCTCATGATGGTGGCCCCGCGCGACGTCGAAGACTCCATCGTCCGAATCACCCAGCTCGCCCGCGCCGCCGGCATCCACCTGGTGCTCGCCACGCAGCGGCCCTCCGTCGACGTCGTCACCGGCCTGATCAAGGCCAACGTCCCGTCCCGCATGGCCTTCGCCACCTCCTCCGTGACCGACTCCCGCGTGGTCCTGGACCAGCCGGGCGCCGAGAAGCTGATCGGCCAGGGCGACGCTCTCTTCCTGCCGATGGGTGCCTCCAAGGCGATGCGCGTGCAGGGCGCCTGGGTGACCGAGTCCGAAATCCATAAGGTCGTCGAACACGTCAAGGGCCAGCTCAAGGCCGTCTACCGGGACGACGTTGCCCCCGAGGCGCAGAAGAAGCAGATCGACGACGACATCGGAGACGACCTCGAGGTCCTGCTGCAGGCCACCGAGCTCGTCGTCACCACGCAGTTCGGCTCGACGTCGATGCTGCAGCGCAAGCTCCGGGTCGGCTTCGCCAAGGCCGGCCGCCTGATGGACCTGCTGGAGTCCAGGGGAGTGGTGGGCCCCTCAGAGGGCTCCAAGGCCCGCGACGTCCTGGTCAAGCCGGACGACCTTGCCGCGGTCCTGGCCGCCATGAAGGGCCAGGACGGCCCGGTCGCCACCGATTCGCAGACGGCCGCGCTGAGCGAGAACGCAAACGCCAACATCGCCCAGGGCGGCTACGCGGAGGACCTGGTGGCCGCCGACCTGGACAACCGCACCCAGAGCGTCGACTACTACGACGGCGCCGACGGCCCCGGCGACGACGACGAGGGTTCCGAGGACGCCTGGTCGCTGACCGGACGGTAGCCGGCGGCGAGACGGTAGCCTAGGAAGGTGACTAGCGCCGAAACCAACGCCGGGTCCGCCCCGCGGATCTGGAACCTGCCCAACATCCTCACGATGCTGCGGATCGCGCTGGTGCCGTTTTTCGTCTGGTTCCTCCTCGCCGATGCCCCGGGCCTGGACGCGCAGAACGGCGCGTGGCGCTGGGCCGCCGTCGTCGTCTTCGCGGTGGCGATCTACACGGACAAGCTCGACGGCGACATCGCGCGCAGCCGCGGGCTAATCACCGACTTCGGCAAGATCGCGGACCCGATCGCGGACAAACTGCTGATCGGCTCGGCCCTGGTGATGCTTTCCCTGCTCGGCGAACTGCCCTGGTGGGTCACGGTCCTGATCCTCGTCCGCGAGTGGGGCGTCACGGCGCTGCGCTTCTTCGTGATCCGCTACGGCGTGATCCCGGCATCCCGCGGCGGCAAGCTCAAGACCGTCGTGCAGACCGCGGCGATCTTCCTGTACGTGATGCCGCTGGCCTCGATTGCGCCGTGGCTGGGATTCCTGGCCTTCGCGGTCATGATGGCCGCCCTGGCGATCACGGTCTGGACCGGCGCCGAATATGTCGTTGAAGCCCTCAAGCTGCGCGCCTGCGGCATCCGGGCCAAAAAGCAGCAGGTCCAGGAGGGGACGCCATGAGCAATCCGCAGCCAAACGCCCACCCGGGGCTGCACCCGAATCTGCACCGACTCGCCGAGCAGTCTGTGGCCCGCGCCATTGAGCGCGGGCTGACCGTGGCCACGGCTGAGTCGCTCACCGCCGGAATGGTGGCCGCCGTGCTGGCCGATACCCCCGGTGCGTCCGGCATGCTGCAGGGCGGTGTGGTCGCCTATGCGAACTCGGTCAAGGCCAGCATCCTGGGCGTGTCCCGCGAACTCCTCGACGCCGCCGGGTCGGTGGACGGTCAAGTTGCCGCGGCGATGGCCGCCGGTGCGCGCACCGCGTGCGGTACCGACGTCGCCGTGGCCACCACCGGGGTGGCGGGCCCGGAGGCGCACGACGGCAAGGATGTGGGAACCGTTTTCATCGGACTCGCCACGGCAGAAGGCGCGACGTCGTTCGCGTACCACTTCGAGGGGAGCCGCCAGGAGATCCGGGCTCTGGCGTGCGGCGCCGCCCTGGAGCGCCTGCTCGAAGCCCTATCGCCGGCAAGCTACCGCGGGTAAAGTTGCCGGGAACAAAAGTTGATTCCGAATAGTTGTTACATTGTGTCGCCCCCGAATAAGGGTGGCGCCTAGGATGAAATCATCACAACGTTCGCACTAAACCGCGAACAACACATACGAGGGAGCAAGGCGATACAGATGGTAAAGCAGCCCGTATCCGTAAACGGCGTTGTCCGCTGGAAGGATGTGGGCCTCGCCGATCAGGCAAAGAGCGAACAGAAGGAGCGCAAGATGGTTGTACTTCGTCACGAAATCGGTGATGTCCTGCGCGATGTCCGCCAACGCCAAGGCCGTACCCTCCGCGAAGTCTCGCACAGTGCCCGTGTATCCCTGGGCTACCTGAGTGAAGTGGAACGCGGCCAGAAGGAAGCCTCCTCGGAGCTGCTCTCCTCGATCTGCTCGGCCCTCGACGTCCCGTTGTCCAGCATGCTCCGCGAAGTCAGCGACCGCGTCGCCGTGGCCGAGGGCGTAGCGGTACCGGACACCGTGCCCCAGGAATTTGCGCAGCGCTACGGCCGTGACCTGGACCGTGAACTCAACACCGAGCTGAACGACGAGCTGGCCACAGGCCTGCTCTCCGGGGCCCGCTAGCCCCACTCCATTCGATCCAAAGGAAGGTCCCCGGCGGTGTGCCGGGGACCTTTTCCGTGTCCTGGAGCCATATGTTCTGGCCGGTGCTCCTTCGCCGGAGCGGCTTAGAGGCCTTCGTCGCGCGGGAAGCCGTCGCGTTCGTAGGTGGCGTTGAGCTTCGCCATGTAGCCGGCGAAGGCTTCCAGTTCCCCGGCCGGCCACTCTGCCAGCCGTTCGCGGAAGACCTCGCGGCGCGCATCCTGGACCAGGTGCATCTTCTCCTCGCCCTTGGCCGTCAGGCTGATGGCCTGGGCGCGGCCGTCCAGCGGGTCGGCTTCCTTTGATACCAGGCCGAGGCCTTCCAGGAAGGCGACCTGGCGGCTCACCGAGGGCTTGCCGACGCCGATGCAGGAGGCCAGTTCGGTCAGCCGGATGGGGCCCTTGGTCCGAAGGACCGACAGCAGCCCGTAGGCCGCAGGCTCCATCTCGGGATGGACTTGGCGGGAGAGCTGCTGCGACATGGAACGGGCACGCCGCCACAGCAGGCTCAACTGGCGCTCGACGGCGGCCAGCGCCTCCTCCGCGGCGGGTTCGCCGGTCCCGGAAATTGGCGCCGGATCCGGGGCGGCGTCGCTTGGGTTGCTCATAGCAACCATTCTAGGGTCCGCGCCCGTGAGAGACTTTATCGGTGAGAATCAGCGACTTCTGGCGGCTTATGGACGACGAGTTCGGGGCGGGATATTCCCGGGTCCTCAGCAGCTCCCTGGTGCTGGCGGGTGTGGGCGGACGCACCGCGGACCAGGCGCTGAGCGCGGGCGTACCGCCCAAACAGGTCTGGCTGGCGCTCTGCGATGTCCAGGATGTGCCCGCCGAACGGCGGCTCGGCCGCGACGTTAAGCCGCGCTGACCGGGCCCTCCCCGGCGCCGCGCCGGCACCGGTCCGGCACCGGTCCGGCACCGGACCGGCACCGGTCGTCGGGCATCGGACGACTGACACGCCGCTGCGATTGTTCGAATATCTGTTCGGGTCGGGCTATGCTTTTTTCAGAGCGTTATCCACATACGCGACGGCGGCGGCAACTTTGTCAGTGGCTGCCACTAGCGTCAGGGATGACATAACAACGGCCGCGACGGCCACTCTCCAGCGAGAAAGTATTAGAGGTGTGAATCATGGCCGCAGCCCCGGATCGCCAGAAGGCGCTCGACGCAGCGCTAGCCCAGATTGACAAGCAGTTCGGCAAGGGCTCCGTCATGCGCCTGGGCGACGAAGTCCGCGCACCCATCGAGGTCATCCCCACCGGCTCCATCGCACTGGACGTGGCCCTCGGAATTGGCGGCCTGCCCCGCGGCCGCGTCGTCGAGATTTACGGCCCTGAGTCCTCCGGTAAGACCACCGTCGCGCTGCACGCCGTGGCCAACGCCCAGCGCCAGGGCGGCATCGCCGCATTCATCGACGCCGAGCACGCCCTCGACCCGGAATACGCCGCCAAGCTCGGTGTGGACACCGACGCGCTGCTCGTCTCCCAGCCGGACACGGGTGAGCAGGCGCTTGAAATCATGGACATGCTGATCGGCTCCGGCTCGCTGGACGTGATCGTCATCGACTCCGTCGCCGCTCTGGTACCCCGCGCCGAAATCGAAGGCGACATGGGCGACAGCCACGTCGGCCTGCAGGCGCGGCTGATGAGCCAGGCGCTGCGTAAGATCACCGGCCGGTTGAGCCAGACCAAGACCACGGCAATCTTCATCAACCAGCTGCGCGAGAAGATTGGCGTGTTCTTCGGTTCCCCGGAAACCACCACCGGTGGTAAGGCGCTGAAGTTCTACGCCTCGATCCGCATCGACGTCCGCCGCATCCAGACCCTCAAGGAGGGCGCGGACTCTGTCGGCAACCGGACCAAGGCGAAGATCGTCAAGAACAAGATGGCTCCGCCCTTCAAGATCGCCGAATTCGACATCATCTACGGCCAGGGCATCTCCCGCGAGGGCGGCATCATCGATATGGGTGTCGAGCACGGCCTGATCAAGAAGTCCGGCTCGTGGTTCACCTACGACGGGGACCAGCTGGGCCAGGGCATGGAGAACTCCCGGCGATTCCTGCGGGACAACCCGGAACTCGCCGCCGAACTCGAGCGCCTGATCAAGGAAAAGCTCGGCGTCGGCGTCAAGGCCGCCGACCCGGAGGAATCACCGAAGCTGAAGGCCGTTGACGGCTTCTAACAGCCGGGCCTCCGCCGCACGACGCCGTAAGGGGTCAGGATTCTCTTCCCGGAATCCTGGCCCCGGCGTCGTTGACGGCCCCGGCGACCCGCACCGGACCGTGCAGCCGGCGCCCGAGCAGGATGCCGACGCTGATCCCGCCGCCGTGGCACGCGCCGTCGTGCTGCGGCAGCTGACCAACTCGCCCAAGAGCCGGCTGCAGCTTTCCCGCAAGCTGGCCGAGCGCAACATCCCGGACGACGTGGCCGAGGCCGTCCTTGACCGCTTCGAAGAGGTCCGCCTCATCGACGACGCCGAGTTCGCCGATATGTGGGTGCGGAGCAGGTCCCAGACGCGGAAGCTGGCCAAGGGCGCCCTGCGCCGGGAGCTGGCTGAGAAGGGCATCGACGAGGAGACCGCTGCCGGCGCCCTCGAACAGCTCAGTGACGAGGACGAGGAAACCGCGGCGCGGGAACTCGTGGAACGCAAGGTGCGGAACGCGAGGGGACTGGAAGACCGTGCCGAGCGGGACAAAACGGTGCGTCGGCTGGCCTCCATGCTCGCGCGAAAGGGCTACCAGCCGTCGCAGGCCTTCCGGATCGTGGGGGAGGTCCTGGACGCTGCCCTCGAAGAGCAGGACGGCGGCGCCTGAAGCGAGGTTCTTCGCGGCTTCGAAACGAGGCATCCGCGAATACGGCCACGCCGAACCGGTACCCTTAACAGGTGAGTTTGACCATTCCTTCCCCCGCCGCCGGCGGAGCCCCTTATCCGGATGAGACTGCCCCGGCCCGCACCTACCAGGTGCGGACCTTCGGCTGCCAGATGAACGTGCACGACTCCGAGCGGATGTCCGGAATGCTCGAAGCCGCCGGTTACGTCCGCTCCGAAGGCGAACTGGCCGACGTCGTCGTCTTCAACACCTGCGCGGTGCGGGAAAACGCCGACAACAAGCTCTACGGCAACCTCGGCATCCTCCGCCCGGTCAAGGAAGCCAACCCCGGCATGCAGATCGCCGTTGGCGGCTGCCTGGCGCAGAAGGACCGCGAAACCATCCTCAAGAAGGCGCCCTGGGTCGACGCCGTCTTCGGAACGCACAACGTCGGCGCCTTGCCGGCCCTGCTGGCCCGCGCACGCCACAATGACGAGGCGCAGCTGGAAATCCTGGAATCGCTCGACGTGTTCCCCTCGACGCTGCCCACCAAGCGTGACTCCGTCTATTCCGGCTGGGTCTCCATCTCGGTCGGCTGCAACAACACCTGCACCTTCTGCATCGTCCCCGCGCTGCGCGGCAAGGAAAAGGACCGCCGGCCCGGCGACATCCTCGCCGAAATCCAGGCCCTCGTCGACGACGGCGCCATCGAAGTCACACTGCTGGGCCAGAACGTGAACTCCTACGGCGTCGAGTTCGGCGACCGGCAGGCGTTCTCCAAGCTGCTGCGCGCCTGCGGCGAGATCTCCGGGCTGGAGCGCGTCCGGTTCACCAGCCCGCACCCGGCCGCCTTCACCGACGACGTCATCGACGCCATGGCCGAGACCCCCAATGTCATGCCGCAACTGCACATGCCGCTGCAGTCCGGCTCGGACAAGGTGCTCCGGGAGATGAAGCGGTCCTACCGTTCCACCAAGTTCCTCGGCATCCTGGACAAGGTCCGGGAGAAGATCCCGCATGCCGCCATCTCCACCGACATCATCGTCGGGTTCCCCGGTGAAACCGAGGAGGACTTCCAGGCCACGCTCGACGTCGTGGAGAAGTCCCGCTTCGCCACCGCCTTCACCTTCCAGTACTCCAAGCGGCCCGGCACGCCTGCCGCGGAACTCCCGGACCAGCTGCCCAAGGCCGTGGTCCAGGAACGCTTCGAACGGCTCACCGCCCTGCAGGACCGGATCGCCGCCGAGGAGAACGCCCGCCAGTTGGGCCGCCGCGTCGAGGTCATGGTGACTGCGCAGTCGGGCCGAAAGGCCGGGGAAACCCACCGCCTCTCCGGCCGCGCCCAGGACCAGCGCCTAGTGCACTTCTCCGTGCCGGACGGCGCCGAAGCACCCCGCCCCGGAGACCTCGTCACGGTGACAATCACCGAGGCCGCGGCGTTCCACCTCGTCGCCGACCCGGCCACTGCAGACGACTACAGCCTGCGCCGCTCACGCGCCGGCGACGCCTGGGACCGGTCCCAGGCCGATTCCTGCGGCGCTCCGGCCGCCGGCAGCGGCTCGGGAGGCACATCCGGCGTTTCGCTGGGCATGCCGAGCCTCCCGGTCCGCGGCCGCTAACCCCGTGCCCGCCCCCGCCCCTTACGACGGCCCCGACCCTGCCGGCGCCCCCGACGATTCCGCGGCACCGGGAAACTCCGGCGCCGCGGAACCGACACCGCCGGTCATCGCCGTCGTCGGGCCCACCGGCTCCGGAAAGTCGGATCTGGCTGTCTCGCTGGCACTGGCCCTCGACGGCGAGGTCGTCAACGCCGACGCCATGCAGTTCTACCGCGGCATGGACATCGGTACGGCCAAGATCACCGCCGCCGAACGCCGGGGAGTGCCGCACCACCTGCTGGACATCCTCGAT
This sequence comes from Arthrobacter sp. 10T419, assembly GCF_056394105.1. Lineage (NCBI taxonomy): Bacteria > Bacillati > Actinomycetota > Actinomycetes > Micrococcales > Micrococcaceae > Arthrobacter > Arthrobacter sp. 10T419. The sequence goes on along the minus strand of NZ_JBFTHF010000008.1, from coordinate 58,914 downwards.
GTGACCGAGGAGGCCAGTGTCTCGGACTTCCAGCAGCAGGCGAGGGCCGTGATTGCGGACATCCACGCCCGGGGCAAACGGGCCATCCTCGCCGGCGGCTCAGGCTTATACGTCCGCGCCGCCCTGGACGTGCTCGAATTCCCCGGAACCGACCCCGCCATCCGGCGCCGCCTGGAAGCGGAGGAAGCAGCGGCCGGCCTCGCGCCGCTGCGTACCCGGCTGGAACTCGTGGATCCGATCTCGGCCGGGCGGCTGGGTGATGCCCGCCGCGTCATCCGGGCACTGGAGGTCTTCGAACTGACCGGGCGGCCCTTCAGCTCCTTCATGCCCACGCGCGAGTACTTCCAGCCGGCCGTGCAGATCGGGCTCCAGGTGGACCGCGAACAGCTGCGGGCACGCCTAGCCGCCCGGGTCCACGCGATGGTGCAGCAGGGGCTGCTGGCGGAGGTCCGGCGCCTCGACGCCGAAGGGCTGCGCCGCGGCAAGACCGCCTCGCGGGCACTGGGCTACGCGCAGTTCCTGAAAGTCGTCGACGGCGCGGCGGACCAGGAGCAGGCCGCCGAAGAGACCATTGTCGCGACCCGGCAGTTCGCCCGGCGCCAGCTCACCTGGTTCCGCGCCGACCCCCGGATCAACTGGCTTGACTGGCAGGACCCCGGACTGCTGGCGAAGGCCGCTGCGCTCTCCCGCTGAAGATCTCCCGCTGAAGATCTCCCGCTGAAGCCACCGCCAAAGATCCATCGCTACGGATCCCGGCGCTGCGGCTTTTGACGGGGTGTCCGGTGTCACGGTTCCGTCCCGGCCTGGCCGGAACGGTAACCTTGGAGCATGGACGAAACCCTTGCCACGGCCGCTGACCACCATGCTGCTTCAGGCACTGCCGCGCTCGGCGGCCTGAAGTTCTCGAAGGGCCACGGAACCGGCAACGACTTCGTCCTGATCGCGGACCCCAACGGTGCCCTCTCCGTCACCCCGGAGCAGGTCGCCGCCCTCTGCGACCGCCACCGCGGCATCGGTGGCGACGGACTCATCCGCGCCGTTCCCTCCCGGCTGCTCGCCGAAGGCCGGGAGCTGCTTGCCGACCACCCCGCGGCCGAATGGTTCATGGACTACCGCAACGGTGACGGCTCGCTGTCGGAAATGTGCGGCAACGGCGTCCGCGTCTTCGTCCACTTCCTCATCAACGAGGGACTGGTCGACCTGCCGGCCGGCGAGTCGCTCACCATCGGAACCCGCGGCGGTGTGAAGACCGTGGTCCGCACCGCGGCCGGCTACGCCGTGGACATGGGCCCCTGGGAGTTCATCTTCCCGGGAGAAGCAACCGCGCGGGCCATGGATTCGCTGGTCAGCGCCGACGGTCTGGAAGTCGCCAGGCCCGCGCTGTCCGTAAGCATGGGGAACCCGCACACCGTGGTCGCGCTGGCGGAACTCGCGGAACTCGACGCCACGGACCTCTTCAGGGCACCCCGCGTCGACCCGGTGCCGCCGCACGGGACCAACGTTGAGTTCGTCGTGCCGTCCGAGCCGCTCGTTCACGACGGTGTCGGGACCATCACCATGCGCGTGCACGAAAGGGGAGTGGGGGAGACCCTGTCCTGCGGGACCGGCGCCTGCGCCGCCGCCGTCGCGATCCGGCACTGGGCCGGCCAGGGCGCCCCGGACACCTGGAACGTTGCGGTTCCCGGCGGCGTCGTCGGCGTGAAATTCTTCCTCGCCGCGGACGGCCACGAGCACGTGGAGCTTAGCGGCCCGGCCGTGATCGTTGCTAGCGGGACGCTTTCCTGACCCGCAGGATCCGGAAGGATTTTGACGTGCTCTCGCGGGTGACGCTGAAGCTGCTGTCGAGCTCCGCCGTCAGCCAGCGCTGAAGCGAATCCGAACCAAGGTTCTTCTGGACCACCAGCCAGGCCGACCCGCCCGGGGCAAGGCGCGGCAGCCAAAGCAGCAGCAGGGCGTGGAGTTCGTCCTTGCCGATCCGGATGGGCGGGTTGGACCAGATCGTGTCGAAGCGCAGTTCCGGGTCGACGTCCCCGGGTGCGCTGGCCGTGACATTCTCCAGCCCCAGCAGGGCTGCATTTTCATTCGTCAGCGCCACGCAGCGCTCATTGACATCCACCGCATAAACCCGGGCATGGGGCGCCCTCAGGGCCATGGTCAGCGCGATCGGCCCCCAGCCGCAGCCGATGTCCAGCAGGTTTCCCTGCGGTGCCGGGGCCGGGACGTCGGCCAGCAGGACGGCGGTCCCTTTATCGATTCCATCCGGGCTGAAGATTCCCGAGGACGTCTGCAGTTGCCGCTGCTCGCCGGCAAGCTCCACGGTCAGTGGCTTGCGGGTGAACGGCCCGGCGGGCTGGGCGCTGAAATAGTGTGCAGACTCCATAACTGGCCAGATTAGTTGGCGGTCCGGCGGTATGGGAAACCGGCCCGGACACGCCAGCGACCGGCACAGCCCCGCCGCGCCGTGGCCACCGCACGGTCTGCTAATCTTAAAAACATGATCCTTAACTTCAAGTAACCGGCACGGGCCTTCGATTCGTTGTCGAATGTCCCGTCCCCGCAGCGACGCAGGTAGTTACCTTCCGCTCAGTGCGCCCCCTCCGTGATGCAAACATCACCCGCTGGCGCCAGACCACTTGGAGTCAAGCCTTGAAGCCAAAGGGCTTTAAACCAAAGCAGTGCCCGGCAGCAGTTGCCGCAGTGCTGAACGGACCGTTTCTCCCCGCCACACGGCGCCATCAGACGCCATTCCCCTCCCATATCCACCGCCCCGCTCCCTTGTTTAGCGCTTTGCCAGGGAGCCCCGCCCGGCCAGCGGCGCCGCAGCCGCCAGGCAACCCAGGAGGCACGGATGACCAATAGTCGTCAGCCCAGCGCGAATACCGCGCCACGAAACACCGAACAGCACTATTCTGAAGTTGTAGACCCTTCAAAGGAGACCATGACCAGTCAGCCCAACACCGGACCCGATTCAGCCGCCCAGGACATGAGCCCTGCGGAAATCCAGGCTGTCATCGACCGGATCCTCTCCAAAGACGCCCCCGCCCCGAAGACCGGAAACAGCGCCGACGCCGGGCACCCCGGCGAGTCCAGGGCGGTGTTCGGCAAGGCCCAGGCGATTTCGCGGCTGGATGAGGAACACAGCAGCTACGACGGCGACCAACAGGACCTCGAGGAGCGCCACGCGCTGCGCCGAACCGCAGGCCTGTCGACGGAACTCGAAGATGTCACCGAAGTCGAGTACCGGCAGCTGCGCCTCGAGCGCGTTGTGCTTGCCGGGCTATGGACAGAAGGCACCCTCGCCGATGCCGAGAACTCCCTGCGCGAACTGGCAGCCCTCGCGGAAACGGCCGGTTCCGAGGTGCTCGACGGGCTCGTCCAGCGCCGCGCCAAGCCCGACCCTGGCACCTTCCTGGGCTCCGGCAAGGCCCAGGAGCTCAAGGACATCGTGATGTCCACCGGCGCCGACACGGTGGTGGTCGACGCCGAACTCGCCCCCTCCCAGCGCCGCAGCCTGGAAGACATCGTCAAGGTCAAAGTCATCGACCGCACGGCCCTGATCCTGGACATCTTCGCCCAGCACGCCAAGAGCCGCGAGGGCAAGGCCCAGGTGGAACTGGCGCAGCTCGAATACCTGCTCCCGCGCCTGCGCGGCTGGGGTGAGTCGATGTCCCGCCAGGCCGGTGGCCAGGTGGGCGGCGCCGGAGCCGGCATGGGTTCGCGCGGCCCCGGTGAAACCAAGATCGAGCTGGACCGCCGCCGGATCCGCACCCGGATGGCCAAGCTGCGGCGCGAAATCGCCGCGATGAAGCCGGCCCGGGAAACGAAGCGGGCCAACCGGCGTCGTAATGCCGTGCCGTCGGTGGCGATCGCCGGCTACACCAACGCCGGTAAGTCCTCGCTGCTGAACCGCCTGACCGACGCCGGCGTCCTGGTGGAGAACGCCCTGTTCGCCACCCTGGACCCGACGGTCCGCAAGGCCGAAACCTCGGACGGCCTGGGGTACACCCTCGCCGACACCGTGGGCTTTGTCCGCTCGCTGCCGACCCAGCTGGTGGAGGCCTTCCGCTCCACCCTGGAGGAGGTCGCCGACTCGGACCTGATCCTGCACGTCGTCGACGTCTCCCACCCAGATCCGGAGGGCCAGATTGCGGCCGTCCGCAAGGTGTTCAGCGAAGTCGACGCCCGCAAGGTGCCGGAAATCATCGTCCTGAACAAGGCCGACGCCGCCGACCCGTTCGTGATCGAACGGCTCAAGCAGCGCGAGCCGCGCCACGTTGTGGTCTCGGCCCGCACCGGGGAAGGCATCCCGGAGCTGCTCAAGGCCATCAGCGAGGGCATTCCGCGGCCCAGCGTCAAGATGGAACTGATGATCCCGTACAACCGCGGGGACCTGCTCAGCAAGCTGCACGAGACCGACGCCGAGATCATCAGCCTCGACCACGAGGAGACCGGCACCCGAGCCGTGGTGATGGTGCGCGAGGGGCTCGCGGCCGAACTGGATTCCTTCGTCAGCAATGACTGAACCAGCGGAGGCTGAAGGGGCGGCCGCGCCGTCCCAAAGCGGCCCGTCCGGCAGCAGCCCGTCCGAAAGCGGCCCGGCTAAAGACAAGGTTAAAAGCGGCCCGTCCGGCGAGCAGTTCGTGGTTGAACTGCTCGACCGGGCGGTCGCCGGCATGGGCGGCCAGAGCCGCGACGGCCAGCACGAAATGGCACGGCAGGTGGCGCGAGCGATCGAGACCGGCGACCACCTGCTGGTCCAGGCCGGCACCGGCACCGGCAAATCCCTGGCCTACCTGATTCCGCTGATCGCCCACTCGCTGGTCAGCGACAAGCCCACCCTTGTCTCCACCGCCACCCTGGCACTTCAGACCCAGATTGTCGGCAGGGACCTGCCCCGGCTGCTCAAGACCATCACCCCGGCCCTGGAGCGGCCGGTGAAGGTCGCACTGGTCAAGGGCCGGTCCAACTATGTCTGCCGCCATAAGCTCGAAGGCGGCTTCCCCTCCGAGGAACCGTCCGAGGGCCAACTGTTCTCCCTCGGCGAGGACACCTCGGTGCCGCACTTCGCAGCCGCGATGGGCGGCCCGTCCTCGCAACTCGGCAAGGAAGTGGTCCGGCTCCGCGAATGGGCCGAGGACACCCAGACCGGGGACCGCGACGAGCTCATGCCGGGCGTGACCGACCGTGCCTGGCGGCAGGTCTCCGTTACCTCCATGGAGTGCCTGGGCGCGCAGAAGTGCCCGCTCGCCGCCGAATGCTTCAGCGAACTCGCCCGCCAGAACGCAGCCGACGCCGATGTGGTGGTTACCAACCACGCCATGCTGGCCGTCAGCGCCTTCGAGGGCCTGGCCGTGCTGCCCGAATACGACGTCGTGGTGGTGGACGAGGCGCACGAACTGCAGGACCGGGTCACGGGCGCCGTGTCCGGCCAGCTCTCCGTGGCCATGGTCCACGCCGCCGCCTCCGGCGCCCGCAAGCACACCGGGATCACGGTGGATGCGCTCAACAACGCCGCGTCCAACCTTGAACTCGCCATCGAGGGCGTTCCCAGCGGCCTGATGCCGAACGGACTGAACAGCGAACAGCTCGACTGCGTGGACCAGCTGCGCGACGCCTGCCGCGCCGCGCTCTCCGACTCAAAGGGGGACAGCGCCAACACGGCCGACGGCGGCCGGCAGCTTGCGCGGTCCCGGCTGATGGTGATCCTGGAACTGTGCGAACGGCTCCTGGCCGCCAAGGAGAACCGCGAAGTGGTCTGGTTCTCCCGCAACAGCAGCTTCGACCCGCAACAGGGCTACTCGCAGCCCGATGACTCCGCGCCGGCCCTGATCAACATCGCCCCGCTCAGCGTCGCCGGTCGGCTCCGCGAGGGACTGTTCGCCGACCATACAGTCGTCCTGACATCGGCAACCCTGGCGATCGGTTCGGCTTTCGAGCCGGCGGCCGGAGGGCTCGGCCTAGTGGGCCCGGGCGCACCCAGCTGGACGGGCGTCGACGTCGGTTCGCCCTTCGAATATCCGAAGCAAGGCATCCTCTACGTTGCCAAGCACCTGCCCAAGCCCGGCCGGGGAACATCCCCGGAAGCCCTCGATGAGCTCGAGAAGCTGATCCGTGCCTCCGGCGGCGGCGCCCTGTGTCTCTTCTCTTCCCGGCGCGCCGCCGAGGAGGCGGCCGAAGCGATGCGTCCCCGGCTGGGCCTGAGCATTCTCTGCCAAGGCGAGTCGACCATGACCGCGCTCGTGAAGCAGTTCGCCGACGAGCCCGACACCTGTCTCTTTGGCACCATGTCGCTCTGGCAGGGCGTCGACGTGCCCGGGAACTCCTGCCGCCTGGTAGTGATCGACAGGATCCCGTTCCCGCGGCCAGACGATCCATTGATGACCGCCCGCTCCCGGGCTGTGGCCCAGTCCGGCGGCAACGGCTTCATGAGCGTCTCGGCGACCCACGCGGCCATCCGCCTCGCCCAGGGCGCCGGCCGGCTGATCCGTTCGACGTCGGACAAGGGCGTGGTGGCGGTCCTCGATTCCAGGCTGTCCACCGAACGGTACGGAGCGTTCCTGCGGGCCGCCCTGCCCCCCTTCTGGCCCACTACCGACACCTCGGTGGCCTTGGCCGCCCTGGAACGCCTCGCCAAGGAGAGCCCCGCCAAGCAGCCCGCCACGTAACCGGTGAAGCGGCCCGCCACGCAGGCTGCCGCCGGCCGTGGCCGGGCCGGGGGTATGTGGGCCGGCGCTTGCGTTCCCGCCCGCTTTTTCCGCGCCCGGGACCGGCACTGCCGGGTCACCGCGGCACCGCGCGGGCGGGCGCGCCGTCAGTGTGCCAAGAACCGGGCGGGAGCGCAGAAGGCCCCGTCCGGAACTGCGGACGGGGCCTTCGAGCTGCCGGGAGATGGGCCGGCCGGAGTGGTGTGGCAGGGGACTACAGGGAGCGCAGCACCGAGACGACCTTGCCCATAATGACGGCATGGTCGCCGAGGATCGGCTCGTACTGGGTGTTCTGCGGGAGCAGCCAGGTGTGGCCGTCCCGCTGGCGGAACGTCTTGACCGTTGCCTCGTCATCGAGCAGGGCGGCCACGATGTCCCCGTTGACGGCATCGTTCTGACGCCGGACGACGACCCAGTCGCCGTCGCAGATGGCGGCGTCGATCATCGAATCGCCTGCCACCCGGAGCATAAACAGTTCGCCGTGGCCCACCAGTTGGCGCGGCAGGGGCATCACGTCCTCCACCACCTGGTCGGCCAGGATCGGCCCGCCGGCGGCGATACGGCCCACGAACGGCACCATGGCCGTGTCCGTGGCGCTGGCAAGCTCCGAGACGGCGAGGCCGCCGACAGCCCGCAGGCCGCTGGACTTCTCCACGCCGGAAATCCTGGTCGTGCCTTCATCCAGTGTCAGCGGCATGAGGACTTCCATGGCGCGCGGCCGCTTGGGGTCCCGCCGCAGGTAGCCGAGCTTTTCCAGTTGCGAGAGCTGGTGGGTGACGCTGGAGAGGCTGGCGAGCCCGACCGTGTCGCCGATCTCGCGCATCGAGGGCGGGTAACCGTTGTCCGTCACGGAACGCTGGATGGTCTCCAGGATCTTTTTCTGCCGGACGGTCAGGCTTTTCGGCGCCCGGCCGGTTTGGGGGCTGCGCTGGGAAGCCCTCCCGCCGGCGGCTTGTGCTGCCATGTTCGCCATGCCTTTCCATTCCGCCCGGCCGCTGTGGCTACCGGGACCTGCCGAGCTGAAAATGTCAGACCCCGCTGATCAACTGATGTTCATCAACACAAGTGGTTGTCCTGTGATTCAAAAGTAGGCCAGCCAACAAGGTTTTTCAAACATTTGTTCTAGCGAGTCTCGACAATGTTCGTTCATAAGTGCTAAAACAGGAACAGCAAAGTTCGAATATGTGTTCGAAGCTTTACCCGTAGTCCGGTCCGCTGGTTTCGGTTCTGTGTTCGAAGTATCGGGTTCGAGGGTTCGCATTCAAGGGTTTTGCGTTTGAAGGTTAGGCCGGTTGGCGGCAGGTACGAGGAGTACGCCGGGCGGCACAGGTATTTCCAGTGGCACAGATAAGTCCAGGAGGGCTCAGCTCATGTCAGCAGTAAGCGCTATTTCCGGTTCGCTGGTTTCCATCCCCATGGAGGCCGCACCCGCGGCACCAGCCCGGCAGGCTCGGCTGCGGCTGACCCGCCGCGGCCGGTTCGTCTTCTTCGGGCTGCCGCTGGTTCTGTTGGCCGTGCTCGTCCTGTCACTGTCCGGATTCCTGAATGCTCCGGCCAAGGCCGCCGACTCGGCCGCGGAGCTCTCGCTCACCCCGACGGTCACCGTCACGGTCCAGCCGGGGGAGTCCCTCTGGGCCATCGCCGGTGCCGTCGCCCCGGAGCGCGACCCCCGTGACGTGGTCGCCGACATCGTTCAGCTCAACAACCTCGGAGCCGCCCGCGTCCTCCCCGGCCAGCAGCTCTACGTACCCTCCAAGTAAGCCCTACCCGGGCGAGTGGCGCGCCGGGCCATCGGTGCCGCCGGGCGGCCATTCGCGGTCACAGTTTCGGGGCGGGGCCGGGTCTCACTTAAACTGGGCAAGTGACTGACCAGCTAGAGCGCCTCAACCGACTGCCCCTCCGGACCAATCTGCGGGGACTGCGCCCCTACGGTGCGCCCCAACTGGATGTCCCCATCCTGCTGAACGTCAACGAAAACACCCACGGAGTCCCGGCGGACGTCCGCGCCGCCATCGCCGAAGCCGTGACGGAGGCCGCTGCGGGACTGAACCGGTACCCGGACCGCGAGTTCACCGAACTGCGGGAAGCCCTCGCCGAGTATCTCGGCCACGGACTGGATGCCACCAACATCTGGGCAGCAAATGGCTCGAACGAAGTACTGCAGCAAATCCTCCAGGCCTTCGGTGGCCCGGGACGCACCGCGCTCGGCTTCCCTCCCACTTACTCGATGTACCCGCTGCTCGCCGCTGGCACAGACACCGAATACATCGTCGGTGTACGCGCCGAGGACTACGGTCTGAGCGCCGAATCGGCGGCCCGCCAGGTCAGGGAGCTGAAGCCCAACGTCGTCTTCCTCTGTTCGCCGAACAACCCCACCGGTACAGGCCTGGGGCTTGACGTGGTCGAGGCGGTCTACGAGGCCGGAGAAGCAAGCCAGACCATCGTCATCGTCGACGAGGCCTACCACGAGTTCGCCCACGACGGGACGCCCAGCGCCCTGGCGCTGCTGCCCGGCCGGGAGCGGCTGATCGTCTCACGCACCATGAGCAAGGCCTTCGCCCTGGCCGGCGCCCGGCTCGGCTACATGGCGGCGGCGCCGGAGGTGACGGATGCCCTGCGGCTGATCCGGCTGCCGTATCACCTCTCCGCCATCACCCAGGCGACGGCGCTGGCCGCCCTGCACCACCGCGTCGCGCTGATGGCCGACGTCGAGGACATCAAGCGCCAGCGGGACCGGATCGTGACGGAGCTGACCCGGATGGGCCTCAAGCCGGCCGCTTCGGATTCGAACTACGTTTTCTTCGGCGGCCTCGAGAACCCGCACGAGACCTGGCAGGGTCTGCTCGACGCCGGCGTCCTCATCCGCGACGTCGGCATTCCCGGCCACCTCCGCGTGACCGCCGGAACTGAGACGGAAACCACAGCGTTTCTGGAAGCCCTGGAACGGATCCTGACCGGCCACGAAGTACAGTCCGCCTAGACTTAAGCCAGGACCCACGCACACCGCCCCGTTCGCCGGGCGCCCGCCACATCCAAAGGACACCCACATGAGCAACACCGGATCAGCCGCTGCCCGGACCGCACGCATGGAGCGGACCACCAGCGAATCGTCCGTCCTGGTCGAGATCAACCTGGACGGCACCGGCGTCTCGGACATCAGCACCTCGGTACCGTTCTACGACCACATGCTGACCGCGCTGAGCAAGCACTCGCTGATCGACATGACGGTCAAGGCCACGGGCGACACCCACATCGACGTCCACCACACCGTGGAAGACGTCGCCATCACCTTCGGCGAGGTCCTCCGCACGGCGCTGGGCAATAAGGCCGGCATCCGCCGCTTCGGCGAGGCCACGGTCCCGCTGGATGAGGCGCTCGCGCAGGCCGTCGTCGACGTGTCCGGCCGGCCCTACCTGGTACACGCCGGCGAACCGGCCGGCCAGGAATACCACCTGATCGGCGGACACTTCACCGGGTCCTTGACCCGGCACGTCTTCGAAGCCATCACCCTGCACGCCGGGATCTGCCTGCACATGAATGTCACTGCCGGCCGGGACCCGCACCACATCGTCGAGGCCCAGTTCAAGGCCTTCGCCCGTGCGCTCCGGGCCGCCGTGGAGCCGGATCCCCGCGTCGAGGGCATTCCCTCCACCAAGGGCGCACTGTGACCGGCAAGGTGCTCCGGGACGGCGCCATCATCGACCCCGACGCCGCGAGGAAGCCGGCTTCGCCGGAGGGCAAGCCCACCGTCACCGTGCTCGACTACGGTTCCGGCAACGTCCGCTCGGCCGTCCGCGCCCTGGAACGCGCCGGAGCCGAGGTCATCCTCAGCTCCAAGCCCGAAGACGTGCTCAACGCCGACGGGCTCGTTGTCCCCGGCGTCGGTGCCTTCGAAACCGTCATGAACGAGCTCAAGGCCGTTGACGCCGTACGCATGATCGGCCGCCGCGTCGCCGGCGGCAGGCCCGTGCTCGCGATCTGCGTCGGGCTGCAGGTCCTGTTCGAAGCCGGCGTGGAACACGGCACCGTCGCCGAAGGCATGGGGGAGTGGCCCGGCAAGGTCGAGCTCCTCCCGGCCGAGGTCGTGCCGCACATGGGCTGGAACACGGTCACCGTGCCGGAGGGCTCCCGGCTCTTCGCCGGCGTCGAGAACGAGCGCTTCTACTTCGTGCACTCCTACGGCGTCCAGCACTGGGACTTCGACGTGATCCAGCCGCGCATGGCGGCCCCGCTCGTCACCTGGTCCGAGCACGGCGCCCCGTTCATCGCGGCGGTGGAAAACGGCCCGTTGTGCGCCACCCAGTTCCACCCGGAGAAGTCCGGCGACGCCGGTGCGCGCCTGCTGCGCAACTGGGTCGACAGCCTGCGTGGCGGCGCCAAAGCCCGCACCGGCCAGGCCGGCACCCCGGAACAGACCGCCTAGATGTGGTCCCTAGTCCTGATGGGCCTCGCCGGCCTGCTGGTCGGCGGCGCCTTGTCCTTCCGCCAGCAGAAAAGCCCGCTGTGGGTCCAGATCGTCTTCTACTTCCTGGCCGGGATGTCGCTGCTGGCCGCCTGGCTCTTGACCTTGCCGGGAAACTGACCCCAGCCGGAAACTGGCCCCAGCCGGAAAACTGACCGGCCCGCAAGCACGCTCCCTATCCCGACCTGCCGCCCCAACACCGTGAGGACCCTACGATGACCACCGAAACCCCGCTGCCGGTACTCGAGCTGCTCCCCGCCGTCGACGTCGTCAACGGCCAGGCCGTGCGCCTGGTCCAGGGCGAAGCCGGCAGCGAAACCAGCTACGGCACGCCGCTGGAAGCCGCGCTCAACTGGCAGGAACAGGGCGCCGAATGGGTCCACCTCGTTGACCTCGACGCCGCCTTCGGCCGAGGCTCCAACGCCGAACTGCTGCGCGAAGTCGTGGGCCGGCTGGACATCAAGGTCGAGCTCTCCGGCGGCCTGCGCGACGACGAGTCCCTGGAAAAGGCCCTGGAGCTCGGCGTCGCCCGGGTAAACCTGGGCACCGCGGCGCTGGAGAATCCCGAGTGGACGCAGCGGGTGATCGAGCGCTTCGGCGACAAGATCGCCGTCGGCCTCGACGTCCGCGGCACCACCCTCGCCGGCCGCGGCTGGACCAAGGAAGGCGGCGACCTCTGGGAGGTCCTCGGCCGCCTCGAAGAGGCCGGCTGCGCCCGCTACGTCGTCACCGACGTCACCAAGGACGGCACCTTGCAGGGACCCAACGTGGAGCTGCTGCGCCAAATGGTGGAGAAGACCGGCAAACCCGTCGTGGCTTCCGGCGGCATCTCCAGCCTCGAAGACCTCAAGGTCCTGCGCTCCCTCGTGCCGCTCGGCGTCGAGGGCGCCATCGTCGGCAAGGCCCTCTACAACGGGAACTTCACGCTGCCCGAGGCCCTCGACGTCGCCGGCCGCCGCTAGGCACGTCCCAGCCATGGAGCACAGCACCCAGCCCGCCGGGCGGCCGTTGCCCGGGCATATCGCTGCCGCCCTCGCCGGTGCCGGCGGAGCGACGGACTCGGCCGGGCAGCCCTGGGCGGGCCGCAGCCTCAGCGGTGACGACGCCAGGATCCACAACTTCGAGGACGACGACGGCGCCGCCGACGCCGGCTACCTCGCGGCGCTGGCCGCGCTGGCCGCCGGCCAGGGCGACGAGGCATCGGTAGTGGCATCCCTGGCGACCGCACGTGTCTTCGTGCCGATCCTCGCCCGGCTCGCCGAAGAAGGCGAGGCTGTGATCGGCCAGGAAGGCAAGGAACAGCACGGCGGGGAACTGCACGGGGACAAGCAGGCGGATATGGCCCTGGTGACCCTCAAGGCGCCCGACGGCCGGACCGCGCTGCCGGTGTTCACCTCGGCCGAAGCGCTGGCCGCGTGGCACCCCGAGGCCCGGCCCGTGGCGGTGTACGCGGCACGTGCCGCGCTCTCCGCCGTTGCCGAGGACGCCGAACTGCTGGTGCTGGACCCCGGCTCCGCCGCCACCTTCGTGGTGCGCCGCCCGGCCGTGTGGGCGCTGGCCCGGCAGCACGCCTGGACGCCGAGCTACAGCGATCCGGCGGTGGCGGAGGCGGTCGAAGCGGCCGCGGCCGGTGTTCCGGCGCTCCGGCGCGTGGAAATTCATCCCGGCGGTGGCGTTGCGTCGGCGCAGGCCGGCGGCAGGCAGCTTCCCGGCGGTGGCGCCGGTCCGGAGCTGCGCGTTGTGCTGTACCTTGAAGACGGACTCGACGCCGCCGCGGTGCAGTCCATCGTGGCCGGCCTCAACGAAGCCTGGGCCCGGAATGAAACGTTTGCTGAACGGGTTGACTCGATCGAAATCAAGTTGCAGCGCGCAGCTCAATAGCCGACGGCCAGTTCGGAGACATCCCGGGGCTGCCGCAGGCAGTACTCAAAGGAATGCAGTTTCGTGAATTTCGCGCTTTACCGGGACCTGCTTGCCGTGAGGCCCATCAGGAACCTCCTGCTGGTCGGCATGGTCGCCCGCATCCCGCACTCCGCCGCAGGCGTGCTGTTGACCCTTCACATCGTCCTCACCCTGGGCCAGGGCTATGCCGCGGCCGGGGCGGCAGCCGCTGTCATGACGATCGGCATCGCCGTCGGCGCCCCGTGGCGCGGCCGCCGCGTGGATACCGTGGGTCTGCGGAGGGCGCTGATCCCGTCTGTCGTCTCCGAAACCGTCATCTGGTCGATCGTGCCGCACGTCAGCTATCAGCTGCTGCTGCCACTGGTCTTCGTGGGCGGCCTGCTGACGCTGCCGATCTTCAGCGTCGTGCGCCAGTCGCTGGGCATCCTGGCCAGCGGCGAGCAGCGGCGGACAGCTTTCGCCCTGGACGCGATCAGCACCGAACTGGTCTTCATGATCGGCCCCGCCGCAGGTGCCCTCGTCGCCACCGCGGGTTTCTCCGTGTTGGGCCTGACCGTGGTGGGGGTCGCCACTTCCCTGTCCGGCCTGTTCCTGATGTGGATCAACCCGCCCACCCGCAGTGCCGCGCCCGGCGTCGAACCGGATCCGGCCTTCGAAGCGGGCCAGCAGGAGGGTGCGGAGACGGCCCTCGTCGCCGCGGCACCCCATATCCAGGAGGCTGCAGCGGAACTGGCGCCGCTGGCCGGCGCGGAACAGCGGCGGCAGAGCAGGCCCGGCTTGCGGCACAAGGTCATCCACAACTTCGCCTGGTTCACGGCCGCCGTCGCGGCGGTCTTCGCCGTCGCAGCCGGGGCGGGCATGGTGCTGAGCGGCACCGACGTCGGCATTGTCGCCGCCCTGCAGACGGGTGGCCATCAGGCCGAAATCGGCATCGTGTTCCTGTTCTGGTGCGCGGCATCGGTGCTGGGCGGCCTGGTCTACGGCGCCATGCACCGGCCCGTCTCACCGGTCCTGCTGCTGCTGGGCATGTCCGCACTGACTCTTCCGATGGCGTTCGCCCAGGACACCTGGACGCTCGCACTGCTCTCGCTGCTGCCGGGCCTGCTGTGCGCACCGGTGCTGTCTGCCGCGTCCGAGAAGGTGGCGGAACTGGTTGAGGAGGGCCGCCGAGGCGAGGCGATGGGCTGGTATGGCTCCGCCCTTACCGGCGGGGTGGCACTCGGCGCCCCGCTGGCCGGGCTCTTCATCGACGGCGTGGGCCCGGGCGCGGGCTTCGTCTCGGTGGGGCTGGCCGGCGTCGTGCTGTGCCTCGTGGGCCTGGTGCTGCAGCACCGCCGCCGGCGGCGGCTGGCCGCAGCCTGACCTGCCGCAACCCTGATAACGGAGGGTTAACGACGACGGCGGCGGGCGGACCGATGTGGTCCGCCCGCCGCCGTGGTCGTTGCCCGTTGGCCGTGGATGCCCGGCAGGTGCCGGCAAACGGGGCCCTGTTGGCGGGCCCTGGTTGACTGGGCCTAGTTGACCGGTCCGGTGTACTTCTCGCCCGGACCCTTGCCCGGGGCGTCCGGAATGGCGGATTCCTCGCGGAAGGCCAGCTGCAGGGACCGCAGGCCGTCGCGCAACGGGCCGGCATGCTGGGAGCCGATCTCGGGGGCCGCGGCGGTGACCAGCCCGGCGAGGGCGGTGATCAGTTTGCGCGCCTCATCCAGGTCCTTGAGCTCCTCGGCGTTCTCCTCGGCGGCCAGGCCGAGCTTCACCGCGGCGGCACTCATCAGGTGCACGGCGGCGGTGGTAATGACTTCGATCGCGGGGACCTCGGAGATGTCGCGGATCTGCTGGGAAACATCGGCCTGGGCATCGGCCGGCTGGTAAACGTGTGAATTACTGTCTGGAGTGCTCATGCTGGTAAGCTTGTCACAGACCAACTGAATGTCGTTATTTCTGCAGAAGTCCACAAACGGAACAGAGACCCGGCGGCGCCACGTGCGTTGAGCCGGTATCTTTCTGTAGAATTGGTTTTCAGTTTGCAAGCGGAGTTCTCTCCCACCCGCGTCAGCCGCGAGTATTCCCTAGGAATCAAGGTTGCCGGGTACCTGGTCGGGCATTTTCTCCGGGCATTTAGCCTGGCGGGTATGCATGCCTCCTCCTCGCGGGGACGGCAGTACCGATCTTTGAGGCCTTCGATTGCTCCGGCAATTGGAGGCCTTCTTCATTTGCCGGCGGAGTACCCCTCACGAACACAGGAGCTTTAACATTAGCGAGCCAAGAATCAATGAGCGTATCCGCGTCCCCGAGGTGCGGCTGGTCGGCCCTGCAGGCGAACAAGTAGGCGTCGTCCGTATTGAGGATGCCCTGCGTTTGGCTGCCGAGTCCGATCTTGATCTCGTTGAAGTTGCACCGCAGGCCAAGCCTCCGGTGTGCAAGCTGATGGACTTCGGCAAGTACAAGTACGAAGCCGCCGTCAAGGCACGCGAAGCCCGGAAGAACCAGACCAACACGGTCCTGAAGGAAATCCGCTTCCGCCTGAAGATCGACACCCACGACTACGAGACGAAGCGCGGCCACGCGCTCCGCTTCCTCGGCGCCGGTGACAAGGTCAAGGCCATGATCCAGTTCCGCGGCCGTGAGCAGCAGCGCCCCGAGATGGGCATCCGCCTGCTCCAGCGCTTCGCTGACGACGTCGCCGAAGTGGGCGTCGTGGAGTCAAGCCCGCGCATCGACGGCCGCAACATGGTCATGGTTGTCGGACCGCTGAAGAACAAGGCAGAAGCCAAGGCAGAGGCCCGCCGTGCAACGCAGCGCGCAGAAGCCAAGGCCGAGAACGAAGCCAAGTCTTCGGGCGGAGGCCGCGTTGACACGTCCGCCCCCGAGGCACCCCTGACGCAGTCGCTTGCCGACCTGCTGCCGGAGGGCTACCAGGTCCGGACTGAGGCGCCCAAGGCTGAGGAAGCCGCGACGGAGGCTCCGGCAACGGAAGCCCCCGCCGCTGAGGCGCCCAAGGCTGAGGAAGCCGCGACGGAGGCTCCGGCGACGGAAGCCCCCGCCCAGGAAGAGCCGAAGCAGGAGGCACCCAAGGCCCCCAAGGCGGCTGCTCCGAAGCAGGCAGCTCCGAAGGCCGCCGCGAAGCCCGCAGTGACCAAGGCGCCGGCCGCTCCCAAGGCTGCAGCACCGAAGGCACCTGCGGCACCGGCAACGCCGGCGGCCGAGAAGCCTGCGCCGAAGCCGGCTGCGGCACCGAAGCCGGTCGCCCGGCCCGCGGCTCCGAAGCCTGCGGCACGGCCGGCGGCTCCCAAGGCCGCCCCGAAGCCGGGCAGCAAGAAGACCAACTAGTTCACGGCTGCCGGACAGCAATGTCCGGCAGCAAGCAACCAGCACGCCGCCCGCAGGGGCGGCTGCACGAAAGACTGCAGACCCCGTCTGCGGATACGTAAGGAGATCGGTTCCCATGCCGAAGATGAAGACCCACAGCGGTGCTAAGAAGCGCTTCAAGCTGACCGGTAGCGGCAAGCTGCGCCGCCAGCAGGCCAACCGCCGCCACTACCTCGAGCACAAGTCCTCCAGGCTGACCCGCCGCCTCGCCGGCGACAAGATCGTCTTCAAGGGCGACGCCAAGGTCATCCGGAAGATGCTCGGCATCTAAGTTCCAAGTTCTCGGATCGATTGCCACCTGGCAGCGGTCCACTACCAAAAAGGCTTCTCAGGCCAGCCGGGTTTTCCGGCAGTAGATGCTTGGGATCAGAATTCTGAAGGAGTACGCACGTGGCACGTGTGAAGAGGGCGGTCAACGCCCACAAGAAGCGCCGGGTTATCCTCGAACGCGCAAAGGGCTACCGTGGACAGCGTTCACGCCTGTACCGCAAGGCCAAAGAGCAGCTGCTGCACTCGTTTGTGTACAGCTACGGCGACCGCAAGAAGAAGAAGGGCGACTTCCGCCGCCTGTGGATCCAGCGCATCAACGCTGCTTCCCGCGCCAACGGCCTGACCTACAACCGTCTGATCCAGGGCCTCAAGGCCGCTGAGGTCGAGGTTGACCGCCGTATGCTGGCCGAGCTGGCCGTCTCCGACGCCAACGCCTTCGCCGCGCTGGTCAAGGTCGCCAAGGACTCGCTGCCTGCCGACACGTCCGCTCCGGCCGTCCAGGTCGAGGCTGCTGCGGCCCCGAAGGCTGCGAAGAAGCCTGCCGCGAAGAAGCCTGCTGCCAAGAAGGCTGACGCCGAGGCCGCAAAGTAGTTCCTCCCGCCGTCGAAAGACAGCGTCGTTCAAGAACTGCTCGCGAGAGCAACTAAGGTTCTTATATGAACGAAACCGGGCGCCCGCAAGACTTTCCACTTTCCAACCCTCGAGCCGATCGAGTGAGGAAGGTGGCACAGCTTGCCGGGCGCCCGGCCCGTTTAAAGCGCAGCGAGTTCCTGGCGGAGGGGCCGCAGGCCGTCCGGGAAGCCCTGGTCCTGCACCAGAAGAGGGTTGCCGCGGGGGAGCCCGGCATCGTCTACGAGGTCTACGCGAGTGAGGCCTGCCTGGACCGGCACCCGGACCTGGAGGCACTCGCGGAGGGCACCAGCGCGTACCTGGCCACCGACGAAGTGCTGGCCGCGATGGCGGACACGGTCACCCCGCAGGGCATCCTCGCGGTCTGCGGGTTCCTGGACGTCGGCCTCGATCAGGTGCTGGACGCGGACCCGCAACTGGTCGCGGTCCTGTGCCAGGTGCGCGACCCCGGCAACGCCGGAACCGTGCTCCGGGCCGCCGACGCCGCCGGGGCGGACGCCGTCATCCTGACTGCCTCCAGCGTTGATATCTACAACCCCAAAGCTGTGCGCTCTACGGCCGGATCCCTGTTCCACCTGCCCGTGGTGCTCGGCGCCGATGTAGAGGAACTGGTGGCACGCTGCAAGGAACGCGGCATCGGTGTCCTCGCGGCGGACGGCCAGGGCCAGCTGAATCTGGACCGGCTCCAGGACGAGAACGCGGCCCGGCGGCTCGGCGCGTCCGCGGCCGAATCAGAGTACGCCCTGGAACAGCCAACCGCCTGGCTGTTCGGCAACGAGGCCCAGGGGCTCTCCGAAGAGGAACTCGCCCTCGCAGACCACCGTGTCGCCGTACCGGTCTACGGAGCGGCGGAAAGCCTCAACTTGGGCACCGCGGCAACGGTCTGCCTTTACGCCAGCGCCCGGTCGCAGCAGCGCACGGCTTAGCCGGCAACACCTATAGAAGAACCAACGACGGCGGGGGCCCACCAATTGGTGAGCCCCCGCCGTCGTGCCTTCACCGCTGCGGCATTGCTGCCGGGCGGTGGCGTGAGAGATTTACGTGGTCCGGTTTCGCCCGGTGATGGCGCCGTAGATGCCTGCTACGACGAGGCCGCCGACTATGGCCAGGATCCAGGAACCCAGGTTCCAGAATTCCATCTTGCCGCCGCCGAACAGCAGGTCGCCGATCCAGCCGCCGACAACGGCCCCGACGACGCCGAGCACGAGGCTGGTGACCCAGCCGCCGCCGACCCTGCCAGGCATGATTGCCTTAACGATTGCACCTACAATGAGTCCGAGAATGATCCAGCCTAGAAAGCCCATGTCTCCTCCTACATATTCGTCGGCATTCACCTTAGGAATCCCGATTATGGCTTCAAGCTAACACAGGCGTGATCGCGTGTCAGCAACATCACACTCAATCGTTACGTACCGCAAACCGGCCCCGCCGCGGTGCGGTGGCGGGCCCTAAACGGGTACGGTGTTCCTTGCGGACACGGGCCCCAAGCGCCTTCCGCACGTTCCCCTGAAAAACCTCCAAAGGAGAAGCTCTCTTGGCTGCAAACGGCGGTACCAAGGCGATTGTCGCGGCGTTGGCCGCCAACCTGACGATCGCCGTCCTCAAGTTCGTCGCATTCATCCTGACGCTGTCCTCGTCGATGCTCGCGGAGGCCATCCACTCGCTCGCCGATTCGGGGAACCAGCTGCTCCTGCTGGTCGGCGGAAAGCGCGCCAAGAAGGAAGCAAGCCCTGAACACCCGTTCGGGTACGGCCGGGAACGGTACATCTACGCGTTCATCGTCTCGATCGTGCTCTTTTCCGTCGGCGGCCTGTTTGCGCTCTACGAGGCCTGGGGCAAGATCCAGCACCCGCACGGCATTGAAGGCGACTTCTGGTGGGTCCCTCTGGCCGTGCTGATCGGCGCCATCGTCGCCGAGTCCTTTTCGTTCCGGACCGCGATCCGGGAGTCCAACCCGCTGCGCGGCAACCAGAGCTGGGTCCACTTCATCCGCAACGCCAAACAGCCCGAGCTGCCCGTGATCCTGCTGGAGGACTTCGGCGCCCT
Source organism: Arthrobacter sp. 10T419 (assembly GCF_056394105.1). Taxonomy (NCBI): domain Bacteria; kingdom Bacillati; phylum Actinomycetota; class Actinomycetes; order Micrococcales; family Micrococcaceae; genus Arthrobacter; species Arthrobacter sp. 10T419. The sequence goes on along the minus strand of NZ_JBFTHF010000008.1, from coordinate 39,531 downwards.
GCTGGGCCTGGCCTTCGCCCTCTTCGGCGTGAGCATGACGCTGGTGACCGGCAACGGCATCTGGGACGCCCTCGGCACCGGGATGATCGGCCTGCTGCTGGTGGCGATCGCCGGGGTGCTGGCGGTGGAAACCAAGTCCCTGCTGCTGGGCGAGTCGGCGACCAAGGCCGACGTCGCAAAGATCCGCGGCGCCATCGAGTCCGACGGCACCAGCATCATCCACATCAAGACCATGCACCTCGGCCCCGAGGAACTGCTGGTGGCGGCCAAGATCGGCGTCGGCGCGGCCGACTCGGGCCGGGACATCGCGGCGGCCATCGACGCCACCGAGGTCCGGATCCGCGAAGCCGTGCCCACCGCACGGGTGATTTACCTGGAACCGGACGTGCAGCGCGTCAGCGCCAGCTAGTTCGCGCGTTCCACCCAGCCTGCGCCTTCCGCCCGTTCAACCCGAGGCCGCTGGGCCGGTACTGCTTCAGTCGGCTACCGGACCAGCGGCTTCCTGCGTTCGACCGCACCGCTGAGGGCGGCGACGCCGAGGCCCAGGATGGCCAGCACCGCCCCCACGAGGGCCGGCGCCACGTAGCCCCAGCCCCAAGCGATGACGAGACCGCCGAGGAAAGCGCCCAGGGCGTTCGCCACGTTGAGGGCCGCATGGTTCAGCGAGGACGCCAGCGACGGCGCGCCGGGGGAGGCATCGAGGAGCCGCGTCTGCAGCGCCGGGACGAGCATGGAACCGGCGGCCCCCACGACGAAGACCATCACGTAGGCGGACCAGGGCCAGTGCACGGCCACCGCGTAGACCACGAGCGCCACGGCAACGCCGGGCAGGACCCAGTAGATGGTGCCCATGACGGACTTGTCCGCAATCCGTCCGCCGACGATGTTTCCCACCACCATGCCCACGCCGTAAAGGGCGACGACGAGCGGCAGCCACTCCGAGGGAATGCCCGCCACTGAGGTCATGGTGTGCGCGATGTAGGTGTACGTGGCGAAGAAACCGCCGAAGCCGACCACGCCGATCAGGACGGCGAGCCAGACCTGCAGCCGCTTCAGCGCGCCGAGTTCACGGCGGATGCTCGCGTCAGCGTGGGGTTTCTGGAACGGCACGAACCTCCACAGCATGGCCATGGTGGCGATGCCGATCAGGCCGACCAGCAGGAAGAGCAGCCGCCAGCCGAAGTTCTGGCCCAGCCAGGTCCCGAACGGCACACCGATGACGTTGGAAACGGTGAGGCCCGCCATCACCATCGAAATGGCCCAGCCCCGTTTGGTCGGGGCGACCAGGGACGAGGCAATGACCGCGGCAACCCCGAAGAAGGCGCCGTGCGGCAGACCTGCGGCGAAGCGGGACACCAGCATGGTGCCGTAGTCCGGGGCGATGAAGGAACTGAGGTTGGCGAGGCTGAAGAACAGCATGAGCCCCAGCGCGAGGTACTTGCGCGGCAGTTTGGCTCCGACGGCGGCCAGCACCGGTGCGCCGACCACCACGCCCAGGGCATAGGCGGAGATGAGGTGCCCGGCCTCCGGGGTGCCGATGCCCAGGCCCTGTTCCACCTCCTTGAGCAGGCCCATCATGGTGAACTCGGTGGTGCCGATGCCGAATCCGCCCATCGCAAGGGAAATGATGGCGAGGGCAAGGTGGCGGCTGCCGGTTTTCGGCGTGGCGGGGGCGTCTTTGGTGGTTGTCATTCATCTACTTTTCGGGAATGATCCCGGCTGGAGCCAGGAGAATGCGGCGCAGTGGTTCGGCGTGGAGTCTCTGAGCAGGGAATGCGGGGCGCAGGCTCCGGTATTCCAATATTCCAACGGCGTACGCCAGGTCTCCCATCATTGTCCCCCGGCAACCACGGCCGCGGCGCCCCTAGACTGGTGGACGTGACTGAACTCATCAACGTCGTCGGCGGCGCAGTAGTGGATTCCCTGGCCGCCCCCCGGACCCTCCTGGTGGCGAGGCGGACCGCACCGCCCCAGTTTGCCGGCATGTGGGAGTTCCCCGGCGGCAAGGTGGACCCGGGTGAGGCTCCGGAGCGTGCACTGCACCGTGAACTGCTGGAGGAACTCGGGGTGGAAGTCCGGCTGGGGCCGGAGTTGCCCGCTGAGGCACCGGCCGGCTGGCCGCTCAACGACCGGGCCGCGATGCGCGTCTGGTTCGCCGAGCTGGCGGCCGGCACGCCGCAGCCACTTCAGGACCATGACGAACTCCGCTGGGTGGCGCTGACGGACCCGCAGGAAGTCCTGGAGCTGCCCTGGATCCCGGCCGACCTGCCGATCGTGGAAGCACTCCTGGCGGCGGTCGCGGCGGAACCCTCGCCAAACTAGGCGCTGTGTGCCTACGCTGGGGCGAACCGAGAGGAGCTTGGCGTGCAGGTGGGGGTCAGACGGGAACAGCGTGCGGGGGAACGCCGGGTTGCGGCCACCCCCGAGACGGTGCGGCAGCTCACGGGCCTCGGCTTGTCGCTGCTGGTGGAATGCGGTGCCGGCGTCGAATCCGGCTACGGCGACGCCGACTATGAGGCGGCCGGGGCCAGCCTCACACCGGAGCTCCCGCTGGACGCCGTGGATGTCCTGTTGCACGTCCGCCCGCTCTCCCCGGAAACAGCCGGCGCGCTGCGGCCCGGCACCGTCACCATCGGTTTCGCCTCACCGGCTTCGGAACTTCCGGCCGTGGGCGCCCTCGCCGCCGCCGGCGTGACGTCCTTTGCCTTGGAACTCGTGCCCCGGATCTCCCGTGCCCAGTCTATGGACGCGCTCAGCTCCCAGTCCCTGGTCGCCGGCTACCGCGCCGTGCTGGAGGCGGCCCTGCGCTACCCGAGGTTCTTTCCGCTGTACATGACCGCCGCCGGGACCATCCCGCCGGCGCGGGTGCTGGTGCTCGGCGCCGGCGTCGCAGGCCTGCAGGCGATCGGCACCGCGAAACGGCTCGGCGCGCGGGTCTCGGCCAACGACATCCGCGCCGCCTCCGCCGACGAGGTCGCTTCGATGGGCGGCACCTTCATTAACCTGGAGCTCGATACCGGAGCTGCGAACGCGTCCGCTGAGGGCAGCGGCGGCTACGCCCGTGAACTCGCGGAGGACCGCGCGGCCCGGCAGCGTGCCTTGCTGGCGCCACACGTCGCCGCGGCGGATGTGCTGATTACGACGGCGGCGATTCCGGGCCGGGCCGCCCCGCTGCTCGTCACCGCCGACATGGTGGCCGGGATGCGGGCCGGATCGGTCGTCGTGGATCTTGCCGCCGAATCCGGCGGCAACGTCGAGGGAGTCATCGCCGGCCGGGACATTTTGGTTCCGGTCCCGGGCGGCGCCGTGACGCTGGTCGGGATGAAGGACGCGGCGTCTGCCGTAGCTTCCGACGCGTCCCGGCTGTACGCCAAGAACGTCGCCAACCTCCTGGCCCTGATGACCCTGGACGGCAAGGTGGTCCCGGACTTCGACGATGACGTCGTCGCCGGGGCCTGTCTGACCCACGACGGCGCCGTACGGCACGCCGGCACGGCGGCAGCGATGGAGGCCCACAACTAATGGATGCTGTCACGTTACTCACGGTGGTGGTGCTCGCCGTCTTCGTCGGCTTTGAAGTCGTCTCCAAAGTCACCAGCAAGCTGCATACCCCGCTGATGTCCGGCGCCAACGCCATCCACGGCATCATCCTGGTCGGCGCGGTCATCGTGGCAGGCCAGGCCGACGACCCCTGGCTGCTCGCCGTCGCCTTGCTCGCGGTGGTCCTCGCGACAGTCAACCTGGTGGGCGGTTTTGTCGTCACGGACCGGATGCTGGAGATGTTCGGCCCGCGGAAGGCTGCGCGTCCCGGTGCCACTACGGTATCCGGCCCGTCTGCCGGCGCCGGTGCGGCGGGGGAGGAGGGCAAATGAGTGTCCTCGCCCCGGGCTGGACCGCGCTGTTCTACCTCGTGGCGGCCGTCTGCTTCATTCTCGCGCTTAAGGGCCTCAGCTCGCCCCGGACCGCCCGTCGCGGCAACGCCATCGGCGCGGCCGGTGCTGCGGTGGCCGTGGTGACCGTGTTCCTCTCCGCGCGGCTGGAGAACATTCCGCTGATCCTGGCCGCCATCGCCGTCGGCACCGCACTGGCCGTACCGGTGGCCCGGCGGGTGCAGATGACCCAGATGCCGCAATTGGTGGCCCTGTTCAACGGGGTGGGCGGCGGCGCGGCGGCGCTGGTAGCGGTGCTGGAACTCGGCCACAGCGCGGACTCCTGGGTGCGGCTGGCCGTCGTGTTCACCATGCTGGTCGGCGCGGTGTCCTTCGCCGGTTCGGCCGTCACGGTCGGGAAACTGCAGGAGCTGATCAGCACCCGACCATTGCTCTTCCCGGGTATGCCTGCCGTGATGGTGCTCGTCCTGGCGGGCGCCCTGACCGCGGGTGGACTCGTTGTGCTGACGGGGTCGGCGGCCTGGGCCGGGGTGCTGCTGGTGCTGGGCCTGGCCGCGGGGCTACTGCTGGTGCTCCCGGTCGGCGGGGCCGACGTGCCGATCGTGATCTCGTTGCTGAACGCCTTCACCGGCCTCGCCGTCGCGGCGTCCGGGATCGTGCTCGGCAACGTGCTGCTGCTCGTCGCCGGGACACTTGTGGGCGCCAGCGGCACCATCCTGACCAAGGTGATGGCCTCGGCCATGGGGCGCGGGGTGGCCGGCATCATGTTTGGCGCCTTCCGGGGCGGATCCACAGCGGGTTCGACCGCCCTCAGCGACCGGCCGGTGCGCTCCTCCTCGGCCGAGGACGTCGCCGTCCAGCTCGGCTATGCCCAGCGCGTCGTGATCGTGCCGGGCTACGGCCTCGCCGTCGCCCAGGGCCAGCACACGGTAGCCGAGCTTGCCACCGCCCTCACCGCCAGGGGAGTCGACGTCGTCTTCGCCATCCACCCGGTCGCGGGCCGGATGCCCGGGCACATGAACGTGCTGCTGGCGGAGGCAAACGTGCCGTACGAGTCGCTCCGGGAACTCGAGGAGGTCAACCCGGAGTTCGCCAACACGGACATCGCCCTGGTGGTGGGCGCGAACGACGTCGTCAACCCGGCCGCGAAGTCGTCCCCGGGGTCGCCGATCTACGGGATGCCGATCCTTGAGGTAGTCCAGGCGCAGCAGGTGGTGTTCCTGAAGCGCTCGATGCGGCCGGGCTTCGCAGGCATCGAGAACGAGCTCCTGCATGACCCCAAAACCACCCTGCTGTTCGGCGACGCCAAGGATTCGCTCTCCAAGGTCCTCGGAGCGGTCAAAATCCTCTAGGCGCCGGACTAGGCACCGGCGCCGGGCAGGCGCCCTGCCGGAGGACAGGAAGAGGCCGCGCCGGTCAGAAGAGCGTGGGCTGCGCTGTTCCGGCGTTGACGCCGGCACTGTAGGCCGCCGCTCCCGGCGCTCCCGGTCCGGGGATGCTGCCCGCCGGGTACTGGGCTTCCTCCTCCCGCGGATCATCGTTGAGGTCCCGGTGGCTGAACCCCGAGGATCCCAGGAAGCCGTGCCGGGACTTGAAATACCGGATGCGGCCCGCCAGCCACGCGCGGTATTCCTTGGAAGCGTAGGAACCGCTGCCATAGAGGCGGCGGTATTTTCCGGCGAGCTGGGGGTGCTCACGGGCGATCCACTGCATGAACCACTCCCGGGTGCCGGGCTTGAGGTAGAGCGCCCCTGCCGTGACGCCTGTGGCGCCAGCCGCTGCGAGCGAGCCGAAGAGCGAGTCCAACGCTTCGTCGGAGTCCGAGAGCCAGGGCAGGATGGGCATGGCCATCACGCCGCAGGGAAGCCCCGCGTCGCGCAGCCGGGAGACCAGCTTCAATCTGGCCCGCGGGCCCGGCGTTCCGGGTTCCACCGCCTCGGCGAGCCGCTCGTCGGTCATGGCCAGCGAGATCCCAACGCCCACCGGGACCTGGGCGGCGGCGTGCTTGAGCAGCGGGATGTCCCGGGCCAGCAGCGTGCCCTTGGTGAGGATGGACAGCGGAGTGCCGGAGTCGGCCAGGGCGCCGATGATGCCGGGCATCAGCTGGTAGCGGCCTTCGGCGCGCTGGTACGGGTCCGTGTTGGTGCCCAGGGCGACGTGGTGGCGCTGCCAGGAGGGCTTGGCGAGTTCCTTGCGCAGCACCTCGGCGGCGTTGATCTTGACTACTACCTGGCTGTCGAAGTCGAGGCCGGAGTCGAAGTCGAGGTAGGTGTGGCTCTTGCGGGCGAAGCAGTAGACGCAGGCGTGGCTGCAGCCGCGGTAGGGATTGACCGTCCACTCGAACGGCATGCGGGAACCGGCGGCCACCTTGTTGAGCACCGATTTGGCGGTGACCTCATGAAAAGTGACCCCGGCAAACTCAGGGGTGGAGACGGACCGCACGAGTCCGGCCAGCGGCAGCAGGGCCGGCGAGGCGGGCCCTGCGGCGGACCCTGCAGGGAGAGCTTCGCCGCTTGGCTTCAGTGCTTGCGCGTCCCATCTCATGGATACATTCGAATATATGTTCGATCTTAAGTCAAGGACCCGGGGCCAAAGAAACAGCGCCGGCACGGATCATAGCGTTGCTAGGCTGGGCGCATGATTCTCCTGACTGGCTTCGAACCGTTTGGCGGCGAAAGCACCAACCCGTCCTGGACCGCGGCGCGCGGTGCGGCGGCCCTGCTCGAAGCCGAAGGCCATGAGGTGACGGCGATCGAACTTCCCTGCGTCTTCGGGGAGGCCATCACGGTGCTGCACGCGGCCCTGTCGGAGCACCGCCCCGACCTCGTGGTCTGCGCAGGACAGGCCGGCGGCAGGGCACGCATTTCGCTGGAGCGGATCGCGATCAACTGCGATGACGCGCGAATCCCTGACAACGCGGGCAACGCCCCGGTCGACGAGCCTGTGGTGCCCGGCGCTCCAGCGGCCTACTTCAGCACGCTGCCGGTAAAGGCGGCGCTGGCGGCGCTGGGAGCGGCGGGCATTCCCGCCGAGGTGTCACAGACGGCCGGGACCTACGTCTGCAACCACGTCTTTTACGGCCTGATGCACGCCCTGCGGCTCACCCAGGGGGCGCGCGGCGGCTTTGTCCATGTACCGTACGGGCCGGACCAGGTCCCGCCGGGAAGCGGACTGGCCTCACTCCCGCAGGAGCAGATGGTGCAGGCGCTCGCCGTCGTCGTACGGACCGCGCTGGCGACGACGGCTGACCTCAAGCTCGCCGCGGGCGCCACCCACTAGCCCCGCCCCGCACGAAGTCCCGCCCGTCCGGCGAGCTCAGTCGAGCAGCTCCCAGACGACGTCGACAGTCGCCGTGACGCTCGAACCGCCCGCCTCGACGGTCAGCGGCTCGGATGCCGCCACGCGCTGCATCTTGGCCAGCGGGATGGGTGAGGCGGTCCCGGACTGCTGCGTTACCGAGAGTGTCCTGCCTAGCCGGGCGCCCGCCAGCGCGGCGAAGTGCTCGGCCGCGGTGCGGGCGTCGTTCCAGGCCGCCTCCCGGGCGCGCACCTCGACCGCCGACGGATCGGTAAAGCCGAGCTCCAGCCCGTTGAGGCGCACATCGTCCCCGCCTGCCGCGACCGCCGCGGCGATGAGCGCCGACGCGGCCGCCGGCTCGCGGAGCCGGACACTCAGCATGCTGGAGGCCAGGTAGCCGGAGACGAGCTGCCCGCGGCCCTCCTGCCAGCTGACCTCGGCCCGGACGTTCAGCCCCGACGTCGTGATGTCCGCGTCCGGCACGCCGTGCCTCCTGAGCACGGCCGTGATCGCGGACGAGGCGAGGGCGGCGTCGCCATACGCCGCCTCCACGCCGGGCCGGCGGCATTCGACGCCGATGCCGAGGGTCAGCAGGTCCGGCGCGGCTTCCGCGGTGCCGGATCCGGTGACCGCAATGGATCGGGGAGTTTCCGTCATGTCATGCCTCGTTCCGCTCGGGGGGCCTTGCTGGCCGGTTTTCCTGGGGCGCCTTTTCCTGGGGGCCGTCGTCGGGAAGCGCTTGGGGAGGGCAGGAGGGGGTAACCGCCGGCGCGGAGCCCGGCGTGCCGTTCAAAGGGGTTGGCCGATCCGGGATTGCCCGTCCGCCACAGGGACCAGGCAGCGGACAGGAAGTACAGCGGCAGGAACGGCATGCCCAGGCACCAGGCGTACTGGGTGCTGTGGCGTTCCTCGTGTCCCAGCAGCACCGGGTTGCCCAGGGCTTCGGCGGGACCGGCCCGGAACAGCACCACGTTGCCCACGGTGAACGCCGCCGCGAACGGCAGCCGCCAGCGGTAGCCGGTGGCGAGGATCAGGCCGCGGGGGCCGCGACGGACCCTGGTCCGGGCGCAGGCTGCCAGCAGCAACCCCAGCGGGGTAGATGCATTCAACAGATTGGCAAGCTGCCGCAGCCGCTGTCCGGAGGTCATGAGGCCATGGTAGCGGGGGAGCCGTGCTGCCCGGCGGTCCCTGTCCGTCACGTTCGGGCGCCCGGACGCGTTCAACTAGACTGGACGGGAGCGCCCGCCGGGAAGTTCCGGTGAGCCCTGACCTTTGTCCATGCACCGGTCCCTGCACCCGTTGAGGCCCTGCGTGCGTTGGCATCACCCGACTCGTAGCTAAGAACAGTAGATGACTGAAACTTTGCCGGGCGCCCCCGTCCCGAACCCTCTGGATGAAGCCGCCATCACCGCCGCCGTAGACCAGGCCGTCGCCGCCATTGCCGCCGCCTCGACGCTCGATGAGCTCAAGGCCGTGCGCCTCGCCCACACCGGGGAGAAATCCGCGCTGAGCCTGGCCAACCGTGAGATTGGCGCCCTGCCCAAGGACCAGAAGGCCGCCGCCGGCAAGCTCATGGGAGCCTCCCGCGGACGCGTCAACAAGGCGCTCGCGGACCGCACGGTCGAACTGGAGGCGGAGAACGACGCCCGCATCCTGGTCGAGGAAACCGTGGACGTCACGGCTGCTCCGCGCCGCCGTCGCGCCGGTGCCCGCCACCCGCTGTCCACGCTGCAGGACCGCGTCGCGGACATCTTCGTCGGGATGGGCTGGGAGATCGCCGAGGGCCCCGAGGTCGAGTCGGAGTGGTTCAACTTCGATGCGCTGAACTTCAAGCCGGACCACCCGGCCCGCGAAATGCAGGACACCTTCTTCGTGGAGCCGCCCGAGGCCCACCTGCTGATGCGCACCCACACCTCCCCGGTGCAGGTCCGCTCCATGCTGGAACGCGAGGTGCCGATCTACGTGCTGTGCCCGGGCAAGGTCTTCCGCACCGACGAACTCGACGCCACGCACACCCCGGTCTTCCACCAGTTCGAGGGCCTCGCGATCGACAAGAGCCTGTCCATGGCGGACCTGCGCGGGACCCTGGAGCACTTCGCCCGCCAGATGTTTGGCGACGAGGCCCAGATCCGGTTGCGCCCCAACTACTTCCCGTTCACCGAGCCGTCCGCGGAGCTGGACATCTGGCACCCCGGGGCCAAGGGCGGCCCGCGCTGGATCGAGTGGGGCGGCTGCGGCATGGTCAACCCCAACGTGCTGCGCGCCGCCGGCATCGATCCGGACGTCTATTCAGGTTTTGCCTTCGGCATGGGCATCGAACGCACCCTCATGTTCCGCAATGAGGTCGGCGACATGCGCGACATGATCGAAGGCGATGTACGTTTCAGCGAGCACTTCGGGATGGAGATCTAACAGTGCGTATCCCACTTTCCTGGCTGCGTGAATTCGCAGCGGTACCGGCCGGAGCGACGGCCGAAGACGTGATGGCCGATCTGGTCAAGGTCGGTTTTGAAGAGGAAGCGGTCCACCGCCCCACGGATGCGCTCCAGGGCCCCATCGTGGTGGGCCAGGTCCTGAGCCTGGTCAAGGAGCCGCAGTCCAACGGCAAGACCATCAACTGGTGCCAGGTCCGTGTGGTCCCCGAAGGCCAGGAGCAGACGCTCACCGGCGACGGCATCGACCCCTCCGGCGTGCAGGGCATCATCTGCGGCGCCCACAACTTTGTGGAAGGCGACAAGGTGGTGGTCACGCTTCCGGGCGCTGTCCTGCCCGGCGACTTCCGGATCTCCGCCCGCAAGACCTACGGGCACCTTTCCGCCGGCATGATCGCCTCGGTCCGCGAACTCGGCATCGGCGAGGACCACGACGGCATCCTGGTGCTGTCCCGGATCGGCCTGGACCCGGAACTGGGTACCGACGCCATGGAACTGCTCGGCCTCTACGACCAGGCCGCGGAAATCAACGTCACTCCGGACCGGGGCTATGCCTTCTCGATCCGCGGCGTGGCCCGGGAATACGCGCACGCCACCGGCACGCCCTTCACCGACCCCGCGTCCAAGGTGCAGGCCCCCGCCGCCCTGGCCGGCGGCTACCCGGTCAAGCTCAACGACGACGCACCGATCTACGGCAAGCCCGGCTGCGACCGCTTCGTGGCCCGCACCGTGCACGGTGTGGACGCCACCCGGCCCACCCCGCCCTGGATGTCCGCCCGGCTGCGCCTCGCCGGCATCCGCTCCATCTCGCTGCCGGTGGACATCTCCAACTACGTCATGCTGGAGCTCGGCCAGCCGCTGCACTTCTACGACCAGGACAAGCTTTCCGGCGAGATCGTGGTCCGCCGCGCCGTCTCCGGCGAGAAGCTCAAGACCCTGGACGGCAAGGACCGCGCGCTCGACGCCGAAGACCTCCTGATCACGGACGGCTCCGGCCCGATCGGCGTCGCCGGTGTGATGGGTGGCGCCGCCACCGAAGTCAGCGACGCGACGTCGACCATCCTGATCGAAGCGGCGCACTTCGAGGAAGTCTCGATTGCCCGTTCGCGCCGCCGCCACAAGCTGCCCTCCGAGGCGTCCAAGCGCTTCGAGCGCGGCGTGGACTGGCACGTTGCCCACGTGGCCGCCCAGCGCGCCGTCGACCTCCTCGTTGAACTCGCCGGAGGCACCGATGCGGCCGAGGGCACCGACGTTGGCACCGCGCCCGCTCCGGTTACCGTGCAGTTGCCGGCGGCCTTCGCCGCCGAGCGGATCGGCATCGACTTCACCGAGGAACAGATCCTGACCTCGCTCCAGGACCTCGGCGCCGTCGTCGAAAAGACCAGCACCGGCTACAGCGTCACGGCCCCGAGCTGGCGCAACGACCTGGAAACGAAGGAAGACCTCTCCGAGGAAATCGCCCGGCTGGTCGGCTACGACAAGATCCCCGCGACCCTCCCGGTGGCGCCCCCGGGACGCGGCCTTACTCGAGTCCAGCAGCAGCGCCGCCGGCTCGTGCAGGCCCTGGCCGACGCCGGCCTCACCGAGGTGATGGCGTACCCGTTCGTCTCCAAGGCGGCCAACGACACCTTCGGGGTTCCCGTTGCCGGCGCGGAGCGCAAGGCGCTCAAGCTGGCCAACCCGATCAGCGAAGAGCAGGGCTACCTGCGGACCTCCATCCTGCCGGGCCTGATCGAGGTCGCCAAGCGCAACCACTCCCGCGGCTTCCGCGACCTCGCGCTCTTCGAGTCCGGGCTGGTCTTCCTGCCCGGCGACACGCTGGGCACCGCCTCGATTCCGCCGCTGGGCGCCAAGCCCTCCGACGAGGTGCTGGACGGTCTGTACGACGGCGTCCCGGACCAGCCGCTGCATCTCGGCGCCGTGCTGACCGGCCACGATTCCCCGGCTGCGCCGGCACACACGCCCCGCGCCTGGGACTGGGCCGACGCGCTGGACATCGCCCGGCTCGCCGGCGATGTGCTCGGCGTCGAACTGGTGGTCAGCAAGGGCCAGCACCAGGCGTTCCACCCGGGCCGTGCCGCGCAGCTGGCGCTGCGCAGCGGCGAGGTCGTGGGCTACGCCGGCGAACTCCACCCGAAACTGCTCGCAGCGCACGACATGCCGGCCCGCTCGGTGGCGCTGGAGCTGAACGCCGAGGCGCTCTTCGAAGCCGCCGCCGACGTGATCGTCGCCCGGCACATCTCCAGTTACCCCGTGGCGACCCAGGACGTCGCCCTCGTGGTCGCGGCCGACGTTGCGGCGGACGAGGTGCTGGCCGCCCTGCGCGAGGGCGCGGGGGAGTTGCTTGAGGAGGTGTCCCTGTTCGACGTCTACGCCGGCAAGGGCATCGAGGAGGGTAAGAAGTCGCTCGCCTTCAACCTGCGCTTCCGGGCCGAAGACCGGACGCTGACCGCGGACGAGGCCTCGGCTGCCCGCGACAGCGCGGTCGCTGCCGCCCACGAGCGTTTCGGCGCCGTGCAGCGCTAGCGGCCCGGAGGGAAGCCCCTGGCGGGAGAGCCTGAAATATAGGAGGGCGGGACCATGGCATCGCAGCTGATTGTGCGGTCGGTCCCGCCCTTTGGCGTACCTGGCGCACCCGGGTTACCGGACGCCGACGCCCGCGAACTGCTGGACGACGTCGAGCTCGGGCGCGCCCTGGGACTGGAGCCCGGTCCGCGGGCGGCGTTCCTGGCCGGCCGGCTGGCTCAGCGGCAGCTTGCCGCCGAACTGCTGGACGTGCCGCCGTCGGAGCTCATAGCCGCCTACGACTGTCCGCACTGCGGTCCCGGAAGCCCGCACGGCAGGCCCGGCTACACCCTGGCCGGCGCGCCGGCTCCGCTTCTGCTCAGCCTGTCCCGCAGCGCGGGCTGGGTCCTGCTGGCCGCCGTGCTGAATCCTGACGCGGGGCTGCGCCTTGGCGTCGACGTGCAGGACCCGGCGGGTGCTGATTTTGACGGCTTCGATCAGGTGGCGCTGGGCCCGGCAGAACGCCAGAGCCTTCGCGGCCTCTCCGGCGCGGAGCTGTTGCACGGACGTGCCCGGCTCTGGGCACGCAAGGAGGCCTGGCTCAAGCTGTGCGGCACCGGGTTGCGCACCGCGCCCGAGACCGTGGAGGTGCTGCACCAGCCCGGCATCCGGGACCTGCCACCCGATGAATCCGGACTGCCCGCGCAGTTCGCTGCCGCCGTCGCCCTTTCCGCGCTCCCGGCCCGGGATTAGCGCGGTCCCGGGGTCAGCTTTCAGGCGGTCAGCTGGCCGGAAGGGGCGGCAGCGCCTCTTGATAAAGCCAGGGGTGCAGCACAGCCTCGGCGTCCATCCCGGTGACGCGGTCCGCCGCCACGATGAAATCCTCGGTGGTGACGGAGCCGTGCCGGTGGCTGCCGGTCCACTCGTGCAGGAGCGCGAAGAAGGCAAGATCGCCGCAGTGGAGGCGGACCGCGTGCAGTGCGAGGGCGCCGCGCTTGTAGACGCGGTCATCGAACATCAATTCCGGCCCCGGGTCACCGACCAGCAGGTCCTGGCCCTCGCGGTTGAGCATCCGCCAGGCCGCCCGGGCGCGGTCGGCCACACTCATGATCCCGGCCTCCTCGGACCAGATCCACTCGGCGTAGCAGGCGAAGCCTTCGTGCAGCCAAATGTCCTTCCACGACGCTGCCGTCAGCGAATTCCCGAACCATTGGTGGGAGAGCTCGTGCGCGATCAGCCGCTGGGATTCCCAGTCCGGCGTCAGGTGGTTGCGCCCGAAAATGGACAGGGACTGGGCCTCCAGCGGGATCTCCAGGACGTCCTCGGTCACCACAACGGTGTAGTCGGCGAACGGATAGGGCCCGAAGCGGCTGGTGAAGGTACGCATCATCTGCGGCTGGCGGGCGAGCCCGGCGCGGGCCTCGGCCGACAGTTCGGCCGGCACCGCGGCGGTCTGGGCGACGTCGCCGGCCGTCCGGTCCGGGTTCAGCGACAGCAGTTCGTACCGGCCGATCTGGACCGTGGCGAGGTAGCTGGCCATGGGTTCGGACTGCTCGTAGACCCAGGTTTCGCGGCTGGAACGGGCCTGGTGCGAGACCAGTACCCCGTTGCAGACGGCCCGGTAGTTGGCATCGGTGGTGACCGCGATGCGGTAGCTGGCCTTGTCCCGCGGATGGTCGTTGCAGGGAAACCACGACGCCGCGCCGTTGGGCTGCCCGGCGACCAGGACGCCGTCGCTCAGTTCCTCCCAGCCCACCTCTCCCCAGAGCCCGCGGCGGGGCGCCGGGTTGCCCTCATAGCGGATGTCCAGGGTGAATTCGTCACCGGGCAGCAGCGCCGTGTCCGGCACCACGACCAGCCGCTCAGCCCGCTGGTTGAACTTGCGCACCTTCCGGCCGGGCATCAGCACCTTCGTGGCGCGGAGCCCGGTCAGGTCCAGGACAATCGCGGAGCTCTGGCGCCGGGCGACGGCGTGCAGCGTCGCCCGGCCGCCCAGATGGTTGCTGCTGATGCGGTAGTCGAGCTCCAGTTCGTAGCGCGTGACGCGGTAGACGTCGGTGCCATGGCCCGGCATGTACGGATCCGGAGCGGCTGCGGGCGTTGCGGGCGGCAATTCAGCGGGGAATTCCTCGGCAGCGGCTGAGGCGATGGGACTCATGGCACGGCTTTCGGTCGTTGCGGTGGACGGGAGGCGTCTTCCGGGCGGGGAACTACCAGGGCGGGGCTACTTGGGCTTGGGCGCCGGAACATCCGGGCCGACCCACGGGCTGACCGGATTTCCCATCCAGTATGTGGCGGCCGGGACCGTTTCGCCCCGCATCACGAGTGATGCAGGGCCCACCGTCCCGCCGTTGCCGATCCGGGCCCGCGGCAGGATGACCCCGTGCGGACCCATCGTGGCCCCGTCTTCGAGCGTAACAGTGTCGATGCTCATGACCCTGTCGTGGAAGAGATGGGTTTGGACCACGCAGCCGCGGTTGACCGTGGCGCTGCGGCCCAGGGTGACGAGGTCCGCCTCCGGCAGCCAGTAGCTCTCGCACCAGGTGCCAGCCCCGATCTTGGCGCCCAGGGCGCGCAACCACCAGACGAGGGCCGGGGTGCCGGATGCCGCGCGCGCGAACCATGGGGCGCTGACCATCTCGATGAAGGTGTCCACCACTTCGTTCCGCCAGATGAACGAACTCCAGAGCGGGTGCTCACCGGGGCGGATGCGTCCCACCAGGAGCCACTTCGCGACGACGGCGCTGCCGGCAGCGGCCGCGCCGGCCAGCAGGACCACGACGCCGCCCAGGAGGGCGGCTACGGCGTAGTTGAAGGTGCCGGCCAGCCAGTCCAGGGCCACGAGCACGGCCGCGGCGACGGCGACCGTGAGGACCACCGGGACAAAGCGGCAGAGCTCCCACAGGGCGCGGGCCAGTTTGAGCCGCAGGGGCGGCTGGAAGGTGCGGGTGTCATCGGAGGCGATGGCGGTCCTGCGCAGCCGCACCGGCGGGCTGCCCAGCCAGGAGGTCCCTGATTTCGCCTTCGCGGGGGTCGCGGAGAGGACCGCCACGAGGGAGTTCTTGGGCACGCTGCGCCCTGCGGCGGTCATGCCTGAGTTGCCGAGGAAGGAGCGTTTGCCCACCTTTGCCGGCGCGATCCTCATCCAACCGCCGCCGAGCTCGTAGGACGCGATCAGGGTGTCGTCGGCCAGGAAGGCACCCTCGCCCACGGTCGTCATTTTCGGGATCAGCAGAACCGTGGAGGCCTCCACGTTCCGGCCGACCCTGGCGCCGAGCAGGCGGAGCCAGACCGGCGTGAAGAGGCTGGCGTAGACCGGGAAGAGCAGGTCGCGGGCCAGGTCGAGGACCCGTTCCGTCGCCCACACCTGCCAGCCGATCCGGCTGCGCACCCGGTAGTAGCCGGGGCGCAGCCCGGCGCCGAGCAGGCGCGTGGTCGCGAGAACCAGGACCAGGTTGGCGCCGAACCACGCGAGCGCGGCCGGCGGGAGTGAGACGGCCAGCTGCGGCAGGGCCGCGGCCAGCGAGTCGCGGCCCTGGATGAAGAGGAACATCACCAGTCCGGCCGCAGCGGCGGACAGGTAGGGGATCAGGGCCAGGAGAGCCGAGGCGGAGGCGAAACCGGCAAACCAGAGCCGGTCGATCAGATGGTGCTCCGGTGGCGTCGCGGGCCAGCCCTGTTTGGCTTTGCCCCGGCGTTCTGCCGGGGAGCCGGCCACCAAATGGCCGGCCTTGACCCGGCCAAGGACGGCCGAACCCGGCTCCACCTGCGCCCCGGCGCCGATGCTGGCACCAGGCATGAGCGTGCTGCGGGCGCCGACGACGGCACCGGCGCCGATCCGGATCGCGCCGATGTGGACGGAGTCGCCGTCGATCCACCAGCCGGAAAGATCGACTTCGGGTTCGATGTTGCAGCCGTTGCCGAGCGTGAGCAGCCCGGTCACCGGCGGCAGCGAATGGAGCTGGACGTTGTTGCCTATCGTGGCGCCCAGAGCCCGGGCGTAGTAGGGCACCCACGGGGCGCTGGCGAGGCTGACGGCCCCGGCCAGGTCCTGGATTTGTTCGGCCAGCCACAGGCGCAAATGCACTCGGCCGGACCGAGGGTAGCTTCCGGGGGAGACATTGCGCAGCAGGAGCCGGGCCGCGGCCACCGAAATAGCCATCCGCCCGGCCGGGCTGACGAACACCAGCCAGGAGGCTCCCACCCACCACCAGGACAGGGTCGGCGCCGCGGTGAACCCGGCGAGGGACGCGAGCAAATTGTTCGCCACCATCAGGTAAGTCAGCCAGCGCATCCCGACGAGGATGTGCAGCGGGACACCCAGCAGCGTCTGGACCCACTGGGCGCGGCGGGACGTGGGACGGACCGAACGCTGGCCGGCCGCCGGGGCCCCGCCTTCCGGGAGGGACTGGCGTGCGGTGTCGATCAGGGCGCCGATCCGGGGCGTGGCGTAGATATCCGCCACCGTGATCGTCGGGTAGCGGACCCGCAGCGCGGAGACCAGCTGGGCCGCGGCCAGCGAGCCGCCGCCGAAGGCAAAGAAATCGGCATCGAGGTCCGAAACGGTCCCGCCCAGGACAGCGCTCCACTGCTCGACGATCCAGCGGGCGTCCTGCGGGAGGTCCATGGGCGCCGCCGCAGTGTCCGCCGCCCCCGGGCCGGTCAGCGGCCACGGCAGTGCTTGCCGGTCCACCTTGCCGCTGGTTTTGGTCGGTAAGGCGTCCACGACGGTGAGCAACGGGATCAGCGGGGCGGGCAGGGTGGACGCGAGCAGCAGCCGGGCGGCTGCCAGGTCCAGTTCCCTGCCGTCGGCCGGTGCGAGGTAGCCGACCAGCACCTGGTTCCCGGCCGCCGTCGTCCGCACCGCTGCCGCCGCCCCGGCGACGTCGGGCAGCGACTGGAGGGCGGCGTCGATTTCGCCGAGCTCGATCCGGCGCCCACCCAGTTTGACCTGTTCGTCCGCGCGGCCGACGAAGAGCAGTCCCGCCCGCTCGTAGCGCACCAGATCGCCGGAGCGGTAGGCGCGGGACCAGCCCAGCGCCGGCAGGGGAGCATACTTCTCCGCGTCCTTGGCCGGATCGAGATAGCGGGCAAGCCCGACTCCGCCGATGATCAGCTCACCGATTCCGCCCTCGGAGACCGGCACCCCGTCGGAGTCGACGACAGCGAGGTCCCAGCCGTCGAGCGGTAGCCCGATCCGGACCGGTCCCGGGCCGCCCAGCGGCGCGGCGCAGGCGACGACGGTGGCCTCGGTGGGTCCGTAGGTGTTCCAGACTTCGCGTCCGTCCACGGCCAGCCGCTCGGCGAGTTCGGGCGGGCAGGCTTCGCCGCCGAAGATCAGCAGTCGGACGCTTTCGAGCGACTCCACCGGCCACAGCGCCGCGAGAGTGGGCACCGTGGAGACCACCGTGATGCCGTGGTTGATGAGCCAGGGGCCCAGGTCCATGCCGGTCCGGACCAGGGCGCGCGGCGCCGGGACCAGGCACGCACCGTGCCGCCAGGCGAGCCACATTTCCTCGCAGGAAGCATCGAAGGCCACCGAAAGCCCGGCCAGCACCCGGTCCTGGGGCCCGATCGGTTCGGCCTGGAGGAAGATCCGAGCCTCGGCGTCGGCGAAGGCGGCAGCCGAACGGTGCCGGACGGCGACGCCTTTGGGCGTGCCGGTGGATCCGGAGGTGAAGATGACCCAGACATCGTCGCCTGGGACCGGCTCCCTGGCGGCCGGGAAGGGCCGGGGACGGCCGGAGTCCGTGACGATCGTCCCACCGGCACGCAGCACGCCGGCAACGCCGGCCTCGCCGAACACCAGCGAGGCCCGCTCCTCGGGGTCGTCGGCGTCCACCGGAACATAGGCGGCCCCGACGAACAACACCGCCAGGATGGAGATGTAAAGCTCGTTGGTGCCCGAGGGGATCCGGACGCCGATCTTGTCGCCCGCGCCCAGCCCGGCCAGGTGCAGCTTCCTCGCGGTGGCCCGGACCTCGTCCATCAGCTGGGCATAGCTCAGGGAGCGTCGGCCGTCGTCGAGCGCGGAGGCGTCCGGAAAGCGGTCGGCGGTCTCCCGCAGGACGTCGACCAGGGTCCGCTCCGGCGGCGCCGCGAAGGCGCCCGGCAGCTGCGGCTGATAGGCGGCGCCGGCCGGGCGGCCGCCGCCCAAGGGAACGCCGACGGCCGGCGTTTGCTGCTCAATCACAGGGTGATTCTCCCTGCAGCAGATGAACGGAAGACATCGGTGCCACTCCAGGGCCGATTCAGGGGACCAGGATGACCTTGCCGGTGGTGCGGCGCTGCTCCAGGTCGGTGTGGGCTGCGGCGGCGTCGGCGAGATCGTAGCGGGCGCCGATCCGGACCTTGAGGCTGCCGTCCGCCACTGCGGCGAAGAGTTCGTCGGAGCGCCAGCGGCGTTCCCGCGCGTCGCGGAGGAAGTGCGTGATGGTCGGCCGGGTCAGGTAGAGCGAGCCGCCGGCGTTGAGCCGCTGCGGGTCGAACGGCGGCACCGGACCGGACGCGGCGCCGAAGAGCACAAGGGTGCCGCGGATCCGGAGCGCCGCCAGGGAATCGTCGAAGGTGTCTTTTCCGACGCCGTCGTACACCACGTGCGCGCCGGCGCCGTCCGTCAGCTCGCGCACCTTTGCGGCGAAGCCGTCATAGCGCAGCACGTGGTCCGCGCCGGCGCCGCGGGCCAGCGCCTCCTTCTCATCGGTGGAGACGGTGGTGATGACGTTCGCGCCCTTGGCCTTGAGCAACTGGATCAGCAGCAGGCCGACGCCGCCGGCGCCGGCGTGCAGCAGCACGGTCTGGCCCTCTTCCACCTTGAAGGAGGAGTTGATCAGGTAGTGCGCGGTGATGCCCTGCAGGGGGAGGGCAGCGGCGGTGTAGTCGTCGACGCCGCGGGGCACCGGCAGCGCCTTGTCCGCGTCCACGAGGGCGTACCCGGCGTAGCAGTTGACACCCTCAGCGGTCGCGACCCGGTCGCCGGCGGAGAAGTTGCTCACGCCGTCGCCCAGCTCCTCCACGGTCCCGGAGGCCTCGGAGCCCGGAGTGAAGGGGTACTGCACCTTGTAGACGCCGCTGCGCTTGTAGGTGTCGATGAAGTTCACGCCCGCGGCGGCGACCTCGATCAGCAGCTGGCCGGGCCCCGGAACCGGCCGGTCGACTTCTGCCAGCTCGAGGACCTCCGGTCCGCCGGCCTGCCGGGCGAGGATTGCGTGCGTCATGTGTCTCCTTCTGAAGTGTCAGGGCCTTTTGAAGCGCCAGCGCTCCGGGCGAGGAAGCTTCCTCGGCGCGGATCCTGAGACCATCCTAGGGACACCGGCGCGCCGGGCGCAGTATGCCCGGCGTGCCGCTAGTAACGGCGGGTAACGGTGGCCATTGGGCACTCGAAGTGGCGGCCCGCGGCGAGGCCGACGTCGTTGAGGTAGCGCACGATGATGCCGTAGGACTGCAGCAGGGTGGTTTCGGTGTACGGGACCTGGTGCTTGGCGCAGAACTCGCGGACGATCACGGCGGCCTTGTCCAGCTGGGGGCGTGCCATGTCCGGGAAGAGGTGGTGCTCGGCCTGGCGGTTGAGGCCGCCGAGCAGGATGTCCATGAAGCGGCCGCCGGAAATGTTCCGGGACGTGAGGACCTGGCGGCTGAAGAAGTCCACCCGGCTGTCAGCCGCAAGCACGGGCATGCCCTTGTGGTTCGGTGCGAAGGAGGCGCCCATGTAGAAGCCGAAGACGGCGAGCTGCACGCCGATAAACGCCAGTGCCATGCCCCAGGGCAGGAACGCGAAGGCGAGCACGGGCAGCAGGCTCAGCCGGGCCGCGAGGATGGGGATCTCCACCCAGCGGTGCGTGACCTTGGCGCGGCGGACGATGAACCTGACCGAATCGATCTGCAGGCCCAGGCCCACGAGGAACAGCAGCGGGAAGAAGAACCAGCCCTGCTTGCGGGTCAGGAAGGAGAACCGTCCCTGCCGGGTCGCCGCGGCTTCGGGGAAGAAGGCGATCGCGCCGGTGGCGATGTCCGGATCCTTGGAAATCACGTTCGGGTGGTTGTGGTGCGCGCCGTGCTTCTGCTCCCACCAGGAGTAGCTGATGCCGGCCACCGACGTGGCCAGCAGCCGTGCGGCCCAGTCGTTGGCGCGGCGGGAGGCGAAGATCTGGCGGTGCCCGGCCTCGTGGGCCAGGAAGCTCAACTGGGTGCAGAGGATACCCAGGGCTGCCGCGATGAGGAGCTGGAACCAGCTGTCCCCGATCAGCGCGAAGCCGAACCAGGTGGCGGCCATCAGCAGGGCCAGGATGGAAAACACCGTCACGTAGAACCCGGTGCGGCGTTCCAGCAGGCCTTCGGCCTTGACGCGCTTCAGCAGTTCCGAATAGCTCAGGACGACGGCGTTGGGCTGCCGGACCCGCGGCTGCGGGTGCGCCGGGGAGTCGGCGGAAAGTGTGGTGGAGGGGGTCATGAAACGCATGCCTCGTAACTGTTACGGGCAACGCTGCAGCCGACATTTGCGGCCGCACGGTCTGGATCACCCTCTACCCAGCATACGCTGACGGTTTCGTCCGCGTCCGGACACGGACTTGGACATGGCCGCGCGCATGCATAAATATCGGGCTCTATGCATAGTCTTGCTGTACACTCGGTGCTATGACTATTTCTGTTGCCGTCTCCGGCGCAAGCGGCTACGCCGGCGGCGAGGTATTGAGGCTCCTGGCCGGTCATCCCGACGTCACCATCGGGGCCATTACCGCGCACAGCAACGCCGGTTCCAGACTAGGGGAATTGCAGCCGCATCTCCATGGCCTGGCGGACCGCATCCTCGAAGACACCACCGTGGAAAACCTGGCCGGACATGACGTCGTGTTCCTTGCCCTCCCGCACGGGGCGTCCGCCGAGATCGCGGCGCAACTGCCCGCCGGCACGGTCGTGATCGACGCCGGCGCGGACCACCGGCTGGAGGATCCGGCGGCGTGGGAGAAGTTCTACGGATCGCCGCACGCCGGCACCTGGCCCTACGGGCTGCCCGAGCTGCCGGGCCAGCGCGAGGCACTGCGCGGCGCCACCCGAATCGCCGTGCCCGGCTGCTACCCGACGTCGGCCCTGCTGGCCCTCACCCCGGGCTTCAGCAACCACCTGCTACAGGCCGACGACGTCGTGATCGTTTCCGCTTCCGGTACGTCCGGGGCCGGCAAGGCCGCGAAGGTGAACCTGATCGGCGCCGAGGTGATGGGTGCGATGAGTCCCTACGGCGTCGGCGGCGGGCACCGGCACACCCCGGAGATCGAGCAGGGGCTGTCCAAGGCGCTGAACGGGCCGGTGACGGTGTCCTTTACCCCCACGCTGGCCCCGATGAGCCGCGGCATCCTCACCACGGCCACCGCGAAAGTCCGGCCGGGCGTGACTGCTGAGGAACTGCGCCGCGCCTGGGCCGAGGCGTACGACGAGGAGCCGTTCGTGCACCTGCTGCCGGAAGGCCAGTGGCCCTCCACCAAGTCCGTGCAGGGCTCCAACCACGCCGTGATGCAGCTGGCCCTCGACGGACACACCGGCCGCGTGATCGTCACCTGCGCCATCGACAACCTCACCAAGGGGACCGCCGGCGGCGCCGTGCAGTCCATGAACATTGCCCTCGGCCTGGCGGAAACCGCCGGCCTCGACCTCCAGGGAGTCGCACCGTGAGCATCACCGCCCCCAAGGGATTCCGCGCTGCCGGGGTCAAGGCCGGCCTCAAGGCCTCCGGAAACCCGGACCTGGCCCTCGTGGTCAACGACGGCCCCAACAAAGCCGCCGCCGCCGTCTTCACCTCGAACCGGGTGGCCGCCGCGCCCGTGCACTGGTCCCGCGAAGTCATCAAGGACGGCCGGGTGGACGCCGTGATCCTCAACTCCGGCGGCGCCAACGCCTGCACCGGCCCGCAAGGCTTCCAGAACACCCACACCACCGCCGAAAAGACCGCCGAGGCACTCGGGGCCTCAGCGACGGACATCTTCGTCTGTTCCACCGGCCTGATCGGCGAACAGCTTCCGATGGACAAGCTCGTCCCCGCGATCGGCGTCGCAGCCGCGGAATTGAACGCCGACGGCGGCCCGGCAGCGGCTGCCGCAATCATGACCACCGACTCGGTGTCCAAGCAGGCGGTCTTCACCGGCGCCGACGCCGAGGGCCGGGAATTCACCATCGGCGGCATGGCCAAGGGAGCCGGCATGCTTGCCCCGGGCCTGGCCACGATGCTCGTGGTCCTCACCACGGACGCGGAGGTCCAGCCCGAACTGCTCGACGTCGTGCTCCGCGACGCCACCCGCGTCACCTTCGACCGGGCCGATTCGGACGGCTGCATGTCCACCAATGACACTGTGGTGCTGCTCGCCTCCGGCGCCACGGGCGCCGTGCCCTCCGCCGTCGACTTCGGCAAGGGGCTCACCCAGGTGTGCGCGGAACTGGCCCGCAAACTGATCGGCGACGCCGAGGGTGCCAGCCACGACATCGCCATCCGTACCTTCAACGCCGCGAGCGAGAAGGACGCCGAAGTGGTCAGCCGGGCCGTGGCCCGCTCCAACCTCTTCAAGACGGCGATCTTCGGCAAGGACCCGAACTGGGGCCGCGTGCTGTCCGCCGTGGGCACCACGGACGCGGCCTTCGAACCGGACCAGCTGAATGTCTCGATGAACGGTGTGCAGATCTGCCGCAACGGCAGCATCGGCGAGGACCGCGGCCTGGTGGACCTGGAGCCGCGCGAAGTCCTGGTCGAGATCGACCTGCAGGCTGGCGCCGCCGAGGCCACGATCTGGACCAACGACCTGACGCACGAGTACGTCCACGAAAACAGCGCCTACTCCAGCTAAGGGAATGACGAACGACATGAGCACCCAGACCCGCGAGACCACTTCCATGGCCGACGCGCAGGGCAAGGCCGGCACCCTGATCGAGGCGCTGCCCTGGATCCAGCGCTTCGCCGGAACCACCATGGTGATCAAGTATGGCGGCAACGCCATGGTCAACGACGAACTCCGCCGCGCCTTCGCCGAGGACGTCGTCTTCCTGCACCACGTCGGCATCCACCCCGTCGTGGTGCACGGCGGCGGCCCGCAGATCAACGCCATGCTCAGCCGGCTCGGCATCGAATCCGAGTTCAAGGGCGGCCTGCGCGTCACCACCCCCGAGGCCATGGACGTGGTCCGGATGGTCCTTACCGGCCAGGTGGGCCGCGAGCTCGTGGGCCTAATCAACTCGCACGGGCCCTACGCCGTCGGGATGTCCGGCGAAGACGGCGGACTGCTGCGCGCCGTCCGCACCGGCACCGTGGTGGACGGCGAAGAGGTGGACCTGGGCCTCGTCGGCGAAGTCGTCGGGGTGAACCCGGAAGGCATCCTGGACATCGTGGCGGCCGGCCGGATCCCGGTGATCTCGACCGTCGCGCCGGAGATCTCCCCGGACGGGTCCACCACCGGGCAGGTACTCAACGTCAACGCGGACACGGCTGCGGCGGCGGTCGCGTCGGCCCTGGGTGCCTCCAAGCTGGTCATCCTGACCGATGTCGAGGGCCTCTACGCCAACTGGCCGGACAGGTCATCGCTCATCTCGTCGCTGACGGCGTCGGAGCTGCGCGAGATGCTCCCGCGTCTTGAATCCGGCATGATCCCGAAGATGGCGGCCTGCCTGAAAGCGATTGACGACGGCGTCGAGCGCGCGCACATCGTGGACGGCCGGCTGCCGCACTCGATGCTGCTGGAAACCTTCACGACCGCCGGCATCGGCACCCAGGTCGTCCCGGACGAGGAAGTGAACGCATGAACGAAACTGTAGGCGCGAGCCCGACCGGCGATGGGGCCCCCGCCCGCTTCGCGGTGCCCGACCACACCCGGGCCCCCATCGCCGGCCGGGCTCCGACAGCTTCCGTTATGACTGGCGAAAGTAGCGGCGCGCAGTGGCTGTCCCGCTACTCGTCCTCGCTGCTTGGCGTCTTCGGCACCCCGCAGCGCGTACTGGTCCGCGGCGCCGGCTGCCTCGTCTGGGACGCGGACGGCAAGGAATACCTGGACCTGCTTGGCGGCATCGCGGTCAACGCGCTGGGCCACGCCCATCCCTTCGTCACCTCGGTGATCTCCAGCCAGTTGGCCACCCTGGGCCACGTCTCCAATTTCTTCACCAGCCCCACCCAGATTGCCTTGGCGGAGAAGCTGCTGGAAATTTCCAAGGCACCGGCCGGGTCCAAGGTGTTCTTCGCCAATTCCGGCACCGAGGCGGTCGAAGCGGCGTTCAAGCTGGCACGGCGGAATGCTGGCGTCAGCCAGACAGACACGGACGCGCAGCCGCGGACAAAGATCATCGCCCTCGAAGGCGCCTTCCACGGCCGCACCATGGGCGCCTTGGCCCTCACCTCGAAGGAAGCCTACCGGGCGCCGTTCGCGCCGCTGCCCGGCGGCGTCGTCCACGTCCCCTTCGGTGACATCGACGCCCTCCGCGCCGAGATCGACGACACCACCGCCGCGGTCTTCCTCGAACCCATCCAGGGCGAGGCGGGCGTCCGCCCGCTGCCCGCCGGCTACCTCCGGGCCGCCCGCGAAGCCACCAGCGCCGCCGGCGCCCTGCTGATCCTGGACGAGGTCCAGACCGGCATCGGCCGCACCGGCAAGTGGCTGGCCAGCGAAGACGCCGGAATCGTTCCCGACGCCGTGACCCTCGCCAAGGGCCTGGGCGGCGGGTTCCCGATCGGCGCCCTGCTCACCTTCGGCCCCGAGGTGTCCGCACTGCTGTCCGCCGGCCAGCACGGGACGACATTTGGCGGCAACCCGGTCGCCACCGCGGCCGCCCTGGCCACCCTGCACGTGCTGGAGAACCAGCAGGTGCTCGCCCACGTCCGGGAGGTGGGGGAGCACCTGCGCACCGGGCTCGCCGGAATCGCCGGCGTCACCGAAGTCCGCGGCGAAGGCCTGCTGATCGGCTTCGACCTCGACGCCGACGTCGCCCCCGCCGTCGTCACCGCCGGACTCGACGCAGGATTCATCGTCAACAGCCCCGGCCCGCACACCATCCGGCTCGCGCCGCCGCTGATCCTCACCGAGGCCCAGGCCGACCGCTTCCTCGCCGCCCTGCCGGCCCTCCTCCAGACCGCAAAGGACGCCCAGTGACCGCCTCCATGACCGCATCCGTGCCGACCCGCCACTTCCTCAAGGACACGGACCTCACCCCGGCCGAGCAGGCCGAGGTCCTGGACCTCGCCCTCCGGATGAAGGCGGCCCCGTACAGTGTCCAGCCCTTCGCCGCGGAAGGCAGCGGCCGCAAGACCGTGGCCGTGATCTTCGACAAGACCTCCACCCGGACCCGTGTCTCCTTCGCCACCGGCATCGCGGACATGGGCGGCAACGCCCTCATCATCAACCCGGGCGAAGCCCAGATCGGCCACAAGGAGTCGGTTGAGGACACCGCCAGGGTCCTCGAACGCATGGTTTCCACCGTCGTGTGGCGGACCGGGGCGCACGCCGGCCTCGTCGCGATGGCCGAACACTCGCGCGTCCCGGTGATCAACGCCCTGTGCGACGACTACCACCCCTGCCAGCTCCTGGCCGACCTGCTGACCGTCAAGGAGCACAAGGGCACGCTGGCCGGCCTCACCATGAGCTACCTCGGCGACTCGGCCAACAACATGGCCAACTCCTACCTGCTGGCCGGCGTCACCGCTGGCATGCACGTGCGCATCTCCGGCCCGGAGGGCTACCTGCCCGCGGCGGAGATCGTCGCCGCCGCGGAGGAGCGCGCCGCGGAGACCGGCGGCTCGGTGCTGGTCACCGTGGACGCCGCGGAGGCGCTCCGCGGAGCCGACGTCGTCGCCACCGACACCTGGGTGTCGATGGGCCAGGAGGACGAGAAGGAGGCCCGGCTGCAGCTGTTCCGCGACTACTCCGTGGACGAGGACGCGATGACGCTTGCCGCGCCGGACGCCGTCGTGCTGCACTGCCTCCCGGCCTACCGCGGCTACGAAATCTCCGCCGGCGTGATCGACGGCCCGCAGTCCGTGGTCTGGGATGAGGCCGAGAACCGGTTGCACGCGCAGAAAGCCCTGATGGCCTGGCTCATGCACCGCTCCGGCCTGGCAGTTGTTGACGGGCTCGCGCCGGTTGACGGGCTGGGCTGATGTCCGTCCAGCCCGCCGCCCAGGGGGCCAGCCCGGCCACCAAGACGGCCCGGCAGGCGCGGATCACCGCGATCCTGACCGGCGAATCCGTCCGCTCGCAGGCCGAGCTGGCGGCCCTGCTCGCGGACGACGGCGTCCAGGTCACCCAGGCCACGCTGTCCCGCGACCTCGTGGAGCTCGGCGCCGTCCGGGTCCGCGGCAAGGAAGGCGTGCTCGTGTACGCCGTGCCGGGGGAGGGCGGGGAACGCGCGGCCAAAAGCGGCGTGACGCAGGAAATCCTCGACGCCCGGCTGGCGCGGCTCTGCGGCGAACTGCTCGTCACGGCCGAGGCCTCCGCGAACCTTGTGGTGCTCCGCACCCCGCCGGGCGCCGCGAACTTCCTGGCCCTCGCGATCGACCACTCGGTGATGCCCTCGATCCTCGGCACCATCGCCGGGGACGACACCGTGCTGCTGGTCACCCGCGACCCGGCCGGCGGCGCCGCGGTCGCCGCCCGTTTCCTGTCACTGGCCGAAGAGGCCGGCCAATGACCCCCACCCGTGAACTTTCACCAGAGACCCCAAGAACCCAACAACTAAGGAGCATTTGAAGTGACTGAGCGTATTGTGCTGGCCTACTCCGGTGGCCTGGATACTTCCGTAGCCATCGGCTGGATCGGTGAAGCGACCGGCGCCGAGGTCATTGCCGTGGCGGTCGACGTCGGACAGGGCGGCGAGTCGCTGGAGACCATCCGCCAGCGTGCCCTCGGCTGCGGCGCCGTCGAAGCCTACGTGGCCGACGCGTCCGACGAGTTCGCGAACGAGTACTGCATGCCCACCCTGAAGGCGAACGCCCTCTACCAGGGCCACTACCCGCTGGTCTCCGCAATCTCCCGCCCGGTGATCGTCAAGCACCTGGTCAAGGCCGCCCGCGAATTCGGCGCCACCACTGTGGCCCACGGCTGCACCGGCAAGGGCAACGACCAGGTTCGTTTCGAGGTCGGCATCCAGACCCTCGGCCCGGACCTGAAGTGCATCGCCCCGGTCCGCGACCTCGCCCTGACCCGCGACAAGGCCATCGCCTTCGCCGAGGAGAAGGGACTGCCGATCGAGACCACCAAGAAGAACCCGTACTCGATCGACCAGAACGTCTGGGGCCGCGCCGTCGAGACCGGCTACCTTGAGGACATCTGGAACGCCCCCACCAAGGACATCTACGACTACACCGCCACCCCGGAGTTCCCGCCGGCCCCGGATGAAGTCACCATCTCCTTCGAAGCCGGCGTGCCGGTCGCAGTCGACGGCGTCAAGGTCACCCCGCTGCAGGCCATCAAGGAACTGAACCGCCGCGCCGGCGCCCAGGGCGTCGGCCGGATCGACGTCGTCGAGGACCGCCTGGTCGGCATCAAGTCCCGCGAAATCTACGAGGCCCCCGGCGCGATGGCGCTGATCACCGCGCACAAGCACCTCGAGGACATCACGATCGAACGCGAGCAGGCCCGCTTCAAGGCCACGGTCGGCCAGCGCTGGTCCGAGCTGGTCTACGACGGCCAGTGGTTCTCCCCGCTCAAGCGCTCCCTGGACGCCTTCATCGAAGACACCCAGCGCTACGTCTCCGGCGACATCCGCATGGTGCTGCACGGCGGCCAGGCGATCGTCAACGGACGCCGCTCAGAGACCTCGCTCTACGACTTCGACCTCGCCACCTACGACACCGGCGACACCTTCGACCAGTCGATGGCCCGCGGCTTCATCGAGCTGTGGGGCATGTCCGCCAAGGTTGCCTCCGGCCGCGACATCCGCGTCGCAGGAAAGTAGCCCCTGTGGCTGAGTCGGAATCCACCAAGTCCGAGGCTACGAACACGGGTGCGTTGTGGGGCGGCCGGTTCGCCGGCGGCCCCGCCGACGCCCTCGCGGCGTTGAGCAAGTCCACGCACTTTGACTGGCGGCTGGCCCGCTACGACATTGCCGGGTCCCAGGCGCACGCCCGCGTGCTGCACAAGGCCGGTCTGCTGGACGACGCCGAGCTTGAAGGCATGCTGGACGCCCTGGGCCGGCTGGATGCGGACGTCGCCTCCGGCGCCTACACCCCGGCCGAGTCCGACGAGGATGTGCACGGTTCGCTGGAACGCGGCCTGATCGAGCGTGCCGGCAGCCAGCTGGGCGGCAAGCTCCGCGCCGGCCGGTCCCGCAACGATCAGGTGGCCACGCTGGGCCGGATGTTCCTGCGCGACCACGCCCGGATCATCGCCCGCGGCGTCCTCGCCACGATCGACGCGCTGATCGGCCAGGCCAAGGAGCACCGCGGGGTGGCCATGCCCGGCCGCACCCACCTCCAGCACGCCCAGCCGGTCCTGCTCAGCCACCACCTGTTGGCCCACGCCTGGGCGCTGCTGCGCGATGTGCAGCGGCTGGCCGACTGGGACAAGCGCGCCGGGGTCTCGCCCTACGGCTCCGGCGCCCTCGCCGGTTCCTCGCTGGGCCTGGACCCGGAGGCCGTCGCGGCGGACCTTGGCTTCAACTCGGCCACGCACAACTCGATCGACGGCACCGCCTCCCGCGACGTCTTTGCCGAGTTCGCGTGGGTGTCGGCGATGATCGGCGTGGACCTGTCCCGGGTCTCGGAGGAAGTGATCCTGTGGGCCACCAAGGAGTTCTCCTTCGTGACCCTGCACGACTCCTACTCCACCGGCTCCTCGATCATGCCGCAGAAGAAGAACCCTGACGTGGCCGAACTGGCCCGCGGCAAGGCCGGCCGGCTGATCGGCGACCTGACCGGGCTGCTCGCCACGCTCAAGGGCCTGCCGCTCGCGTACAACCGCGACCTGCAGGAGGACAAGGAACCGGTCTTCGACGCCGCCGACACCCTGGAGCTGCTGCTCCCGGCCGTGTCCGGCATGATCGCGACCCTGAAGTTCAACACCGAACGGATGGAAGCGCTGGCACCCCAAGGCTTCGCACTGGCCACGGACATTGCCGAATGGCTGGTCCGGCAGGGAGTTCCGTTCCGCGAGGCGCACGAGCTCTCCGGCGCCGCCGTGAAGCAGGCCGAAAGCCGCGACGTGGAACTCTGGGACCTGACGGACGAGGAATACGCCGCCATCTCGGAGCATTTGACCCCGGAGGTCCGCACGGTGCTGTCAACCGAGGGCTCGCTCAACAGCCGCAACTCGCAGGGCGGCACCGCGCCGGCCGCCGTCGAACGCCAGCTGCTGGCGCTCGAGGCGGAGCTCGACGGCGTGCGCGCGTACGCGGGGTAGCACTTCGACACCCGCGAGATGGGGCCCACACCCGCAGGGTCCCCTGACCGAGCTTGCGAGGTTAGGGGGCGGGTGGGGACACTTCGCGGCAATGTTTTTCGTAAACACTGCCGCGAAGTGTCATCTCGTGGCGCTTAAGGTGGGTGCATGAGCGAATCGTTCCGCCAGTTCCTGCGTGCCCTGCCCGACTTCCCGGACGTGCTCCCGGACTTCGACCCGGCGACGGCACCCGAGGACCCGGGGGAACTGTTCCGGCAGTGGCTCGCCGAAGCCCTGGCGGCCGGAGTTCCGCAGCCCAACGCCTGCAGCCTGGCCACCGCCGACGCACTCGGACGTCCGTCCTCGCGGATGCTGATCCTCAAGGACATCGACGACGACGGCTGGCACTTCGCGACGTCCCGCCAGTCGCGCAAGGGCCGGGAACTGGCAGAGAACCCGAGCGCTGCGCTGAACTTTTTCTGGCAGCAGCAGGGCCGCCAGGTCCGTGTGGCCGGCCAGGTTGTGGCGCTCTCCGCGGAAGCCTCCGCCGCCGACTGGCACGATCGGCCCGGCGCCGACGGCAGCGAGAACCCCAGCTGGCAGCTCTACGCGCTCCGGCCCCGCGAACTCGAATTCTGGCAGGCCCGGCATGACCGGCGGCACATCCGGCACCGCTACGGGGCGCGCTGAGACGGCTCAGCCCAGTTAATCACCGTTAATCCGGAGGCTCCGTTAGGATGGGCGCCATGACCTCAATCACCCCTGAAAACCTGCTGGAGGAACTCCGCCGCGCCGCGGACGTCGTGACCGGAATCGCCGCCAAACTCAACGACCAGGACGTCCTGGCCGCGTCCGAACTCCCTGGCTGGACCCGCGGGCACGTGCTGGCCCACCTGGCCGGAATCGCCAACGCGATGGCCCGCCAGGTTGAGTACGCCGGCCGCGGCGAAAGCATCGAACTCTACGACGGCGGCTTCGAGGGACGCACCCGCGCCATCGAACTGGCGGCCGGCCACAGCGCTGAGCAGCACCGGGCCGCGCTGGCCGCGGCCTTCGAGCGGGCCCTGGGCGCCTTCGGTGCGCTGGAGGCGGCGGGCTGGCGGGAGCCGATCAGTTACCGCGGCGGCGTTGTGTTCGACGGCGGCCTGGCGCTCTGGCGCGAACTCACCATCCATGCCACGGACCTGGGCACCGGCCGCGGCCCCGAAACGTGGAGCAAGCCGTTCTGCGGGCATCTCTTCGAGTTCCTGGCCGCCCGGGTGCCTGAGGGCGAGCGTTTTGTGCTCCAGCCGCTCGGCCTGCCCTCCGTCGCGATCGGCGCCGCCGGCGGACGCTCCACCGCCATCAACGGCATGCTCACCGACATCGCGGCGTGGCTGGCCGGCCGCACCCCCACCCTGGGGAGCCTGCGCGCCACGGCAGCGGCCGACGGCGTCGAGCTGCCCGCGCTGTTGCCGTGGCCCGCGGGCGTTCCAGTGACGAACTAGGCCCGCACGGCCAGGGCCAGCTGCCGTTCGCGGTCCAGCAGGCTCTTTTTGATGGCGAGTCCCCAGCGGAACCCGCCCAGGCTCCCGTCGGTGCGGATCACCCGGTGGCATGGCACGAATAGAGCGGCCGCGTTGAAGGCGCAGGCGCTGGCCGCCGCCCGGACGGCCTTCGCGTTGCCGGACAGTTCCGCGTACTCGGTGTACGTCACCGGATGCCCCGGCGCCACGGTCCGCAGCATGTCCCAGGCATGGCTGCGGAAGGGGCCCGATTTCTGCAGCACCGGGACTTCCATCGCGGCTCGCGGGTTGCCGGCGTAGAACTCCTCGACGGCGGCCGAGATGCCGCGCAGTTCCGACACTGGTTCGTAGCCGCCGGGCAGCAGGTCCGGGTGGATCTGGCCCGTGAGTTCGCCGGGCACCGCGGTCCAGCCCGAGGCCAGCACCGCGCCGTCCCGGGCAATGATGGTGAACGGACCGTCCGGGGTGGAGATGGTCAAAAGCTGGGCTTTCATGTCGTCACTTTCTTCGAAGCTGCTGTCTTGGGCCGGGCTGACTTGGTCCGGGCTGCCATGGTCCGCGCTGCGGACTGGGCCGCTGCGGCCGCACGCCAGAGGTGCATGGTGGCGTAGGAGCGCCAGGGACTGACCTCCCGAAAATCGGGAGAGAGCGAATCGGGGGCGATCGGGTCGGCGGGCAGGCCATCCGCAGCCGCGGCGGCGCCACCGGCGTTATCGTCTGACGCCTGCGCCAGCGAGCGGATACCATTGCGGACCGCGGCGTCGTTGGCCAGGAAAACGTCCGGGGCGCCGATCACGCGCATCGCGACATAGCCCACAGTCCAGGGCCCGACGCCGGCCAGCGGCAAGAGCTTGGACTGCAGGCCGGCGAGGTCGTCGCCGTAGCCAAAATCCAGGTCACCGGCGGCCATTGCCGCGGCGGCGGCACGGACCGAGTCGATGCGGCGCTGAGGTCCGCGCAGCAACTGGAACCCGGTGTCCGCGATGTCCGCCGCCGTCGGGAAGAGCCGGTGCAGGCCGTCCGCCGGAACCAGGCTCTCGCTGCCGCACGCGGAAAGCTGGACCAGGGCCGTCCTCGCAGCCGCCACGGTGATCTGTTGGCCGATCATGGCGCGAATCAGCAGCTCCTGCGGATCCACGGCCCCGGGCATCCGCATGCCGGGGGCGGCGGCAACGCTGGCCGCCAGCCGCGGATCGGCGGCGAGGGAGGTATCGATCGCGACCGGGTCGGCGTCGAGATCCAGCAGGCGCCGCACCCGGCTGAGCAGCGAGGCCAGGTCCCGCAGGTCCACGGCCCCAATCGTCAGCCTCAGGGGCCGGCCCGGGGAGCCGGCGTCGTAGTCCACCCGGAAGCGGGCGTCCCCGTGCGCCAACCGCAGGGTCCGGGCATAGGAGGTGGAGCTTCCTTCCTCGATGCCCGGAATGGCTCGGACGGCCAGGAATGCGAACACCCCAGGATCGAACGGCTCCCGGTACGGCAGGTTCAACGTAAGCGCCGTGGAGGCCACCGCCGTCCGGGCCGTCGCCTGCTGGTGCCGCGCCGTGGCCCGCAGTGCCGAGGGGGTCATGGCAAAGACCTCGGTGATGGTCTCGTTGAACTGGCGGACGCTGCTGAAGCCCGAGGCGAATGCGATGTCGGCGGCCTTCATTGAGGTGGAGACCAGCAGGGTCCGGGCGGTCTGCGCACGGCTGGCCCTCGCCAGCGAGAGCGGGCCGGCACCGAGTTCGTGGCTGAGGATGCGGTTGAGCTGGCGCGAGGAGTAGCCGAGCTGCGAGGCGAGCCCTTCCACGCCGTCGCGGTTGATCACGCCGTCGTTGATCAGGCGCATGGCCCGGCCGGCGATGTCCGAGCGGACATTCCACGCCGGGGTGCCCGGCACGGCTTCGGGGAGGCAGCGTTTGCATGCCCGGTAGCCTGCGTCATGCGCGGCGGCGGACGTCTCGTAAAAGGTGACATTGCCGGCCTTCGGGGTCCGCGCCGGGCAGGAGGGCCGGCAGTAGATGCCGGTGGTGCGGACAGCGGTATAGAACTGCCCGTCGAAACGGGGGTCCCGGGCATCGATTGCCCGGTAGCGCTGCCAAAAGTCCATGGCTCCATCCTGCCAGCTTCCGGCGGACCTCTGCTAGCGGAAATCGGACACGGCCGTGAGGGGCCGCTATGCCGCGATTCAGGGGTTTGTTAAAGTCGGAGGATGGATTCCAGCCTGACGCCAGACGCCCTGCGCGGGCTGCTGTCCGCCGACGCCCGAACCGTGGCCCCGCTGCTGCTCGGCGCAGTGCTGACGCACAGCAGCCATGGTGGGCCGGTAGCGGTGCGGATCACCGAGGTCGAGGCCTATCTGGGGCCGGAGGACTCGCTGCACCCTGATCCCGGCTCGCACACTTTCCGCGGCCAGACCCGGCGGAACGCCCCGATGTTCGGCCCGGCGGGGCACCTCTACGTCTACTTCACCTACGGGATGCACCATTGCGCCAACATCGTCTGCGGCCCCGAGGGGGTGGCCTCCGCCCTGCTCCTGCGCGCCGGTGAAGTCGTGGTCGGGGAGGAAGTGGCCCAGGCGCGGCGGCCGACGTCGAAAGCCCCGAAGGACCTCGCCAGCGGTCCGGCCCGCTTCGCCACCGCCCTGGGACTGACGACGGCGGACAGCGGCCGCGACGCGCTCAGTGCACCGTTCCGGCTCGAGCTCCCGGCCGTGCCGGCGGCCGCGATCAGTTCCGGGCCGCGGGTGGGCGTCTCCGGCGCCGGCGGCACCGACGACTACCCGTGGCGCTTCTGGCTCAGCGGCGACCCGACTGTATCCCGTTACAAGGCCGCGAAGGTCCGAACGGCTTAGCCGGCAATCATGGGCGAAGGCAAGCGCGGGAAGCCAGGCAGCGAGCTCGAACGGCTGGTGATCTTTGAGCAGCTCGCCGCCGAGTACTTCCGGATGGTGGCGCTGTTCCAAGCCGACGCGGAGCCGCCGGCGGTGCCCTCCAGCGCGGGTGGGACAGAGGGGGAGCGCCGGCATTGGATCGAGCTTTTTCGGGCCGCACTGCTGCGCAAATTCATCGTGCGCGACGAACACGTTTCACTCAAGCTGGTGGTGAGGGCACTCCGCCTCTGCAACTACTCGGCGGACCGACACCTGACGGAAGGCACGGAACACGTGGTTGAGCTGTTCACCGCGGAGATGGTCCAGGGACGTCAACGTGTGCTGCCAGGGCCCGGCCATGACGAAGTGCCGGCCCCGGATGAAGGGCCGGACCGCTTCGAGGACGTTCTCTATGGACGGCTTTTGCACGGCGACGCCGACCGCTTCCGCCGGTCCGGTTGGGCAAACGACTACGCCCGCCTCAGCGCCGCAGCGGACAGCCGGTTCGACGCGGAGCACGCGCTCGCCAAGGCGCTGGAACTCGTCAGGTACGGATTTGCCCATGACCTCTTGCGGTCCCCGGAAGCAGCGAGTGACGCGGCCGGGCCCCCGACGCCCGGGCCCCCGACGGCCGGAGGGTAGGCCGGTAGCCCGCGGCCGGAACGGCCGTTTGCTACCAGCCAGTAAGATTGATGGGTGAAACAAAGCGAGCAGGGCCAGCCCCAGACCAGCAACGCAATCCCGGTGGACGAGCTGATCGCCAGCCTGTGCGCCACCGTCCCTGACTACCCCAAGCCGGGAATCATCTTCAAGGATCTGACCCCGGTCTTCGCCGACGGGGCCGCCCTCAAGGCTGTAGTCGATGCGCTGGTGGCGCCCTTCCACGGCCAGTTCGACGCCGTCGCCGGGGTGGAAGCCCGGGGCTTCCTGTTGGCTGCGGCCGCCGCCTACGCCACGGACACCGGCGTCGTCACCGTCCGCAAGGCCGGCAAGCTGCCGCGCGAAGTGGTCTCCGAGGACTACTCGCTGGAATACGGCACCGCCACCCTGGAACTGCACAGCTCGGACCTGGCGCCGGGTACCCGGGTGCTCATCCTCGATGACGTCCTCGCCACCGGCGGCACTTTGGGCGCAGCCTCCCGGCTGTTCGAACGCTGCGGCGTCGAGGTGGCTGGCGTCGGCGTCGTGATGGAGCTCGGCGACTTGAACGGCCGCGCGGCCCTGGCCGGCCACCGCATCCACTCCCTGCTGAACCTCTAGCGGCCGGCAAACGCCTCGGTAGAATGCCTGCAAAAAGTCCAGTCTGATGAAAACTGACATATTTCGGGAGCGAACACCGAAATGGTTGTAGAATGGTTGGTCTGTCTTTTTCGATAGGGGAACGTTCGATGCACGACGCTGATTTGGCCCATGAACGCGACTATGTAGCCGGACTGTATGCCCGGCTGGATGAGCTGCGGGCGGAGAAGCGCGCCCAGCTCGCCCAGGTTCGCCGCGCCGGTGCCGTGGGCACCATGCAGAACGTCTCCGAGCGGGACGCGTTCGCCGCACTCTACGAGGACCGCCTCGCCCAGCTCGACGCCGTCGACGACCGCCTCGTGTTCGGCCGCCTCGACCTCGACTCCGGGGAAGCCCAGTACATCGGCCGCATCGGCCTGACCACCGAGGACCTGCAGCGGCTGATGGTGGACTGGCGGGCGCCCGAAGCCGGCCACTTCTACCAGGCCACCGCCTTCGACCGTCAAGGTGTACGCCGACGCCGGCACCTGATCCTGCAGGGCCGCGAAGTCAAGGCCATCGAGGATGACGTGCTCGACGCCGACATGCTGGCCGACAACGCCTCCCTGCAGGGCGAAGGCGCGCTGCTCGCGGCCCTGAACTCCAAGCGCACGGGCCGGATGTCGGACATCGTGGGCACCATCCAGTCCGAGCAGGACCGGATCATCCGTTCGTCCATCTCCGGGGCCCTCGTGGTCCAGGGCGGACCGGGTACCGGCAAGACCGCCGTCGCCCTGCACCGTGCCGCCTACCTGCTCTACACCCACCGGGACCGGCTCAAGACCGCCGGCGTGCTGCTGGTGGGCCCGTCGTCGTCGTTCATGAACTACATCGAACGGGTGCTGCCGTCCCTGGGCGAGACCGGCGTCGTGATGGCCAGCCTGGGCCGGCTGATGCCCGGCATCCACGCCGTTGCCGAAGACGATTCAGACGTCGCGGCGATCAAGGGCCGGCTCGACATGGCCGAGGTCGTCGCCAACGCGGTCGCCAACCGGCAGCGGATCCCGGCCGAAAACCGTGTCCTCGAAGTGGACGGCCGCAAGCTGGTGCTGACGCCGAGGCAGGTCCGCCGTGCCCGCGAAAAGGCGCGCGCCACCGGGAAGCCGCACAATGAGGCCAGGGTCTCCTTCGTCAAGATCCTGCTGCGCGAACTGACCGAGCAGATGACCGAACTGGTCGAGGCCAGCAGCATCGGCAACAACGCCGACCGTTCCTACCTCGCGGAGGACGTCCGTTCGGCGCGGGACGTGCGTGTGGCCCTGAACCTGTGCTGGATGCCGATGACCCCGGAGAAGCTGGTGGGCGAGTTGCTGAGCAAGCCCGCCATCCTCGAGGCCTGCACCCCGAACCTCAGCGCGGCCGAACGCGCCCGACTGCTCCGGCCGGCCGGTTCGCCGTGGACCGAGGCCGACGTGCCGCTGCTGGACGAGGCCGCCGAACTGCTCGGCGAACTGGATCCGGCTGCCGGCCGTGGCCTGGCCCAGCAGGAGCACGACCGGGCCCGCGACCTCGCCAACGCCAAGCAGACCCTGGTCAACATGGAAACGGCCGGGGTGGATGTCCTCATCTCAGCCGAAGAACTTGTGGACCAGAACCAGGAACGCGAGGCGCGGCTGACCGCGGCGGAGCGGGCCACGAGCGACCGCAGCTGGGCGTTCGGGCACATTGTGGTGGACGAGGCGCAGGAGCTCTCGCCCATGCAGTGGCGGCTGCTGGTCCGCCGCTGTCCGCTGAAGTCCTTCACGATTGTCGGCGACATCGCCCAGACGAGTTCGGTGGCCGGGGCGAAGTCCTGGCAGAGCGCGCTGGCCCCGATGTTCGGGGACCGCTGGCAGCTTGAGGAACTCACCGTCAACTACCGCACCCCGTCGCAGATTGCCGAGGCGGCGGCCCGGATGGCCAATGCCGCCGGACTCGTCGTCTCCGCGCCAAAGGCAGTCCGCGAGGGACGCTGGTCGCCGGTGATTGATCGCGTCGAGCCCGGGGCGATCGTGGACCGGCTCCTTGAGGTGCTCCCCGAGGAACTGGACGCGCTCGACGGCGGCCTGCTGGCCGTGATCGCCGACGGCGGGCTCCTGCCGGAGGCCACCGCCGCGTTGCGCGCAGCGTACGGCCGCCGCGTCGGCACGGGCGCCGGCAGCTACGAGCAGGACATTGTGGTGATCAGCCCCCGCGAGGCCAAGGGCCTGGAGTTCGACGGCGTCGTGGTGCTGGAACCGTCTGCCATGCTCAACCACGAGCACGGCCGGGTAGGCGATCTGTACGTCGCGATGACCCGCCCCACCCAGCGCTTGCGGCTCATCGCGGCTGCTCCCGTACCGGCAGGCATCGAAGACTGAGGCTCCCCTCCCCGGTGGCGGCGGCCTGGGTTGCCGCCCCGGACGCTGCGGCTGTGCCGGGCCCGTCACGACGGCGCCGTCGCGCCCGGCGCCGTCACGAGCTGGAGCGGGGCCGTCCGGCCCTGTCGATCCTGCTAACTTAGATTCCGTGTCCCAGCTAAATGATCTTCAGTCCCAGCAGAACGACCCCGGCTTCGCCAACATCTGGCAGGAGCTGAAATGGCGCGGCCTTGTCCACGTTTCGACGGACGAGGCGGAGCTGGAGAAACTGCTCGCCGGCGCCCCCGCAACGTACTACTGCGGCTTCGACCCCACCGCGCCAAGCCTGCACCTGGGCAACCTCGTGCAACTGCTGCTGATGCGCCGGCTCCAGCTGGCCGGGCACAAGCCCCTCGGGTTGGTGGGAGGTTCCACCGGACTGATCGGTGACCCCCGGCAGACCGCCGAGCGGGTGCTCAACACTCCGGAGACCGTGGCGGAATGGGTCGGCCGGCTGCAGGGCCAGGTCCAGCGCTTCCTCAGCTTCGAGGGCGATAACGCGGCCCGGATGGTCAACAATCTCGACTGGACCGCCCCGCTGAGTGCCATTGATTTCCTGCGCGGCATCGGGAAGCACTTCCGCGTCGGCACGATGATCAAGAAGGACATCGTTGCCACCCGCCTGAACTCGGATGAGGGGATCAGCTACACCGAGTTCAGCTACCAGATCCTGCAGGGCATGGACTACCTGCAGCTGTTCCGCGACTACGGTTGCGTGCTGCAGACCGGCGGCTCGGACCAGTGGGGCAACCTCACCAGCGGCACGGACCTGATCCGCAAGGTGGAGGGCAAGCACGTCCACGCGCTGGGCACGCCGCTGATCACCAACTCGGACGGCACCAAGTTCGGCAAGAGCGAGGGCAACGCGATCTGGCTGGACGCGGAGATGTGCAGCCCGTACGCCTTCTACCAGTTTTGGCTCAACACCGCCGACGCCGACGTCGCGGCCCGCCTCAAGGTCTTCACCTTCCTCAGCCGCGCCGAAATCGAAGCCCTCGAAACCTCGGTTGCCGAGCGCCCGTTCGCACGTGTTGGCCAGCGGAAGCTTGCCTACGAGGTGACCTCGCTGGTGCACGGCGTCGAGGCCACCGAAAAGGTCATTGCCGCCTCGGCAGCCGTGTTCGGCGGCGGGGACCTGACCGCACTGGACGCAGAGAGCCTCAAGGCCGCGACGGCGGAACTGCCCTCCGCCACCGTGGACGGCTCCGGGCTCGGCATCATTGACCTGCTGGTGGCTACCGGGCTCTCCGAAAGCAAGTCCGCGGCCCGGCGGACCGTGGGGGAGGGCGGGGCTTACGTGAACAACACCAAGATCTCCGACCCCGACGCCGTCATCGCGGCCGACGAACTGCTGCACGGGCGCTACCTGTTGCTGCGCCGCGGCAAGAAGAACCTGGCAACCGTGGAGGTTTCGGGAGCCTAGCCGGCACTGCACGGCTAAGCAGCGGTTCAGCCTCATGCACGCTCCCCTCCGGTCGATTTGCACGGCCGCAGGGGAGCGTGTATTGTTTTCTGAGTCGCCGCCGTTGAGCGGTGACCAACCCCCAACAAAAAAGAAGCAATTCTTCCTGCGCAAGATGTGGGAAAGCGAAATTGCTTCGCATTTTGGTGGGCGGATTCGCTTCTTCGGAGTGAATTTCGGAAGAACTTCCGGGTTTGCAAAGTGGAAATGAATGAAATAAGCTAAATACATCGCAGCGAAGAAATGCGGAACAAAAAGAAATTCACTGATGTGAATTGTTTCGAGAAGTATTCGAATGTGCCTGTTGTTTGAGAACTCAATAGTGTGCCAAGTTTGTTGATACCAATTTTGTATTGAATTGGTTGATTGTGCCGGGCCTGCCACCCCGTGGTTGGGTCCGGTGTTTTTAGCTGGTTTCAAATTTTGTGCATTGTGTTTATCCCGTTTTCCGGGGTTGCATGGTGTGTCTGTTTTACTTCAACGGAGAGTTTGATCCTGGCTCAGGATGAACGCTGGCGGCGTGCTTAACACATGCAAGTCGAACGATGATCCGGTGCTTGCACCGGGGATTAGTGGCGAACGGGTGAGTAACACGTG
>NZ_JBFTHF010000007.1:0-217453 GCF_056394105.1 Arthrobacter sp. 10T419 | reverse complement strand
CACGGTGAATGCCGCGCCGGTGGCGTCGTTCACCGCCTCGGCCTCCGGTCTGACCGCGGCTTTCGATGCCAGCGCCTCCACCGACGACGCCGGCATCACCGGCTACGGATGGGCCTTCGGAGACGGCAGCACCGGGACCGGGGTATCGGCCTCGCACAGYTACGCCGCCGCGGGGACCTACAACGTGACCCTGACCGTCACCGACACCCAGGGAGCAACCGGCACCAAAACCACCCCGGTCACCGTCTCCACCTCCTCCGGCTCCGTCACCGACGTCGTCGTGCCCGCCAAATCAGTGTGGAAATACCGGTACAGCACCACCGCACCGGACCCGGCCTGGAAGAACCCCGGCTACAACTCCTCCGCCTGGAACACCGGACCCGGCGCCCTGGGCTACGGCTCAACCCCGCTGGGAACCAACCTCAACCCCTCCGCCACCACCAGCGCCCGCCCCCTGGCCGCCTACTTCCTGCGCAGCTTCTCCATCCCCACCGCCTCCGCCGTCACCGCGCTCAAACTCACCACCGTCGCCGACGACGGCGTCGTCATCTACGTCAACGGCACCGAAGTCGGCCGCACCCGCATGCCCACCGGCACTGTCACCATCAACACCTACGCCACCGCGGCAATCCCCACCTCCAACGCCAACGCCGCCCCGGTCACCTTCAACGTCCCACTCTCCCTGCTGGTCAACGGAACCAACACCATCGCCGCCGAAACCCACCTGAACTACCACGCCACCAAAGACATCAGCTTCGACCTCACCGCAACAACCACCACCAGCGGCTAGCGGAGTGAATGCCGTGCCGGCGGCGGCCTTGCCCGTCGATCGGCCGTCCGTCAGGACTGCGGCGGGGTTGCGGCGGGGGCGCTTCGCGCCTGACCACGCGGCATCGGGCCTGGTTACACTGTCTGCCCGGCCCCGGTGACTACTCTCGGAGGCACCGAACTACCTGTTTGTCCGGTGCGTCCTCGGTGGCAGGATCTGGGCCATGGACCTGAACTTGGCGTTGACCGCTTTCGGTGTAGCCATCGTCGTTGGACTGACAGGTATGGGCGGCGGCGCCCTGATGACCCCCGCACTGGTGCTGTTCTTTGGCGTTCCCCCGCTCGCCGCGGTCTCCAGCGACCTCGTCGCCAGCGCCGTCATGAAGCCGGTGGGCTCCCTGGTACACCTGCGGCGCCGGACGGTGAACTTGGACGTGGTCAAGTGGCTGGCAGTGGGTTCGGTGCCTTCGGCCTTCTGCGGCGTGCTGGTCCTCAAATGGCTGGGCCCCGGCGAGGACGTCCAGCAGAGCGTCAAAACGGCGCTCGGCTTCGCTCTGCTCTTGAGCGCCATCCTGTTGGTGGTGCGGGCCTACCTCCGGCTTGCCGAGCGCGCACGCAGCGCGGACGGGCGCGGAGCCGAGCTGCCTACAGAGCGGCCGCAGGTGGCGGTCCGGGTTCTGCCCACCGTCCTTTTGGGCATTCTGGGCGGCATTGTGGTGGGCATGACGTCCGTCGGAAGCGGGTCCTTGATCATCATCGGGCTCATGCTCATCTACCCAGGGCTCAAGGCCAACCAGCTGGTCGGCACCGATCTTTTGCAGGCCGTTCCCCTGGTCTTCGCTGCGGCCGTGGGTCACACGCTCTTCGGCGATCTGAACCTCGGCCTGACCCTGCCCTTAGTGTTGGGCAGCATCCCCGGCGTCTACCTCGGGGCCATGCTGTCCTCCCGTCTCTCGGGCGGTTTCGTGCGCCGGGCGTTGGCCTTTGTGCTGCTGGCCTCGGCGCTAA
This sequence comes from Arthrobacter sp. 10T419, assembly GCF_056394105.1. Lineage (NCBI taxonomy): Bacteria > Bacillati > Actinomycetota > Actinomycetes > Micrococcales > Micrococcaceae > Arthrobacter > Arthrobacter sp. 10T419. The sequence continues at coordinate 215,677 of NZ_JBFTHF010000007.1, read as the reverse complement.
AGATGCTCTCCGTCCCGGACCCGGTAACAGCAGGGATTCTGGTGGCCGCCTTGCTGGTGGCGCCCCTGGCATGGATGTATCTGCGCCGGCAGAAGGGTTTCCCGGCGCTGGCCACCGTGGAGAGCCGACGTCGGCGCGAGGCAGCCGCCTTGTTGGACTCAACGAGCGGAATCAGGGGGACACTGTGAGCTTGCTCTTCGGTTCTGAACCATCACACGTTCTGACCGGCGCCCGGCTCGATGAGCTGGAACTCCTGCTGGGCGGCCTGTACGGCCCGGCGGACGGCTATGCCCTGCCCTGCAACGTTCCACCGGAATGGCCCTGGCCGTTTACGCTCGCGGTGCCCGCCGCCGTCGGCCAACAGGCGGTGGACTGCGGAGCCCTGCTGATCACGGATCCGGATGGCACACCGCTGGCCAGATTGACCGTTTCCGCCGGCCAGGGCGCGGGAAAAGGCACCATGCATCTTGCCGGCCGGCTGGAAGCCCTTCAGCCCGCCGAGCATCCGCCCATGCGCCGGCTGCGTCTGACGCGGCCCCTCACCGGACCGGGACAGGACACGGATCCGAGCCTGGTGGCGGCGTTCGACCGGCTGCCGGAGCCTGCCCAGCTCGCCGAAGCGATGGGTATGGCAATCCGCCATCACGCCAGGTTGTGGCTTGTCGCGGTTGCCGGCTGCCAGGAGCACGGAAACTATACGGTCCTGGAACTGCTTTCCGTCCTTGAACGCTGCACGGAGCAGCTGGTTGGAGCCCGGACCGGACTGCTGGTCCTGCCCGCGTTCGAGGGTGCGTCCGGCGCCCGTGACCGGACCCTGCGCGACTACGTGCTGCTCCGGCTGGGCGCCTCCATCCTGCTCAACTACACCTCCGATGCGGGGGCCGCGGCCAGTGCAGCGCCGAGGCGGCGTGCCGCCGCCGCTCCCGAACCGCTGGCAGCAGGCACCCCACCGCTGGGTGCTGTCGTTTTCCTGACGGGCCTGTCCGGTTCCGGGAAATCGACAATCGCCCGCGCACTGGCGGAACGGCTGCAGCGGGCAGACTCCCGCCCCGTCACGCTGCTGGACGGCGACGACGTGCGCAGGCTCCTGTCTTCGGGTCTTGGCTTCAGCCGGCAGGACCGGGATCTCAACGTCCGCCGGCTCGGGTGGGTCGCCTCCCTGGTTTCCAAGTCCGGCGGAGTTGCCGTCTGCGCTCCGATCGCGCCGTTCGAGTCGACCCGTCAGGAGGTCCGGGCGATGGCCGAGACTGTCGGCTCGTTTGTCTTGGTGCACGTGGCCACGTCGCTGGAGGTATGCGAAGCGCGGGACCGAAAGGGACTGTACGCACGGGCCCGGGCCGGCGACATACCGGACTTCACCGGGATCGGCTCTCCGTATGAACCGCCGCTCGACGCCGATCTGGTGCTTGATACCGGCACCACCTCGGTGGACGAGGCGGTCGATGTGATTTTGGCAGCGATGGGCGTCGGGGCCAGGGAACTGGTGGAACTCAGCCAGTGAAGACGGCGCGTGGCGGTTGAGCGAGGAAATCTGCCGTAAGCCAGGACATTCCTGTTGGCCTGGTCATGGAGGCAGGTCAGTAGCCCAACCACCGTTCCTGTTCTCCCCGGTCCTCAGCGGGGGCTGAGCGCGTCGCTTCGCACAGCCATCAGGTCACAACTCGTCAGGTCTTCGCGGCGGTTGATGCCGAGCTTGCTGAAGATCCGGTAGAGGTGTCCTTCAACAGTGCGGACCGACAGTGAGGCGAGCTGGGCAATTTCGCGGTTGCTGTTGCCGTTGATCACCATCGTGACTACTTCGCGTTCCCTGGGCGTCAGGGAGGTGGCGTCATCGGTGCCGAACAGGGACAGGGTGCTGATTCCCGCCAGCTCCCTGCGCCTGAGCTGGAGCAACTGGGCCACGGCGCGAACGCGCTTGCGGTCCCCGCTGCCGTTCAGGAACCAGACGGCCTTGCCAAGGCATTCCGCCGCCAGCAGGTGGTACCGCAGTTCCTGTGCCCTTTCGCTGGCCGCGATCAGCTGCTCAGCGTCACGCTGAAGAAGGGCCCGCGCGTAGGCATTGAGGCACTCGGCCTCCGGGCCTTCGCCGTGATCCGTCAGTTCCACCAGCCGCGGCAATTGGCCGCTGTCGCCGAGCCGGAGCGCCAGTTCTCGGGCATCCCGCTCCGCCGCGAGCAGTCCCATGCCTCGGGCCCGATCAGCCAGCACTGACAGCTCCCGGACGCCGTTAGCTGCTCCATGCAGACCCGCCCGCGCTGCCGCGACGTGGGCCTGCCCCATCAGCTGGAAGTGTGCGGACCCTCGATACGGGACGCGGTTGAAAGCCTCGCAGTAGCGGTCCACCACGTCGTTTTGCCCGAGCAGCGAAGCTGCATAGGCCGCCAAACCCAAGGCATACGGCAGGAGGTGGTCGAAGTCTGATTCAAAGAAGGCCTCAATGGTGACCGAAAGCCTGCCCAATGCGGTCACCATGTCGCCCTGTCTTAGCGCCGCCAGCCCTTCCACCAAGGACTGTCCCCCGCTGAAGTGCAACCCGCTGCGGAATCCGTGCCAGGGGGCCTCCGTAGGGGGCATGGCGACCAGGTTCCATCGTCCCAGGCGAACCAGTGCCAGCGAATGCTTGAAGCGTGCCAGCTCATACGCCCGGAACTGCGCCGTGGAACTTCCCCCCAGCAGCTGCAGGATTTCGCCGCTCGCCCGGAAGGCACTGTCCGGCCGACCGGTGGCGGCCAGCAATTCAGCCCAGAGATAGAGAATCTTGGCGCGGGTAATCGGATCTGATCCGGTGTCGGCCAGCCGTTCGGCCAGCTCATCCTCGATCTCGGCGTAACGTCCCTCCAAGTGGAGCGCATACAGAATCAGCAGCCGGCTACCGGCTGACTCGGCCGGTCCGGGCGTCAGGCTCCCTGCTCCCAGACGCTGCTCCGACGCGCGCCAGGAGGCGGCGATCTTCCTCAGTTCCAGGGTCTGCCCGCCCATGCCGAGATGCACGCGGGCGGCGAGGATGGATGCTGCCCCCGCCGTCGCGTGGTCCGCGGCGGAGTCGACGCAGTCCTGCAGCAGCGCCGCCGCGCGCGGAAGATCACCAAGATGGAAATGGGCGTCTGCCATTTGGACTTTCGCTGCCGCCCGGAACACTTCGCCATCGATCGCTCCGGCCGTTTGCAGCGCTACCATCGGCTCGAAATGCCGGTTGGCGCTGGCGGCTGCACCCAACAGCTGCTCGTCGGGAACCTCGGCTCCGCAGTCCAGGGACCAGCAGACCAACCGCGTCTGCATCTCCTCCGGCATCGTGCCGTCCACAACATCGAGCACGCGCGAGCGGATCATCATGCTGCGGGCCGGAGGAACAAGGGCGCGCACCACCTTTCCCAGCAGCGGGGAGGCCGACCGCACCAACCTTTGCGGCCCCCGGGCAATGGTGATGAGCCGGTCCTCTATCAGGGTGTCAACGTCCGAATCACTGGCGAGCCGGTGCAGCCAGGCCAGGGGCAGAGGCTCCGCGAGCGCGACCGTCTCAAGGATCTCCGTCTCGGCCGCAGACCTGCAGGCGAGCTGTTCCCGGACCAGATCCCTCAATTGCTGATCGACGCGCAGATGAAAGTTCTTCAGCATCCAGACGTGGTTACGCAGCACCAGTTCACCGGTGCGCTGGGCCTGGCGGATCAACGCGAGCAGAAGCAGGGGGTTTCCGCCTGCAATCCTGCATAAAGCGGTACTGGCGCTGTTGATAACCTCACCACCCAGCACCTGGCTACAGAGCTCGCGGGCCTGCGCATCGGTGAGCGGTGACAGGTCAAAGCGCCGCAGCAGCCCCTCGTTCCAGAGGGAAACAAAAGCTGCTGTCGGTCCCGGCTTTGGTCTGGAGAGCACCAGCAGCTTTACCAGGCCCATCAAGGCCAGTTGCGCCAGCACCCTGGAACTGTCTGCATCCAGGTTCCCGGCGTCTTCCACGATCACAAGCGCTGTGGGTTCCCCGGTTTCGAGCCGCCGGCTAAGCACCTTCTCCATGCGGCGGGGCACTGACGGCCACGGTTCGGACTCCGGCAAGGGGTATGAGCCCAGGTATGGAGCCAGCGCGCCGAAAGGGAGCTTCGTCATCGCCGCTGCGGGAAAGATCCAAAAGGGCTTGACCGCCGCGCCGAGCTGCCGGAGCACCGCCCCGGCCAACGCACTCTTTCCCAAGCCGGCGTCCCCCGCCAGCAGGACTCCTACCCGGTCAGGGTCCTGCAGCGCGGCCACGATTGAAGCTACCAGGTCGGAGCAGCCCACCAGGGCGCGGGGAAAGTCGTCGTTGTCCATGTCCGCCGGCCCCCTAGGCAAAGGTCATCTTCAGGTCGGCACGGCTGGAGACCTGAAGCTTTCCGTAGATCTGGTAAAGATGGCCCTCCACCGTCCGCACGGAAATGCACATTTTCGCGGCGATGGCCTTGTTGCTCTCACCCGCGGCCGCCCGCTGGGCTACCTCCTGTTCGCGCGCTGTGAGCGTCGGTCCGTCCTCCTCCGCCGGCAGGACGCCCATTTTCTGGACACTGCTGCTGATCCGGTGTCTGGCTGCCCGGGCCGCGGCCCGGTCCCCCGCGGCGTCGGCAACCTTCTGGGCCTCCCTGGCGGCGTCCCTGGCGAACAGGTCATCACCTATCCGGGCGGCGGCCTCAGCGGCCTCCAGCAGCACGGCGCTGTCCTGTTCCACAATGCCCGTTCCGAACAGGTGAGTGACGTCCGCGAACTGACCCTGGACGGCAGCTGACGCCGCGACCAGCCGCGGGGCAGCGCCCCGGCAGCCTTGGCGCACGGCAGCGCAGAGGAAGAGCAGTTCAGGGAGTTTCGCGCCGCGTCGGCGTTCCTCCTCGGCGCGTTCCAGCAGTCGCACGCCCGCCTTTTCTTTAGACGCCAGCTCGGCAGAGGCGAGCACCTGAAACAGTGAACGCACGCTCAAGGAGAGCTGAGAGGGGCAACGTCCGTCCAGCTCCACAGAGCGCAGATACTGGAGGGCTTTGTCGTTTTCCCTGAGCAAGGCGTAGCAGTAAGCGATCGTGGCACTGGCCAAAGCCTGCGCTCCGGACGTATCCAGCTGCCCCAGCTGACTATGTGCCGGCAACAGCCTTTCCAGCGCACGCTCCGCCCGGCCGCAGTACGCGTCAAGAGCCCCCTGGGCGAGTTGGTCCAATGCGACGGCGGCGACGGCGGCGATCCCGTCGCCGAACCGTCCCGCATCGGGGCTATGGCAAAGCTGGGGATCTGAGGCCGTCCCGAGGAAGACGCTTAACAGTGCCTGCTCCGCTGACCTGGCATTGACCGCCGCCAGCTCCTCCGCGGTGAAACGCATCTGCATGTCGTGGACAAGGGCCCGGGCCTCCGCATGGCGTCCCACAATCGTCCAGGCTTGCCATAGGAGCGTGGCAGCATGCACCTTATTGCCTTGGGTCGCGCATGCGGGATAGAGCCGGCTCAGCGCATCCGTCGCCTGCCGGTATCTGCCCTCGCCGAGGTCCAGTTCGGCCCTGGCCAGGGCGACGTCCTCCCGCAGCGCGGCGATACCGGCCGCGTCCTGGACAGAGGCGGCAGCAGATCCGTTCAGCCTCGCTTCCACCCGGTCCAACGCGGCGCGGGCTTCCGGTCCGCGGCCTGGACGGGATGCGAGGACGGAACTGCGCACCAGCATCGCCTCAACCCAACAGCCCAGCGCAAGGTCCATGGCGTCAAGGGCATCCGGCGACAAGAGCTGTTCGGCCCTTGCGGCGTCCCCCAAGGCTGCGTACGCCCGGCCCTGGTGGGCCAAAGCGGTGCCGCGTTCCTTCGGAGCCAGGAGCTCCACGAACCTCAGGGCCTGCTGCGGCTGACCTGCGAGATTGGCCAGCCGGGCAGCATGCCTGGCCTCCTGAGGGGACAAGGCCTCCCCACAGTCGAGGGCCCACCGGGCCAGCTCCAGGGTTTCCGTGGCCGACCTGTCAGTTGCTCGTTGGGTCTGTGCAGCGAGCCGTCGCAGCGTCCGGCTGCGGCCGTGGGGGACGCGTTGGCGGATCGCGCGCTCCGCCAACGGGTTCGAGAGTCGGACAAGGGGCCGCCGGTCGGTTGCCAGGTCGAGGCAGCCCCGCCGGGTGAGGGAGTCGAGGGCTTCGGCGCTGCACAGGCGCAGGAGGGTGTTCAATGGCATTCCGCCGCTGAGCGCCAGCAGCTCAAGGACCTGTTGCTCGGCCTCGGACTCCGGGTTGGCCCAGGCGCTGACGGCGTCCCGGGAGCATGCGCCGTACACGAATGTGCCGTTGGTCAGCACCCAGACGCCGGCGTCCTCAATGAAGGTGCCGGCGTAAATCTGATCGCGCAGGATCAGTTCGAGCGCCCGCGGATTGCCGCGGCTGGCCCTCCAGAAAGCCACTGCTGCGGCAGTTGAGACCTCGGCGGCGCAGAAGCTGCGCAGCCACTGGCTTGCCTCGGCGAGGCTGAAAGCGCCCACGTCTGTCCGACCGATGAGCCTGTCCTTCCACAGCGACACCAAGTCGCCCGGAGCCGCCAGCAGATCCTCTCCCGTGGCCAGCAGGCGAACGGTTCCATGGACGGTCAGTCGGTTGATGACGAGCGCGGCGAGCTCGTCCAGGCCTTCGGTGTTGTCCACAAACAGCACGATGTTGCGCCCCTTTGCCCGGTCCCGCAGCAACTGGGCAAGTCCGGCCACCACCTTTAGCGGATGTTCGGCGCATCCTTCGTCGAGGTCGTTGAGCAGCGATCCCAAGGCGCCATAGGGCGTCGACGCCGAGGTGGAACTGCCATTTACTTGCACCACAAGGTAACTGTCGTCCAGCCGCTCCAGCGCCTGGCGGGCCAGAAAGGTCTTGCCCACTCCCGGCGCCCCGACTACCACCGCGCCGCAGGAGCCGCCGGGTGAGCCGCGGCCGGTCAGGGAGCCCAGGATGTCCTCGACCAGGTCCTGCCGGCACCATGCGGGACGGGAAATCTGTTTAACCCCGTCCGGGGCATCGGAATCACGATTTTCAGGGTTGCCTGCGGCAACAGAAATTAAGACGGCAGCATTTGAATCGAACATGAGGTGAGACCTTCGTATTCAGTTGGAGACCCAGTAGCCCCAACCTACGAACGGCGCTGCGCAGGTACACGAGTAACGTGTACTCGATTTACCTGCCCCGGTCCTGATGGCGGACGGCAACGGTACTCAACCTCTTGGATCTACTACCTACCCGTCTCGTGACCGCCCTTCGGCGACGCCGCAAGTACCGTCACGCCTCTATCTCTGGCGCGCGGGGAGGAGGTGCCGGACATGGTGCTCCAGAATCTCGCCGGAGCCGTGAGCAAAGCGAGCGTCCCCCGGCCCGGACCTAGACGGCGAGCAGCCCGGCGGGCCTCTGCCCGGACAGGGAAGCCAGCGCGCGGGGACGCAGCTCCGGCCACTCCTCGGTCAGCAGCGACAGGATGACGAAGTCGCGCCAGACGCCGTCGGCGTTGCGGGAGGACCGGCGCCGGGTGCCTTCGGCAGTGAAGCCGAACCGGGCCAGCGAGGCCAGCGACCGCTGGTTGCGGCTGTCCACGTCGCATTCGACCCGTCCAGCCCCGCAGGAGAACAACCAGTCGAGCAGGGTGATCTTCACCTCGTGGTTCACCTTCGCTCCCCAGAGGTCCGGGTCCAGCACGGTCCGGCCGATCTTCACGCGCTCCGTCCTCTCGTCGTGTTCGGTGATGCCGGTGGTTCCGACGAAACGGGACTGTCCCAGCGGGAGCTGCTGGTACACCGAAAACACCTGCAGCCCCGCGAAACGGCGGTCCACGAACGCTGACAATTCGGCCTCACCCGCGGGCCGGGCCTCACTGTCACTAAAGCCTTGGGACCAGATCTCGTCGCGGGCCAGAAGGCGCGCCAGCGGCTCGACGTCGAGCGGTGTGAATGGTGCCAGGACGAACCTGCCGGTGGCCGTCTGAAGGGTCGGCAGGGTGTCGGGAAGGAGCAGCGCCATTGCGGCCTTTCTGGTGCGCGGTGAAGCGTGGGGAGTAGGTCGGCGGAAGCCGTATGTGTCCGCAAATTTTCGGCGGCAAGAGAAATTATCACCCCGATGCCGCAGTCCGCAACGACACGCTGGCCGCGGCTGTGCGGCAGCCCATCCGCAGCCGGTTCAGCCAGCTGCCGGCCGGCCACGAACGACTTATCCGCGGGGGTGGAGGGCCTGCTGGACCGTGCCGAGGAGCGAACGGAACCTTGCGTCCTGAGGCAGTTCCTCGATCAGCACGACGCCTTCCGGCCCGGCCAGTGGTATCCGCCAGTTGGGGTACTCCGTGCTGGTGCCGGGCTGGTTCTGCGTGCGGGTCTCCCCCACGGCGTCGACCAGCGCCACACCGAGCAACGACGACGGCGTGAGGGCGGTGAACGCGTACAGCGCCTCCACCGTGGCCTGCTCCCCGGCCTCCGCCGCTGCCGGCAGCAGCCCGCGCTCCCGGACGAGCTCCAGCACGGCTTCCTGCTCTGCGGCGTCGGCGGCGCGTTCTTCCGCGACCGGGCGCCGCAGCAGCCCGAGCGACTCGCGGAGCGTCACGTGCGCGCCGGCCAGGTAGCCTGCGGTAGGAGGCAGGTCGTGCGTGTTGACACTGGTGAGGCACTGCTGCCGGTAGCGTTCCGGCGCCAGCGGCCCGTCGCCGTCGTGCTCGAACCACAGGATCGAGGTGCCGAGGATGCCCCGTTCGGCCAGGTAGTCCCGGACCCAGGGTTCGAAAACGCCGAGGTCCTCGCCGATCACCACTGCCCCCGCGCGTTGGGCCTCGAGGGCCAGGATGCCGATCAGCGCTTTGTGGTCGTAGTACACGTACGTGCCCCCGCCCGGCCCGGCGCCCTCCGGGATCCACCAGAGGCGGAACAGGCCCAGGACATGGTCAACCCGGATCCCGCCGGCGTGGCGCAGCACGGTCCGCAGCATGTCCCGGTAGGGGGCGTAGCCGGCCTCGGCGAGCCGCCCCGGGTGCCACGGCGGCTGGGTCCAGTTCTGGCCCTGCTGGTTGAACATGTCCGGAGGCGCGCCAACCGTCACGCCGTGCGCGAGGACGCCGGACAGGGTCCAGGCGTCGGCGCCGCCGAGCTTCACCCCGACCGCAAGATCATGCACGACGCCGATGTCCATGCCGGCCCGCCGCGCGGCGTCCTGCGCCGATTCCAGTTGCTGGTCGCAAATCCACTGCAGCCAGCGGTGGAATTCGATCCGGTCCGCGAGCGCGGTCCGTTGGGCGGCGCAGTACCCGGTGTCCGGGGAGGCAGCGGCGTCCGCCCACTCGGGCGCCGGGGGGTCGAGTCTCTCTGCCAGGGCGCACCACAGCGCGAAGTCGTCGAGCCCCTGGCCCTGGTCCCGGCAGAAGTCGCTGAACCGGCGTGAACGGGAGGGTCCCCGCCGGACGCGGAACACCCGCTCAAGCACCGCCAGCTTTGCCTCGTAGCTGGAGTTGCGGTCCAGCAGGGACGCCTCCCGGTTGGCGGCCCGCAGGCGGGTCGCGAGGCTGTCCGCCTCGGCCAGCGCACCGGGCTCCAAGTAGGCGTATTCCGGGATATCCTCCACCCGGATGTACAGCGGGTTGAAGAAGCGCCGGGTGGCCGGCAGGTACGGCGAGTCCTCCACCGGCGGCTGGGGCTCCGCGGCGTGCAGCGGGTTGACCAGGATGAACCCCGCCCCTTCCGCCCCGGCAACGGCGGCCAGATCGGCCAGGTCCGCGAAGTCGCCGATCCCCCAGGAACGCGCTGATCGCACGGAGTAGAGCTGGGCCGTGAGTCCCCAGTTGCGGCGTGCCGCCAGGGCTGCAGTGGTCCGCAACCGCCCCGGAGTGACCACCAGCGGGCACTCTGCCGCGGTGCCGGCCGCGTCCGCCTGGATGGTGTGCCAGCCGATCGCCAGCCCCTCCGGGATGGCGAAGCTCGCGCGCCCGGTCAGGACGCCGTCGACCTCTTTTGGCTCCTCCCAGTTCTCCAGCTGCCGGACCTCGTGCCGGGCGCCATCCTCGGCGACGACCCGGACATTGACGTCGGTCCCGTGCGGGACGTGGACATCGAAGGATGCCGCTGCTCCCTCCCGCGCCACCACGACCGGCGGCAGGAACCGGCGCCAGGGGGCCAGCTCGGCTGCCTCCAGCGAGCGCTTGATCTCCCCCGGACCGGCGGAGGCAACGCCCAGGGCGGTGAGGACCCGGCGAAGGGTGTCCGCGGCAACGGAGCGCTCCACCCCGTCCCAGCCCCAATAGGAGGTTCCCACCCCGTGGGCCGCTGCCAGTTCGCGCAGCAGCGCGTCGGCGTCGTCTGCCGTGGCGGGGTGGTGGTCAGCCGGTTCCGTGCCGTCCCTCATGGGCGCGTCAGCCGTTGTCCGGGCGCGCCGGCGGTTCGGCACCGTGGGCGGCATGGATGTGGGCCTCCCCCACCAGCTCGTGCAGGCCGGCGACGGAGGCGGCGAGGCTGAGACCGGGCGATTCGACAATGAACGGCATCAGCAGCCGGTTTTCTTTCTCCAGGTGCAGGGCGAAGACCTGTCCGATCGTGCCGGCGGCGACGGCGGCGTCCACTCCCTGGGCGGCGCGGAGGCGCTCCACGAGGCCGACTATCGCCTTGTGTTCGGCGAGCATCCCTGCCACCAGCAGCCGTCCCTCCGGCATAGCCCCCGGTCCGCCGTACAGCGGGCCCTCCTCGGCAAGCGCATGCGGGACAAGTTCGGTCTCGCACCATTCGACCAGCACCTCGTGGGCCTCGTGCTCCGCTCCGGTGTCGCGGGCCTTCACCGCGCGGGTCAGGGCGGCAATCAGCGCCTCGAGCCGTTTGAGCATCCCCGCATGGTGCGTCTCCACGGCTGCGAGCGCCCCGGCTTCTTCCTCGGGTTTCTTGGGAACCGGCGTGTCCATGGCGTCTCCCTGGCTGGGCGGAACTCGGGTCCTGCTGAATCTGATCCAACTGTACGGCCGGCCCGGTTCCCGCGAACAGGCCTTTCGGCCCCGCATGCCGCCCGGACCTGCCGGCAGGGCCGGGGCGTTTTGGGGCGGTTTCGACGCTTCCCGGCCGGCCGCGCTAGCCTTGCACCCTATGATCGACGTCGAACGGTTCCGGATCCTCCTCAGCCAGGAGCGCGAGCGGAAGCTTGCCCTGTTGCCCGCCCTGCGCAGGGACATCACGTCGGTGAATGCCGCCCGGCAGGATTCCAACGTCGACGACGAACACGATCCGGAGGGGGCGACGATCGCTTTCGAACTCTCCCAGGCCTCCGCGCTGCTGGAACAAAGCAGGGCCGGGCTCGCACAGATCGAAGCTGCGCTGGTCCGGATCGACGCAGGTAGCTACGGCATCTGCGAGGTGTGCGGCGGCCCGATTGCCGAGGGCCGGCTTGAGGCCAGGCCGTGGACGCCCTACTGCATCCGGCACAGCGCCGGCCCGGCATAACAGCGAAGGCGTAACAGTCCCCCCATGAGCAATGAGTCAACTGCCCTCGCCACCGACGACCTGGCCGGCACGTGGTGGCACCGCATTGTGGACGGGTTCAGCCACGCGCCCGCACCGGTGGTGACCGGAACCGAACTCCTGCTGGTGGTCGCCGTCGCCGTCGCACTCTCCCTGCCGCGCGCCAGCTGGCGGTACTTTGGCCTGCTCGCCACCGTGACGCACGAGCTGGGCCACGCCTTCGCCGCACTCATGACCGGCCAGCGGCTTGGCGGCATCAGGCTGAGCCTGGACCATTCCGGCACGACCACGAGCTACAGCCGCCGGCCCTTGGCCGCCGCCTGGTCGACATTCTGGGGCTATCCGGTCCCCGCCGTTGTCGGCGCCGCGATGGTCTGGTCAGGCTTCAACGGCTGGGGGCCGGCGGCGATGTCGGTCGGCACCCTCGTGTTGCTGCTTTCCTTCCTCTTCCTGCGCAACGGCGTCGGTGTACTGATCACGGCCGCGGCGGTTCTCGCCGCAGTGCTGCTGGTCCTCTTTGTCCCCGCGGTGTTTATTGGCCACGTGATGATCGGCCTGGGGCTGGCACTGCTGGTGGCTGCCGTCCGGGACCTGGGCAAGCTGGTGGCGGTGCATTCGCGGCACCGGAACCGGCTGTCGACGTCGGACGCGTACCTGCTTGCCCGCTCCACGCCCTTGCCGGCGTTTGTCTGGATCGGGCTGTTCGGCGTCGTGGTGGCGGCGGCCTGGTGGGTGGCATGGCAGCCGATGGCGCCGGTCGTCGCCGGCCTGTTCGGCCTCGTGGCCCAGGCTGCCCGGATGGGCTGATCTGCTGGGCTGATCTGCTGGGCTGATCTGCTGGGCTGACCGGGGCCGGTGCGGCCGGTCAGGTGCGTCCGGCTGGCCTGCTGCGCATAGGCTGGGAGCATGAGTGAGACAACCACGAAATCGGACCAGGCCTTCAGCACGCGGGGCGCCTATGTCACCGGCGGTGCGGAGTTCAACCGGGACACCAACTACATCGAGGACCGGATCACCCGCGACGGCGCGCCCGGGGCCAACGGGGAGCCCGGCTGGCCCGTCGAACCCGGCCGTTACCGGCTGGTCGCGGCGCGCGCCTGCCCGTGGGCGAACCGGACCGTGATCGTGCGGCGCCTCCTCGGCCTCGAAGACGTGATCTCTCTCGGCCAGCCAGGCCCCACCCACGATGCACGCTCCTGGACCTTCGATCTGGATCCCGGCGGCAAGGACCCGGTCCTGGGCATTGAGCGGATCCAGGAGGCCTACTTCCGCCGTTTCCCGGACTATCCCCGCGGCATCACGGTCCCGGCGATCGTCGATGTGCCCAGCGGCGCAGTGGTCACCAACAACTTCCCGCAGATCACCCTGGACTTCTCCACCGAGTGGACGGAATTCCACCGCGACGGCGCCCCGGATCTTTACCCCGAAGCCCTCCGGGAGGAGATCGACGCCGTCAACAAGCGGGTCTTTACCGAGGTCAACAACGGCGTCTACCGCTGCGGTTTTGCCGGCTCCCAGGACGCCTACGACGCGGCCTACGACCGGCTTTGGACGGCGCTGGACTGGCTGGAAGAACGGCTCACCGGGCAGCGGTACCTGGTGGGCGACACGATCACCGAGGCGGACGTCCGGCTGTTCACCACGCTGGCACGCTTCGACGCCGTCTACCACGGGCACTTCAAGTGCAACCGCCAGAAGCTCAGCGAAATGCCGGCGCTGTGGGCCTACGCCCGGGACCTGTTCCAGACCCCCGGCTTCGGTGACACGACCGACTTCGTGCAGATCAAGCAGCACTATTACATCGTCCACGAGGACATCAACCCCACCGGGATCGTCCCGAAGGGGCCGGAACTGGGCAACTGGCTCTCGGAGCACGGCCGCGAGGCCCTCGGCGGCCGCCCCTTCGGCAACGGCACGCCGCCGGGTCCCGTCCGGGCCGGCGAAGAGGTTACCGCCGGACACGGCGCGGGCTAGGCACCGGCCGCGGCGGGCGGTGCAGACGGCGGCGCTAGGGTGGGGCAATGGAACTTTCCACCCAGCCACACTCCGGACCGGCGGCCGGACCGCAGCTTTCCGTCGGGACCGCCGCCCCGGCGTTTGCCGCCGTCCGTGAACTCTTCGACACATTCCTGGCAGAGGATCCTGAGTACAGTGCCCAGTTAGCGGTGTACCGCGGCGGCGTCAAGGTACTGGAGCTCAGCGGCGGTCCCGGGCTGGGCCCGGGCGACATCACAGGTACCTACTCGTGTTCCAAGGGGGCGGCAGCCTTCGTCATCGCCCTGCTGGTACAGGACGGGCTGCTGGACCTGGACGCGGCCGTGGCGTCCTACTGGCCCGAGTTCGCCGCGCACGGCAAGGACCGGCTCACCGTCCGCCAGGCACTCTCGCACCAGGCGGGCCTGCCGGGCATCGCCGGCGGCTTCGCGCTCGAGGAGTTCGCCATGCCGGAAGCCGCCCGCCGTCTGGCCGCCGCCGCCCCGCTGTGGCGCCCGGGACGCACCTTCGGCTATCACGCGCTGACCATCGGCATCCTGATGGAGGAACTGTGCAGGAGGGTCGCCGGAGCCCCGTTGCAGGAACTCTTTGACGAGCGCCTCCGCCGTCCCTTCGACATCGATTTCTTCCTGGGCCTGCCCGCCGAGGAGGAGGAGCGCTTCCGCGAGGTGTTGTACACCGAGGACCCCGATGGCTGGCTGGACCCGCTCAGCCTGGCGGGACTGAACAGCAACGCGCCGGTCAGCGGCATCATGGAGCTGCCCAACCACCGCGTCATCCGCGCAGGCGGCATGAGCAGCGCCGGCGGGATAGGCTCCGCGGAAGGACTCGCCCGGCTCTACGCCGCAGCCACCACCGGAGTCGACGGCGGTCCGGGCTTCCTGGCGCCCCGGACCATCGGACTGATGGCGGAGGAGCAGGTGTGGGGCCTTGACCGTTCCTCCGGACAGGACAACGCCTTCGGCGTGGTCTTCATGAAGCCGCACCCGGGGCGGGACTTCGGCAGCCACCTCGCTTTCGGCCACGAGGGCGCCAACGCGGCCCTGGGCTTCGCCGATCCCGGCTACGGAATCGGCTTCGGCTACGTGCCCAGGCGCAGCGAGGAAGGACGCACCAACGGAAGGGCCCAACGACTCTCGGCCGCGGTGCGGAAGGCCTGCGCGTCGACCCCGCTGGCATCCCCGTAAGGGTTCGTCCAGTTGTAGCAGCAACGCCGCGGCCCTAGGGTGAGCCGGGATGGCAAATGCAAAAGAACACGACGACGGCGGCACCCACCCCTCCTGGGCCCGCAGGCTCGCGCGCACCGTGGCCGGGAGCGTCTCTGCCGCCCTGCTGTGGCCCCGGCTGCAACTGGCCACGAAGGCGGCCATCGCGGCGGGCGTCGCGTTCTTCATCGCCCCGTTTATGCCCGGCTCCGCGGCTGACTACCCGTACTACGCGCCCCTGGGCGCCCTGGTCGCGATGTACGAAAACGTCTCCGGCTCCATGCGCCAGGGAGTCCAGACGCTGGTGGGCCTGGCCCTCGGCATCGGGCTCGCCTTTGCGCTGTTCAGCTTGGGAAACCCGACGCCGCTGTCGGTCGCGATCATGATGGGACTCGGCGTCATCCTCGCCGGCCTGCCGAAGATCGGTTCCGGCAGCGACTGGATCCCGACGGCGGCGCTGCTGGTGCTGCTGGTCGGCGGCCACAACCCGGACAAGTTCTCGTTCGGCTATCTCTTCCAAATGGGCGTCGGCGTCAGCGTCGGCATCGTGGTGAACCTGCTCGTCTTCCCGCCGCTGCACTTCAAAGCCGCCGCCCTCAGCCTGGCCGAGCTGCGGCTGGCCCTGGCCCAACAGCTCTGGGATATGGGCAAGGCGCTCCGCGAGAACTGGCCGCCGGAACACGAGGACTGGTCCCGCCGCTCAGAGGCGCTCGCGGGGCGCGCCCGCTCCGTGCGCGTTGCCGTGCAGAAAGCCGACGCAAGCCGGCAAGCCAATCCCCGCCGCCGGCTGCACCCGCGGGACGTCGAGGAGGACTACCGCAACCTGCGTGACCTGGAGCGGCTGACCTTCCATATCCAGGACGTCACCCAGGTACTCTCGGACGTCATCTGGGCCAAAGACACCCCCTTCGTGATTCCGGACGGGTATGCCGAGCCGCTCGCCGAAGCCATGACCATGGCGGGCGACGTGCTCCGGGCTGCGGAGGAGGAGGAACCGCAGCGGCAGGCCGAACTCGTCGAGGAGGCTGACGCGGCGGTCAAGGCCTTCACCGCGCGAGTCGCCGCCGACGACCAGTCCGCCGGCGCCCCGAGCGCCGTCGAGTCAATCCTGCTGAGCCTGCACCGGATGCTGCGGGTAGTGAAGTCGGGTAACGCTGATTCCGGCGCCCCCAAATCCAGCGACGCGAAGTCCAGCGACGGCCACCGGGAACCGGACGCCTCCTCCGCCGGCACCAGCTAGCCGAACGGCACAGCCGCGCTCCCCGCCAGAACGACGGCGGCGGCCGCCCCCGAAATAGTCGGAGACGGCCGCCGTCGTTGTTCGGTGGCGCGCTATTTCAGCGACGCCACCGACCCGCTGAAGTGCTTGCGCCCCGAATGCGGGCTCCAGGCGACGTAGTCGGAGCGCAACCACGCGCCGTCGTCGCCCTGCACCGTGCTGATGTCCAGCGCGACCCGGGCCGGCAGGAACACCGGCGCCTCGAACGCCACGTCCCAGCTGAAGGCGTCGCCCTTGGCCGCGCCGACGTCGGCCAGCGCCCTGGAGGCAAGGTACATGCCGTGGGCGATGGAACGCCGCATGCCGAGGGCCTTGGCGCTGAGCACGCTGAGGTGGATCGGGTTGAAGTCACCGGAAACGGAGGCGTACGCCCGCCCGGTGTCCACGCCGAGCTGCCAGAGCGCCGTCGGGTTCGGGGCCCTGAAGCCATCGGACGCGGCGGCCGCGGACGGCTTGTCGATGCCCGGGAGGAACACGCCCTTCGCGAGGTAGGTGGACACGCCGCGCCAACGGACGAAGTCCTCTCCGGCCCCGCGCACTTCAGCCACAAGGTCCAGCTGGGTGCCGGCCCGGTGGCCGCGCAGGTTTTCCGCCCAGGCCCGGATGTCCAGGGCTTCGGAGAACAGCACCGGAGCGCTCTGGACCACCTTGTTGGTGAGGTGGATCATCCCCAACAACGGCAACGGAAAGTCGTCCCGGTTCATCACGGACATGGACAGCGGGAACGCCAGGGCATGGATGAACCCGGCCGGCAGCACGTCGCTGGCGGTCTCCCCGATCAGGTGCTGGTAGGCCGTCAGGTTGGCGACCCCGGCCGTCACGCCGCGCACCTCATGGCTGCAGCCGGGCAGTTCCGTGCCCGCGTGCGTTCCCAGCACCCGCCGGCGCGCAGCGGTGGCGGCAGCGTTGACGTACAGCTTGGACAGCGACGGCATCTCGCCCAGGAGGACGGGCTGAGTACCACTCATGCGCCCACCAGGTTCTGCCCGCAGACACGCAGCACTTCGCCGGAAATGCCGCCTGCGGCGTCGCTGGCGAGGAAGGCGATCGCCTCCGCCACGTCCCCGGGCTGGCCGCCCTGCTGCAGCGAATTGAGCCGGCGGGCCACCTCGCGGGTGGCGAACGGGATCCGGGCCGTCATTTCGGTTTCGATGAAACCGGGAGCGACGGCGTTGATGGAGCCGCCGTGTGCTGCGAGCAGCGGCGCCGTGGCACGGACCATGCCCATCACGCCGCCCTTGGACGCTGCGTAGTTGGTCTGCCCGCGGTTGCCGGCGATGCCGCTGGTGGAGGCGACGGAGACGATCCGCGGCGAGTTCCGGAAGTGCTCGGAGGCCAGCAGCGCCTCGTTGATCCTCAGCTGCGCGGCGATGTTCACGGCAATCACCGAGCTCCAGCGGCCCTGGTCCATGTTGGCGAGCAGCTTGTCCCGGGTGATGCCGGCGTTGTGGATCAGGATGTCCAGGCCGCCGTGGCGCTCCACGGCGTGGTCGATGATGCGCTGCCCCGCGTCTTCCCGGCTGATGTCAAGCTGCAGGGCGGTACCGTGCACCTCGTTGGCGACCCTCGCCAGGTGGTCCCCGGCGGCCGGGATGTCGACGACGACGACCGTGGCGCCGTCGCGGTACAGCGTGCGGGCGATGGCCGCGCCGATCCCGCGGGCGGCTCCGGTCACGACCGCGACCTTCCCTGCCAGCGGCTTCTCGGCGTCGGCAGGCAACTGGCCGGCCTCGGAGGAGACCGTCAGGAACTGGCCGTCCACGAAAGCGGAGCGGCCGGAGAGGAAGAACCGGAGGGCCCCGAGGGCGCTGGGGCTCGTAGTCCGTGCGCCGTCGGCGAGCAGGATGCCGTTGCCGGTGGCGCCGGCGCGCAGTTCCTTCGCGAGCGAGCGCAGCAGGCCGTCCACGCCCTGCCGGGCCGCCGCCGTGGCCGGGTCCGTGGTCCCGGCGGCGGCGCGGGAAACGGTCACCACGCGCGCGTTCGCGGCGAGGTCCCGGAGCGAGGCCGCGGCGCTGAGCACGGGCTTTTCAAGGTCCTCGGGCCGCGCGGCCTCGTCCAGCACCAGGATGATCGCGCCGA
This sequence comes from Arthrobacter sp. 10T419, assembly GCF_056394105.1. NCBI lineage: Bacteria > Bacillati > Actinomycetota > Actinomycetes > Micrococcales > Micrococcaceae > Arthrobacter > Arthrobacter sp. 10T419. The sequence goes on along the minus strand of NZ_JBFTHF010000007.1, from coordinate 197,697 downwards.
GTTTTTCGCGCGGCACGGCGTGGCGGCGGACGTCCAGGTTCCAGGACAACAGCGTAGCGGCGAGTTCATCCGCCCCGCTGCCGGCTCCCTGGACCAGGACGGGTCCCTGCACCAGCGGCTGGCCCGGCCGGTGGCGGCGGAGCACCACGGGCTGCGGCAGCCCGAGCTTCTTGGCAATGTCCTTGCCCAGGCCCCGGCTCACGAATTGGGTGTATTTGTCAGTCATCCGGTCCCCCTAGTGTGCTTCGAGAATAGCGACGACGCCCTGGCCGCCGGCGGCGCAGATGGAGATGAGCCCGCGCGCCGGGCGGCCGTCGACCTGTCCCTTGTCATGCAGCATCTTCGCCAGCGAGGCGACGATGCGGCCGCCGGTCGCGGCGAACGGGTGCCCGGCGGCGAGCGAGGAACCGTTGACGTTGAGCTTGGTGCGGTCGACGCTGCCCAGGGCGCCGTCGAGGCCGAGCCTTGTGCGGCAGAATTCCTCGTCCTCCCATGCGGCGAGGGTGCTCAGCACAGTGCCGGCGAAGGCCTCGTGGATTTCGAAGAAGTCGATGTCCTCGAAGCCCAGGCCGTGGCGGGCCAGCAGCCGCGGGACAGCGAACGCGGGAGCCATCAGCAGGCCGTCCTTGCCGTGGACGAAGTCGACGGCGGCCGCCTCGCCGTCGAGTACCGTGGCCAGCTTGGGCAGGTCGTGCGCGTCGGCCCATTCCTCCGAGGCGAGCAGCACGGTGGAGGCGCCGTCGGTGAGCGGGGTGGAGTTGCCGGCTGTCATCGTTGCTTCGGCTCCCAGGTTCTTGCCGAAGACCGGCTTGAGCCCCGCGAGCTTTTCGAGCGTGGTGTCGGGCCGCAGGTTGGAGTCCTTGCTGAGCCCGCGGTACGGGGTCAGGAGTTCCTCGAAGAAGCCGGCGTCGTAAGCGGCGGCCAGGTTGCGGTGGCTGTTGTAGGCCAGCTCGTCCTGGGCTTCGCGGGTGATCTTCCACTGCGCCGTGGTGAGCGCCTGGTGCTCGCCCATGGACAGCCCGGTCCGGGGCTCCCCGGTGTTCGGGGCATCCGGGGCCAAGTCCTTCGGCCGGAGCCGGCTCAGCACCTGCAGCCGCTGCGGCAGGGTCTTGGCCCGGTTCAGGTCGAGCAGGATTTCGCGCAGGCCCTCGCTCACGGCGATGGGGGCGTCAGAGGCGGAGTCGACGCCGCCGGCGATGGCGGAGTCGATCTGTCCCAGTTTGATCTTGTTGGCTAGCCCCAGGACGGTTTCGAGGCCGGTGGCGCACGCCTGCTGCAGGTCGTACGCGGGGGTTTCGGCGGAGAGCGCGGAACCGAGCACCGCTTCGCGGGTGAGGTTGAAGTCGCGGGAGTGCTTGAGCACGGCGCCGGCGGCAACCTCGCCGATCCGCTCGTCCTGCAGGCCGAAACGTGCGATCAGTCCGTCCAGCGCGGCGGTCAGCATGTCCTGGTTGGAGGACTTGGTGTAGGCGCCGCCGGTGCGGGCGAACGGGATGCGGTTGCCGCCGACCACAATGGCTTTGCGGAGTTGCGGCGCTGCGGCTGATCCTGCGCCCGGCGTGGTGTCCTTCGGTCCGGTCGCGGATGTTCCGTTTTCAGGCATGTGCTCTCTCCTTTGATCAAAGCGGATTACTGATACCCAGCGTACCTGATACGCTGGGTATCGTGAACATCCTGCAGGCGGAACCCCCCGGACCGGTCAGTGCCGGCATCAGTGCTGCGCGCAGCAACCCCGGCGACGCCTCGGGGAGCCCAGTCGATGGCCGGGCCTCCCGCTGGCAATCCCACCGAGAGGAACGGCGCCGGGAGCTGATCAAGTCCGCACGGAAGGCGGTCCACGCCCTGGGCAGCGAAGCCTCGATGGAGGACATCGCTGCAGCGGCCGGAACGTCCAAATCCGTCTTTTACCGCTACTTCGGAGACAAGGCCGGCCTCCAGCAGGCCGTGGGCGAAGTGGTCCTGAGCCAGATGCAGCGGCGCATCCAGGAGGCCGCGCAGAGCGCCCAGACCCCGCGCGAAGGGCTGTACGCCATGGTGTCCGCCTACCTGCAGATGGCCGAGACCAGCCCGAACGTCTACACCTTCGTCACCCGCTACGCGCCCGGCGAGGCGGAGAGCCACAACGGTTCGATCGCCGCGGCCGGGGCGCTAGGCCATTTCTTCGCGTCGATCAGCGAGATGATCGCGTTGCCCATGCGGAGCCAACTGCGTGCTGTCGCCGGTAAGGAAGCCGTGATCGGCTACTGGCCCAACGCCGCGATCGGGCTGGTCCGGAACGCCGGGGAGCAGTGGCTCGCCAGCCCGGACTCCCCCGCCAAACCCGGCCAGGAAGCGATGGCCCGCCAGATCACCGACTGGCTCTGCTTCGGCATCGCACCCGAACTCCAAGATCCGCCGGCCCCGTAGCCGCGTACCAGCTCCAACACGACCAACTGCCAGAGCACCAAAGACCAGAACCACCAACGACCAGAACCGCAATGTCAGTGCCAACGAAGGAATCGACATGACTGAACTAGCCGACCGCCCCGCGGGCCACCCCACCTCCCCGGCCCCCGCGCCCCGGACCTCGCCCGCCGCAGCTTCCGCTGCCGGTGCCCCCGCCGTCGACGTCGCCGCCCTCGGCGAACAGCTGCTGGGCAAGTGGGCCGCGGTCCGCCGGCAGGCCCGGGACCTGGCCGGCCGCCCGGAACTGCACAAGACCGAGGGGCTCACCCACACCGAACACCGCCAGCGGGTCTTCGGCCAGCTCAAGATCCTGGTGGAGAACGGCGCCGTGCACCGGGCCTTCCCTGCGGAGGTAGGCGGTGCGGACGAACACGGCGGCAATGTCGCCGGCTTCCAGGAACTCGTCATTGCCGACCCCTCGCTGCAGATCAAGGCCGGCGTGCAGTGGGGCCTCTTCGGCTCCGCGGTGAACCACCTCGGCACCGAGGAACACCACCAGAAGTGGCTGCCGGGCATCATGAGCCTGGACATCCCCGGCTGCTTCGCCATGACCGAGACCGGCCACGGCTCGGACGTCGCCAGTATCGCCACCACCGCCACCTACGACGCCGCCACCGGCGAGTTCGTGGTGCACACGCCCTTCCGCGCGGCCTGGAAGGACTACATCGGCAACGCCGCCATCGACGGCCTGGCCGCCGTCGTCTTCGCGCAGCTGATCACCAACGGCGTCAACCACGGCGTGCACGCGTTCTACATGGACCTACGTGACCCGGAGACCAAGGAGTTCCTGCCCGGCATCGGTGGAGAGGACGACGGCGTCAAGGGCGGCCTGAACGGCATCGACAACGGCCGGCTGCACTTCACCCAGGTCAGGATCCCCCGGACGAACCTGCTCAACCGCTACGGGAACGTCGACGCCGACGGCACCTACACCTCGCCGATCGCCAGCCCGGGCCGCCGCTTCTTCACGATGCTCGGCACCCTGGTCCAGGGCCGCGTGTCCCTCGACGGCGCCGCCGTGACCGCGTCCAAGCTGGCCCTCAAGACCGCCATCCAGTACGCCTCCGAACGGCGCCAGTTCAACGCCTCCTCCGCCACAGACGAGGAGGTCCTGCTGGACTACCAGCGGCACCAGCGACGGCTGTTCACCCGGCTCGCCACCACCTATGCCGCCAGCTTCGCCAGCGAACAGCTGCTGCAGAAGTTCGACGACGTGTTCTCCGGCCGGAACGACACCGACGAGGACCGCCAGGACCTCGAGACCCTGGCCGCCGCGCTCAAGCCGCTCAGCACCTGGCACGCCCTCGACACCCTGCAGGAGTGCCGCGAAGCCTGCGGCGGCGCCGGCTTCCTGATCGAGAACCGGTTCGCTTCGCTGCGCGCCGACCTCGATGTCTACGCCACCTTCGAGGGCGACAACACCGTGCTGCTGCAGCTGGTCGCGAAGCGCCTGCTGGCGGACTACGCCAAGGAATTCCGCAACGTGGACTTCGGCGTGCTGGCGCGCTACGTCGTCGGGCAGGCCACCGGCGCCGCCATCCACCGGACCGGCCTGCGCGGCGTCGCCCAGTTCATGGCGGACTCCGGCTCGGTGCAGAAGGCCGCCAGTGCGATCAAGGACGAGGCAGGCCAGCGGGCCCTGTTGACCGAGCGCGTCCAGGCCATGGTGGCCGAGGTTGGATCGGCGCTCAAGGGCGCGAACAAGCTGCCGCAGCAGCAGGCCGCCGCGCTGTTCAACAGCCACCAGAACGAGCTCATCGAGGCGGCCCAGGCGCACGCCGAACTGCTGCAGTGGGAGGCCTTCACCGAGGCGCTGGGCAAGGTCGCCGACCCCGGCACGAAGGCGGTCCTGACCTGGCTGCGCGACCTCTTCGGACTGTCCCTGATCGAGAAGAACCTGTCCTGGTATCTGATGAACGGCCGTCTCTCGATGCAGCGCGCCCGCACCGTGGGCGAGTACATCAACCGGCTGCTCGTGAAGATCCGCCCGCATGCCCTGGACCTGGTGGACGCTTTCGGTTTCGGCCCGGAGCACCTCCGCGCAGCGATCGCCACCGGGGCGGAGAAGACCCGCCAGGACGAGGCCCGGGAGTTCTTCCGCCAGCAGCGTGCCAGCGGCCACGCCCCGGTTGACGAGAAGATCCTGCTGGCCCGCACGGCGCGCGAGGCGAAGGCCAAATCCGGGATGGCCGCTTCCGGCAAGGCGCGGCGCGGCTAAGCAACAGCGCCGCTAAGAAAGCAACCGAGCTCAAAAACAGCAGAGCCTAAAAACAGCACGGCACGACGACGGCGCCGCCCCCTTACCCTGGGCGGCGCCGTCGTCGTGCTGCGTCACTACTGCGGAAGAACCGAGCGGTAGACCTCGAGGGTGGTTTCGGTGATGGATTCCCAGGAGAAGTGCTCCTCGGCCCGGCGGCGGCCGGCCTGGCCCATCGCGCGGGCGCGCGCCGGGTCGGAGACCACCTCGGTCAGGGCCGCGGCAAACTCCGTAACGAACTTCTCCGGATCGAGCGGGGTGCCGGTGCCGTCGGTGACCTGCTCAAGCTGCACCAAGAGTCCCGTCTCGCCGTGCTGCACAACTTCCGGGATGCCGCCCGTGGCGCTGGCCACCACCGCGGCGCCGCAGGCCATCGCCTCCAGGTTCACGATCCCGAGCGGTTCGTAGATGGACGGGCAGGCGAACGCGGTGGCGTGGCTGAGGACCTGGATCAGCTCGCGGCGCGGAAGCATCCGCTCCACGAGGATCACGCCGCTGCGCTGGCCCTGCAGTTCCTCGATCAGGCGGGCAGTCTCCGCGGCGAGTTCCGGCGTGTCCGCGGCGCCGAGGCACAGCACCAGCTGGACGTCGGCGGGAAGCTTCGCAGCGGCCCGGAGCAGGTACGGGACGCCCTTCTGGCGGGTGTTGCGCCCCACGAAGACGACGCTCGGCCGCTCCGGGTCGATGCCCAGGGCGCGGACCACGTCCTCGTCTTCGTCGCGGTTCCAGAGGCTGACGTCGATGCCGTTGTGGACCACTCGGACCTTCGCCGGGTCCACCTCCGGGTAGCTGCGCAGAATGTCCTGACGCATCCCTTCGGACACGGCGATGATCGCCGCGGCGGACTCGTAGGCGGTCTTCTCCACCCAGGAGGACAGGGCATAGCCGCCGCCGAGCTGTTCGGCTTTCCAGGGCCGCAGCGGTTCCAGGCTGTGGGCGCTGAGCACGTGCGGGATGCCGTGCAGCAGCGAGGCGATGTGCCCGGCCATGTTGGCGTACCAGGTGTGCGAATGCACGAGGTCCGCGCCGGCGATGTCCGGGACGATCCTCAGGTCCACGCCGAGGGTCTGCACCGCGGCGTTGGCGCCGGCCAGGTCCTCCGGCACGGCATAGGACGTTACGGTGGCCCCGTGGTAGTCCGGAGTGCGCGGGGCACCGAAGGCCCGCACCTGCAGATCCACCCTCTGGGCCAGCACACGGCTGAGTTCGGCCACGTGGACGCCGGCGCCCCCATAGATTTCGGGCGGGAATTCCTTGGTCACAATGTCTATTCGCACAAACCCCAAGGTAGTCCTTCCGGCTGATCTGTTCTAGTGTGAAGAGGTCCGGGCACACCGGACGGTTTTTGGGGAGCAACGAAGGCGTTCAGGAGCGATCACATGCCGCAGCAAAAGAAAGTCTTGGCCATTGTCCTCGCAGGTGGCGAGGGAAATAGGCTGATGCCGTTGACGGCCGACCGGGCCAAGCCGGCCGTTCCCTTCGCCGGAAGTTACCGGCTCATTGATTTCGCCCTTTCCAACCTGGTGAATTCCCGGTATTTGCAGATTGTCGTCCTGACGCAATACAAATCCCACAGCCTTGACCGGCATATTTCCGAAACGTGGCGCATGTCCACCCAGCTCGGCAACTACATCGCCTCCGTACCCGCCCAGCAGCGCGTCGGCAAGAGCTGGTTCCTGGGCAGCGCCAACGCCATCTACCAGTCCCTCAACTTGATCCACGACGCCAACCCCGACATCGTCGTCGTGGTCGGCGCGGACCACGTGTACCGCATGGATTTCGCGCAGATGGTCGAGCAGCACGTCGCCAGCGGCGCGAAGGCGACGGTGGCGGCCGTACGGCAGCCGTTGCACATGGCCGACCAGTTCGGCGTGATCGAGGTTGACCAGGAGAACCCGGAGAAGATCGCGGCCTTCGTGGAGAAGCCGTCCTCCACGCCCGGGCTCGCCGCGGACCCCACGCAGTTCCTGGCATCCATGGGCAACTACGTTTTCAACGCCGACGCCCTCGTCGAGGCGCTGCACGTCGACGCCGAGCGGCTCGACACCAAGCACGACATGGGCGGGGACATCATTCCCTACTTCGTCGACCAGGGCGAGGCCGGGGTGTATGACTTCACCCTCAACGACATCCCCGGCTCCACCGAGCGTGACCGCACCTACTGGCGCGACGTCGGCACCATCGATTCGTTCTACGACGCCCACATGGACCTGATCTCCCCCGTGCCGGTGTTCAACTTGTACAACTCGGAATGGCCGATCTACACGCGCCAGAGCATCTCGCCGCCGGCCAAGTTCGTCCGCGGCGAGGGCGGCACCGTGGGCACGGCGCTGGACTCGATCGTGGCCAGCGGCGTCGTTATCTCCGGCGGCATCGTGGAAGGCTCGGTGCTCTCCAACGACGTCTACGTCGGCACGGCCAGCCGGGTCCTTGACTCGGTGCTGATGGACAAGGTCCAGGTCGGGGCGGGCGCAGTGGTCAAGCGTGCCATCGTCGATAAGAACGTCCGGATCCCGGCCGGTGCCGCGATCGGCCTGGATCCCGAACTGGACCGGGCGCGCGGGTTCAAGGTCACCGACTCCGGCATCACGGTCCTGTCCAAGGGCCAGGAAGTTCCCGAGCCCGGCGACGCCGAACGTTCCCTCTCCGCGGCCAACCTGTACCTCGTGCCGGATGCCGTGAAGACCGCCACCGAGAACTGGCCGGCCGGCCGCGAGTCCGTGGAAAAGGTCGGCGAGGTGCACGCCGCCGCCGTCGGCGTCGAGCCTCCCGGGAAGTCCTCCACCAAGGCGTACTAAGCCGCGGGCCTGAGCCGGGCCGCCGGTTGGCCGCCCGGGTTCCGGGTCGCCAATCTGCGGCGTCGGGTCGGGGCCGTTGCAGGCTGTAAAATTAGCCCAATGAGCTCTCCCGATCTGCCCTCCGTGCCGGCCAGCGATTCACCGGCCCCGGCTGAGTTGACCCCCGCGGAAATCGCCGCCTGCCTCAAGGTGCTGAACAGCATCCACGTTTACGACGAGGAACACCCGGACTACGTTTCGATCCGCCGCGCGACCGGGAAGATGTTCAAAGCGGTCAAGCGGCACCGCCGGAGCACGAAGCGGGACCTCATCGCCGAGGCGGACCGTGCCGTCATCGCCCAGACCGCGACCGCCGCACCGGACCGGATCGATGACGAGACCCGCGGCAACAAGCTGGCGACCTCGGCCACCGGCGAGGTCGCGGGCCACCTGATCAGGTCCCGGCCCTGCTACATCTGCAAGCAGCACTACACGCAGGTGGATGCGTTCTACCACCAGCTCTGTCCCGAGTGCGCCCTCTTCAGCCACAGCAAGCGCGATGCCCGGACTGACCTGAGCGGCCGGCGTGCGCTGCTGACCGGAGGACGGGCCAAGATCGGCATGTACATTGCCCTCCGGCTGCTCCGCGACGGCGCCCACACCACCATCACCACGCGCTTCCCGAAGGACGCCGCCCGGCGCTTCGCCGCTATGGAGGACAGCGCCGACTGGCTGCACCGGTTGCGGATCGTCGGCATCGACCTGCGTGACCCCTCGCAGGTGATGGCCCTGACGGACTCCCTCGACGCCGCGGGCCCGCTGGACATCATCATCAACAACGCCGCCCAGACGGTCCGGCGCTCGGGCAACGCATACAAGCCGCTGGTCGACGCCGAGGACGAAGCCCTGCCCGCGGAGCTGCAGGCAGCCAACGGCGGCCCCGAGCTGGTCACCTTCGGCCACGCCCACGACAAGCACCCGCTGGCCCTGGCCAGCTCGGTCCTGGACCATCCCGTGCTGGCCGGCGACGCCATCACCTCGCTGGCGCTGTCCACCGGCTCCGCCTCGCTCGAGCGGATCGCCTCCGGCACCGCGATCGACGCCGGCGGCCTGGTTCCGGACCTCGCCAGCATCAACAGCTGGACCCAGGTGGTGGACGAGGTGGACCCGCTGGAGATGCTTGAAGTGCAGCTCTGCAACGTCACCGCGCCGTTCCTGCTGGTAAGCCGGCTGCGCGGGGCGATGAGGCGCTCCACCGCACGGCGCAAGTACATCGTTAACGTCAGCGCAATGGAGGGCCAGTTCTCCCGCGCCTACAAGGGACCCGGTCACCCGCACACCAACATGGCCAAGGCCGCGTTGAACATGATGACGCGGACCAGCGCCAAGGAAATGCTCGATTCCGACGGCATCCTGATGACCGCCGTCGATACCGGCTGGATCACCGACGAGCGGCCGCACTACACGAAGGTCCGGCTGATGGAGGAAGGCTTCCATGCGCCGCTGGACCTCGTCGACGGCGCCGCGCGGGTCTACGACCCGATCGTCATGGGCGAGTCCGGCGAGGACCAGTACGGCGTTTTCCTGAAGGACTACAAGCCCAGCCCCTGGTAGGACCGGGGCCGCCGGGTCCGGTGTGCCGTGGACAAGCGGGCCGTAGTCAAGCGGGCCGTCCGTCCCGGCGCCACGGGCCTTATGGCCCTGATGGGCTGCCCGGCCTGTCCGTAACGTGGAGCTGTGAATACGACGACGCCTCCGCCCAATTTCCAGCTGTCCATCGACCAGTGCTGGGTGCTGCTCGACAGCGAAGTTGTCGGGCGGATTGCCCTGATCGTCGACGGCCACCCGGAGGTATTTCCGGTGAACTTCGTCCTGCAGCGCCGCTCGATCGTGTTCCGCACGGCCGGTGGCACCAAGCTGTGGGGCGCCATCACGGCCAAACCGGTTGCCTTTGAGATCGACGGCTACGACTCGCACGAGCAGACAGCCTGGAGCGTCGTCGCCCGCGGCGAAGCCGAACTGATCGAAGACCAAGCGGACAAGGACGCGGTGGACGACTTGCTCCTGGAGCCCTGGCAGCCCGGTGAAAAGAACTACTACGTGCGGCTGGCGCCCAAGGCCCTCACCGGACGCCGCTTCAAGGTCAACAACCCGGATGTCTGGCACACCCGGCTGGCGGACCCGCGGCGGGCCTCTTTCGAATAGACCCGGACGGACGCGGCCGCCCCGGGCCCCCTGTCAGCCCCGGCTAACGCTTTTCCGGTGTGTGCACCACCAGTACGGGGCAGTGCGCGTGCGCCACGAGGGCGGAGCTCACCGAGCCGAGCAGCAGGCCGCCGAAGCCGCCGTGCCCGCGCCGGCCCAGCACCAGCAGGTCCGCGCCGCGGCTCTCATCGAGGAGCACTTTGCGCGGGTGCCCCTGCACCAGCCGCGTTTCCACATTGGCGGGGGTGGCTTCGCCGAAGGCCTTCACCACGGTCTCCTGCAGGATTTCACCCGCCCGCACGTCGAAATCGTTGATTCCCATGGCGACGTAACCGTCGTAGACCGGCGGAACGTCCCAGCAGGCCAGTGCCACGATGTTGGCCGACAGCGGGACCGCCAGCCGTTGCGCCTGCCGCAGGGCCTCCACCGAAGCGTCCGATCCGTCGACTCCGACCACGATGGTCCGGATGCCCGTAGCCTCGCTCATGACTGGTCCCTTCGTGGTGCCCCCATGGCACGTAGCTCCAAGGATTCCGGCGTCCGGGTCCGCAGGCTAGGGCCGAAAGTCACGCCGGCGGGCCCAGCCGGCCCGGCGTCGTGGGCCGAACGGCCCTTGTCCGGGGCAACGCGCCGGCCGCAGACTTTCAGTGCGCGGCGAAGAAATATTCCCGCTTCGCGACCATTGGGGGCGACTAAAGCCCACAATGGAAGGTACGACTTCACCGCAATTCAGGGATCAGCAAGCAGGGTCCCGCACAAGTTGGACGGGCGCGCTCCGCCACGGACCTGCAACGCGAGCTGGGGAGCTCCGTGGGACCGGTGGCAGCGACAGCGCCCGGACGGGAGAAACATGATTGCCTGGGCAGATGCCGGTCTCACTGCAACCGAGGGCCACCCGGCCGTGATCCGCGTGTTCATCCTCGACGACCACGAGTTGGTCCGCCGGGGCCTCCAGGAACTCCTGGAGGGCGAGGGTTTCCTGGTCGTCGGCAGTTCGGGATCAGCCGTGGAGGCGACGCGGCGGATTCCGGCGCTGCACCCGGACGTTTGCGTTCTGGATGCCCGGCTGCCCGACGGGACCGGGATCGAGGTCTGCCGCGACGTTCGTTCCGTCGACCCCTCGCTTAACTGCATCATCCTCACCAGCTTCGACGACGAACAGGCCCTTCGCGGCGCCGTCCTCGCCGGAGCCTCAGGCTACGTCCTGAAGGAGATCGGCGGAACCGACCTGATCGGTGCCCTGCGCCGCGCCGCCTCGGGCGAATCCCTCTTCGAGGACGGCGTGGCCGCCGGGATCGTTGAAAGCCTGGTGGAAACCGAAGAAGTTGATCCCCGGACCGCTTCCCTCACGCCGCAGGAACGCAGGGTGCTGGAGTTGGTCGGCGGCGGGCTCACGAACCGCCAGATCGCGGCAGAGATGTTCCTGGCCGAAAAGACCGTCAAAAACTACGTCTCATCCCTGCTGGCCAAACTGGGCTTCGAGCGCCGCACCCAGGCGGCGGTGTTCATCGCCAGCCCGGCCGGCGCGGGAACGCCCGCCAACGGCACCGAGGCCGACGCCGGCCGGCGACACAGCATCCACTGAGGGTGCCTGCCCGACCTGCCCGCCGGGCCGAAGCCGGGCACGCCGGCTAGAGCGGGACGGACCATTCGACGCTGGTTCCGGCGTCCGGCGCCGTCGTGATGGTGCACTGGCCGTCCAGCATCCGCGCCCGATCTTCCAGATTGGCCAGGCCGTTGCGCTCCTGGCTGTCATTGAAGCCGGAACCGTTGTCCGTGATGACCACCGTGACCTGGCCCTTGATGACGGCTACCGACACCGAGATAGCGTCCGCACCGGAATGCCGGATGGCGTTGCTCAGCCCTTCGGAGACCACAGCCACGACGTTGTCCGCCTTGTCCGGCGTGACGGCGTCCACCGGGCCGGTCAGCGTCAGCCGGGGCGTGAAGGGCATGGACTTGGCGGAGCTTCGGGTCACCCGACGGATCCTTCCGCTGAGCAGTTCCGTTTCGCCGCTGCTGCTCTTGAGCGAGTAAATCGTGTCGCGCAGGCTGCGGATCGCTTCGTCCAGTTCGCCGGTGATATTGCGGATCCGCTCGGTTGCGAGTTCGTCCTTGGTGAACCGCGTCAGGCTCTGCACGCTCAGGCCGGCCGCGAAGAGCCGCTGGATCACGAGATCGTGCAGGTCCCGGGCGATCCGGTCCCGGTCCGTAAACACCAGCAGTTCCTCGCGGAGCCGGTGCACGCGGGCGAGTTCGAGGGCGAGTGCCACGTGCGAGCCGAAAACAGCGCCCATCTCGACGTCGGTACGGGCGTAGCGCAGCGACTCCGGGTTGCGGGCCAGCAGCAGGAGGCCGTGGTGGGCGCCCTGCGTGCTGAGGGCCACCGCGAGCAGCGGACCCAGGCCGCCGCCGTCGACCCCGTTAAAAACCCCGCCGGCGTGGTCAAGCATGACCGGCTCGCCGCCGGAGAGCACGTCCTGCAGCTCGGGCGAGTCGAGGCAGAGCGACGTGCCGGAGAAGTCCTTGGCCCGCTCCCCCGCGGCGCCCGCCACGATGAACCCGGGCCCGGACACGGCGGGAGCCACAATCAGCGCCAGCGCCGAATCCGACTCCTGCAGCGCCCGCGCCGCGATCGGGTCGAGGCCGCCCGCGGAGTAGTCCCGGTCGCTGGCGAGCATCAGCCCGGACACATCCATGCACGCTTCCAGCCAGCGGGCACGTCGCCGGGAGTCGTCGTAGAGTTTGGCGTTCTCGATCGCGACGCCCGCTGCGGCGGCCAGCGCCACCGCAAGCGCCTCATCCTCCGCGGTGAAGTCCCCGCCGCCTTCCTTCTCCGTCAGGTAGAGATTGCCGAACACGGTGTCCCGGACCCGGACCGGCACGCCGAGGAAGGACTGCATGGGCGGGTGGTGCTTCGGGAATCCGTAAGCCTCCGGATGTTTGCGCAGGTCCTGCAGCCGTAACGGCCGGGGATCGCTTATCAGTAGGCCCAGCACCCCGTGCCCGGTCGGCAAAGGTCCGATCTGCTGGGCGAGCTCGCCGTCGATTCCAACGGTGATGAAGTGGCTCAGGGCGTGGTCATCGCCGATCACGCCCAGGGCGCCGTAGCGGGCGTGCAGGAGGCGGCAGGAGGACTGCACCACGCGTTCCAGGACGGCGTCCAGGCTGAGATCCTCGGCCACGGCGACGACGGCTTCGAGCAGGCCCGCCATGCGCTCCTGGGACTGGAGCAGCTCTCCGGCGCGGGACACGAAGTCCTTGAGCAGGTCCTCGATCCGGGGGTTGCCGGAATTCACAATCTCCGGGCTGTTATTAGGTGAATGCATCTACATTGGCCCCAATCCTCACGACGTACATCCGCGCCGATGACGTGTTGCCAGAATACCCTGATACCTTCCGATCGGACCCTAAAAGCTCGGGGATTATTACGCCGCCGGGCCGTTATGCCCTAGCCCGATTGTCGCCGGCTGACGTAGGCTCGGCGCCATGAGCACCGATCCGAAACCGGCCGCAGGCCAGCCCCATGACGTCGAAAACCTGGACAACCACGAGTGCTGGCGGCTGCTGCGCAGCGTGACCGTGGGCCGGATGGCCGTGTGGGTGGACGACCATCCGGACATCTTCCCGATCAACTACAAGGTGGACCACGGAACCCTCGTTTTCCGCACCGCGGAGGGCACGAAGCTGCAGGCCGCGACCGGCGACACTCCGGTAGCAGTGGAGGCCGACGGCGTCGATGCGGACAGGGGCATCGCCTGGAGCGTGGTCATCAAGGGCCAGGCCGCCGCGGTGAAGAACACGGAGGAGATCCTGGATACGGTGGGCCTGCTGCTCTTCCCGTGGCAGGCCGGCAAGAAGGACCACTTCGTCCGCATCACTCCGGACTCGATCACCGGCAGGCGTTTCAAGATTGTGCCGCCGCTGACGTGGTGGACGCCGCTGGACGACGCCACCCGCTCGGGCTTCGAATAACCCCACAACCGCGGACGGCTGGAAAGCGGCTTAGGCCAGCCGGGTGATTTCCACCGTCACCGACAGGGCGGACCCTCCGCCGCCGGACAGGATGCCCTTGAGCGGCGGTACGTCGCGGTAGTCGCGGCCGCGCGCCACCGTGACATGGAAGTCCCCGGCAGGTTTGTGGTTTGTCGGGTCCCAGCTGCGCCATTCCCCGTCCCACCATTCCAGCCAGGCATGCGACTGCCCGGCGACCGTCTCGCCGAGATCCGCCGTCGAACGCGGGTGCAGGTAACCGGAGACGTACCGGGCCGGGATTCCGCAGCTGCGCAACGCCCCGATCGCCAGGTGGGCGAGGTCCTGGCAGACGCCCTGGCGCTGGGTCCAGGCCTCCTCGGCGTTCGTGGTGACGCCGGTGGAGCCCTTCATGTAGCTCATCTCGCCGCGCATCCATTCGAACACGGCCATGGCGGCCTCATGCGGGTTGCGCCCCTCGACGACGCCGGGGACGATCGCGAGCACCTCGGCGCCGGGGCCGGTCAGCTGCGACTGCGGGATCCAGTCGCTGAACTGGTTGAGCGTTTCGGGCGAAGAGAGCACGTCCCAGCCGACGATGTCCGCCTCGGCCGGGATCCGCTCGACGCGGTGGACCTCCACCGTGGTGGTGGAGAGGACCTCGAGGTGGTCGTGCGGCATCTGCATGTCGAAGGCCGTCACGCGGGTGCCCCAGTAGTCGCGGTAGCTGCTGAGCGCCGCCTGCGACGGAGAGACCTTCATGGAGGACTCCAGCACCACCTGCTGCGGGTCCGTCAGCGGCGTCATCCGGGCCTCGTTGTAGGAGAGCGTGACCCGCTTGTTGTACTTGTACGCGGTCTTGTGCGTGATGCTGAGCCGGGTCATGAAACTTCTCCCACCCAGGCCAGTTCGTCTGCCTGATTGAAGTACTTACGGGAAATGGCGTCCGAGGCCTGCGAGACGGCCTTCTGCACGCGCTCCATGTGCTCCGGCAGCTCTGACATCAGGTCGTCGGTGCGGTGGAACTCAAGGAAGGTCCGGGCCTGGCCCACGATCCGTCGGGCGTCATTGATGAAGCCGACGCGCTGCGCCGAGGGGTCCAGCTTGGCGAGGCAATCGTCGGCGTCGCGCAGGGCGTAAACGATGGACCGCGGGAACAGCCGGTCCAGCAGCAGGAACTCGGCCGCGTGCTGATCGCCGAAGGCGGCCCGGCGGGTCCGCAAAAAGGATTCGTACGCGCCGGCGCAGCGGAGCATGTTGACCCAGGACATCCCGGCCGAGAGCACATCCCGGGTCGAGAGCATCCGCGCGGTCATGTCGGCCCGCTCCAGCGAGCGTCCCAGGACCAGGAAAAGCCAGCTTTCGTCGTGGCTGACCGTGGTGTCCGCAAGGCCGCTGACCATCGCGGTGCGTTCCAACACCCAGTTGCAGAAGCGGTAGGTGCCCACCACGTCCTTGCGGTGCTGGTTCAGCCCGTAGTAGGTGGTGTTCAGGCTCTCCCACAGACCGGAGGACACGGTTTCCCGGGCGCGCCGGGCGTTCTCACGCGCGGCCCCCAGGGAACCGGCGATCGAGGTGGCGCTGTGCTTGTCGTAGGCCAAAGCATGCAGCAGCTCGTCCAGGCCGAAGTCCTCGGACTGCGGCCGGGCGCCCATGACGGCGAGGAGTTCCTGCGCGACGCTGCGCTGTTCCTCCATCGGCAGGTGGTTCAGCCGTTCGAGGTGGACGTCCAGGATCCGTGCGGTGCCGTCCGCGCGTTCCACATAGCGGCCGATCCAAAACAGTGACTCGGCAATACGGCTAAGCATTCTCGGCTACCTCCCGCGCGTCGGACATCTGCTGCTGTTGTTGTTCCTTCTGGCTGTCACGCCAGTTGCTCTCCACCGGCCAGACCGAGACCCGCTCGCGGACCGCAATGGCAGGCCGCGGGATGACCTCGACCGGGACCTGCGGGGAGTCCGCCAGCACCCAGGTGTCCTTGGAGCCGCCGCCCTGGCTGGAGTTCACGATCAGGGACCCCTCCTTGAGCGCCACCCGGGTGAGGCCGCCGGGCAGGACCCAGACGTCGTCGCCGTCGTTGACCGCGAAGGGGCGCAGGTCCACGTGCCGCGGGCCGAACTTGTCGCCGCTGAGCGTGGGCACGGTGGAGAGCTGCAGCACCGGCTGCGCGATCCAGCCGCGCGGGTCGGCGATGATGCGCTTGCGCAGGGCCTCGAGCTCGTCCTTGGACGCGTCGGGGCCGATKACCAGGCCCTTGCCGCCCGATCCGTCGACCGGCTTGACCACCAGCTCGTCGAGCCGGTCCAGCACGTGCTCGCGGGCTTCCTTCTCCTCAAGCCGGAAGGTGTCCACGTTGGCGATCACGGGTTCTTCGCTGAGGTAATACCGGATCAGGTCAGGCACGTAGCTGTAGACCAGCTTGTCGTCCGCGACGCCGTTGCCCACCGCGTTGGCGATCGTGACGCCGCCGGCGCGGGCGGCATTGACCAGCCCGGGGCAGCCAAGCATCGAGTCGGAGCGGAACTGCAGCGGGTCCAGGAACTCGTCGTCGATCCGCTTGTAGATCACGTCCACCCGCTGTTCGCCGGCGGTGGTGCGCATGTAGACCCGGTTGCCGCGGCAGATCAGGTCCCGGCCCTCGACGAGCTCGACGCCCATCAGGCCGGCCAGCAGGGTGTGCTCGAAGTAGGCGCTGTTGAACACGCCGGGGGTCAGGACCACGACGGTGGGATCGTCGACGCCGGACGGCGCGGTCTTGCGCAGCGCGGAGAGCAGCCGGCGCGGGTATTCCTCCACCGGGCGGATGAGCTGCTGGCCGAACGCTTCCGGCAGGCCCTTGGCCATGGCGCGGCGGTTCTCCAGGACGTAGCTGACTCCGGACGGGACGCGCACGTTGTCTTCCAGGACGCGGAACGTTCCGGCCGCGTCGCGGACGACGTCGATGCCGGAAATGTGCACGCGCACGCCGCCTGCCGGTTCGAAACCGTGGACCTGGCGGTGGAAGTGGGCGCTGGTGGTGACGAGCTGCCGCGGGATGACGCCGTCGGCGACGACCGTCATCTTGTCGTAGACGTCGTTGAGGAAGGCTTCGAGGGCCCGGACGCGCTGGGCCACCCCGCGTTCCAGGACAGACCACTCGTCGGCCGGGATTACCCGGGGCACGATGTCCAGCGGGAACGGCCGCTCCTCCCCCGCGAAGTCGAAGGTGACGCCGCGGTCCAGGAAGGTCCGTGCCATCGAGTCGGCGCGGGCGGTGACGTCGGCCAGCGAGAGCTCCTGCAGCGCCCCGGCCACCTGCCCGTAGGAGCGCCGGGCCTGCTGGTCCGGGGTAAACATCTCGTCGTAGGCGCCGCTGCGGCCGGCGGCCTCGGAGTAATCCTGGAAAAGGTCAGACATGCCCACTAGCCAACCACCTTTTCGTTACGAAATCATTTCGGCGCATCCGGTGGGGCGTGTTGCGGCTCACACCGGCGTCCGGCTTTGGAGCGGTTCCGTGTCGCGCTTCGATGTTTGTCCGCAAATTACGGCAAGGTTGGGTGCGTGCCACTTATCCGACCCGCCTTCCTGCAGCGGCGCCCGGGCCGGCTGCAGCCGTTGCTGCCGGGCCTGCTCGCCTGCGCCGCCGCCGTCGTCACAGCCCTCGCCGTCCACCTGGCGCTGCCCGCACTGCCGGCCATGACGGTGGCGGTGGTGCTGGGACTGCTGGCCGCGAACCTGCCCGGTGTGTCCGGCTGGAGCGCCGGCTCCGGCCGGCCCGGGCTGGACTTCGCCGGGAAGCACCTGATGCGCAGCGGCATCGTGGTGCTGGGGCTCAAGGTCAGCGTGGTGGATGTCCTGGGCCTGGGCTGGCCCGCGCTGCTGCTGATCACCGGGGTGGTGCTGGCGGCCTTCGCCGGCACCTACGGCATCGGCCGGCTCTTCCGGCTGCCGCCGCCGGTGTCGCTGCTGATCGCGACAGGGTTCGCCATCTGCGGCGCCTCCGCGATCGGTGCGATGGCCGCGGTGCGCCGCATCCGGCAGGCTGACACCGTGCTCCCAATCGCGCTGGTCACGCTTTGCGGCACGCTAGCGATCGGCGTCCTGCCGCTCCTGATCGGCCCGTTGGGACTGGGCCCGGAAGCTTTCGGGGCATGGGCCGGCGCTTCGGTGCACGACGTCGGGCAGGTGGTCGCCACCGCGCAGACCGCCGGGGCTTCGGCTCTCGCCGTCGCCGTGATCGTCAAACTCACCCGGGTACTGCTGCTCGCGCCCATGGTCGCCGCGGCGGGCATCCACCACCGGATTGGATCCGACGACGGCGGGAAGCTCCCGCCGGTCGTCCCGCTGTTCGTGGTGGGGTTCATCGCCATGGCGGCCCTGCGGTCCGCCGGCTGGCTCTCCCCCGCGGCGCTCGGGGCGGCCGCCGTGCTGCAGGACCTGCTGCTGGGCATGGCGCTGTTCGGACTTGGTTCGGCCGTGCGGGTGCGGCACCTGCTGCGCACCGGGACCCGTGCCCTGCTGGCCGCCCTGGCCTCGTGGCTGCTGATCGCCGCGCTGGGCCTGGGCGCCGCCGTCGTCCTCATCCCCGGGCACTGATACCGGGCGCTGTTACCGGGCGCTGACCCCGGCTGTGCAGCGGCACCGCTCGTGATTAGATAGCGGAGTGTCGAACCAGAACCTGCGCCGTGACGAAGCGGCCGCCCGCTCAGCCCTGATCACCACCCACAGCTACGACGTGTCCCTTGACGTCCGGCAGGCGGCGGACCCCATGGTCGCGGGCTATACCAGCCGCAGCGTCATCAACTTCTCCGCCAGCGAGCCCGGCACCTCCACCTTCCTGGACTTCATCAGCAGCAAGGTGCACAGCGTCTTCCTCAACGGCAAGGGCCTGCCGGTGGCGGACGTGGTGGACGGCTCGAGGATCCGGCTGGACAATCTGCAGGCCGAAAACCAGGTCACTGTCACCGGCACCGCCCTGTTCAGCACCTCGGGTGAGGGTATGCACCGTTTCTTCGATCCCGCCGACGGCCAGTGCTACCTCTACACCCAGTACGAGCCCGCGGACGCGCGGCGCGTGTTCGCGAACTTCGAACAGCCCGACCTCAAGGCCGAGTTCACCTTCCACGTGATGGCCCCGTCCGAATGGCAGGTGTCCTCGAACGGCGTCGAAGCCCTACGCACCCAGCTGACCAGTGATCCGGCGACAAGCCGCTGGGACTTCGCCCCCACCAAGCCGATGTCCACCTACATCACCACGGTGCTCGCTGGCCCCTACTTCAAGGCCGAGGACACCTGGCACGGGACCCTCTCGGACGGCACCGTGCTGGACGTGCCGCTGGCCCTCTACTGCCGGGCCTCCATGGCGCAGTCTTTCGACGCGGCGGAACTGTTCCGGCTGACCAGGAACGGCCTGGACTTCTTCAACGAACTCTTCGACTACCCGTACCCCTGGGGTAAGTACGAGCAGGCCTTCGTGCCCGAGTACAACCTGGGCGCCATGGAGAACCCCGGCCTGGTGACGTTCACGGAAAGCTATGTGTTCACCTCCCGGGCGGCCGACTCGCAGTACCAGGGCCGGGCCAACACCCTGCTGCACGAAATGGCGCACATGTGGTTCGGCGACCTGGTCACGATGCAGTGGTGGGACGATCTGTGGCTCAAGGAATCCTTCGCGGACTACATGGGGACCCTCGGCGTGGACCGCACCACGGACTGGGGAACCGCCTGGGTGAACTTCGCCAACAACCGCAAGGCCTGGGCCTACGTCCAGGACCAGCTGCCCACCACGCACCCGATCGTCGCGGACATCCCGGACCTTGAGGCCGCCAAGCAGAACTTCGACGGCATCACCTATGCCAAGGGCGCCTCGGTGCTCAAGCAATTGGTCGCCTACGTGGGCTTCGAGGCGTTCATCGCAGGATCGCGCCAGTACTTCCGCGACCACGCCTACGGCAACACCACGCTGGAGGACCTGCTGGCCGCGCTCAGCGCCGCGTCCGGCCGCGACCTCGCCACCTGGGCCCGGCAGTGGCTGCAGACCTCCGGCATCTCGACCCTCACCTCCGAGATCCAGGAGCACGATGGCGTCCTGGCCACCGTGTCCCTGCACCAGCACGCAGAGGACCCGATCACCGGCCGGCAGGAGCCGCGGCCGCACCGGCTGCGGATCGGCCTCTACAACCCCGATGCCGCCGGCGCCCTGGTGCGCACCGACAGCGTGGAGACCGACGTCGACGGCGAACTCACCCTGGTAAGCCAGCTCGCCGGCAAGGCGCGACCGGCGCTGCTGCTGGTCAACGATGAGGACCTCAGCTACGCCAAGGTCCGGCTGGACCCGCACTCCGAGGCCACCGTGCGCAGTTCCCTGGGGACGATCAGCGATCCGATGGCACGGGCACTGTGCTGGACCGCGTTGTGGGATTCCGCCCGGGACGCCGTCACGCCCGCGGCCCGCTACGTGGAGGCAGTGCAGCGCTTCGGCGCCTTCGAGACCGGCATCGGCGTGCTCCTGAATGTCCTCGGCAACGCCGGAACGGCGATCGAACGCTACGTTCCCGCGGCCGGGCGGAACGCCGTCCGCAGCGCCTTCCTGGACGTCGCCGCCGCCGAACTGGAGAAGGCAGCACCCGGCTCCGACCACCAGCTGGCCTGGGCACGCACGCTCGCCGCCACGAGCCGCTTCGACGCCGGACGGCTGGACCTGGCGAAGGGCTTGCTGGACGGCAGCACTGTCATCGAGGGCCTCTCCGTCGATGCGGAGCTCCGCTGGAACCTCTGGCACGCCCTCGCGGCCAACGGCCAGGCGGACCCGGCGCAGCTGGACGCCGAACTGGCCCGCGACAACACCGCCTCGGGCAAGTCCGGGCACGCCACCGCCCTAGCGGCCCGGCCTGAGCCCTCGGTCAAGGATGCCGCCTGGGACGCCGCCGTGCACGGCACCGCACTGTCCAACCAGTTGCTCAGTGCCACCATCGCGGGCTTCAACACCGCGCCGGCCGGCCTGCTGGCCGGCTACGTCGAACCCTACTTCGAGTGCCTAGAGCGGGTCTGGGCGGACCGCAGCATCGAGATCGCCAGCCGGATCGTTCGCGGCCTCTACCCGGCCGGCCAGGACCTGACCCCGGACCTGCCTCCGGAGGAGCACCCGGTGATCGTCCGGACGGACAAGTGGCTCGCCGAACATACGGACGCACCCCGCGCGTTGCGACGGATCATCATCGAACAGCGCAGTCAGTTGCTGCGGGCCCTCACGGCGCAGGCCGCGGGCTAGGAACCGCCCGGGGCGCCCATCTGACGCGAATGGCCGCTATACGCGTGGGCATAGCGGCCATTGGTGGCGAATCGACGAAGGACGTCGCCCGCCCGGGCGCCCATCGGATGCAAACGGCCGCTGGGGTGTGTACGGAGGACTGCTGCGGAGCAGCCGGCGCGATAGTGGGGACGCTACGGGACCCGGTGTAGCCACTCCGTGGTGCCGAACTTGGTCTCCACCCGCTGCCGGGCAGCGTCGAGTTCGGCCTCGGTGAGTTCCGCCGGCGTCGCGCCGTACCGCTCGGTGAAAACCTCCATCATGGCGGCGACAATCTCGGCGCGGGCCAGTCCGGTCTGCCGGCGCAGCGGGTCGACGCGTTTCTTTGCGCTCGTCGTGCCCTTGTCCGAGAGTTTCTCCTTGCCGATCCGGAGCACCTCGACCATCTTGTCGGCGTCGATGTCGTAGCTCATGGTGACGTGGTGCAGCATGCCGCCGTTGGCGAGGCGCTTCTGTGCGGCGCCGCCGATCTTGCCCTGCTCGGTGGCGATGTCGTTCAGCGGCACGTAGAACGCGCTGATGCCGACCTTTTCCAGGGCCGCCATGACCCACGCGTCCAGGAAACCGTAGGAGTCGGCGAAGCTGATGCCGTCCACGAGCGTCTGCGGCAGGTAGAGCGAGTAGGTGATGCAGTTACCGGCCTCCATGAACATGGCGCCCCCGCCGCTGATCCGGCGGACCACACTGATGCCGTGCCGGCTCACGCCGTCGGGGTGGACTTCGTTGCGGACGGACTGGAAGCTGCCGATCACCACAGACGGCTCCTCCCAGTCCCAGAACCGCAGCGTCGGGTTGCGGCGGCCGGCGCCGACCTCCTCGGTGAGGACCTCGTCCAGGGCCACGTTTACGTGGGTGGGCAGCACGGACGGGCCGATGATGTTCCAGTGGTGGTCGGCCCAGCCTGTGGCCTTGGCCAGGGCCCGGCGGACCGTAATGGCGATCGCCTCGGCGGAGAAACCGAAGAGCACAGCGTCCTCGGGCAGCGCGGCCTTGACCGCCGCGGCAAGGTCCGCCGCGCTGGCATCCTCGGCCTGGCCGGTGAGGCTGCGGTTGATCTGCAAGAGCGCCTCGTCGGGTTCCAGGAAGAAGTCCCCGCTGATCGAGACGTGGGCCAGGACCCCGTCGACGACGTCGAGGTCGGCCACCACCAGTTTGCCGCCGGGAACCTTGTACTCGCCGTGGCGGCGGCCGCCTTCGTCCTCGGTGGCGGACGCTGCGGGCGAAGGGAAGGAAGTCATACCCTTAATCCTGCCACGCGGCCAGGGTCGGGGTACGCAAAGCGGCCGGGACGCAAAAAGCCCGCACCGTTGCCGGTGCGGGCTTTTCCAAAAGACTTTGGGGTGAAGAAAGTTACTTCTTGCCGCCGAAGCCCTTGAAGCGAGCGTTGAAGCGCTCGACGCGGCCTGCAGAGTCCATGATGCGCTGCTTGCCCGTGTAGAACGGGTGGGACTCGGAGGAGATTTCGACGTCGATGACCGGGTAGGTGTTTCCGTCTTCCCACTCGATGGTCTTCGAGGAAGACACGGTGGACTTGGTCAGGAACTTGACGCCGGAAGCCAGGTCGTTGAAAACAACAGCTTCGTACTTCGGGTGGATATCAGACTGCATAATTGGACCTTTGTTCACGCAACTGGATTTTGCCAGCTGCCAGGTATGAGTGGGATGGCTGCTCGGCGCCGGAAGGCGCAGCACGGCCAGCTACCAATAATAGCCCAGATCCCCCGACTGGACGAACCGGCCCGCAGGCGGCCGCGGAGGATCTCCGAACCGACCGGCGGGCGGCCGCGGAGTGTCAGTCGCGGGGCCGCAGTTCCCAGAACGCGACGGCGGAGGCCGCGGCGACGTTGAGCGAATCGACGCCGGGGCGCATCGGGATCTTCACGGCCAGATCGACGGCGGCCAGGGTCTCCACACTCATCCCGGCGCCCTCGGTGCCAAGCACCAGGGCCAGCCGTTCGGGGTTCCGGGCCGCAAGGACATCGACGTCCACCGCGTCCGGGGTCAGCTCCATCGCGGCGACCAGGAAGCCGTGTTCCTTGAGCACCTCCAGCTCCCCCGGCCACGTGTCGAGCCGGGCCCACGGGACTTGGAAAACGGTTCCCATGCTCACGCGCACGCTGCGCCGGTAGAGGGGGTCGCCACAGCGCGGGGAGACCAGCACGGCGTCAAGCCCCAGGGCGGCCGCGGACCGGAAGATCGCGCCGACATTCGTGTGGTCCACAATGTCCTCGAGGACCGCGATCCGGCGGGCACCGGCGAGCAGGTGGGGCAGCGGCACGGGCGCCGGACGGTGCATGGCTGCCATCGCGCCCCGGTGCAGGTGGAAGCCGGTGATCTCCTCCAGGAGCGCGGCCGAGCCGATGTAGGCCGGGACGTCCGGATACTCCTCAAAGACATCGGCGAGGTCCTGGATCCACTTCTCCGCAAGGAAGAAAGAACGCGGCCGGTGCCCGGCGGCGAGGGCGCGGCGCAGCACCCGGGAGGACTCCGCAATGTACATGCCCTCGGCGGGTTCGCGGAGCTTACGCAGGTGCACGTCGGTGAGCTGGGTGTAGTCGGCGACCCGGGGGTCGTCGGCGGATTCGAGGTAGTGGAAGCTCATGCGCCGGTCAATTCACCAGTTTGGCGATCATGAAGCCCAGGGCCACGGTTCCCAGGATGAAGATCACGCCGCGCAGCACCGGCGGCGACAGGCGGCGGCCCACCTTGGAACCGACCAGGCCGCCGATCAGCGAACTGACGGCGATCAGCCCGACGGCGGGCCAGCTGATCCGGTCGAAGGCGAAGAGCAGGTAGGATGCCGCGGCGACGAGGTTCACGCCGAGGACCAGGATGTTCTTCATGGCGTTGGCGTTCTGCATGGTTCCGGCCATGAACACCCCGAGGATGCCGACCAGCAGGATGCCCTGCGCCGCCACGAAGTATCCGCCGTAGACACCGGCGAGGTAGACCAGGACCACCAGCAGGATCCCGTGCCGTTTGTCGCGGATGGCGTGCTCCGGGTTCTCTTCCCGGTTCTGCACCCAGCGTTGCAGCCTGGGCTGGAACACCACCATCAGCAAGGCCACCACGATCAGCGCGGGCGCGGCGTAGTGGAACACCATTTCCGGCAGGTGCAGCAGCAAGTAGGCGCCGGTGATGCCGCCCAGCAGTGAGGCGGGCAGCAGCCGGAGCAGCTGGTTCCGCCGCCCTGCCAGCTCCTTGCGGTAGCCCCAAGCACCGGCCGCGCTGCCGGCCACAAGGCCCATGGCGTTGCTGATCGAGGCGGTCACCGGGGCGAAGCCGAGGGCGATCAGCACCGGAAAAGTCACCAGGGTGCCCGAGCCCACCACGCTGTTGATGGTTCCGGCCCAGAGGCCGGCGAAGAAAATGAAGACGCTACTGAGGAACTCCACGCGCTGTCAGTGGTTTCTTCAGCGGCGGGCGGTGGCGGTGTACCGGCCGCCGGAAACGTTGACGTCGAGGTCGACGCCGAACGTCTTGCTGAGGTTTTCCGCGGTCAGCACCTCGGCCAGCGGGCCGGAGGCAACAACGCCGCCGTMGCGCAGGAGGAGTGCGTGGGTGAAGCCCGGCGGGACCTCTTCGAGGTGGTGGGTGACCAGCACGATCGCGGGGGCGGCCTCGTCGCGGGCCAGCTCGCTGAGCCGGTGGACGAGGTCCTCGCGGCCGCCCAGGTCCAGGCCGGCGGCGGGCTCGTCGAGCAAGAGCAGTTCAGGATCCGTCATGAGCGCGCGGGCAATCTGCACGCGCTTGCGTTCCCCTTCGGAGAGGGAGGCGAAGGGGCGGTTGAGCAGCGGGCCCATCCCCCACTCATTGAGCAGGGCGAAGGCGCGGCGTTCGTCGTCCTTCTCGTAGCCCTCGCGCCAGCGGCCGGTGACGCCGTACGCGGCGGTCACGACGACGTTGAGGACCTTTTCGTGCTCGGGGATCTGGTTGGCGAGGGCGGCGGAGGACAGGCCGATCCGCGGGCGGAGTTCGAAGACGTCCACGGCGCCGAGGATCTCTTCGAGGATCCCGGCCATGCCGCTGGTGGGATGGAGGCGTGCTGCGGCCACCTGCAACAGAGTGGTCTTGCCAGCGCCGTTGGGACCGAGGATCACCCAACGCTCGCCTTCCTTGACCTGCCAGTCAACCTTGTCCAGGAGCGTTTTCGCCCCACGTACAACGCTGACGGCGGCCATTTCAAGAACATCACTCATAGGAGTAGACACTAGGACAAAAAAGCGGACTACTGATAACCGGGCCGCAGGCCAGAGGGCGGTGTCCCCCGGGCGCGTCACCAGCGCGAAACGAATTCTGGGCGGCTGCGGCGCGCTCGCTAGGATTGAGGCCATGAGTTCGAACGTGACCGCGGTCAGCTACGGCGTGCATTTGTCCCTTCCCGAAGTAGAGCAGCTGCGCCGTTCGCTGTCCGGAGCGGGGCTGTCCGTCGGCGCCGAAAGCACCTCCGGCGACGGCCGCTTTGCGGTCTACTCCGCGGACTGCACGCTGCCGGACGCCCTGACCGAGTCGGGGCTGGCCGACCTTCGCCGGAGCGTCGCCGCGGCCGGCGTCGAGGGCGTCGAAACGGCAATCGTTCCCGCTGCCCTGCGGCAGGCAGCGCGGAAGTTCCTGATCATGGACGTCGACTCCACACTGATCCGGCAGGAAGTCATTGAGCTGCTGGCCGCCTATGCGGGCAAGCGGGAGGAAGTGACGGCCGTGACCGAGGCGGCCATGCGCGGCGAACTGGACTTCGCGCAGAGCCTGCACGCCCGGGTGGCGGTGCTCGCCGGGCTGCCGGCCGACGTCGTCGACTCCGTCCGCGCCGAGGTGACTCTGAGCGACGGCGCGGCAGAGCTGGTGGCGGCCTTCAAGGCGGCCGGACACGCCGTCGCCGTCGTCTCGGGCGGCTTCAACCAGATCCTGCGGCCGATTGCCGAGGGCCTGGGACTGGACTACTGGATCGCCAACGAACTGGAAATCGTCGACGGCGCGCTGACCGGCAGGGTGCTGGGAGATGTGGTGGACCGCGCCGCCAAGGAAAAGTACCTGCGCGAATGGGCGGCCGCGGAGGGCATCCCGATGGAACACACCATTGCGGTGGGCGACGGGGCCAATGACCTGGACATGCTTGGCGCCGCGGGCATCGGTGTCGCGTTCAACGCCAAGCCCGCCGTCCGCGCGGTGGCGGACGCTGCCGTGAACATGCCCTACCTCGACGCCGTCCGGCACATCGCCGGCGTCTGAGCCCGCACCTTGACGCCCGTCCCTTAACGCCCGTCCCTTAACGCCAGATGACACTTGGCGGCAGTGTCATTGAAGAACACTGCCGCCAAGTGCCATCCCGGTGGCTGCTAGTTGTTGACCGTGCCGTTTGACTTGTCGAAGTAGTCGGCGCCCCCGACGTATTCGGTGTGGCCGGTTTCGACGTCGGCGGTGGCCATCTTGGCGACCTCGGCGGCGAATTCCTTGACCGAATACAGCTTGCCGGCCTCGGCGCGGCGGGCCTCGATGGCGCCCGGGTTGGAGCGGTCCAAGAGTGTGGCGGTGACGGTGCCTTCAATCATGTCGCCGGAGACAACCACCAGCGAGATGCCCTTCTCCGCCAGGGCCGGAACCAGTTCGCGGAGCGCATCCTCGCCCGCGCGCTTGCTGCGGGCGACGGGCTCATACTCGGGCATGGTGGGCACGGTGTTGATGAAGTGGGCCTGGTGGCTGGTCACGAAGACCACGCGTGAGCCCTCTGCCATCAGCGGCACGGCGGCATTGAGCATGTTGACCTGGGCGTCGCGGTTCAGCTTGAGCGCGTAGCCCTCTTCCATGCCGGACTCCATGCCGCCGGAAGCGTTCAGGACCAGGAGATCCAGTGACCCGAAGTTCTCCATTGCGGCGCTGGCCAGGGCCTGGACGCCTACCTGCGTGGTCAGGTCTGCGCCGACGGCTGCAGCCCGGCCGCCCACGGCCTCGATCTCAGCGACAACCTTGTTGGCGCGCGGCGCCTTCTGGCGGTAGTTCACAACGACGGCGGCACCCTCGGCGGCGAGGAATTTGGCGACCTCTGCGCCGATGCCGCGCGATGAACCGGTAACGATTGCGGTCTTGTTGTCCAGCAGTCCCATTCGAGCTCCTTTGTTCCAAACATCCAAATACTGTGGGGTCTGCTGTCCATCATGCCAGCGGCCCGCAGCATTTCGGTTGTTCGGGATCCACAAAGAAGCCGCGCGGGCCTAGTTCGGGTGGCGGCGCGGATTGGTTTTCGGGTACTGCGCGGGACATGCCCACTCCCGGCGCCCCGGACCACGGGACATGCCCACTCCCGGCGCCCCAGACCACGGGACATGCCCAGATGGCGGGCGCAGCAAGGGACATAATGCCTAAGTGTCCATCGCCCGCAGCCGGGAGTGGGCATGTCCCCCGCGCGTGCGGTGCACGCTCCCCTGGTCTCACCGAGTACAACCTGCGGCCCCCGGTTCAATTGGGCCACAGGCTTCTGTTTTGGCACCGGGCCGGGGAGTAGGCTCGCGCCCATGGGGAGCCACGGCACCGAATCCACGCCGGAAGGGGTCTTCAGCGGGTCACCGCGGGGCCTGGACCTTTGCCGCGCGGTGGAACGGCTCCTCGCCACGTCTCCGCCGGCAGCCGCGCCGCCCGAAATCAGGGCGACCACCAGCCAGGTGGCCTTCCGCGGACGCCGTCGCGGGTTCGCCTACGTCTGGTGGCCGGGACGCTATGTCCGCTCAGATGTCCCGGCCGTACTGTCCATTGCGCTGCGCAACCGCATCGACTCGCCCCGGTTCAAGTCGGTGGTTAACCCGTCCCCCGGCCTGTGGATGCATCATTTGGAGCTCCGCGCTGAAGAGGACCTGGACGCCGAGGTCGCGGGATGGCTGCGGCAGGCAAGGGACGAAGCCGGCTGAGGAAAGCGATCGCCGCTCGTCCCCAGCCGGCGGGGCTTCGCCGCGGGCGGGCGACCCGCCATACGGGGACCCGCGTCAGGCGCGGTCCACCCGGATTTTCTTCGTGGGCTCCCCTGGCGCCGCCACGGGGGCCGGCGCGCGCACTTCCAGGACGCCGTCCTTATAGCTGGCCGTGATGTCCTCTTCCTTTGCCCCGGCCGGGAGGGCGATGCTGCGCAGGAAGGAGCCGTAGCGGAATTCCGAGCGATAGCCGGTCTTGCTCTTGTGCTCGGTCTTTTCTTCGCGTTCGGCCCGGATGTGCAGCATGCCTTCGCTGACCGACACGTCGACGTCCTTGTCGGGATCGATACCGGGAACCTCCGCCCGCACCACCAGGGTATTGCCGTCCTGGAACTGCTCGACCTTGATGGTCGACGCCATCGTCAGGTCGCCGTCGAGGAACCGACGGACAGGTTCCAACATGTCCGAGGGCGCCCACTTGCTGAGATCAGCCATGATAAATCCTCCTGGGTCCACGCCCCTGCCTTGGCGCGGTCAGGGGCTGTAACCCCATTACACGCCCCCGGCCGCAGCGCCGCCTAGGGCCAAAGGCCCGGCCTCGTGCCGCCGCCGCGGACGACGGCGGCCGCCGTCGTCCGCGGAGCCCAAAGCCGGCCGCAGAGCTACTGCCTAGTGGCCCATACCAAGGCCGCCGTCGACCGGGATAACCGCGCCGGAGATGTAGGCGGCCTCGTCGCTGGCAATCCAGCGGACGACGTCGGCCACTTCCGACGCCTCGGCGAAGCGGCCCGCGGGAACCTTCGACAGGTAGTCCTTCTGCGTGGCTTCCGGCAGCTCGGCGGTCATATCCGTGTTGATGAAGCCCGGCGCCACCACGTTGGCGGTGATTCCGCGACCCCCGAGTTCGCGGGTGAGGGAGCGGGCAATCCCGACGAGGCCGGCCTTGGATGCGGAGTAGTTGATCTGGCCCGGGGCGCCGTAGAGGCCGGAGACGGAGGAAATGAGTACCACGCGGCCCTTGCGTGCGCGGATCATGCCCTTGGAGGCGCGCTTGATCACCCTGAAGGCTCCGGTGAGATTTGTGTCGATGACCGAGGTGAAGTCGTCCT
Organism: Arthrobacter sp. 10T419; assembly: GCF_056394105.1. Taxonomy (NCBI): domain Bacteria; kingdom Bacillati; phylum Actinomycetota; class Actinomycetes; order Micrococcales; family Micrococcaceae; genus Arthrobacter; species Arthrobacter sp. 10T419. The sequence continues at coordinate 168,745 of NZ_JBFTHF010000007.1, read as the reverse complement.
CGCTCATCCGCATCAGGAGCGTGTCTTTGGTGATGCCGGCGTTGGCCACCAGGACCTCGACGGGGCCGTGCGCCGCCTCGACTTCCGTGAACGCCGCGTCCACCGAAGCCTCGTCCGTGACGTCTGCCTTGACGCCGAGGATGCCCTCCGGGAGCGTGGCCGCGCTGCGGTAGGTGACCGCCACCTTGTCGCCGTTGGCGAGGAAGGATTCGGCGATGGCCAGGCCGATGCCGCGGTTGCCGCCGGTGATGAGGACGCTGCGGCCGGTGGAGGTTGCTTCAGACATGTTGGGCTCCGGGATTCTGCGGCTCACTGGCACCGCGTTGGGTGGGCTGGATTTTCCTGCCTCCGATCTTAGCCTCCGGCGCGCTCCACCCCGCTCTGGGCCGCCCGCTGTTTGGGCGGTCCAGCCGATGGTGAGAGAATTGCAGGAAGCCTATGGAGCGTGATCTGAAAGCCGTGACAAACAAGAACCGACCCGGTGAACGGACGTCCGGGGAGGACTCCGGCGACACCGAGGTCCACAGCATTACCGACGCCGCCGCCGCCCACTCGGAAGAGATGCGTCAGCGGATGATCAAGTATGCCGTGGCGATGGGCATTCGCATGGTCTGCCTGATCCTGGTGTTTGTGGTCGACGGCTGGTTCAAGATCCTCCCCGTCATCGGAGCAGTGTTCCTGCCGTGGTTTGCGGTGGTGATCGCCAACGGCAGCGACCACGCCGAAGTGCACAGCGAATCGCTGATCGACTACGTGCCGATGGGCGAATTGGACGCTCCACGCTCCGGGCAAACAACGGGCCAGGAACCACCGGCGGCGGACGATGTCCCCATCACCCTGTTGCAGGGCGAGCTGATTGACGACGACGAAGACCACGGACGGGCAGCTTCATGAACATTTTTGACTTGGCCGGCCCGACGGCCGAGCCCGCCAGCGCGCTGTGCTCCCGCAAGGCGTGCCGTGCGCACGCCGAGTGGCAACTGCTGTGGAACAACCCCAAGATCCACACGCCGGAGCGACGCAAGATCTGGCTCGCCTGTCCGGAGCACCGGGCCTGGCTGGAGGATTATCTCCAGACGCGGGGGCTGTGGAAGGAAACCCTTCCGCTGCACAGCACCCCCGACGAAGCCGCGGGCGGGGCCGGGAACGACGCTGCCTCGACCATCGCCCCGGGCAGGGCCGGCTGAATGTACCGCTTCCTTTTCTCCAGCAAGTGGCTGGGCTACCTGCTCCTGGCCGCCATTTTCGCCACCGCCTGCGTGCTCCTGGGCCGCTGGCAGATGGACCGCCGGGCGGAAACGCTCGCGGAGATCAACCGCGTCGTCTCGAATTACTCGGCCACCCCGATCCCCTTCGCGGACGCCCGGAACCAGTTCATTAAACTCGACGCCGACCGTGAGTGGACACAGGTCGAGCTGCACGGCCGCTACGACGAGGCCGCCCAGCGGATTGTCCGCAACCGCCCGCTCAACGGCCAGCCGGGCTACGAGGTGGTGGTCCCCTTCAAGCTGGACTCCGGCGAGACGGTTGTGATTGACCGCGGCTGGCTGCCGATCGGCAACAAGACCCCGGGCAGCCCGGACTCAATTCCTGCCCCGCCCCCGGGCGAGGTCACGGTGGTTGCGCGGCTCAAGCATTCCGAGCCGGAACTGCAGCGCGGCGCCCCGGACGGGCAGCTCGCGTCGATCGACCTCGCCGCCTACTCGGCCCAGCTCGGGTATCCCCTCCTCACCGGGGCCTACGGCCAGCTGGCCTCGGAAACCCCGCCGGCAGCGGACATGCCCGTCGGCTTCCCCAAGCCGTCCACCGACGAGGGCACGCACCTGTCCTACTCGCTGCAGTGGTTTGCCTTTGGCGTTCTCATGTTCGTCGGCTTCGGCTACGCAGCACGCCAGCAAGCCCGCAACGCTGAGATTGACGCCGAGGACGCCCAGGATCAGGCCGCGGCCGCCGACGGCTACCTGCACGTCAGCAACCCGGCGCCCCGCCGTCGTCCTGTCCCCCGGAAGCGGAAAACTGCCACCGCGGAGGAAGAGGAAGACGCCATCCTGGACGCCCAGGGATTCTGAAGGAGCACAGCATGGACCCCGACGCCGTAGCGAACGTCCGGCGCGCGCTCCTCGCGGCGGGCGCGGCCGACACCGTAGCCGTCTTTGAGACCCAGGTGCCGACCGCCGCCGCGGCGGCCGCGGCCTTGGGCTGCGACGTCGCGGCGATCACCAACAGCCTCGTGTTCGACGTCGACGGCGCTCCCCTGCTGATCCTGGCCAGCGGCGCGGCCAAGGTCGATCTCCGCCACGTCGCCGCGCGGCTCGGGTCAGGGAAGATCCGCCGCGCGGATGCCGACTTCGTCCTGCTGCACACGGGCCAGCGCGTCGGGGGTGTAGCCCCGGTGGGCCACCCGCAGAAGATCAGGACCCTGCTCGACGAGTCCCTGAAGGACCACGAACTCCTCTGGGCCGGCGCCGGCGACCACCACTCCATGTTCTCGATCACCTACCAAGAACTCCACCGCATCACCAACGCCGAACAGATGCCTGTCCGCTAAACACTGGCAGCACGGATGGTGACGTTGCCTCAAGCGCAATGGTGACGTCCAAGTAAGCGCCGAACGCGGGCAATTTGCGTAGCGTGCGTCTAAGCGGGGGCCCACGCCGTCAGGGTTCCCTGGCCGAGCTTGCGAGGTTAGGGCGACGGTGGGGAGGACGAGCGAGCACGCGGCAAATTGCGCGCGCGAGGCGCGAACCCAACCACGGAACGAAGGCGGAGCGGCGAAGGAAGGCGAGCGGCCTAAGCCAGCGTGATCAAGTCCAGGTAGTCCTCATTCCAGAGGTCCTCGACGCCATCAGGAAGCAGCACAACACGCTCCGGGTTGAGGGCTTCGACAGCACCCTCGTCGTGGCTCACCAGCACCACGGCACCGGTGTAGTTGCTCAGGGCCCCGAGGATTTCGGCGCGGCTGGCCGGGTCGAGGTTGTTGGTGGGCTCATCAAGGAGCAGCACGTTCGCGCTCGAGGCCACGATGGTGGCCAGCGCCAATCGTGTCTTTTCGCCGCCGGAGAGCACACCGGCGGGCTTGTCGACGTCGTCGCCGGAGAACAGGAACGAGCCCAGGATGTTGCGGACCTCGGCGTCGTTCATGTCAGGGGCCGAGGAGCGCATGTTCTGCAGAACGGTGCGGTCGACGTCGAGCGTCTCATGTTCCTGGGCGTAGTAGCCGACCTTCAGTCCGTGGCCGGGGATCACTTCGCCGGTGTCGGGCTTGTCGACGCCGGCGAGCATGCGCAGCAGTGTGGTCTTGCCGGCACCGTTGAGGCCCAGGATGACCACCTTGGAGCCGCGGTCGATGGCGAGGTCGACGTCGGTGAAGATTTCCAGCGAGCCGTAGGACTTGCTGAGGCCGTCGGCGGTGAGCGGCGTCTTGCCGCAGGGTGAGGGGTCCGGGAAGCGCAGGGCGGCCACGCGGTCGTTCTCGCGGACCGCTTCGAGGCCGCCGAGGAGGCGTTCGGCGCGCTTGGCCATGTTCTGCGCGGCGACGGCCTTGGTGGCCTTGGCGCGCATCTTGTTGGCCTGGTCCATCAGGACCTGGGCCTTCTTTTCGGCGTTGGCGCGTTCGCGCTTGCGGGCACGTTCGTCGGTTTCGCGCTGCGTGAGGTAGCGCTTCCAGTCCATGTTGTAGAAGTCGATCTGCGCGCGGTTGGCGTCCAGCAGGAAGACCTTGTTCACCGTGGCCTCAAGCAGTTCCGTGTCGTGGCTGATCACGATCAGGCCGCCCTGGTGGTTCTTCAGGAACTCCCGGAGCCAGGCGATGGAGTCGGCGTCGAGGTGGTTCGTGGGCTCATCGAGGAGCATCGTCTCGGCGTCGGAGTACAGGATGCGTGCCAGCTCTACACGGCGGCGCTGGCCGCCGGAAAGGGTCTTGAGCGGCTGGTTCAGCAGCCGGTCCGGCAGGGCGAGGTTTGAGCAGATCGCTGCGGCCTCGGCCTCGGCCGCGTAGCCGCCGGCGGCGAGGAACTCGGATTCCAGCCGGTCATAGCGGTTCATCGCCTTGCGCTGGACCTCGGCGTCCTCGCTGGCCATCTCTTCGTGTGCCACGCGGAGCTTGCCGACCGCGATGTCGAGGCCGCGGGCGGACAGGATGCGGTCCCGGGCCAGCTGCTCCATGTCCGGCGTGCGCGGGTCCTGCGGCAGGTAGCCGATCTCGCCGCTGCGGGTGACCTTACCGGCGGCGGGCAGGCCCTCGCCGGCCAGGACGCGGGTGAGCGTGGTCTTGCCTGCACCGTTACGGCCGACGAGGCCGATCTTGTCTCCCTTGTCGATCCGGAAGCTCACCTGGTCCATAAGCAGACGGGCGCCGGCGCGCAGTTCGAGATCCTGGACGGTAATCAATGCAGCTAAGGCCTTTCACAACAGGGAACGCCGCGGCACAACGGATGGAGTCTGGACGGGGCCGGGGCAGTGTGGCCGAGAGAACGGCCTCTACCAGTCTACCGGCACCTCCCCTGCCGGGTGACATCGGGGAACGCGGCGGACGACGGCGGCCCGCGTCCGCCAGCGCCGGCTCCCTTTGGCGGGGTTGGCCAGCGAGGGGACCGCCGCTTAGTGCAAGGCCTACAAAATGGCGGGGTTGCCGCGGCCGTATCGTCGGAAGTAGGACCTCGGCCCCACCACTCGACTCCACCACTCGACTCCACCACTCGACAGGAAACAGCATGAGCAACACCGACAATTCCGTCACCAACACCGCCCCGGCGGCAAGCCATGGCAGCACCGCCCCGGCGGCCCCGCGCCAGAGCCGCCGACGCCGCTGGGACGCGACCGACCTCGCACTGATCGCGGTGTTCGCGGCGATCATCGCGGGTTCTGCCCTGATTGCCGCAATCCCCGTGGGCGGGCTTGGTGTGCCGATCACCCTGCAGACTCTCGCCGTGATGCTCACCGGACTGGCGCTCGGCCCGGGCCGCGCCTTCGCTGCCGTGGGCCTGTACCTCCTGCTGGGCTTCGCCGGGCTGCCGATCTTCAGCGGCGGGCGCAGCGGGCTGGGTGTCCTGGCGGGACCCTCGGCCGGCTACATCTTCGGCTTCCTGCTGGCCGCCACGGCCGTCGGCGCCCTGACCGTCGTCGTGCTGCGCCGCACGGGGGCGCACTCCGCGAAGGTCCGGGCTGTGCTGCTCTTCTGTGCCGCCATGGTCAGTAGCATCGTCTTTGTCCACGGGCTGGGCATCCTCGGCATGATGGTCAATGCCAAGCTCAGTCTCTCCGCGGCCTTCCTCGCCGATCTGGCCTTCTACCCGGGCGACGTCATCAAAAACATCCTCGCCGTGACGGTCGCGTTGACGCTGCATAAGGCGTTCCCTGACCTGCTGATCCGCCGGATCCGCCGCGTGGAGTTGGCCGGCGAGGCAGACGGACGCGCATGAGTATTGTCCTGGACGGTGCGGCCGTCCGGGTAGCCGTCGACGGCCGCCCGGAGCCCAAGACCCTGCTTGAGCCGGTGTCCCTGACGCTGGCTGAACGCCGGATCGGCGTCATCGGGGCGAACGGCTCGGGCAAATCCACCCTGCTCCGGATGCTTAACGGCCTCGTCGCACCGAGCTCCGGCGCGGTGGCGGTGTCAGGTTTCGACACGGTCCGGGATGTCCGCGCTGTCCGCCGCCGCGTCGGCTTCGTCTTCACCGATCCGCTCTCGCAACTCGTGATGCCGACCGGTCGCGAAGACGTCGAATTATCGCTGCGCCGCTCGGTGCGGAACGCCGGCGAACGGCGTGCCCTCGCGGAGGCCTGCCTCGAACGGTTCGGGCTGCTGGGGCTGGCGGACCAGAGCGTATACGAGCTCTCCGGCGGCGAACGGCAGCTTGTCGCCCTCGCTGCGGTGCTGGCCGTGAACCCGGACATCCTGGTACTGGATGAGCCTTCCACCCTGCTGGACCTGCGGAACCGGGAACTGCTGCGCCGCACCCTAGCGGGGCTGGACCAGCAGATCATCCTGTCGACCCACGACCTCGACCTCGCGCTCGATCTGGACCGGGTGCTGGTGGTGGACGACGGCAAGATCGTGTTCAACGGCGGGGCGGCCGCCGCCGTCGCGCACTACCGCGTGCTCTGCGCGGCGGAACCCGCCGGGGTGCGGGGCGCCGGCGTGCGGGAAGCCGGCGGGGGGACGGCGCAGCCGTGAGGGGCCATGGCTTCCTGCTCGCCAACTATGTACCGGGCACCTCGCTGGTGCACCGGATTCCCCTGTGGCTGAAGTTCTTGCTGGTACTGGCGTGCGGGATGGGATCGTTTCTCGTTGCGGACTGGGCCGCGGCGGCAGCTGGACTCGCCTTGCTGTGCGGGGTATTCCTGCTCAGCGGGGCAGGTGCCCGCAGGCTGTTCCGGGCTGTCCGGCCGATCCTGCCCGTGCTGGCTGTGATCGGCGTGTTCCAGTGGTGGCAGCTGGGCGGCCCGGTCGCCGCGCGGATTGTGTTGAACGTTTTGGTCTGCGTGGTGGCGGCGGCAATCCTGACGGCCACCACGCAGGTCCAGTCGCTGTTGGACGGTGTAGCCTCGCTGGCGCGGCCCTTTCGCCGGCTCGGCGCCGATCCCGAGCGGTTCGCCCTGACAATTGCCATCATGCTGCGCAGCATCCCGTTCATCGCCGGCGCCTACGCCGATGTGCGCGATTCGGCACGGGCCCGCGGCCTGGAACGGAACCCGCGTGCATTGGTGCTGCCGGTCTTCATCACTACGGTGGCATTCGCCCGGCAAACCGGCGATGCCCTGGCGGCGCGCGGTTTGGGTGAGGCTGACGATAGGGAGGACCGGGAGGATCGGGACGGCCTAGCGGGCTGAGACGACCGGGCCGGGGCAGGTTTCGTGCCGCGGCTTGAAGCACTGGGCATGCCCCCCGCCGCGGCCCGCGACGGCGCATGCCCATTCCTCGTCCTGCGCACTGGACATATGACCACTATGTCCACTCCCCGCAGCCAGGAACGGGCATGCCCGGCAGGGCTGGCGCACCGGGCATGCCCCCTGCCGCGGCCCACCACGGCGCATGCCCATTCCTCGTCCTGTGCAGTGGACATATGACCACTATGTCCACTCCCCGCAGCCAGGAACGGGCATGTCCGGCAGGGCTGGCGCACTGGGCATGCCCCTTGCCGCGGCCCACCACAGCGCATGCCCATTCCTCGTCCTGCGCACTGGACATGTGACCACTATGTCCACTCCTCGCAGCCAGGAACGGGCATGTCCGGCAGGGTTGGTGCACCGGGCATGCCCCCTGCCGAGGCCCACCACGGCGCAGGCCCATTCCTCGTCCTGCGCACTGGACATGTGACCACTATGTCCACTCCCCGCAGCCAGGAACGGGCATGTCCGGCAGGGTTGGCGCGCCGGGCATGCCCCTTGCCGCGGCCCGCGACGGCGCATGCCCATTCCTCGTCCTGCGCACTGGACATGTGACCACTATGTCCAGTCCTCGCAGCCAGGAACGGGCATGTCCGGCAGGGCGCTACCGGAGCGAGCGGTACTCGAACAGTGCAGCAGTCCCCATCCCGCCAGCGATGCTGATCATGGCCAGGGCCAGTCGGCCATCCACGGCCTCCCGGCGGGCCTGGGCCAGCAACCTGGTCACGAGCACCGCGCCGGACGCTCCGTAGGCGTGCCCCAGGGCAAGGGCGCCGCCGTCGAGGTTCGCGCGTTCCGAGTCGATGCCCAGCTGGTCGAGGCATGCCAGGGTCTGGGATGCGAACGCCTCGTTGAACTCGATCAGCCCGAGATCCCCGGCCGCGACGCCGGAAACCGTAAGCAGGCGTTCAGCGGCGGCCGCCGCGCCCATCCCCAGCAGCGCCGGCTCCACGCCCGCGGTGTCCGTCCCGAGGACCAGGAGGCCGTCCCGTGCGCCGAGTTGGCGCGCCCGGGCCAGCGAGGTGATCACGACGGCGGCGGCCCCGTCCGCGTCGAAGCAGGAGTTGCCGGCTGTCACGGTCCCGCCGGGAACGAACGCGGCAGGGAACCGGGCCAGCAACGCCGGGGTCAGCGAGCGGCGTGGGCCGTCATCGCAGCCCACGGGACCATCGGGCCCGGGCAGCGCGACGGTCTCGGTTTCGAAGGTTCCGGCCGCCGCGGCGTCGAGGGCGCGACGGTGGCTGCGCAGCGCGAAGTCGTCCTGCCGTTGCCGCTCAATGCCATGGCGGACGGCGACGTTCTCGGCGGCCACCCCCATGTCCGGGTCGCCGATGCTGCCGGGGGCGAACTGGGCGCGGCTGAAGAACTGCGGCTCGCCGTCGGCGCCGCGCCTGGCCCGCAGTGGTGCGGTGCTGATGCTCTCCACCCCGCCGGCGAGATACACGCTGCCGCCGCCGGAACCCCCGCCGAATTGGCCGCCGGACGCGACGAGCCGGGATGCCAGCACGATCGCGTCGAGGCCGGACCCGCACTGCCGGTCCACGGTCAGTCCCGGAACGCCCACGGCCAGCCCGGCCTCGAGGGCCGCCAGCCGGGCGACATTGCCGCCGCCGCCCACCGCGTTCCCGACCACGACGTCCGTCACCTGGTCCGGTGCAACACCCGAGTCGGCCAGCAGTCGGTGCAGTACCGGCGCCAGCAGTTCGTGGGCGGGCAGCGTCTTCAGGGCTCCGTGGGCGCGGCAGAGCGGGGTCCGCAGCGCCGCGATGATGACGGGCTGCCGGTCCTCCGGCAACAGTCCGCCCCGGCGCGGCGCAGGCGAAGGCGTCCGGGAAGGCAACGGGTCCTCAGCCAAGGCGCCGGACACGAGGATCATTCCGGGCGATCCACTCAAGCAGCAGCGGCCGGCTGGGCTTGCCGCGATCGGTGAGGGGCAGCTCGGTCAACGCGTAGTAGTCCAGCGGACGTTTGCTCCGGACCAGGACATCCTCGACGCCGGCCTTCAGCTGCGTGCCCGTCAGGCCGCCGTGGGACGGCAGTACCGCGGCCACGACGCGCTGGCCGCGAAGGTCGTCCGGCTGCCCGGCGGCCATGGCGGCGGCGACACCCGGCACGGACGCGAGGGCGAGTTCCACCTCGTGCGGGTACACGTTGGTCCCCGCCGTGACAATCATGTCCGAACGGCGCCCCAGCAAATGCAGGGTTCCGTCGGACAGGTAGCCCCGGTCCCCCACAGTGTGCCAGCCGTCGAAGCACTGCAGCGCCGTGCCGTCGTCGCCCCACAGGTAGCCCTCGCTGACCATGCCGCTGCGCACGCAGACGTTGCCGTCGCATCCGTCAGGAACCGCGGCGCCACCGTCGTCGAGAATCCTGATCTCGACGCCGGGAAACGGACCGCCGATTCCCGTGCCGTTCGCCGTCCCGCCGTACGCTCTCAAGCTGGACGCCGGGGCCTCGCCCGGCCGCAGTCCTGCGCCGGCGACGAAACTGAGCTCCGCGGCGCCGTAGTACTCGAAGATCGTCGCGTTCGGCGCCCAGCGGCGGGCGGCCTCCAGGGTGCGCGCGTCGAGCTTGGAGCCGGCGCAGATGATGCTCCGCAGGCCGGAGGCATCCACGCCGCCGGCCAGGCCGCGCTCACTGAACAGCCGCAGCATGGTCGGTACCAGGACCAGCCGGGTGATGCCGTCATGGCTGACCGCGGTGTGTGCGTCGCCGACGTCGAACTGCTCGAGGGTGTGGAATTCAGAGCCGGCATACAGGCATTCGGCAAGCGCATAAAGATTGAGGCTGGCGGCAAGCGGTCCGGGTGCGAGCGTCCGGTCCTCGGGCCCTAGGCCGAAAAACTCGACCGAAGACTCGAAGGACAGTCGCCAGGAGCGCCGCGAGCGGGTGAACGCCTTGGGCAGCGCAGTTGTGCCGGAGGTGAGCCCGATCAGGAAAGGCGACTCAGGTGACCCGTCCTCGAGTTCGCTGCCCAGGCCGGTGCCGTCAGCGGGAACGGCTTCCGCGATCCGGGCCGTGATGGCGTCCAGGAGCTGCTGGGGCCAGGTGGGGTCCAGCACGGCGCAGCGGCGGCCGGCCGCGACGGCCGCCGCGAAGGCGACCGCAAAATCCGTGGAGTTGCGCTCGGCCAGCACCGTGACGGCCGGCGTCACCGGGACGAGCGCAGCCGCCGCGTTCCGCAGTTCGGACCAGCTCAGGCGTTTTCCGGCCACGACGACGGCGGTGCCGTCGGGGCGCTCATCGGCCCAACGCTGGAGTCTGTCAAGAAAAGGCATCGGATCAACTTTACCGGGCAGCGGGGCCCCGGCCGCCGGGAGAGGATATTGTGACAGCATGAGTTTCAATGACAACGTGCAACTGGACCCGTCGCAGGTCCAGAGCCGCGGCGGCATGGGCCGCGGCACCAAAATCGGCGGCGGGATCGGCGGCGGCATCGTGCTGCTGTTGGCCGCGCTGTTCGGCATCAATCCGCAGCTCCTGGAGGGCCTGGCCGGCACTACCCAGGACCAGACGCAGAGCCAAAGCACCGCGCCGGCCTGCAAGACCGGCGCCGACGCCGACGCCCGCCTGGAGTGCCGGATCGTGGGCACGGTCAACAGCCTGAATGCCTTCTGGCCGGATTATCTGGGGCAGTACGACAAGAAGTACCCGCAGCCGGAGACGGTCCTGTTCCGCGGCGCCACCAACACCGGCTGCGGCAACGCCACCTCGGAGGTCGGCCCGTTCTACTGCCCCGCCGACCAGACGGCGTACTTCGATCCGGGCTTCTTCCAGGAACTCGTGGACCGCTTCGGATCCTCGGGCGGCCCGCTGGCGCAGGAGTACGTGGTGGCCCACGAGTTCGGCCACCATATCCAGAATGTCCTCGGCACCATCGACCGCGCCCAGCAGGATCCCCAGGGCCCGCAGTCCGGCGCGGTGCGGGTGGAGCTCCAGGCCGACTGCTATGCGGGCCTGTGGGTCCGCTACGCCACCACCACCAAGGACCCGAAGAGCGGACAGCCGTTCCTGGAACCGCTCAAGACGCAGGACCTGCAGGACGCCCTGTCCGCAGCCTCCTCCGTGGGCGACGACCGGATCCAGAAGGCAGCCACCGGGCGGGTTTCGCCGGAGTCCTGGACCCACGGCTCCAGCGCGCAGCGGCAGAAATGGTTCTACCAGGGTTACAAGACCGGCGACATCAACCAGTGCGACACCTTTAAGGTCGCGACCCCTTAACCCCTTCGACCGCTCCGAAACCACCGTTATGGGCCTCCAAAAGGGCCGTTGCGGAGCACTCGATGTCATCGCGGCAGAGAAAACGACGGCGGGCCCACCTCCAAGAGGTGGGCCCGCCGTCGTTGTGGGGATCCTAGATGTTGAAGCCCAGGGCCCGCATCTGGTCGCGGCCGTCTTCGGTGATCCGCTCCGGACCCCATGGCGGCATCCACACCCAGTTCAGCCGCCAGTCGTCGACAATGCCGTCCAGGGCCTTGCCTACCTGCTCCTCGATCACGTCGGTGAGGGGGCAGGCCGCCGTGGTGAGCGTCATGTCGATCAGCAGGGCGCCGTCGTCGTCTGAGTACTTCAGGCCGTAGAGGAGGCCCAGGTCAACGATGTTCACACCCAGCTCCGGGTCGATCACATCCTTGAGTGCCTCTTCGACATCCTCGAGGCCCGTGCGGGCCATATTGATTTCGGTCATGGCGTAGTCCTAACTAGGCCTGTGCTGCGGCGTCGGCGGCAGCGATGGCGGCGGCTCCGGCGCCCGGGAGGTAGCGGTCGTAGCCTTCTTCTTCAAGGCGGTCGGCCAGCTCCGGGCCGCCCTCTTCGACAACCTTGCCGTCCACGAACACGTGCACGAATTCCGGCTTGATGTAGCGCAGGATCCGGGTGTAGTGGGTGATCAGCAGGGTGCCCATGTTGCCCTCGGCGTGGGCGCGGTTGACGCCCTCGGAGACGACCTTGAGCGCGTCGACATCCAGGCCGGAGTCGGTCTCGTCGAGGATGGCGAACTTCGGCTTGAAGAGCTCCAGCTGGAGGATCTCCACGCGCTTCTTCTCGCCGCCGGAGAAGCCCTCGTTGACGTTGCGCTGGGTGAAGTCGGCGTCGATGCGCAGCTGGGCCATGGCAGCCTTGACGTCCTTGGTCCAGGTGCGGAGCTTCGGGGCTTCGCCGTCAATGGCGGTCTTGGCGGTGCGCAGGAAGTTGGTCATACTGACGCCGGGAACCTCGACCGGGTACTGCATGGCCAGGAACAGGCCGGCGCGGGCGCGCTCGTCAACGCTCATCGCGAGGACGTCTTCGCCGTCAAGCGTGATGGTGCCGCTCGTGACGTTGTAGCGCGGGTGCCCGGCGATGGTGGAGGCCAGGGTGGACTTGCCCGAGCCGTTGGGACCCATGATGGCGTGCGTCTGGCCGGTCTTGATGGTCAGGCTGACGCCCTTCAGGATTTCCTTGGTGCCCTGCTCGGTGTCAATGCTGACGTGCAGGTCCTTGATCTCAAGAGTAGACATGTGTCTTGTTCTCCTCTGCACCCCCGCCTCGGCGGCGGTGCGTTTTCTCGTCGATAAGTTTTTGTGGTGCTGGTTGCCGGCCCGGCCGGGACAAGCGTGGCTTGCCCCGGCGGTCAGCTGAAGTTCGGAGCTTCGGCGCCGTTCAGGATGGTGCTGACGTCCACGTAGACGTCGTCGCCCTGGATGGTCACGGCGAAGACAGGCACGGGATCGTAGGCAGGCAGCTGGAGCGGCTGGCCGCTGCGCAGGTCGAACTGTGAGCCGTGGCCCCAGCATTCGATCTTGCAGCCTTCCACTTCACCCTCGGAGAGCGAGATGTCTGCATGCGAGCAGGTATCGCCGATGGCGTGGATCTCCCCCATCGAGTCCTTGACGACCGCTACCGGGTAGTCATCGATCAGGATCCGCAGCGCCTGCTTGACCTGGATCTCGCTGGCGTTGCAGACCAGCTCGCCCTTTGGCTGTTCCGTCATGTTCGTTGTCCGTCTTCCCTAGTGCCGTGCACTAGTTTTCCGTGGCGGCGAGCTCGCGCTCGACGGCCGCCGTGAGGCGCTCTTCGATGGCGGGAACCTTGATCTGCTGGATGATCTCGTTCAGGAAGCCGCGGACCACCAGTCGGCGGGCCACCTTTTCCGGAATGCCGCGGGCCATCAGGTAGAACAGGTGCTCGTCGTCGAAGCGGCCGGTGGCGCTGGCGTGGCCGGCGCCGGCGATCAGGCCGGTTTCAATCTCAAGGTTCGGCACGGAATCCGCGCGGGCACCGTCGGTGAGGACCAGGTTGCGGTTGGCCTCGTAGGTGTCGGTGCCTTCTGCTTCCTTGCGGATCAGGACGTCGCCCACCCAGACGGTGTGCGCGTTCCGGCCCTGCAGGGCGCCCTTGTAGAGCACGTTGGACTTGCAGTTGGCGACGGCGTGGTCCACGAAGAGGCGCTGCTCGAGGTGCTGGCCGGCGTCCGCGAAGTAGAGGCCGAACATTTCCGCTTCGGCGCCGGGGGCGGTGAAGCGGGTCGACGGCGTGACACGGACCAGGTCGCCGCCGAGGCTGACGACTATGTGCTTGAACTTGGCGTCGCGGCCGAGCTTCGCCTGCTGGGAGGAGGCGTGCACGGCGTCGTCGTTCCATTCCTGGAGGGAGATGACGGTGAGCTGCGCGCCGTCCTCGACCAGGATCTCGACGTTTTCCGCGACGACGGCGGTGCCCTGGTGGTCCAGCACAACAACGGCCTTGGAGAACTTCTCCGCGATGATCACAACGTGCTGCGCGGAGGCCCCGGTGCCCTGGCCGGTCAGGACTACGCTGACCTCGCCCTCGGCCTGGACCTCGGCGGGAACCGTGATGACGGTGGCCTCGGTGAAGTTCTCCCAGGCGTTCGCGGAGACCCGGTCCTCGGGGATGGCGGCGGAGCCGATGCGGGCATCGTCCCGGCCGACGGTCTCGATCCGGACGCTGTCCGGGCCGGTGACGGCCACGGACGGTGCCGCGCCGCTGAGGACGTCGGTGTGCAGGCCGCGGAGGCGCTTGAGCGGGGTGAACCGCCAGTCTTCCTCCATGCCGGTCAGCGGCTTGAAGTCCGCCAGCTTGTACGAGGTCAGGCGGCCGGCGCGTGAGCTGTCCGGGACGCCGACGCCGCCGCCGTGCGAGTGGCGCTTGACGGCTTCGCCGGCCAGCGGCGACTTGGACTCCGCGGCGTTCAGCGGTGAAAGGCTCTCGCCTTCCTCGGTGAAACCGTTGATGAACGGCTGGGCTGAGGGCGCGCCGATGCGGGCCTTTTCAGTAGTGATGTCAGTCATTAACCGACCGATCCTTCCATCTGCAGTTCAATCAGGCGGTTCAGCTCGAGGGCGTATTCCATCGGCAGTTCGCGGGCAATCGGCTCGATGAAGCCGCGGACGATCATCGCCATGGCCTCGTCTTCGCGCATGCCGCGGGACATCAGGTAGAACAGCTGTTCTTCGCTGACCCGCGAGACCGTGGCCTCGTGGCCCATGGTGACGTCGTCCTCGCGGATGTCGATGTACGGGTACGTGTCCGAGCGGCTGATGGTGTCCACCAGCAGCGCGTCACAGCGGACCGTGTTGGCCGAGTGCTTGGCGCCTTCGCGGACCTGGACCAGGCCGCGGTAGGCAGCCCGGCCGCCGCCGCGGGCCACGGACTTGGAGATGATCGAGCTCTTGGTGTTGGGCGCGATGTGGACCATCTTGGAGCCGGTGTCCTGGTGCTGGCCTTCGCCGGCGAACGCGATCGAGAGGGTCTCGCCCTTGGCGCCTTCGCCCACGAGGTAGACGGCCGGGTACTTCATGGTGACCTTGGAGCCGATGTTGCCATCGATCCACTCCATGGTGGCGCCCTCTTCGCAGATGGCGCGCTTGGTGACCAGGTTGTACACGTTGTTGGACCAGTTCTGGATGGTCGTGTAGCGGACGCGGGCGCCCTTCTTCACGATGATCTCCACGACGGCGGAGTGCAGCGAGTCCGAGGTGTAGATCGGCGCGGTGCAGCCCTCGATGTAGTGGACGTAGGAGTCCTCGTCCGCGATGATCAGGGTGCGCTCGAACTGGCCCATGTTTTCCGTGTTGATGCGGAAGTAGGCCTGCAGCGGGATGTCCACGTGGACGCCCTTGGGCACGTAGACGAAGGAGCCGCCGGACCAGACCGCCGTGTTCAGCGAGGCGAACTTGTTATCGCCCACCGGGATGATGGTGCCGAAGTACTCCTGGAAGATTTCCGGGTGCTCGCGCAGCGCGGTGTCCGTGTCCAGGAAGATGACGCCCTGGGCTTCCAGGTCCTCGCGGATCTGGTGGTAGACCACCTCGGACTCGTACTGGGCGGCGACGCCGGAGACGAGGCGGCTGCGCTCGGCTTCCGGGATGCCCAGCTTCTCGTAGGTGTTCCGGATGTCCTCGGGCAGGTCCTCCCAGGTGGCGGCCTGCTTCTCCGTGGAGCGCACGAAGTACTTGATGTTGTCGAAGTCGATGCCGGACAGGTCCGCACCCCAGGTGGGCATGGGCTTGCGGTCGAAGTACTTCAGGCCTTTCAGGCGCAGGTCCAGCATCCATTCCGGCTCGTTCTTCTTGCCGGAGATGTCACGTACGACGTCCTCATCGATACCACGGCGTGCGTTGGCGCCGACGTCGTTCTTGTCGGCCCAGCCGTATTCGTAGGTTCCGATTCCGTGGAGCTCGGGATTCTTTTCCAGAATCTCCGAGATCACAGTGGATTCAGCAACCTTCTTCTCTGATAGTTGGTCCGTCATCACGGCCTTTCTTGCAGATGGTTGGATACTTCGTCCGGGTTGCCCGGGCCCGCGGGGCTGGGAGCCCCGACGGCGGCCGGACGGCCCGTAGGTATGTGGGTGGTGCAGACATGGCCGCCGCGCGCCAGGGTGGAGAGCCTGCGCACATCGACGCCGACCAGCCGGGAGAACAGTTCGGTCTCCACGTCGCAGAACACCGGGAACTGCGCGGCGAGCTGCTGGATGGGGCAGTGGCCCTGGCAGAGCTGGACGCTGGAAAGGGCGGCCGGCAGCGGCGCCTTGGCCTCGATTGACTGCGCCGAGGCGACAAAACCGTCGCGGCTCAACGCCTCGGACAAGGCCTGCGCGCGTGCCGTGATATCGGTTCCCGCCCGCTCGATTTCCGGCGCGTAGCGGCGTTCCATTTCGGCGAAACGCTCGACGGCGAACTCCCGTACCGCGTCCTCGCCGGCCATTTCGCCGAGCCGCCGCAGCGCGGAGCTGGCGATGTCGAGGTAGTCGTTGCCGAGCGTGGACTGGCCCTGCGAGCTGAGCACGTAGCGGCGCGCCGGGCGCCCCGCGCCGGCGCCTGCACGGGCCGCGCGCTTGACTTCGATCACGCCGTGACGTGAGAGGTGGTCCAGGTGACGTCGAACCGCCGCCGGAGTGAAACCGAGCAGCTCGCCGAGCTCCGCGGCGCTGATCGGACCGTGTTCGAGCACAGCCGCCAAGACTCGGTCCCGGGTGCGTTCCTCCGCGTCGGCAGCCATCGCCGCAGGCATTGCTGCGGGAACAGCCTCGCCTTCGGCAGGCTCGGCCGACTCCGCGCGCACGGCAGGCGCGGCAGAAGTAGTTGGGCTCATGGAATACACAACACAATCATGTCGTAATTTACTCCCCCGATCCAGTAAGGCATGGCTTTCCTGGCGCTGGCTCCGGATCGGGGCCTACTACATCGCGTAGAATGCTTTGGTGCGATCTCCCGAATCCCCCGCCCTGACAATCAGCGGGCTCATCAAGGATGTTGGTCCGCTGCCCAGCCTTGACGGCAAAATGCTGCGGGTGGTCAGTGGCGTCTCCCTCGTTGCCGAGCGCGGCCAGGTGACCGCCCTGCTGGGAGCCAACGGGGCTGGTAAGACCACCACCATCGAATGCGCCCAGGGCCTGCAGAAACGGTCCGGCGGCAGCATCAGCCTGCTCGGCCAGGATCCGGACACGGCCGGGGCGGAGCTGCGCGCCCGCGTCGGCGTCATGCTCCAGGACGGCGGCCTGCCGCCGTCGGCCCGCCCTATCCCGCTGCTCAGGCACATCGCCGGAATGTACCAGGACCCGTGGCCGGTGGACGAACTCGTGGCGCGCCTGGGCATCGACGCTTTCAGCCGGACCTCCGTTCGGCGACTCTCCGGCGGCCAAAAACAGCGCCTCGCCCTGGCCGCAGCCCTGGTGGGCCGCCCCGAAGTGCTTTTCCTCGATGAGCCCAGCGCCGGCCTGGACCCGCAGTCCCGCCAGTTGGTCTTTGAGCTAATCGCCGAACTGCGGGACCGCGGCATGGCCATCATCCTCACGACCCACCTCATGGACGACGCCCAGCGCCTGGCCGACTACGTCTACATCATCGACGCCGGCCGGAACGTCGCCGAAGGCACCGTAGCGCAGTTGCTGCGGCACGAACTGGCGGCCGCCGGCGAACAGCACATCCGGACGCTGCATTTCGAAGCGGAGCCCGGACTGGACCTGGCCGGCGTCCTGCCCGCCGACGTCGACATCCGCGAGACGCGTGCCGGAAGCTACAGCGCCACCGGTGCGCTCACGCCCGCCGACCTCGCCGCCGTCACGGCCTGGTGGGCGGACCGCGGCATCATGCCGGCCTCCATGAGCCTGGCCGCCCGCAGCCTCGAGGACGTCTTCCTCGACATCTCCGGAAGGGAGATCCGATGAGCTCCGCCCCCGCCACCGCCGGCACCCCGCTGGGCAGCGCCCCCGCTCCCCTGCTGCGCCGGATCCTGCTGCAGGGCAAGTACGAGACCGTCACCATGATCCGTAACGGCGAACAGCTGATCCTCGCGATCATCCTGCCGTTGCTGGCCCTCGTGGGCCTGACCGTTACTCCCCTGCTGGACGGCCTTGGTTCCAGCAGGATCAATACCGCCGTGCCGGGCATCCTCGCCCTCTGCGCCATGTCCACGGCGTTCACCGGCCAAGGCATCGCCACGGGATTCGACCGCCGCTACGGGGTGCTGCGTTTCCTCTCCACCACACCGCTGGGCCGCGCGGGCCTGATCCTGGGCAAGGTGCTCGCGGTGCTGGCGGTGCTGCTGCTCCAGGTGCTGGTGGTCGCAGCGGTCGCCCTGCCCCTGGGCTGGCGGCCGTCGGCGCCGGGGCTGCTCCCGGGCTTGCTGCTGCTGGTCCTCGGCGCCGCTGCCTTCACCGCCCTGGGCCTGCTGGTGGCCGGCACGGTCCGGCCGGAGGCCACGCTGGCGATCACCAACCTGCTGTGGATCCTGCTGGGCGCCCTCGGCGGCATCGTCATCCCGGCCGAGCGCCTCCCCGCTCTCGCCCAGGCGATTGTGCACTTCCTTCCCTCCGGCGCGCTGGGCCAGGCGCTGCGGGATGCTTTCCTGCACGGCAGCGTCAATCTCGCCGCCGTCTTTGTCCTGCTGCTCTGGACGGCCATTGCCGGCGCCGCAGCAACCCGTTGGTTCAAGTGGAATTGAGAAAACTGTGAGTACGGCATCCCGCCCTTCCCGGATCGTGTCCCGCATTTCCTCCCGGCTGCCCGTCACCGTCGACAGGACCGTCCGCCGGCTGGCCGTGCTGTCCCTGATCGGCCAGACCGTGCTGGTGGTGACCGGCGGCGCCGTCCGCCTCACCGCTTCCGGCCTGGGCTGCCCCACCTGGCCGCGCTGTACCGACAGTTCGCTCGTGAACACCCCGGAGATGGGCATCCACGGCATCATCGAGTTCGGCAACCGGCTCCTGACGTTCGCGCTGGCCGCCGTCGCAGTCGCGATGCTGGTGTACCTGTGGAACCTGCGCAAGGAACGCCGGGACCTTTTCCTGCTGGCCCTCGGCCTGCTGGCCAGCATCCCGGCCCAGGCTGTCATCGGCGGCATCACCGTCCTCACCCAGCTGAATCCGTGGGTGGTGGGCCTGCACTTCCTGGTCTCGATGGCACTCGTGGTTCTCGCGACCCTGCTGGTCAACCGGGCCTACGGCAGGACCGGCAAGTTCCGCACCAGCCGGCTCCCCGCGCTGCCGGGCGCCGCACGCCCCGTGCTGACCGCCGTCGCGCTGATCTCGGCCGTAGCCGTGTGCCTCGGCGTCGTGGTGACCGGTGCGGGCCCGCACGCCGGCGACGCGAACGCGCCGCGCAACAACCTGGACTGGGACCTGTTCTCGCACATCCATGCGGTCCCTGCCTACCTCGTCACCGCGGGGGCCCTGTTCGGCGTCGTCCTGGTGTTCCGCGGCCGCATCACCGGCCCGTTCCGCACGGCGGTGTTCCTGCTCCTGGGCGTCACCGTGCTGCAGGCGGTCATTGGCTTCACGCAGTACTACAACGGCATCCCGGCCCTGCTCGTTGCCGCCCACATGCTCGGCGCGGCCCTTCTGATGAGCGCGTCCAGCAACGCCGCCGACATCGCGCGCAGCAGCCCGCTGAAGTAGCACCCCCTCCGGCAGCAGCCGCCTGAACCACAAACGCGCCGGTCACCCGCCGCCCATCCGGAAGACCGGAGCGGGCGGCAGGTGACCGGCGCGTTGTTTGTTGCGGGAGACTTCTGCTTAGCCGCCGACGATGGCGGACCCGATGAACGGGTCGACAGCCAGGGCGATGAAAAGCAGGGTGAGGTAGCTGATCGAGCCGTGGAAGACCTTCATGGCGCCCTTGTTGGAGACGTCGCCGCCCTGTGCCCGGTTGTAGAGGGCATGCGACTCGTACAGGAACCAGGCCCCCGCGGCGACGGCGGTGACGGTGTACACCCAGCCGGCCCCGCCGACCGGGATCAGCAGCAACGAGCAGACAACCATGGCCCACGCGTAGAGAACCACCTGCACGGAGACGACCTTGGCGCCGGCGATCGCGCCAAGCATAGGCACGTTGGCGTTGCGGTAGTCCTCGCCGTAGCGCATGGACAGCGGCCAGTAGTGCGGCGGCGTCCAGAGGAAGATCACCATAAAGAGCACGACGGCGGGCCATTCCACCGTGTTGGTCACGGCGGCCCAGGCGATCAGCACCGGGAAGCAGCCCGCGGCGCCGCCCCAGACGATGTTCTGCGCGGTGCGGCGCTTCAGGATCATGGTGTAGATCACGACGTAGAACACGATGGCGCCGAGGCCCAGCCAGGCCGAGAGCGGGTTGGCACCGAACCAGAGGATCGCGATGGCGGCGGCGCCGAGGAGCCAGGAAAACACCAGCGCTTCCCGCGGCGTGACCTCGCCCGTAACCAGCGGCCGGTTCTCCGTCCGGTGCATCAACTTGTCGATGTCCCGGTCGATGTAGCAGTTGAAGGAGCCCGCACTGCCGGCAGCAAAGGCGCCGCCCACGAGGGTCGCCAGGATCAGGCCCAGGGACGGGAAGCCGCGCTCGGCGTAGATCATGGTGGGCAGGGTGCTGACCAGCAGGAGTTCGATCACCCGGGGTTTCGTGAGCGCCAGGTAGGCCTTGGCTTTGCGGCCGAAGCCGATTCGACCCGGGGCCGGGGAGGCGTTAAGCGGCGTATCTGTTGTGCTCACGGTGGCAGTCACTCTGTTCTGTCTGGCTGTTCAGTCCGGCTGGTCGCCGCAGTACGTCCTAGATCCGGCGCACTGCGTTCGGAGGGGGTCCACGCGCAGCGCACAGGCATGTCCTCGCCCCCGTTGGTAGCCACGCACCATCATACCGTGGCGGCACCCGCGTCCGGGTCCTCCGGAAACCCGCTGGAATTCCGCCAGGTTAACGCAGCCTCACCGCCGCGGCGGCACCCGGTGATTCATATAAGCCGAAAACCGGTCCAATTCGTGAGATGTACGCTACCCGGCAGGTGGAATGGGGCTAAGCTGTCTGACAGATCAGCACGCACGGGCGGCTGCCCCCAACGGCGCTCCCTGCCTCTGCGCATGCGACTAAATGATAGATCAACGTTTCGATGGTGAACGGCTGGTACGAACCGCAGCGGGCACCGAACTGTGCCCCCGGCGGAAAGCCCTCAGCGGGAAAGCTCCCAGAGGGAAAACCCGTACCACCGGCCGTCAGCACAGAGAGGGGCCCGGTTTACGTGCCACATTTGGAAGAGCAAGAACTGTCATGGACTCATCTGGACCAGCGTGCCGTGGACACCGTCCGGGTACTCGCGGCGGATGCGGTGGAGAAGGTCGGCAACGGCCACCCCGGCACGGCCATGAGCCTGGCCCCGGCCGCCTACCTGCTCTTCCAGAAGTTGATGCGCCACGATCCGGCGAACCCGGACTGGCTGGGACGTGACCGGTTCGTCCTGTCCCCCGGCCACACGTCCCTGACGCTTTACATCCAGCTCTTCCTCTCCGGCTACGGCCTGGAGCTGAAGGACCTCGAGGCGCTGCGGACCTGGGGGTCGCTGACCCCGGGCCACCCGGAGTACAAGCACACCGCCGGCGTGGAAATCACCACCGGCCCGCTCGGCCAGGGCCTGGCATCCGCCGTCGGCTTCGCTTACTCCCAGCGCCGGATGCGCGGGCTGTTCGACGCCGACGCCGCCGAGGGCACCAGCCCGTTCGACCACACCATCTGGGTGATCGCTTCCGACGGCGACCTGCAGGAAGGCGTCACGTCCGAGGCCTCCTCGCTCGCCGGCCACCAGGAATTGGGCAATCTCGTGGTGATCTACGACGAGAACCACATCAGCAT
The DNA here is from genome assembly GCF_056394105.1 of Arthrobacter sp. 10T419. Classification (NCBI taxonomy): domain Bacteria; kingdom Bacillati; phylum Actinomycetota; class Actinomycetes; order Micrococcales; family Micrococcaceae; genus Arthrobacter; species Arthrobacter sp. 10T419. The sequence goes on along the minus strand of NZ_JBFTHF010000007.1, from coordinate 147,263 downwards.
CGAGGACGACACCGACGTCGCGTTCACCGAGGACGTCCTGGCCCGGTACGAGGCCTACGGCTGGCACACCCAGCGGGTCGACTGGACCCGGACCGGAGAGTACAAGGAGGACGTGCCCGAGCTGCACGCCGCCCTGCTCGCCGCGAAGGCCGAGACGGGCAAACCCTCCATCATCTCGCTGCGCACCATCATCGGGTGGCCGGCGCCGAAGAAGCAGAACACCGGCAAGATCCACGGCTCGGCCCTCGGCGCCGAGGAAGTCGCGGGCCTGAAGAAGGTCCTCGGCTTCGACCCGGAGCGCAGCTTCCAGGTCGACGACGAGGTCCTGGCCCACACCCGCGAGGCGCAGTCCCGCGGCGCCTCGGCACGGACCGAGTGGCTGGCGTCCTTCGAGGCCTGGCAGTCGGCCAACCCCGAGGCGGCCGTCCTGCTGGAGCGCGTTGAAGCCCGGAAGCTTCCGGCCGAACTCGATGCCGCCCTGCCGGTCTTCGAAGCCGGCAAAGACGTCTCCACCCGCGCCGCGTCCGGCAAGGTCCTGAACGCGATCGGCCCGGTCATGCCCGAGCTGTGGGGCGGCTCCGCCGACCTCGCCGAATCCAACAACACCACGATCGAGGGCTCCCCCTCGTTCATCCCCGCCTCCCGGCAGACCGAGGCATGGAAGGGCAACCCCTACGGCCGGGTGCTGCACTTCGGCATCCGCGAACACGCCGCGGCGTCGATCGTGAACGGGATCAGCCTGCACGGGGCGACCCGGGCGTTCTCCGGCACGTTCCTGATCTTCTCGGACTACCAGCGCCCGGCGATCCGGCTCGGCGCCCTGATGGGCGTCCCGTCCCTGTATGTCTGGACGCACGACTCGATCGGCCTCGGCGAGGACGGCCCGACCCACCAGCCGGTGGAGCAGCTCGCCTCGCTCCGGGCGATCCCGGGCCTGGACGTCGTGCGCCCCGGCGACGCGAACGAGGTCGCGGCGGCCTGGAAGGTCATGCTCGAGAACCATGAGAACCCGGCCGGCATTGTGCTGACCCGGCAGAACATCCCCACCTATGCCCGCGGGACTTCCGATGCCGAGGCAGACACCTTCGCCTCGACGGCCGGTGTCGCCAAGGGCGGCTACGTGCTGGCCGAAGCGTCCGCCAACGGCCAGAGCACCGAGGCGCAGGTCATCCTGATCGGCACCGGCTCCGAGGTCCAGCTCGCCGTGGCCGCCCGCGAGGCCCTGCAGGCCGAAGGCATCCCCACCCGGGTGGTCTCCATGCCGTGCGTGGAATGGTTCAACAAGCAGGACGCCGCCTACCGCGAGGCAGTGCTCCCCGCCAACGTCAAGGCACGCGTCTCCGTCGAAGCCGGGCTCGCCCTGGGCTGGAAGGAGTTCGTCGGCGACGCCGGCCGCTCCATCAGCCTCGAGCACTTCGGCGCGTCGGCCGACTACAAGCGCCTGTTCCAGGAATTCGGCATCACCGCCGAGGCCGTGACCGCCGCCGCCAAGGAATCCCTCGCCGGCCTCACGGCCTGATCCCAACTTCACGCTTTCCGGGCCGCCGCCCCACCAACGGCGGCGGCCCCAGACTTCAGGAGTTACACATGAACACCACCCCCACCGCTACCCCCACGCAGCAGCTCTCCGACGCCGGCGTCTCCATCTGGCTCGATGACCTCTCCCGCGGCCGCCTCGCCACCGGCACGCTGCGCAAGCTGATCGAAGAGAAGAACGTCGTCGGTGTCACCACGAACCCGAGCATCTTCCACGCTGCCATCACCACCGGCACCGACTACGACGCCAAAATCAAGGAAATGGCAGCCGCCGGCGCCAGCGTCGAGGAGACCGTCTTCGCGATCACCACCACCGACGTCGCCGACGCCTGCGATCTGTTCGCCCCCGTGGCCGCCGCGACGAACGGCGTCGACGGCCGCGTCTCGATCGAGGTGGACCCGCGCCTCGCCTGGGACACCGCCGGCACCATCACCGAGGCCAAGGAACTCTACGGCCAGGTCAACAAGGACAACGTCCTGATCAAGATCCCCGCCACGATTGAAGGCCTCGAGGCCATCACCGCCACCCTGGCAAGCGGCATCAGCGTCAACGTGACCCTGATCTTCTCGCTCGAGCGCTACCGCGCCGTGATCAACGCGTTCCAGAGCGGGCTCGAACAGGCCAAGGAGAACGGCCACGACCTGTCCAAGATTCACTCCGTCGCGTCGTTCTTCGTCTCCCGCGTGGACTCCGAAATCGACAAGCGCCTCGACGCGATCGGCACGGACGAAGCCAAAGCCCTCAAGGGCAAGGCCGGCCTGGCCAACGCCCGCCTGGCCTACCAGGTCTACGAGGAGCTCTTCTCCACCGAGCGCTGGGCCCTGCTCGCCGAAGCCGGCGCCCGTCCGCAGCGCCCGCTGTGGGCCTCCACCGGCGTCAAGGATCCGGCCTACCCGGACACCCTGTACGTGACCGAGCTCGTCGCCCCCGGCGTTGTTAACACCATGCCGGAAAAGACCCTCGACGCCACCTACGACCACGGCGCCATCACCGGCGACACGGTCACCCGCGGCTACGACGACGCGAACGCGACCCTCAACGCGCTCGACGCACTGGGCATTTCCTACAACGAAGTCGTCGCCGTGCTCGAGTCCGAAGGCCTCGACAAGTTTGTGGCAAGCTGGAAGGAACTGCTGGCCGACGTCGAGGTCGCCCTCGCCGCTGCACGGAAGGACGCATAGTCCCCCATGACCACTCTCAGCTACGACGCCACGGGCGCCGCCCGCCAGGCGCATGAACAGCACCTGCCCGCCCTGCTGGAGGACCGGGTCGCCACCCGGATCTTCGCCAAGGACGCCACCCTGTGGGGTCCCGACGCCGAAGCCGAGGCCGCGGTCCGGCTCGGCTGGGTGGAGGCCGCCACCGTCTCCCAGCCGCTCGTGGCGGACATCCTGGCCCTCCGCGACGCGCTCCGCGCCGAAGGCGTGACCCGGATTGTCCTGTGCGGCATGGGCGGTTCCTCGCTGGCCCCCGAGGTCATCGCCGGAACCGCCGGCGTCGAGCTGACGGTGCTGGACAGCACCGACCCCGAGCAGGTTGGCGCCGCCCTGGCAGACCGGCTCGAGCAGACCGCCATCGTGGTCTCCTCGAAGTCCGGCTCCACGCTGGAGACCGACTCGCAGCGCCGCGTCTTCGAGCACGCCTTCACCGAGGCCGGGCTCGACGCGAAGAGCCGGATCGTCATCGTCACGGACCCGGGATCGCCGCTGGACAAGGCCTCACGCGAAGCCGGCTACCGCGCCGTCTTCAACGCCGACCCCAACGTCGGCGGCCGGTACTCGGCACTGACTGCCTTCGGGCTGGTGCCGTGCGGACTGGCCGGCGTGGACATCCAGGCCTTCCTGGACGAAGCCGAAGAGACCGCCGAGATCCTCAATGACGACAGCGAGGAGAACATCGGCCTCGCCCTCGGCGCCGCGCTGGGCGGCACTAACCCGCTGCGCGACAAGATCGTGATCGCCGAGGACGGCTCCGGGATCGTAGGGTTCGCCGACTGGGCCGAACAGCTCATCGCCGAGTCCACCGGCAAGCTCGGCACCGGCGTGTTGCCGGTCGTCGCCGGTCCGGACGCGCCCGAGGTCACGGGCGGCGCCGCGGACGTGCTGGTGATCCGGCTGGTGGCAGCCGACGCCGACGTCGAACTGGGCGACAACGAGTCGGCCATCGCCGGCGGCCTCGCCGCGCAGATGATGACGTGGGAGTTCGCCACCGCCGTCGCGGGACGGCTGCTGGGCATCAACCCCTTCGACCAGCCCGACGTCGAGGCCGCCAAGGTCGCAGCACGCGGCCTGCTGGATGCGCAGCCCGAACCGACGCCGGCCAACTTCACCGACGGCGCGATCGAGGTCCGCGGCGGCACCTGGCTGGGCGACGCCGGCACCGCGGCCGAAGCGGTCAGCGCGTTGTTGGGCCAGCTCGGTGCGGACGGCTACCTCAGCGTCCAGGCCTACTTCGACCGGCTCAACTACGCACCACTCGAAGGCATCCGGGACGAACTGGCCGCCCTCAGCGGCCGCCCCGTCACCTTCGGCTGGGGACCGAGGTTCCTGCACTCCACCGGGCAGTTCCACAAGGGCGGCCCGGCGATCGGCGTGTTCCTGCAGGTCACCGCGGCCTCCGCGACGGACCTGGCCATCCCGGAACGCCCGTTCAGCTTTGGAGAGCTGATCTCCGCCCAGGCCGCCGGCGATGCGCAGGTCCTCAGCGAACACGGCCGGCCCGTGCTCCGGCTCCACCTCACGGACCGTGCCTCCGGCGTCCGCCAGTTGCAGCAGCTTGTCTCCTCGCTGGCCGGCACTTCATTTGCTGGCCGCCCAGCGTCCTCCACCGAAAGCTAAGGCACCACAGCAACCATGCCACTCTCGCAAAACGGCAGCCCTAAGTCCGCGGGCCGGGGGCGCAATCCGCTCCGGGACCCGCGGGACCGCCGGCTGAACCGCATCGCCGGCCCCTCCTCCCTGGTTCTCTTCGGCGTTACCGGTGACCTCGCCCGCAAGAAACTCATGCCGGCCGTCTACGACCTCGCCAACCGCGGGCTCCTGCCCCCGAGCTTCGCCCTCGTCGGGTTTGCCCGGCGGCAGTGGGAGAACGAGGACTTCGCCGCCGAGGTGAAGGAATCGGTCAAAAACTACGCCCGCACACCCTTCGACGAAACGGTGTGGAAGCAGCTCTCCGAGGGCATCCGCTTCGTGCAGGGCGAGTTCGACGATGACGACGCCTTCGAGCGGCTTAGCGAAACCATCGACGAACTCGACGAGCAGCGTGGCACCCGCGGCAACCACGCCTTCTACCTCTCCATCCCGCCGAAGGCCTTCGAACTGGTTTGCCGGCAGCTCTCCAAGCACGGCCTCGCCCAGGCCGAGGGCGACAAGTGGCGCCGCGTCGTGATCGAGAAGCCGTTCGGGCACGACCTCGAGTCGGCCCGGCAGCTCAACGACATCGTGGAATCGGTGTTCCCGCCCGATGCGGTCTTCCGGATCGACCACTACCTCGGCAAAGAGACGGTCCAGAACATCCTGGCCCTGCGCTTCGCCAACCAGCTGTTCGAACCGTTGTGGAACGCCAACTACGTGGACCACGTCCAGATCACCATGGCGGAGGACATCGGCACGGGCGGCCGCGCCGGGTACTACGACGGCGTGGGCGCCGCCCGCGACGTCATCCAGAACCACCTGCTGCAGCTGCTTGCCCTGACCGCCATGGAGGAACCGATCTCCTTCAACGCGGACGACCTCCGCGCCGAGAAGGAAAAGGTCCTGGCCGCGGTCCGGCTGCCGGAGGACCTCTCCACGCACTCGGCGCGCGGACAGTTCGCCGGCGGCTGGCAGGGCGGTGAGCAGGTCCAGGGCTACCTGGAGGAGGAAGGCATCCCCGCCGACTCCACCACCGAGACGTTCGCCGCGATCCGGGTGGACATCAACACCCGGCGCTGGAGCGGCGTGCCGTTCTACCTGCGGGCCGGCAAGCGGCTGGGGCGGCGAGTGACGGAGATCGCCGTCGTGTTCAAGCGCGCGCCCAACCTGCTCTTCCGTGACCACGGCGAGGACGACTTCGGCCAGAACGCCGTCGTCATCCGGGTGCAGCCCGATGAGGGCGCCACCATCCGCTTTGGCTCCAAGGTCCCCGGCACCCAGATGGAAGTCCGCGATGTCACGATGGACTTCGGCTACGGCCATTCCTTCACCGAGTCCAGTCCCGAAGCCTACGAACGGCTCATCCTGGACGTGCTCCTTGGCGAGCCGCCGCTGTTCCCGCGGCACCAGGAGGTGGAGCTGTCCTGGAAGATCCTGGACCCGTTCGAGGACTACTGGGCCAGCCTGAACGAACAGCCGGAGCCCTACGCCCCCGGAAGCTGGGGTCCCGCCTCCGCCGATGAACTGCTCGCCCGCGACGGACGGACCTGGAGAAGGCCATGATCGTAGATCTTCCCGACACAACAACCTCCAAGATCTCCAAGAAGATCATGGCGCTGCGCGAACAGGGCGGCGTGATCGCCCTGGGCCGCGTGCTGACCCTCGTGGTGGTGACCAAGTCCGGCCTCGAAGAGGAAGCCATCGAGGCCGCCAACGAAGCCAGCCGGGAACACCCCTGCCGGATCATCGTCCTCGCCGACGCCGGCGCCTCGGCGCCCACCCGGCTGGACGCGCAGATCCGGGTGGGCGGCGACGCCGGCGCCTCCGAGGTCATCCTGCTCCGCGGCTACGGCGAACTCGCGGAGGAAAGCGAATCCCTCGTGGCCGCGCTGCTCCTTCCGGATGCCCCGATCGTGGCCTGGTGGCCGCACGGTGCGCCCCGGAATGCCTGCGAGACGTCGATCGGCCGGATCGCGCACCGCCGCATCACCGACTCCGCAAACGAGCCGGACCCGCTGGCGGCGCTGGACAATCTCCGCAGCACCTACAAGGCCGGCGACACCGACCTGGCCTGGACCCGCCTGACCAACTGGCGGATCCAGCTGGCGGCAGTCCTGGACCAAGTGGACTCCTCGCCGGTCACCGCCGTCGCTGTCGAAGGCGCCTCGGACTCCCCCAGCACCCTGCTGCTCGCGGCATGGCTCACGCTGGCGCTGGACGCCCCGGTGACCATCGTCGCTGATCCGGCCGGCACCGGGATCCGGCGCGTGCGGCTGACCCGCACCGGCGGCGACGTGCAGCTGTTCCGACCCGGACTCACCGTGGCGGAACTGACCCAGCCGGGCCAGCCTGCCCAGCGCATCTCCTTGCCGCGCCGCAGCCTCAAGGACTGCCTGGCTGAGGAGCTCCGGCGCCTGGACCCGGACGAAGTCTTCGGTGAAGTGATTACTATTGGACTGCCACGTACCAACCTAAGGAGTGTCCGTCCCAGTGAGCGCTGACCCCAGAGTAAGCATCCATCCTGACTCGACCGTCCTGATGGCGGCGATCGCGGCACGCCTGATCACCAAGCTTGTGGACATCCAGGACAAGCACGGCGAGGCAACGGTGGTGCTTACCGGCGGCACGATGGGGATCGGCTCGCTCAAGGCGGTCGCCGAGTCGCCGGCCGCACCGGCGGTGGACTGGTCCAAGGTCAACTTCTGGTGGGGCGACGAACGCTTCGTCGGCTCGGACGACGCCGACCGCAACGCCCGCCAGGCGCACGAGGCACTGCTCTCGCACATCAACGTGGACCCCTCGCGCGTCCATGTCCCGGGCTCGACGGACGACTTCGGAACCCCCGAAGAAGCAGCGGCGGACTACGCGCGGCGGCTTGCCGAGGCGGCCGCGGCCGAGCACGCCGCCGATATGTCCGATGACCGTCCGGAGGAGCCCGGCGCCTTGCCGCGGCTGGACATCGTGCTGCTGGGCGTCGGCCCGGACGCGCACGTGGCGTCCTTGTTCCCGGAGCAGGCCGGCATCCGGGAGAAGGAGTTGACCGTCGTCGGGGTCCGCAACTCCCCCAAGCCGCCGCCGGCCCGGCTCTCCCTCACGCTGCCGACGATCAACACCGCGAACGAGGTGTGGATGGTGGTGGCCGGCGATGACAAGGCCGGCGCCGTGGGCTTGGCCCTGGCCGGAGCCAACCCGGTGCAGGTGCCGGCGGCAGGGCCCCGTGGCCGGTTCCAGACGCTGTGGCTGATCGACGAGGACGCAGCCTCACGCGTCCCCGAGCAGCTCGTCCGGAAGGGCGCGTCGGGCGCGTAGCCGTTCAAGCGCTCCAGCCAGCACGTCTTCGGCGTCCTGGCTGGAGCGCCTTTCTTTAACGTATTCGAGGTGGCTCTTGAACCCCTCCGCGGTTTCGTCCTCCAGCGCGAAGCGGGACTCGTCCCGGGTGGCTGCTCCGCCGCAGCGGCGGCAGTCCCACACCCCGGGGATTTGCTCCTCAGGGAGCTTGGCGAACACGAGGGCTGTCTCGTGGCCTTTCGCGCACCGGTAGGTGACGCAGATCCGGGGTTGCGCCGCGCCCCCGTCGAGGGGCTCATGGCGGGCCGGGGCTCCGGCGATGGCACCGACGCGGATGCCCCTGAATCCGGAAGCAGAATGCAGCATCGGGAACTCCTGGCTACTCGGCTGGTGGATTGGCTTGCCAGCGACAGTGTAGTTCGGAGTTCCCGATGCGGGGAGGGCCGCAAGGCCCATATGAAGTTTTAGAAAACGGGGGTACTAGGAGTCGGCGCCGGTGCTGAAGCGCATCAGCAGGCCGAGGGCGATGATGACGACGCCCCAGGTGACTCCGAGGATGACCGTGAAGCGGTTGAGGTTCCGCTCGGCTACGCCCGAGGAGCTGAGCCCGGAACTCATGCCGCCGCCGAACATGTCGGACAGACCGCCGCCGCGCCCCTTGTGAAGCAGGATGAGCAAGGTCAGCAGGAGGCTGGTGATGCCCAGCAGCACCTGGAGAATGACATGAAGAACGTCCACGACGGCCTTTCAGAAGATGGGGATTGCGGGGGCCAAAGCTGTGTCCGGACTAATCCGTCAGCAGGTGACTCTCGAACCTGACAATATTAGCAAACTCGGCGGCGTCCAGGCTGGCACCGCCGACCAGCAATCCGTCCACGTCGCGTTCCTTGAGGATCGAGGCGGCGTTGTTCGCCTTCACCGAGCCGCCGTAGAGCAGGCGCGTCTTGGCGGCGACCGAGGCGTCGAAGAGGGTGGCGAGTTCGGCGCGGATCGCGGCGCACATCTCCTGGGCATCCTGCGGCCCGGCGACTTCGCCGGTGCCGATGGCCCAGACGGGCTCGTACGCGACCACCAGTTCGGCCGCCTGCTCCGCGGTAAGGCCTTCGACGCCGGCCCGCAGCTGGGCAAGCGTGTGGTCCACGTGCGTGCCGGCCTGGCGGACTTCGAGCCCCTCGCCGACGCACAGCACGGGGGTCATGCCGTGGCGGAAGGCCGCCTTGGTCTTGGCGTTGAGGACCTCGTCGGACTCGTTGTGAATGGTGCGGCGTTCGCTGTGGCCCACCAGGACGTAGCGGCAGCCGAGCTTCGCGAGGAACTGTCCGGAAATGTCCCCGGTGTAGGCGCCGGAGTCGAACTGCGAGAGGTCCTGGCCGCCGTAGACGACGTCCAGCTCGTCGCCCTGGACGAGGGTCTGCACGCCGCGGAGATCGGTGAACGGCGGGAACACGGCGACCTCCACCCGGCTGTAGTCGTGTTTGGCGTCGGACAGGGTCCAGGCCAGCTTCTGCAGGAGGGTGATGCCCTGGACGTGGTCCATGTTCATCTTCCAGTTGCCCGCGATGAAGGGCTTGCGGTCGAACTTGCCGTGGGTTGACGTTGTCACGTGATCTCCAAAAGATTCGTAGCAGTGAAAGAGCCGGCAGGGTGCCCGCCTTGCGGGCCGGGCACCCTGCCGGCTGGAGGTTCTAGCGGTCCAGCACGCTCAGGCCGGGAAGTTCCTTGCCTTCAAGGTATTCCAGGCTCGCGCCGCCGCCGGTCGAGATGTGCCCGAACTGGTCATCGGCGAAGCCCAGGGTCCGCACCGCGGCGGCGGAGTCCCCGCCGCCCACGACTGTAAATGCCGCGGTTTCCGTGAGGGCCTTGGCAACGGCCCGCGTGCCGCCGGCGAAGGCCGGGAACTCGAAGACGCCCATGGGCCCGTTCCAGAAGACCGTCTTGGCTCCGTTGATCCGCTCTGCGAAGGCGGCTGCCGAATCCGGGCCGATGTCCAGGCCGATGCCGGAGGCACCAAAGCTGCTGGACTCGATGGCGTCGGCTGACACCGTTTCGTGGTCGGCGTCGGCGGCGAACTTGCTGGCCACCACGACGTCGGTGGGGACAACGAACTCGGTGCCGGCGTCGGCGGCGCGCTTGAGGTAATCCTGGACGACCGGGATCTGGTCCTCTTCGAGCAGGCTGCCGGCGACCTTGTGGCCGGCGGCGGCAAGGAAGGTGAACAGCATGCCGCCGCCCACCAGGATGGTGTCCGCCTTGCCGATCAGGTTGGCAATCACGGCGAGCTTGTCCGAGACCTTCGAACCGCCCAGCACGACGACGTAGGGCCGCTGGGTGTCGGTGGTCAGCTTGCGCAGCACCTCCACCTCGGTGCGGACCAGGTCGCCCTGGTAGGACGGCAGCCGGGTGGCGACGTCGTACACGCTGGCGTGCTTGCGGTGCACGGCACCGAAGGCATCGTCAACGAAGGCGCCGTTGTCACCGGTGAGGGCGACCAGCTCGTCCGCGAAGGCGCCGCGTTCGGCGTCGTCCTTGGACGTCTCGCGGGCGTCGAAGCGGACGTTTTCGAGCACGAGGGCTTCGCCGTCCTGCAGTGCGGCGGCGGCCGCCTTGGCGGATTCACCGACCGTGTCGTCAGCGAGCGAGACCTTGAAGGACGCCAGCTCTGCCAGGCGCGCCACGGCGGGCTTGAGCGAGTACTTCTCCTCCGGGGCGCCCTTGGGGCGGCCGAGGTGTGCCGTGACCAGCACGCGGGCACCGGCGTCCGTAAGCTTCGACAGCACTGGCAGGGAGGCCTTGATCCGGCCGTCGTCAGTGACTGCAGAGCCGTCGAGCGGCACGTTCAGGTCACTTCTGACCAGAACGTACCGCCCGCGGACACCATCAGCGATCAGTTCGTCGAGGGTGTGGAATGTCATGGGTCTTACCCTAGCCCAGCTTCGACGCGACGAGCTCCGTAAGGTCGACGAGGCGGTTGGAGTAGCCCCACTCGTTGTCATACCAGGAAACAACCTTGACCTGGTTGCCGATCACCTTGGTCAGGCCGGAGTCGAAGATGGACGACGCCGGGTCCCCGACGATGTCCGAGGAGACGATCGGCTCATCGGTGTAGGTCAGCAGGCCCTTGAGCTCTTCGGTCTCGGACGCGGCCTTGAGTGCGGCGTTGACTTCCTCGACGGTGGTCTCGCGGGAGACGGTCACGGTGAGGTCGGTGGCGGAGCCGGTGGGGACCGGGACGCGGATGGCGTAGCCGTCCAGCTTGCCCTTGAGCTCCGGCAGCACCAGGCCGATCGCCTTGGCTGCGCCGGTGGAGGTGGGAACCATGTTGATGGCGGCGGCGCGGGCGCGGCGGAGGTCCTTGTGCGGGCCGTCCTGCAGGTTCTGGTCAGCGGTGTAGGCGTGGATGGTGGTCATCAGGCCGCGCTCGATGCCGAAGGAGTCGTTGATGACCTTGGCCAGCGGGCCGAGGCAGTTGGTGGTGCAGGAGGCGTTGGAGATGATGTTGTGCGCGGCGGGGTCGTAGAGGCCGTCGTTCACGCCCATCACGATCGTGATGTCCTCGTCCGAGGCGGGGGCGGAGATCAGGACCTTCTTGGCACCGGCGTCGATGTGCTTCTGCGCATCGGCGGCCTTGGTGAAGAAGCCGGTGGACTCGATCACGATGTCCACGCCCAGCTCGCCCCAGGGGAGCTGGGCCGGGTCACGCTCGGCAAGGACCTTCACGGTCTTGCCGTCGACGACGATGTTGCCGTCCTTGACCTCGATGGTTTCGGCCAGGCGGCCGCCGACGGAGTCGTACTTGAAGAGGTGTGCGAGGGCTTCCGGGCTGGTGAGGTCGTTGACTGCAACGATCTCGAGGTCTGCTCCCTGGGCCAGGGCGGCGCGGAAGTAGTTGCGGCCGATGCGGCCGAAGCCGTTGATACCAATACGTGTCGTCACGTTTTCAGTCTCCTTGGTGCTCTATCAAGCACGATTAGTTGAGTAGGCGTTCAAGCCAACTAACAGATCCCGCACGCCATTGGGCAGAGATGATTACCAGATCGGAGGGCGACCAGCCACGTTGCTGAAGGCTAACCGCCTTCCGTGATCCATCTTACGTTTAAGTGGACCCGCCCCCGCAAGTGCGGGGGCGGGCAGTCCACGTTTCGGGCCGAACGGCTCGAAATGTGAGCTTTGTTACAGCCTGGTTTCGGCTAAGCGCCGGTTTGCACTGTCCTAGAGGGTGATCAGGCCGGTGGCGTTCTTCCGGGCGGCGTCGAAACGCTTGGCGACGTCGGCCCAGTTCACGATGTTCCAGAAGGCCTTGACGTAGTCGGCCTTGACGTTGACGTAGTCCAGGTAGAAGGCGTGCTCCCACATGTCCAGCATCAGCAGCGGCGTGGTGCCCAGCGCGACGTTGCCCTGCTGGTCGTAGAGCTGCTCGATGACAAGGTTGCCGCCGATCGGCTCGTAGGCGAGGAAGCCCCAGCCGGAGCCCTGCAGGCCCAGCGCCGCGGCGCTGAACTGGGCGCGGAAGGCGTCGAAGGAGCCGAAGGCGTCGTCAATCGCGGCCGCGAGCTCGCCCTCGGGCTTGTCGCCGCCGTCCGGGGAAAGGTTCTTCCAGAACACGGAGTGGTTGATGTGGCCGCCGGTGTGGAACGCGAGGTCCTTGGAGAGGCGGTTGATGTTGGCGAAGTCGCCCTTTTCGCGTGCCTCGGCCAGCTGGGCCAGCGCGTTGTTGGCGCCGGCCACGTAGGTGGCGTGGTGCTTGCTGTGGTGCAGCTCCATGATCTTCGCAGAGATGTGGGGCTCCAGCGCGGCGTAATCGTAGTCAAGTTCGGGCAGTACGTACTCGGTCACAAAATCCTCCAATGTCGTGGACGTGTTCGTCCGGTTTTGCTAACTCTCGGATTGTGCATCCGGATGGTTGGACACCCGGAAGTCTATGGATGTGGATCCAGTGGGCATAGCCTCCGGTCCTGCTGAGGTATTCCCGGCCGTCGGATCCGATTCTGTCGCTGAATCCCCGCAGTGGCTACTCGTCGAGCATTTCCGGCGTCACGTTCGCCTCGGTGCCGGGAATGCCCAGGTCCTGCGCCCGTTTGTCCGCCATCGCCAGGAGCCGTCGGATCCGGCCGGCGATGGCGTCCTTCGTCATCACCGGGTCGGCGAGCCGGCCCAGTTCGTCCAGGCTGGCCTGCTTGTGGGCCACACGCAGTTCGCCGGCGTATTTCAGGTGGTCCGGGACGTCGTCGCCGAGGATCTCCAGTGCCCGGTCCACGCGGGCCCCCGCGGCGACGGCCGCCTGCGCCGAGCGGCGCAGGTTGGCGTCGTCGAAGTTGGCCAGCCGGTTGGCGGTGGCGCGGACTTCCTTGCGCATCCGCCGCTCCTCCCAGACCATCAGCGCGTCGTGGGCGCCCATCCGGGTCAGCAGCGCCGCGATGGTGTCGCCGTCGCGGATCACGACGCGGTCCACTCCCCTGACCTCCCGTGCCTTGGCCTGGATGCCGAGCCGGCGGGCGGCGCCAACGAGGGCGAGGGCCGATTCCGGCCCGGGGCAGGTGACCTCCATGGCGGAGGAGCGGCCGGGCTCGGTGAGCGAGCCGTGGGCCAGGAACGCGCCGCGCCAGACCGCCTCGGCGTCGGCGGCGGAGCCGTTCACCACCACGGAGGGCAGGCCGCGGACGGGCCGGCCGCGGGCATCCAGCAGGCCGGTCTGGCGGGCGAGGGCCTCGCCGTCGCGCACCACCCGCACCACGTAGCGGCTGCCGCGGCGCAGGCCGCCGCCGGAGACGACGATGATTTCGCTCTGGTGCCCGTAAACCTCGGCAATCGCGGCACGGAGCCGGCGGGCGGTCGAGGCCAAGTCCACCTCGGCCTCAATCACAATCCGGCCGGAGATGATGTGCAGGCCCCCGGCGAAGCGGAGCATGGCGGACACTTCAGCCTTGCGGACCGAGGACTTCTTGATGTCCAGCCGGGAAAGTTCTTCCTTGACTGATGCTGTCAGTGCCATGGCACCTTTCCTACCTGTTCCCGAAAATGTCGTGGTACGCCGTTGCCAGGCGCAGCGGGTCGTGGATCGGCCGGCGGCTCGACGCCCCTACTTTACCCAAGACCACCTCTGCTCCGAGCATCCCGGCCGCCCGCTCGAACTCCGGGAGGTCCGGCACCGACGCGGGGTCCGCCAGCACGACGTCGACACTGAAGTCCGGTGCGTAGTCGCGCAGCACGCGCAGGTGGTCCGCTGCGGACATTCCGAGGGTCTCCTTGGTGTCCGTGGCGAGGTTCATCGTGAGGCAGCGCCGCGCCTCGGTCTTGCACAGCGCATCGCGCATCTCCGGCAGCAGCAGGTGCGGCAGCACCGAAGTGTACCAGGAGCCGGGGCCCAGGACCACCCAGTCGGCGAGTTCGATCGCGGTCAGCGCCTCGACGCAGGCCGGGGCCGACTCGGGCAGCAGCCGGACGGCTTCCAGCGAACCCGCGACGGCGCACTTGGCCTGTCCGCGGACGGTCTGCAGCCCCGACGTGCCGTCGGGCTTCCCCACCCGCACCTCGCCTTCGATGGTGAGCGGGGTGGTGGACATCGGCAGGACCTGGCCCCGGGCGCCGAGCAGCGCCCCGGCCCATTGCAGCCCGACGACGGCATCCCCGAGCAGTTCCCAGAGGGTGACGATCAGCAGGTTGCCCATCGCGTGTTCGTCGAGCGAACCGCCGCGGCCCTTGCCGGGTTTGAACCGGTGCTGCATGACATCGCGCCAGGTCCGACCCCAGTCGGTGTCGTCGCAGAGTGCGGACAGGGCCATCCGCAGGTCACCGGGCGGCAGGACGCCGTACTCGTCACGCAAACGGCCGGAGGAACCGCCGTCGTCGGCGACCGTTACGATCGCGGTCAGTTCCGAGGTGAGCAGCCGCAGGGCGGAAAGTGAAGCGGAAAGGCCGTGGCCTCCGCCGAGGGCGACCACGGAGGGGCCTTTGTCCTGCTGGCCGGCGGAGGCCGCACTGGCGGCCGGCACCAGGGGCAGCGGCCCGGTCAGGAGCGCCATTACTCGCGGCCCAGATCCCGGTGCGTAGTGGTGACCGTGACACGCGGGTACTGGGCAAGCCGCCGCGAGAGTTCAACCGCCACGGCGACGGAACGGTGCTTGCCGCCGGTGCAGCCGACGGCGATGGTCGCGTAGTGCTTGTTTTCGCGCCGGTAGCCGTCCAGGACTGGTTCGAGGGCCAGCACGTAGCGCTCCACGAAGTTGTTGACGCCCTCCGCCTCGAGCACGTAGTCGCTGACGTCCTTGTCGAGCCCGGTGTGCGGGCGCAGTTGCGGAACCCAGTGCGGGTTGGGGATGAAGCGGGCGTCGGCGACGAAGTTGGCGTCCACCGGCAGCCCGTACTTGAAGCCGAAGCTCATGACGTTCAGGCGCAGCGCCACCGGACCGGTTTCGCTGAACAGTTCGGTGATGGCGGTCGCGAGGCCGTGGACGTTGAGTGTCGAGGTGTCCAGCACAATGTCCGAGGATTCGCGCAGCTCATGCAGCAGCTCGCGTTCCGCGGCGATGCCGTCGAGGATCCGGCCGCCGCCCTGCAGCGGGTGCGGCCGCCGGCCCTGTTCGAAGCGCCGGACCAGGACGTCGTCGCTGGCGTCGAGGAACAGCACCCGGAAGGTGACACCGCTGGCTTCGAGGTTGCGCAGCGCGGCGCGGATGTCCGCGAAGAGGTCCTTGCTGCGGACGTCGACGACGACGGCGAGTTTGGAGATGGAGCCCGGGGCGTGGGAGACCAGCTCGGCGAGCGTGCCGAGCATCTGGGGCGGCAGGTTGTCCACCACGTACCAGCCGTGGTCCTCGAGGGCGTCCGAGGCGGTGCTCCGACCGGCCCCTGACATCCCGGTCACCACGAGCAGTTCCGCCTCGATCGGCTTGACGGGGGTCAACCCGTCCGCCTCCATGCCGGATCCTGCCGTTGACTCTGTCATCAGTCGTGCCCCATCTCTGCTGTCTGCTCTGCCGTGAGGCCGGCGCACGCGGCAGTTGCCTGCCCGCCGTGCGCCGTACCTCAGCTCCTTACCCTAGCTAAGATTGCCGGAGCTAGCTAAGTTTCGAGGATTTCGCCGGTTGTCATGTTGACGGCCGGCGCGGCGGGCCCTTCCGTGTCCTCCGCCGCGTTGAAATGCCGCACGATTGCCCCGGCGAGGGCTGGTCCGACCCCCTTGGCGGCCGTCAGCTCCTCGACCGTGGCGGCCTTGATGCTTTTCACCGAGCCGAACTGGTTCAGGAGCGCCTTGCGCTTGGAGTCGCCGAGGCCGGGCACGCCGTCCAGCGCGGAGACTGTCATGGCCTTGCCGCGCTTTTGCCGGTGGAAGGAGATGGCGAAGCGATGCGCCTCGTCCCGGATCCGCTGCAACAGATAGAGACCGGCCGAGGCGCGCGGCAGGATGACCGGGAAGTCGCTGTCCGGCAGCCAGACCTCCTCGAGCCGCTTGGCGAGTCCGACCACATAGACATCCTCGATGCCGAGCTCTTCGAGGGCCTTCGCTGCCGCGTTCACCTGCGGCTTGCCGCCGTCGACGACGACGAGGTTGGGCGGGTAGGCGAATTTCGTCTTCGGCGCCGGGGTCGTGGTGTCCGCGACCGGGGCCACGGCGGCGGCCTGGGCGACGGCCAGCGGCCCGGAACCGTCGGCCGTTTTATCGGCTTGTTCCTGCAGGTAGTTCCGGAAGCGGCGGGTCAGGACGTCATGCATGGCCGCCGTGTCGTCGTTGGCCGCGGCACCGGTGACCGAGAATTTCCGGTAGTCGGATTTCTTCGGCAGGCCGTCCTCGACCACCACCATGGAGCCGACCACGTTGGTGCCCTGGATGTGCGAGATATCGAAGCATTCAATCCGCATCAACGCGACCGGCAGATCCAGGGCTTCCTGCAGTTCCTGGAGCGCCTGGGAACGCATCGTCAGGTCGCCGGCGCGCCGGGACTTGTGCAGCTTGAGGGCGTGTTCGGCGTTGTCCCGGACGGTGGAGAGCAGCGTGGCCTTGTCGCCGCGCTGCGGGACACGAATGTCCACCCGGGCCCCCCGCAGCCCGCTGAGCCATTGGGCGAGTTCGGCGGCGTTGCTGGGCTCGGCCGGCACCAGAACCTCGCGGGGCATCCGGCCTTGGCTTTCGCCTTCCTCGCCGTAGACCTGTTGGAGCAAGTGCTCGACGAGGTCGGGCGTGGTGGTGTCCTCGACCTTTTCCACCACCCAGCCGCGCTGGCCGCGGATCCGGCCGCCCCGGACGTGGAAGACCTGGACTGCGGCCTCAAGCTCGTCCTCGTGCAGCGCGAACACGTCGGCGTCGGTATCCTCGGCCAGGACCACGGCATTGCGTTCAAAGACCTTTTTCAGCGCGATGATGTCATCGCGCACCCGGGCCGCGCGTTCGTAGTCGAGCTCCGCGACGGCGGCGGCCATGTCCTTCTCGAGCCGGGACACGAAGCGCTTGGCTTCGCCGCCCATGAAGGCGCAGAAATCCTCGGCCAGGGCCCGGTGGTCCTCCGCCGAGATCCGGCCTACGCAGGGCGCCGCGCACTTGTCGATGTAGCCGAGCAGGCAGGGACGGCCGCTGGCTTCTGCGCGTTTCAGGACGCCGGGGCTGCAGCTGCGGACCGGGAAGACCCGCAGCAGGGTGTCCATGGTGTCGCGGATGGCGCCGGCCGTGTAGGGCCCGAAATACCGGGTCCCCTTGCGCCGTTCGCCGCGGAGGACCTGCACCCGGGGGTACTTCTCCCCCATCGTGACGGCGAGGTAGGGGTAGCTCTTGTCATCGCGGAACATGACGTTGAACCGCGGCTTGAATTCTTTGATCCAGGTGTATTCGAGCTGCAGGGATTCCAGTTCGCTGCCGACGACGGTCCATTCCACGCTGCTGGCGGTGTGCACCATGGCATACGTCTTGGGCAGCAGGCCCGCGGGGTTGGCGAAGTAGGAGTTCAGCCGGGACCGGAGGTTCTTGGCCTTGCCGACGTAAATGACCCGGCCATGCGGATCGCGAAAGCGGTACACGCCCGGGTTGGTCGGGATCTCCCCCGTCTGGGGACGGTAACTAGCTGGATTTGCCACTAGTCCATTCTACTAAGCCGGGCGGGACCGCCCCGACCGTCGGCTCCCGTGCGGGTGTGGCGGACGGGTGACCGGACGGGTGTCCGCGGCAGGGAGCAGCGCTAATCGACGCTTTTGCTCTGGTTGTAGGTGGTGGCCCGCTGCTGGCCGCTCAGTTCGGCGATGGCGTCCATGATCCGGTCCGTGACCTGTCGGCGCGCCGGCAGGGAGTGGTCCGGGCCGGTTTTGTCGAAGTACAGGGGCTCGCCCACCTTCATGGTGAAGTGCTGCGGTGTCACCTTGTTGCTGTCCGCCGGCTGCAGGTTTTCGGTGCCGATCAGGCCCACCGGGATGACCGGGGCGCCGGTGGTGAGGGCAAGCCAACCGACGCCGGTGCGTCCGCGGTAGAGAATGCCGTCACGGGAGCGGGTGCCCTCCGGGTAGATTCCAACGCCCTTGCCGGCGTCGAGGATGTCCAGCAGCGTCTTCAGCGCCTGGACGCTGGCGGCCTGTTCACCGCGTTCGACCGGAATGGAACCGACGGCTTCGAAGAAGGACTTCATCAGCTTGCCCTTGGCGCCGCCCGTGGTGAAATATTCCGCTTTGGCGAAAAAAGCCACGGGGCGCGGCATGAGGGCCTGGACGATCACACTGTCGAGGAAGGACAGGTGGTTCGGCGCCACGATGAAGGGACCCTCCTTGGGCACGTTCTCGAGGCCGATCACGGTGGGACGGCAGGTCGAGGAAATGAGCCCGCGGGTCGTCCAGCGGATCGCGTCAAACATTGCCAATGGTGTGCACCTCATTCAGGGCTGTGGTCCCCGGGCATTCGGAGAGTCTGGTGATCGTAGCGTGAAGCGCCGCAGTGGTGTGCACGATCTCGACGGCGCCGGCCGCGTGGAGTTCGCCGTCGGGCGCAAAACCCCAGCCTACGCCGACACAGTCCGATCCGTTCGCAGCCGCCCCGGCCACGTCCTGCGCCCGGTCCCCCACCATGACGGCCTGGCCTGCGGGGACGGGACCCGCCCCCGGCCCGGCGCCGGCCTCGTCAGCGACGGACTTCCCCGGATGCGGGAGGCGAAGTTCGGTGAGGGGCGCTGCGATTCCGTCCGCTGTCCCCCCGGCAGGATCGACAAGAGTGCCGTCGAGGTCGAAGATCACGGGCACGGTTGTAGGCGTCACGGGCCTAGTTTCTCACGAGTGCGCGGCTGCCAGAAATTCACATACTCCTTCGGGAATACATCGTGGGTACTTCGCTTCGCGACGACGCGCAAATGCCCTGCCGCCGCCGGAAGTCCGGTAGCGGCAGGGCATTTGCGCGTCATGGAGCGGGTGTCGCCTCGCAGTCAGCGAACCCCGGTCAGCCCAGGATGTCGGCCAGGAAGGCCGCTGTGTGGCTTTCCTTGGACTTGGCCACCTGCTCCGGTGTTCCGGAGGCAACGATCCGGCCGCCGCCGGAACCGCCGTCGGGTCCCAGGTCCACGATCCAGTCGGCGCTCTTGATGACGTCCAGGTTGTGCTCGATCGTAATCACGGTGTTGCCCTTTTCGACCAGGCCCTGCAGCACCATCAGCAGCTTGCGGATGTCCTCGAAGTGCAGCCCGGTGGTGGGCTCGTCCAGGACGTAGACGCTGCGGCCGTTGGAGCGCTTCTGCAGCTCCGCGGCCAGCTTCACGCGCTGCGCCTCGCCGCCGGAAAGGGTGGTTGCAGGCTGGCCGAGCCGTACGTAGCCGAGGCCGACGTCGACCAGGGTCTTGAGGTGCCGGGCGATCGGCGAGAACGCGGCGAAGAACTCGGCGCCCTCCTCGATCGGCATGTTCAGGACGTCCGCGATGGTCTTGCCCTTGTAGTGCACCTCGAGCGTTTCGCGGTTGTAGCGGGCGCCGTGGCAGACCTCGCAGGGCACATACACGTCCGGCAGGAAGTTCATCTCGATCTTCAGCGTGCCGTCGCCGGAGCAGGCCTCGCAGCGTCCGCCCTTGACGTTGAAGGAGAACCGGCCGGGCTGGTAACCGCGGACCTTGGCCTCGGTGGTCTCGGCAAAGAGCTTCCGGATGTGGTCGAAGACGCCCGTGTAGGTGGCCGGGTTGGACCGCGGGGTGCGGCCGATGGGGCTCTGGTCGACGTGCACCACCTTGTCCAGGTGCTCGAGGCCCTGGACCGTCTTGTGCCGTCCGGCGACCTGCTTGGCGCCGTTGAGCTTGTTGGCGAGCACCTTGTAGAGGATCTCGTTGACAAGGGTGGACTTGCCGGATCCGCTGACGCCGGTGACGGCGGTGAACAGGCCCAGCGGGAAGGCTGCGTCCACGTTCAGCAGGTTGTTTTCCTTGGCGCCGACGACCTTCAGCTCGCGCTTCTTGTCGTACTTGCGCCGCTTCTTCGGCACCTCGATGGACTTACGTCCGGAGAGGTAATCGCCGGTCAGGGACTCGGTGTTCTTCAGCAGGTCCTGGTAGGACCCGGAGTGGACCACCATGCCGCCGTGCTCGCCGGCGCCCGGTCCGATGTCGACCACCCAGTCCGCCTCCTGGATGGTGTCTTCGTCGTGTTCGACCACGATCAGGGTGTTGCCGAGGTCCCGGAGCCGGGTGAGGGTTTCGATCAGACGCCGGTTGTCGCGCTGGTGCAGGCCGATCGAGGGCTCGTCGAGGACGTACAGCACGCCGACCAGGCCGGAACCGATCTGGGTGGCCAGGCGGATGCGCTGGGCCTCGCCGCCGGACAGGGTGCCGGAGGGCCGCTCCAGATTCAGGTACTCGAGGCCGACGTCGAGCAGGAAGGTCAGGCGGGCCTGGATCTCCTTGAGGACCTGGTGGGCGATCTGGGCCTCCCGGCCGCTGAGGACCAGGGTGTCCAGGAAGTGCGCGCATTCGCGCATCGGCAGCGCGGCGACCTCGGCAATCGACTTGCCGTTGATCAGGACGGAGAGCGACGCCGGGTTCAGCCGGGCGCCGTTGCAGGCCGGGCACGGGACCTGGCGCATGTACTCCTCGTAGCGGTCCCGCGCCGAGTCGGAATCCGTTTCCGTGTGCTTGCGGTGCACGTACTGGACAACGCCCTCGAAGCCGGTGCTGTACTTGCGTTCCCGGCCGAAGCGGTTGCGGTACTGCACCACGACCTTGTGGTCCTTGCCGTGCAGCACGGTCTGCCGCGCCTCAGTGGAGAGCTTCTCCCAAGGCGTGGTCATCTTGAAGCCAATTTCCTTGGCCAGGCCGCCGAGGAGCCGGTTCCAGTACTCGGTGGTGGCGGTGCCGAGCGACCAGGGCGCGATGGCGCCTTCGGCGAGGGAGAGCTCCGGGTTGGGGATGAGGAGTTCCTCATCGACCTCGAGCTTGGTGCCGATGCCGCTGCAGGCGGAGCAGGCGCCAAAGGGATTGTTGAAGGAGAACGAGCGGGGTTCGATTTCGTCGATCGCGAGGGGGTGCTCGTTGGGGCAGGCGAGGTGCTCGGAGAAGGCACGGATCCGTTCCGGGTCATCCGCCTCGAGGTCGACGAATTCGGCCAGCACGCGGCCCTCGGCAAGGCCCAGGGCGGTTTCCACCGAGTCGGTGAGGCGCTGGCTGATGCCTTCCTTGACGACGAGGCGGTCCACCACCACCTCAATGGTGTGCTTGAACTGCTTGCCCAGCTTGGGCGGATCGCTGAGCTGGATCAGCTTGTCGTCCACCCGGGCCCTTGAGTAGCCCTTCGCCGTGAGCTCCTTGAACAGTTCGACGAATTCGCCCTTGCGGCCGCGGACCACCGGTGCCAGCACCTGGAACCGGGTGCCCTCGGGCAGTTCCAGGAGCTGGTCGACGATCTGCTGCGGGGTCTGCTTGGTCACCGGCTCGCCGCAGACGGGGCAGTGCGGGCGTCCCACCCGGGCCCAGAGCAGGCGCATGTAGTCGTAGATCTCGGTGATCGTGCCCACGGTGGAACGGGGGTTCTTGCTCGTGGACTTCTGGTCGATCGACACCGCGGGCGACAGGCCTTCGATGAAGTCGACGTCGGGCTTGTCCACCTGGCCCAGGAACTGGCGGGCGTAGGCGGAGAGCGACTCCACGTAGCGCCGCTGTCCCTCGGCGAAGATGGTGTCGAAGGCCAGCGAGGACTTGCCGGAGCCGGAAAGGCCGGTGAAGACGATCATCGCGTCGCGCGGCAGGTCGAGGTCGACGTTGCGCAGGTTGTGTTCGCGCGCGCCCTTCACGACGAGTCGGGACAGGTCCGGGCGGGCCAGCTCTATGCCCGACGGGGCCGGGCTGGACGGCTTGGGGCCGGCCGATTTTCCGGACTTCACCGGTACGGCGGCGGGCTGGACATCAACGGCGGGTTCTTCAGCTACGGCTTTAGGCACGCCTCCAATGCTAATCGAAAACTTCTTCGAATATCCATTCGGAGGACCGGTGTGCTATTGGCGGTCGTACGCCGCCGCCAGTAGTTGAACGGCCTCGGCGAAGCTGGCGCCCTGGGCTTTGGCTGCCGCCGCGAACTCCGAGGCGGCAGCGGTAAGCGAGCCCCAGGCCTCGTCCCGGGCACAGACGACGGTGCCGTTCCGGCCGCGGGTCGCGACCACGCCGGCGGCCTCGAGTTCCTTGTAGGCGCGCGCCACGGTGTGCGGCGCCACCCCCAACTCCCCTGCCAGGCTGCGGACGGCCGGCAGGCGGGTGCCCGGCGCCAGGGTGCCGTTGTCCGCCTGCTCGATGATGTTCAGCCGGAGCTGCTCAAACAGCGGCACCGAGCTGCCCGTGTTTGGCTTCCAGCTGCCTGGAAATTGTGCGGCGGCACGTTCCGCGGAACTCACAGCTCAGGCTCCAGAACGCTCTCGGGCTGTTCGCGGCCGGCGAACTGGGCCCGGTAGAGGGCGGCGTAGAAACCGCCCCCCGCCATCAGTTCCTGGTGGTTTCCCTGTTCAACAATCCGTCCGTGGTCCATGACCAGAATTAGATCAGCGTCCCGGACCGTGGACAAGCGGTGGGCGATCACGAAGCTGGTCCGGCCCTGGCGCAGCCGGGCCATTGCCTGCCGGATCTGGGCTTCGGTGCGGCTGTCCACCGAGCTGGTGGCCTCGTCGAGGATCAGGACGCCGCGGCCGGCCAGCTGCGCCCGGGCGATCGAGATGAGCTGGCGCTGGCCGCGGCTGAGGGAGTCGCCGTCGTTGCCAAGCATGGTGGCATAGCCGGCCGGGAGGGCGCGGACGAACTGGTCCACGTGGCTGGCCTGCGCCGCGGCGATGATCTCGCCGTCGCTGGCGCCGGGCCTGCCGTATTCGATGTTCTCCCGGATGCTGCCGGTGAAGAGCCAGGCGTCCTGCATCACGGTGCCGAAGGCGGACCGCAACGCGTCGCGCGGTATTTCGGCGATGTCGATGCCGTCCACGGTGATCCGCCCGCCGTCCAGCTCGTAGAACCGCATCAGGAGATTGACCACCGTGGTCTTTCCGGCTCCGGTCGGCCCGACGATAGCGACGGTCTGGCCCGGCTCGACTGCGAAGGAGAGGTCCTCCACGACGGGGGCACCGGGACCGTAGCCGAAGGTGACGCTTTCGAAGCTGACCCGCCCCGGAGGTGCGGGCTCCGCGGCGCCGGCACGGGCGGCGGCGGCACGGGCGGCGCCAGCGGCAGAGGGCGCAGCATCCGCGGGGATCTCCGGTGCGTCCAGCAGCGCGAAGACGCGTTCCGCGGAGGCCACGCAGGACTGCATCAGGTTGAGCATTCCGCCGATCTGGCCCATTGGCTGGCTGAAGAGCCGGCTGAACTGGATGAAGGCCTGGACGCCCCCGATCGTCATGGTGCCTGCAGCCACCTGAAGCGCGCCGATGACGGCGACGGCGATGTAGTTGAGGTTGGAGACGAAAATCATCAGGGGCTGCACGACCCCGGACACGTACTGAGCGCTCGAAGCTGCCCGGAACAGCCGCGTATTGCTTTCCCCGAAGGTGGCCGCGGCCGCCCCCTGCCGGCCAAATGCCTTGACCACTTCGTGCCCGGTGAAGAACTCCTCCAAGTGGGCATTAAGTTCACCGGTGCTGGCCCACTGCTCGGTGAAGTGCGCCTGCGACCGCCGCGCCACGAGCACCGTGATCAAGGTGGAGACCGGGACCGAGGCCAGCGCAATCACGGCCAGCAGCGGCGAGAGCCATAACATCATGGCCAGGGCGCCGGAGAGCATCAACACCGACATGATGAGCTGGTTGAGCAACTGGTTGAGCGCCTGCGAGACGTTGTCGACGTCGTTGGTGGCCCGGCTGAGTACGTCGCCCCGGTGCTGGTCGTCGAAATGGCTGGAAGGCAGCAGATGGAGCTTTTGTTCGACGGCGGCGCGGAGCCCGTAGCCGAGCCGCTGCACCGCCGTCGCGGTCAGGGCGCCCTGGATCCAGCTGAACAGCGAGGCGCCCAGGTACATCAAGGCGACCGCTAGCAGCAGCCGGCCGAGCCTGCGCTCGTCGAAGGTGCCGCCGACGACGCTTTGGACCACGACGTCGGTGGCGTCGCCAAGGTATTTGGGGGCCGCCACGTTCAGCGCCGCGAAGGCGCAGGTGGCGGCGATGGCACCGGCCATGCGGCGGCGTACCGGCGTCAGGAGTCCCAGCAGCCTTCCGGCCGTCCGCCATTTGCTTGCAGCCGTTCCGCCCCGCGCGGCGACATCCGCGCTCACGGAGTTTCCTCCAGCACCAGTTGGGAGGCGGCGATCTCCTGGTAGGCCCTCGACGACTCCATCAGTTCCTGGTGGGTGCCTTTGGCCACCAGCCGGCCGTCCTCGAGCACGAGGATCAGGTCCGCCTTCTCGATCGTGGACACGCGTTCCGCCACCACCAGGACGGTGGCCGCCCGCAGCGCCGGTTCCAGGGCGGCGCGGAGCCTCTCGTCGGTGCCGTAATCAAGGGCGGAGAAACTGTCGTCGAAGAGGTAGACGGGCGCGGGCCGGAGGAGTGCCCGCGCGATGCACAGGCGCTGGCGCTGCCCGCCGGAAAAGTTTGTGCCGCCCTGGCTGACCGGCGCCTCGAGCCCGCCCGGGAGGTCGCGGACAAAGTCGCCCGCCTGGGCGGTCCCCAGGGCCTGCCACAGTTCCGCATCAGTCGCGTCCGGGCCGCCCACGCGCAGGTTCTCCGCGAGGGTCCCGGAGAAGAGGTAGGAATGCTGCGGCACCATGGAGATCAGTCCGCGCAGCTCAGCAAGCGGCAGCGATCGGGTCCCGCGGCCGCCGATGCTGATGCTGCCCGCCGTCGGGTCAAGGAAGCGCGGCAGCAGATTCAGCAGCGTGGTCTTGCCGCTTCCCGTGGCGCCGATGACCGCCGTCGTGGTTCCGGGAGCGGCCGTGAACGTGACCCCGCTGAGGACCGGGGCTTCGGCGCCGGGATAGGCGAATTCGACGTCGTGGAACTCCACGGTGCCTTCAGTGACGGGTCCGCGACCCGAACCAGGCGGCCGTTCCGGGGGCGGTAGCTTCGCCGGTGCCGGGCCCGGCTCCGGATCGCCGATGGACGGTTCGGTGTCCAGGACTTCCTGGATTCGCTCCGCGCAGGCAGCGGCCCGCGGGGCCGTCGTGAAGACGTACATGGCCATCATGATGGCGATCAGGATCTGCAGGATGTAGGCGATAAACGCGGTCAGCGCGCCGAGGCGCATCTGTCCGGACTGGATCCGGTGGCCGCCGAACCAGACCACCGCGACGGAGGACAGGTTAACCACCACCATGATCATTGGATTCATGCCGGCAACCAGCAGCGCAGAGTCGAGGTTGTTCCTGGTGAGGTCCCTGTTGGCCGCATCGAAGCGCCGGATTTCATGCTCCTGCCGGACAAAGCCGCGGATAACGTTGGCGCCAATGATCTGTTCGCGCAGGACCCGGCTGATCCGGTCGATGAGTCCCTGGCCGCGCCGGTACAGCGGAATCAGCCGGCGCACAATCAGCAGCATGAGTCCCGCGAGAACCGGGATCACGGCCACCACAATCCCGGACAGCGGCAGGTCCTGGCGCACCGCGAGGACGATGCCGCCGATGAAGCTGGCGGGCGCGGCGACGAGCATGGTGAAGACCAGGACGGTGAGGTTCTGGATCTGCGTGACGTCATTGGTGGCCCTGGTGACCAGGCTGGGCGCCCCGAACACGCCGACCTCCTGCGAGGAAAAGGTCTGCACCTTGGCAAAAAGCTTCTCGCGCAACTCCCGCCCCACGCGCATGGCGACGACGGCGCCGAGGTAGCCTGCGGCGATGGCGGCACCGACCTGGAGGGCAGCAACTACCGCCATCCAGGCTCCCAGGCGCAGGATCACGGGCGTGTCGCCGGCGACAATGCCGTCGTCGATAATGGCGGCGTTGAGGGTCGGAAGCATCAGGTTGGCGGTGGTCTGCACGAGCTGCAGGCAAATGATGGCCAGAACGGTCATCCTGTGGGCGACGAGCAGGCGCCCCATCAGGCTAAATAGCACCGAACCTCCATCACTAGAACAGGGCTCGGAATCGGACCAGACCGCGGCCGCCCCCAGACCGCCTTGTCATTGTAAGCCCCATCACATGCCGCTTGTTGTCACACGGCGTGTCACATTCGTCAAAGAGCCCGGCCGGCGGAAGGGTTCGCACCGTGCACCCCCGGGCGGCGGCAGGTCCGGCACCCTCTCAGCTCCGCTTGCGGCCCACGGCGAAGACCCTCCGGAAGGGGAAAACCGTTCCGTGGCCGCCCGGCGCGTAAGCCTCGTTCAGCAGCCGCGCGTAGTCCCGCTCGAACCGGGCGGCCTCTTCCGGCGTGAGCGCGGCCAGCACCGGGCGCAGGCCAGTCCCCCGCACCCACTCAAGCACCGGATCGGCGCCCGGCAGGAGCTGGAGGTACGTGGTCTCCCAGGCGTCGGCATCGCAGCCGGCGTCGAGCATCAGTTCGAGGTAATCCGCAGGCTCGCCCACCACGTCGTTATGCCGCAGCACTCCGGCCAGTCGGGCGGACCACTCATCCGAATCGGCGAGCGTCCGCATGAGGGTGTGCGAGGGGGCGTTGAAATTGCCCGGCACCTGGAGCGCAAACCATGCTCCCGGACGCAGCGCCCCAAGCCAGCGGGGCAGCAGCTCCCGATGCCCGGGCACCCACTGCAGGGCGGCGTTGGTGACGACGACGTCGGTATCCGGCGCGGGCATCCACGCGGCGATGTCCGCCAGGCCAAAGGAAAGGTTGTCCGCCGCGGCTGCGAAGGGGGCTGACTTCGCGAGCATTTCGGCGGAGGAGTCCAGCCCCTGCACCGCGGCGCCGGGCCAGCGCGCCGCCAGCGTGGCGGTCAGGCTTCCCGGTCCGCAGCCAAGGTCGACGACATGCCGCGGAGCCTCGGCGTGGATGCGGGCGGTCAAGTCGAAGAACGGCCGGTCCCGATAGTCGCCGAACTGCACGTACTTGGCTGGATCCCACTTCATGCATTCCTCGCTTCACCGCTCGGGCCGTCAGCCGAAGCCTAACCCGGCAGCGGCCCCGGGGCGCCGCCGCCGCACCGCGGGACGCCGGCCCGGGTTTCCGGCCCGGGTGTCGGGCCGCGGGATGCCACCCCGGGGGCAGGCAGCCGGCCGCGCCGCGGGCCACTAAGCTGGAAAGCAATGAAACTTGTTGATCAGCTCCCCGCCCCGGCCGCCCGAGTTCCCGGCAGGAGCGGGCTCGATCCGGATGAGCTCTACACCCGGTTCGTCGAATGGACGGAGAGCCGCGGCCTGGCCCTGTACACCGCCCAGGACGAGGCCATCATGGAGCTGGCCGCAGGCGCCAACGTCATCCTGGCGACCCCCACGGGTTCGGGCAAGTCGCTGGTGGCGATCGCGGCGCACTTCCAGGCCATGGCCCGCGGGGCGCGCAGCTATTACACCGCACCGATCAAGGCCCTCGTCTCGGAGAAATTCTTCGCCCTGTGCGAGATCTTCGGCGCCGAAAACGTCGGCATGATCACCGGCGATTCCGGCGTCAACCAGGACGCGCCCATCATCTGCTGCACCGCGGAAATCCTGGCGAACATCGCCCTGCGCGAGGGATCCACCGCGGAGCTTGGCGCGGTGATCATGGACGAGTTCCACTTCTACTCCGATCCGCAGCGCGGCTGGGCCTGGCAGGTGCCGCTGCTGGAACTCCCGCAGGCCCAGTTCCTGCTGATGTCCGCCACGCTCGGCGACGTGAGCCGCTTAGAGGAGGGCATCACCGAGCTGACCGGACGCCAGACGACGACCGTCAGCTCCGCGGAACGGCCCATTCCGCTGCACTTCTACTACCAGCAGACCCCCGTGCACGAGACCTTGGAGGAGCTCCTCTCCACCAAGCAGGTGCCGGTTTACGTGGTGCACTTCAGCCAGCTCGAGGCGATCGACCGGGCCCAGAACCTGATGAGCATCAACGTCTGCACCCGCGAGGAAAAGGACAAGATCGCCGAGCTGATCGCCGGCTTCCGCTTCGCCGCGGGCTTCGGCAAGACCCTCAACCGGCTGGTCCGGCACGGCATCGGCGTGCACCACGCCGGCATGCTGCCCAAGTACCGCCGGCTCGTCGAACAGCTGGCCCAGGCCGGTCTGCTCAAGGTCATCTGCGGCACGGACACTCTGGGCGTCGGCATCAACGTTCCCATCCGCACCGTGCTCCTGACCGCGCTGAGCAAGTACGACGGCGTCCGCACCCGCCTGCTGAATTCGCGTGAGTTCCACCAGATCGCGGGCCGGGCGGGCCGGGCCGGCTATGACACCGCCGGGACGGTGGTGGTCCAGGCGCCCGAGCATGTGATCGAGAACGTCAAGGCGATGGCCAAGGCCACGGCGAAGTTCGGCGACGACCAGAAGAAGCTGCGCCAGGTCGTCAAGAAGAAGCCGCCGGAGGGGTTTGTGTCCTGGGGCGAACCCACCTACAAGCGGCTGGTGGATTCCGTGCCGGACCCGCTGGGCTCCAGCTTCACCGTCACCCACGCGATGCTGATGAACCTGATGGAACGCCCCGGCGACCCGTTCAAGGCCGCGCGCCGCCTGCTGACCGAAAACCACGAGACGCGCGCCGCGCAGCTGCAGCTGATGAAAAGGGCGCTGGGCATCTACCGCGAGCTGCTGGCCGCCGGCGTCGTCGAACGCATCCCGCCCGCGGAACAAGGCCCGGACGGCCGCAGCGTCCGGCTCACGGTCCACCTGCAGGCGAACTTCGCCCTGAACCAGCCGCTCTCCCCCTTCGCCCTGGCGGCCCTCGAGCTGCTGGATCCGGAGTCGCCGTCGTATGCCCTCGACGTCGTCTCGGTGATCGAATCGACGCTGGAGAAGCCGCGGCAGATCCTGTCCGCGCAGCAGAAGAAGGCCCGCGGGGAGGCGATTGCCGCGATGAAGGCCGACGGGATCGAGTACGACCAGCGCATGGCCATGCTCGAGGAGGTTACCTACCCGCAGCCGCTCGCGGAGATCCTCGGCGAGGCGTTCGACGTGTACCGCAAGGCGGCGCCGTGGATCGGCGACTTCGAACTCGCCCCCAAGTCCGTGATCCGGGACATGTACGAACGGGCAATGAACTTCGGCGAATTCGTGCAGTTCTACGGCCTGGCCCGTTCCGAGGGCATTGTGCTGCGCTACCTGGCTGACGGCTTCAAGGCACTCCGGCAGACGGTGCCGCAGGACGCGCTGCGCGAGGACCTTGAGGACCTGATCGCGTGGCTCGGCGAGCTGGTCCGCCAGGTGGACTCAAGCCTGCTGGACGAATGGGAGGAACTCACCTCCGGCGCCGCCCCGACCCGGCACGATGCCCCGCCGCCCCCGCCGCCGTCGCTGACCTCCAATATCCGCGCCTTCCGGGTGATGGTCCGCAACGAAATGTTCCGCCGGGTGGAACTGTTCGCGGACGAGGCCGCCACAGCGCTGGGCGAACTCGACGCCGGCTCCGGCTGGGATGCGGAGCGCTGGGAGGACGCGCTGGACGACTACTTCGAGGAGCACGAGGACATCGGCACCGGCCCGGACGCACGCGGTCCGGGCCTGCTGATCATCACCGAGGAGCCGGGCGTCTGGAAGGTCCGGCAGATCTTCGACGACCCGGCCCGCAACCATGACTGGGGCATCTCCGCCGAGGTGGACCTGGCCGCCTCGGACGAGACCGGCACCGCCGTCGTGCGCGTGATCGACGTGAACCGCCTGTAGCCGCTAGTAAACTGGCGACCATGAGTGTAATCCGCCCGGCCACCGCCCACGACGTTCCCGCCATCCTGCAGATGATCCATGACCTGGCCATCTACGAAAAGGAGCCGGACGCCGTCCGGAACACCCCCGAGATGCTCACGCAGGTACTGTTCGGCGAGAACCCACGCGTGTACGCGACCATGGCCGAGAATGAGGCCGGCGACGTCCAGGGCTTCGCTTTGTGGTTCCTGAACTACTCCACCTGGGAAGGCGTGCACGGGATCTACCTCGAGGATCTCTACGTCATGCCGGAAGCCCGCGGCGCCGGCCACGGCAAGGCACTGCTGCAGCACCTGGCCGCCACCGCCGTGGAGCGCGGCTACGCCCGGGTGGAGTGGAGCGTGCTGGACTGGAACGAGCCCTCGATCGCCTTCTACAAGAACCTCGGCGCGGCCCCGATGGACGAATGGTCCACCTTCCGGCTCACCGGCGACGCCTTGGACGCATTCGCCGGCGCCCGGACGGCTAACGCCCGTGGCTGACCCAACGTCGACTCAGACAGCCTCCGTCCCGCACATCGTCAAGGCCAGGCACGACTACCGCGGCATGCGCACCGCGGAGCATTACTTTGAAGTACCGCTGGACCACTTCGGCGCCGACGGCGAAACGATCACCGTCTTCGCCCGGGAATACGTCTCCGCGGACCACAGCGAGGAGGCCGCCGCGGAACTGCCGTGGCTGCTGTACCTGCAGGGCGGTCCCGGCGGCCGCGGCAACCGCTTCCCCGCGCTGGGCGGCTGGAGCAAGGCCGCGGCGAAGGACTTCCGCATCCTGATGCTGGACCAGCGCGGCACCGGGCTCTCCTCCCCCATCGACCGCAAGACCCTGCCGCTGCGCGGGAGCGACCGGGACCAGGCGCAGTACCTCGAGCACTTCCGCGCCGACTCGATTGTGGCGGACGCGGAGGCGATCCGGCGGACCCTCGGCGCCGCGCCCTGGACTATCTACGGGCAGAGCTACGGCGGCTTCTGCGCGCTGAGCTACCTGTCCTTCGCCCCCGAGGGGCTGCGCGAGGCGCTGATCACCGGCGGCCTCGCGCCCCTGACCGGCCCCGCGGACCGGGTCTACCAGGCAACCTTCCGCCGCGTGGCAGCGCGCAACGCCGAATACTTCGGCTGGTACCCGCAGGACCGGGAGTTGGTCAGCCGCATCGCCGGGCACCTCCGCGACTTCGAGGAGTACCTGCCCGACGGCAGCAGGCTCACCGTGGAGCGCTTCCAGATGGTGGGTTCCTACCTGGGCGGCAACACCCGGGTGGACGGGCTGCACCACCTGCTGGAGGATGCCTTCGTCAGCACCCCCGACGGCGACCGACTCTCCGACGGCTTCCTGGAGCAGGTCCGCGGGCTTGTCTCCCGCGCGTCGAACCCGCTGTACGCCCTCATGCACGAATCCATCTACGGCCAGGGCGAGGCCACCGACTGGGCGGCACTGCGGGTGCTCCAGGACTTCCCGGAGTTCCGCCCGGACGCCGCCGCCCCGCTGCTAACCGGCGAGATGGTCTATCCCTGGTACTTCGAACAGGATCCGGCCCTCCGTCCGCTCCGCACCGTGGCGCAGCTGCTCGCCGAGAAGGACGACTGGAAACCGCTCTACGACCCCGAGCGGCTGGCCCTGAACAACATTCCGGTGGCCGCCGCCGTGTACACCGACGACATCTACGTGGACCGGGACCTGTCGCTGGAGACTGCAGCCGCCGTCCGCGGCCTGCAGGTCTGGGAGTCCGCTGAGTTCCACCACGACGGCATCGCCGACGACGGCGAGGCGATCTTCGGCCGGCTGCTCGGCATGGCCCGCGCGACGCGCGCCTGACGGCGTCCGCGGCTACCCGGCCGGGGGTTCAGGCCCCGGCAGGCTCCGGGTTGCGGCGTGACCGCGCCGCCGCCTGGAAGACCACGGCCAGGACCGCGGCAGCCACGACGGCCGCCACGAGGTTCAATCCCTGGTAGCCGATTCCGCTCATCACGAGACCGGCGAAGCCCGAGCCAACAGCGCCCGCGACGCCCATCAGGGTGTCCGACACGCCCTGCACGAGGACCCGCTCGCCGACCGCGACACTCTCCGCGAGCAGAGTGGAACCGGCGATGGTGGCCGCCGACCAGCCCAGCCCCAGCAGCACCAGTCCGACGGTGACCAGGGCCGGCAGCGCCTGGCCGAAGCCCGCGACGCAGACGGCGAGCAGGATCAGCCCGTGGCCCAGCAGGATCACCGGGAGCCGGCCGACCCGGTCGGTGAGCCAGCCCATGACCGGTGAGAGGGCGTACATGCCGGCGATGTGCAGCGAGATCGTGAAGCCGATCAGCACGAAGACGTCCGTGCCGGCGGTGTGGGCGTGCTCCGCGGCGCGACCGGCCATCGGGCCCTCGGTGAGCAGTTGCAGATGCAGCGGCGTCATGGACATCACGGCGGCCATGCAGCCGTGCGCCGCGACGACGGCGAGCAGCGCCAGCCGGGCGCGCGGGGAGGACCGGACCGCGCGCAGTCCGTTGCGCAGGGCATGCTTGCCCCGGGTTCCCGCTGTCCCTTTCGCCGGCTCCTCGTCCGCTGCGCGGATCCGGGCAGCCAGCAGCAGCGGATCCGGGCGCAGCCCGATGAACAGCAACAAGGCGGCGAGGGCCAGTCCGGCCGTCGAGAACACGAACGGCCCGGAAATCGGCGGCAGGCCGAGGGCCTGCCCCACCAGCGCGCCGGGCTGGATGAGGTTCGGCCCGGCCACGGCGCCGACGGTCACGGCCCACACCACGATCGCGAGGGACCGTCCGCGGTGTTCCGGCTCTGCGAGGTCGACGGCGGCGAAGCGGGCCTGCAGGTTGGCCGCCGTGCCGAGGCCCAGCATGGCGGCGCCCAGCAGCAGCAACGGGAAGAAGGCGGTGACGGTCGCCAGGATCACCAGCACAGCGCCGCTCATGGCGGACAGGAGCCCGGTCACGAGGGCTGCCCGGCGTCCCCGCCGGCCGGCCAGCCCGGCAAGCGGCAGCGCGGTCAGCGCGGCGGCGAGCGTCATGGTGGTGGTGACCGAGCCCGCCCAGGCGTTCGAGCCGGAGAGCTGGACGGCCAGCAGCGAGCCGACGGAAAGGCTGGCGCCGCCGCCGACGCCGCTGAGCAACTGGGCGGCACTGAGCATCACAACGGTACGGCGCTGCACCCGTTGCGGGTGCAGCGCCGTACCGGCCGCCGTCGCGGCGTCAAAGCTTTTCACGCTCCGAGCTTAGCCCGTGCAGGGCCGCCGGGGGCGCTACTCGGCGTCGGTGAGGCTCTTGCGCGAGTCCTCTTCGAGCCGGGCATCCAGCTTGGCCTTCGACGCCTTGGAGCTGACCAGGCTGGCGACGACCGCGATGATGATGGTGCCGATGATCACCCCGAGCGAAACGTAGGTCGGGATTTCCGGGGCCCATTCGATGTGCTTGCCGCCGTTGATGAACGGAAGTTCGTTGACGTGCATGGCGTGCAGCACCAGTTTGACGCCGATGAAGGCGAGGATGACCGAGAGCGCGTGCTTGAGGTAGATGAGCCGGTTCATCAGGCCGCCGAGCAGGAAGTAGAGCTGGCGCAGACCCATCAGGGCGAAGATGTTGGCGGTGAAGACGATGAACGCGCTCTGGGTGAGGCCGAAGATGGCCGGGATGGAGTCCACCGCGAAGAGCAGGTCGGTCATGCCGATGGTCACGAAGACGATCAGCATCGGAGTGAAGACCTTCTTGCCGTCGACTTCGGTGCGCAGCTTGCCGCCGTCGAACTTCTCGGACATCGGCAGGATCCGGCGGATCCGGGCGATCAGCGGGTTTTCCTTATCTTCCTCGTCCTCGCCTTCGTCCTGGGCCTGCTTCCAGGCGGTCCACAGCAGGAAGGCGCCGAAGATGTAGAAGACCCAGCTGAACTGCTCGATCACGATCGCGCCGAGCAGGATGAAGATGCCGCGCAGGATCAAGGCGATGATGATGCCGACCATGAGCACTTCCTGCTGGTACTTACGGGGTACCGAGAAGCGCGCCATGATGATGATGAAGACAAACAGGTTGTCGATGCTGAGGCTGTACTCCGTCACCCAGCCGGCGATGAACTGGCCGCCATACTCCGGGCCGGTGAAGAGGAACATGGCTCCGGCGAAGACCAAGGCCAGCGCAATGTAGAAGGAGACCCACAGGCCGGCTTCCTTCATGGAGGGTTCATGCGGCCGCTTCAGCACCAGGAGCAGATCGATGGCGAGGATGATTCCGAGAACGACGAAGGAGCCGATCTCGAACCAGACGGGAAGTTCGGGCACGAAGATACCTTTCGCAGGGTACAACTAAGCGGTGTAAGTCTCTCCGGCTAAGCTGCCGCACCGTGGCTGTCGCCATCAGGTGCCGATTCGCTGCCCGCTACGCCCGGCAGGGCATCTGTGCCGTGCGTGTTGACGATCGTAGCGCTTGGGATACTCCCCTACGTCTGATCCACTTTACCCTAGGCGTGCCCGGCCGACTGCATCTGGCGCAGCTCCTTCTTGAGATCCCCGACCTCGTCGCGCAGCCTGGCGGCGAGCTCGAACTGCAGCTCGCCGGCGGCGGCGTGCATCTGCTCGGTCAGCTGTTCGATCAGGCCCACCAGGTCCTCGGCCGGGGCGGCCGCGAGGCCGTCGGCGCGGACCTTGGAGCCGCCCTTGCCCTTGCCGCGCGCCTTGCCCGCGCTGGCCAGCAGTTCGCGGGTGTCCGCGTCCTCCTTGGCCAGCTGGTCGGTGATATCGGCGATCTTCTTGCGCAGCGGCTGCGGGTCGATGCCCTTTTCCGTGTTGTACGCCACCTGGATGGCGCGGCGGCGGTTGGTCTCGTCGATGGCCTGCGCCATCGAATCGGTGATCCGGTCCGCGTACATGTGGACCTGGCCGGACACGTTGCGGGCGGCCCGGCCGATGGTCTGGATCAGCGAGGTCGCCGAGCGCAGGAAGCCTTCCTTATCCGCGTCCAGGATGCTCACCAGCGACACCTCGGGCAGGTCCAGGCCCTCCCGGAGCAGGTTGATGCCGACCAGGACGTCGAAGACGCCCATCCGCAGTTCACGGAGCAGCTCCACGCGGCGCAGCGTGTCGACGTCGGAGTGCAGGTACTCGACCTTCACGCCGTGGCCCAGCAGGTAGTCGGTGAGGTCCTCGGCCATCCTTTTGGTCAGCGTGGTGACGAGGACGCGTTCGTTCTTCGCGGTGCGGGTGCGGATTTCGCCCAGCAGGTCATCGATCTGGCCCTTGGTGGGCTTGACGATGACCTCGGGGTCGATCAGGCCGGTGGGTCGGATGATTTGCTGCACGAAGCCGTCCGCTTTGCCGAGCTCGTACTTGCCCGGGGTTGCGGACAGGTAGACGGTCTGGCCCACGCGGTCCTGGAACTCATCCCACTTGAGCGGGCGGTTGTCCATCGCCGAGGGCAGCCGGAAGCCGTGGTCCACAAGGTTCCGCTTGCGGGACATGTCGCCCTCGTACATGGCGCCGATCTGCGGCACGGTGACGTGGGATTCGTCGATGACCAGCAGGAAGTCGTCCGGGAAGTAGTCGATAAGGCAGTGTGGCGCGGTTCCGCGGGCGCGGCCGTCGATGTGCGAGGAATAGTTCTCGATGCCGTTGCAGAATCCCATCTGCTGCATCATTTCCAGGTCATAGGTGGTGCGCATCCGCAACCGCTGGGCCTCGACCAGCTTGTTCTGGCTCTCCAGGACTTTGAGGCGGTCGGCGAGTTCGTCCTCGATCCGCTTGATCGCCCGGGCCATCCGTTCCGGTCCGGCGACGTAGTGCGAGGCGGGGAAGACGTACATTTCGGTCTCGTCCCGGAGCACTTCTCCGGTCAGCGGGTGCAGGGTATAGATGTTCTCGATCTCGTCGCCGAAGAACTCGATCCGGATCGCGAGTTCCTCGTACATCGGGATGATTTCCACGGTGTCGCCCCGGACCCGGAACGTGCCGCGGTGGAAGTCCATGTCATTGCGGGTGTACTGCATGGAGACGAATTTCCGGAGCAGGTCGTCGCGGTTCATCTGGGCGCCCTTGCGCAGGGTCACCATGCCGGCGATGTATTCTTCCGGGGTGCCGAGGCCGTAGATGCAGGAAACGGTGGCAACCACAATCACGTCGCGCCGGGTCAGCAGCGCATTCGTGGCGGAGTGCCGGAGCCGTTCGACTTCCTCGTTGACGGAGGAGTCCTTCTCGATGAAGGTGTCCGTCTGGGCCACGTAGGCTTCCGGCTGGTAGTAGTCGTAGTAGGAAACGAAGTACTCCACCGCGTTGTTCGGCAGCAGTTCGCGGAATTCGTTGGCCAGCTGGGCGGCGAGGGTCTTGTTCTGCACCATCACCAGGGTGGGCCGCTGCACCTGTTCGATCAGCCACGCCGTCGTCGCGCTTTTACCGGTACCGGTGGCGCCGAGGAGCACCACATCCTTCTCGCCGTTCTGGATGCGCTCGGTCAGTTCGGCGATCGCGGCGGGCTGGTCCCCGGCGGGCTTGAACTCGCTGATGACCTCAAAGGGCGCCACGACACGGTTGATTTCCTGGGCAAGGCTCATGTTACTAATCTACCGCCGCCCTCCGACAGGAAGCCCTGATTCAGCTTTGGGCTGTACCCGCCGGTCAGGGTGCGTCGTACGACGGCGGCAGCCAGCCGGTGCGCCGGGCCCACTCTTCCATCCGCGGGGCGGCGTAGGCGGTGAACCACTCCTCCTTGTCCGCGGCGTAGGCCGCGGTGGACTTGTCCACGCCGTGCCGCCGGGCCGCGCGGCGCTTCTCCGCAAGGTAGTCGGCGCGCGCCCCGGCGTCGTCGCGCAGCCAATCGCGGAAGCATAGAGCGTACCGCCAGCCGGGCGATCCCGCGGCCCGGATGTGCAGGTTCACGGGCCGACCGGGGTCCGCGCTGCCGTGCACGCGCTTGTCCCAGTCGGCCGGGTCGGGATGGGCGGGCTTGGGGTTGTCCGGGCCGATGCCCGGCCAGCGCGGGTAGCCCGCCGCGGCCAGCAGCGGCTCCAGTCGGTCCGCCGTCGCCAGGTCCCGGACGGTGAGCTGCAGGTCCAGCACGTCCTTGGCCTCGAGGCCCGGGACCGCGGTGGAACCGATGTGGTCCACGGCGAAGATGTCCTGTGGGGCAACGGCGCGCAGACGGGCGGCGATCCGGGAGGCCTGGGCCGGCCAGTCCGGATTGGCGGGGCTGAGCACCGGGCCGCCGGAGCGCGGGGCCATCCGGTGCTTGGTCAGGTTCTCCGCGAACGGGAGCAGCCGGCGCTCCCAGAGCCGGTCCACCGCGTCCCGGAGTTCCTCCTTCGAGCCCGAGTTGTCCAGGACGACGTCGGCAGCCGCCAACCGGGCCTCCCGCGTGGCCTGGGCGGCCATTCGGGAGCGGGCCTCTTCGACCGTCATCTTCCGGTGTTCAACCATGCGCCGCACCCGGACGTCCTCCGGGGCGTCCACGACCACCACGAGATGGAAGTTGGCGCCCTGGCCGGTCTCGACCAGGAGCGGGATGTCCTGGACCACGACTGCGCCTTTCGGGGCGCCGGCGGCGAGGGCGGCGGCGCGCTCCCTGACGAGGGGGTGGATGATGCCGTTGAGCACTGCCAGGCGTTCGGGGTTGCCGAAGACGAGGGCGCCCAGGCGGGCACGGTCGAGGGCGCCGTCGGGGGCCAGGATGGAGGAACTGAAGGCTTCCACCACCCGCGCCAGCCCGGGCGTCCCCGGCTCGACCACCTCGCGGGCCAGCGCGTCGGCGTCGACCAGCACGGCACCCAGCTCGCGCAGCCGCGACGCGACCACTGACTTCCCTGAGGCGATGCCGCCCGTCAAACCGATCTTCAGCATTCCACCAGACTAAACTGAAGCAGTGCCAGTCGACGCGGTTTCTCCGGAAAGCAGAGCCACCGTTTACACCACACTGGCGGCCGGCGGCGGCTTCCGCCACGAGCTGGAGATCAAACGGTCCCGCTTCATCACCGTGCTCCAGCGCACCGCCGACGAGGAAAGCGCCCGCGCCCTGGTCACTGGCCTGCGCCGGGAATTCCACGACGCCCGGCACCACTGCTCGGCCTTCATCCTCGGCCCGGACCGCGCGGTGCAGCGCTCCAACGACGACGGCGAACCCTCCGGCACGGCCGGCATCCCGATGCTGGAGGCACTGCTGAAACGCGAAACCGGGCCCGGCACGACGGACCTCAGCGACGTGACCGCCGTCGTCGTCCGCTATTTCGGCGGGATCCTGCTCGGCGCGGGCGGACTGGTCCGGGCCTACTCCGAATCGGTGTCCGCCGCGCTGGAGCTCGCGCCGCTGGTGCGGCGCCAGCGGCTGCGGATCTGTGCCGTGCCGGTGCCACACGCCTCCGCCGGCCGGCTCGAGAATGAGTTGCGCGCGGCCGGGTATGTGATGGCCGGCACCAGCTATGATGCGCAGACGACGGTTCTTCGGCTGGCCCTGCCGGACGAACCCGTTGCGCTGGCGCAGGCCGCTGATCGCCTCGCGGCCCTCTCGGCCGGAAGCGCCGTGCTGCTGCCCGGAGAAACGGAGTGGATCGATGTTGCCATCAACTGAACCGGTGCCCGTGGTGGCGCTCGTGGACGTGACGGACCCGGTGCTGGAGCGGCTATTGGCGGTGGCGCTGCACGACGCCGACGCCGACGAGGTCACCCCGCCGCTGGGGACCGCCGAGGGTTGGAACACCGAACGGATCAGCTGGTTCCGCGACTACCACCACGCCGCCGCGGCAGGGCTCGACGGCCCGGCGCGGCAGAAAACCTGGGCAATCACGGCCGACGGCGAGCTGGCCGGTTCCATCCGGCTGCTGCGGGTTCCGGCTGCCCGGCCCGGGACGTTCCCGCAGGACGGCGGCGCATTGGAGACCGGGATCTGGCTAGGCCGGAGCTTCCGCGGGCGCGGCATCGGCCGGGAGGCATTG
This sequence comes from Arthrobacter sp. 10T419, assembly GCF_056394105.1. NCBI lineage: Bacteria > Bacillati > Actinomycetota > Actinomycetes > Micrococcales > Micrococcaceae > Arthrobacter > Arthrobacter sp. 10T419. The sequence goes on along the minus strand of NZ_JBFTHF010000007.1, from coordinate 108,512 downwards.
CGCCTGGTCAAGGCCGAGGCCGCGGCGGCCGGGGCGGACCTGCTGGAGGCGGAAACGACCCCCGGGAATGTCGCGGCCCAGGCCTTGCTGCGTTCCGCGGGTGCCGAGCTCGCAGCCGACGGGCGGCGGGTCAGCGCGCGTTTCAAGCTGGGGTAGCCGCGGGTGTGGACATGCCCAGTGCCCGGCCCCAAGAATGGACATGCTCCCCCAGAAACCTTGCTCCGCCACGGGGAGGGGACGTGCCCGGGTTCTGCCCCCGCCGAGGGACATGCCCAGCGCCCACACCGGGCAATGGGCATAATGCCATTATGCCCACCGCCCGTGCCCAGGAACGGACATGCCCTCCCCCGGGACGCCGGAAGAGTGGTTGGATGAGGGAAAGGCCATGTTCCGGCGCAAAAGACCGTTCCGGCGCCGGCGCAGCTACCGGGCTGTGAAACAGCGAATTAGGAGAATCTACGTGAACGACCCCTTCGACCTCTCACGCTTCGTGGAAGCCCAGGACTCTGCGGGAACCTATGAGGGTGCGCTGTCGGAACTCCGGGCCGGATCCAAGCACGGCCACTGGATGTGGTTCATCTTTCCGCAAATAGCCGGGCTGGGACAGAGCCCGACCTCACGCAAATATGCCATTTCATCCTTGGATGAAGCACGTGCTTTCCTGAACCACCCGGTCCTGGGTGCCCGCCTGCTGGACTGCGCCCGGGCGATCCTCGCCGTCGACGGCCGAAGCGCGGAGCAGATTTTGGGAGGCATCGACGCACGGAAACTGCACTCGTCGTCGACCCTGTTCCTCCGGGCCGCGCCCGACGAAGCAGTGTTCCAGCAGATCCTGGACAAGTACTTCGGCGGAGTCCCCGACGAGGCCACGGACCGGATCCTAAGCTCCGCGTCCTGAACAGTCGCGGCACCCGCCCCGACTCCCCGCGGGCCCGCGAGATTCAAGGAACATGCCCGGCGCCCGCCCGGGCCACTGGACATATTCGTACTATGTCCACTCCCCGGGCCGAGGACTGGGCATGTCCCCCCGCGGCATCCCGTGCCCCCCTCAGTGCATGGAACACGCCCGGCGCCCGGCCGGGCCACTGGACATATTCGTACTATGTCCACTCCCCGGGCCGAGGACTGGGCATGTCCCCCGCGGCATCCCGTGCCTCCCTCAGTGCAAGGAACATGCCCGGCGCCCGCCCGGGCCACTGGACATATTCGTACTATGTCCACTCCCCGGGCCGAGGACTGGGCATGCCCCCCGCGGCATCCCGTGCCCCCCTCAGTGCAAGGAACATGCCCGGCGCCCTCCCGGGCCACTGGACATATTCGTACTGTGTCCATTCCCCGGGCCGAGGACTGGGCATGTCCCCAAGCCCGCGCGGCCCCGCAGGAACCCGCCGCTTAACCCAAAGCGGGCCCCTGCACGTGGCAGGGACCCGCTTTGCTTGGCCCGGGGCGACCCGGGCCGGTGGCAACTAGTTGCCGGTCAGCTTCTCGCGCAGAGCGGCGAGGGCTTCGTCCGATGCAAGCGTGCCTGCACCGGTCTCGGCTGCGGCCGGCTCGGAGGAGTAGCTGGTGGTGCCGGAGTCGCTCTCGCCGGACGTTGCAGCGGCAGCGTCGTCGGCAGCGTGCTGGGCAACCTGCTTCTTGTGGGCTTCCCAGCGGGTCTGGGCGTCAGCGTACTGCTGCTCCCAGGCGGCGCGCTGCGTCTCGTAGCCTTCAAGCCACTCGTTGGACTCCGGATCGAAGCCCTCCGGGTACTTGTAGTTGCCCTCTTCGTCGTACTCAGCGGCCATGCCGTAGAGAGCCGGATCGAATTCGGTGGACTCGGCGTCGACGCCCTCGTTGGCCTGCTTGAGGGACAGCGAGATGCGGCGGCGTTCGAGGTCGATGTCGATGACCTTGACGAAGAGCTCGTCGCCAACGGAGACAACCTGCTCGGCCAGCTCAACGTGGCGCACGGCGAGCTCGGAGATGTGGACCAGGCCTTCGATGCCGTCTTCAACGCGAACGAACGCGCCGAACGGAACCAGCTTGGTGACCTTACCCGGAACAACCTGGCCGAGGGCGTGGGTGCGGGCGAAGGTCTGCCACGGATCTTCCTGCGTAGCCTTGAGCGACAGGGAGACGCGCTCGCGGTCCAGGTCGACCTCGAGAACCTCGACGGTGACTTCCTGGCCAACTTCGACAACCTCGGACGGGTGGTCGATGTGCTTCCAGGACAGCTCGGAAACGTGAACCAGGCCGTCTACGCCGCCCAGGTCCACGAAGGCACCGAAGTTGACGATGGAGGAAACGACGCCGGGACGAACCTGGCCCTTTTCCAGCTTGTTGAGGAACGTGGAGCGGACCTCGGACTGGGTCTGCTCGAGCCAGGCACGGCGGGACAGCACAACGTTGTTGCGGTTCTTGTCCAGCTCGATGATCTTGGCTTCGATCTGCTGACCGATGTACGGAGCAAGGTCGCGCACACGGCGCATCTCGACCAGGGATGCGGGCAGGAAGCCGCGCAGGCCGATGTCGAGGATAAGACCACCCTTGACAACCTCGATGACGGTACCGGTGACGACGCCGTCTTCTTCCTTGACCTTCTCGATGTCGCCCCAGGCACGCTCGTACTGAGCGCGCTTCTTGGAGAGGATCAGACGGCCTTCTTTGTCTTCCTTGGTGAGCACCAGGGCTTCGACCTGATCGCCAACGGAGACGACGTCTCCGGGGTCAACGTCGTGCTTGATGGAAAGCTCGCGGGAGGGAATGACACCTTCGGTCTTGTAACCGATGTCGAGCAGGACTTCGTCGCGGTCGACCTTGACGACGGTACCTTCGACGAGGTCTCCGTCGTTGAAGTACTTGATGGTGGCGTCGACTGCTGCGAGGAAGTCCTCGGCGGTACCGATGTCGTTAATCGCGACTACGGGGGTACCGGACTTCTCGGTTGAGGTGATGGTCATGTAGTAGGGGCTCCGTTGTGGATAGTTAGTCGGTCAGGCAAACCGTCCCACCCTCGTCGGCGACGCGGGTGAAGAACACGGCAAATCAAAGGCGATCCGCCGGGTCATCCTGATTTTGTGGATTAGATTGCGCACACGTAGTACACGCCCGTTTAGTCTAGTCGTATACGTCAACGCCGGTCAAAGCGCAACGGAGCCCGCCGGCGCCCTCCTAGAAGTGCGTGAGGCAGTGCGGTGCGCGTTCGACGGCGAACATCAGCCGCGCAGTCAGCGCGGCCCCCGGGGTGTGTTCGGTAAGCCGGCCGGCCGCCTGCAGGGTCACCGGGCAGACGGCGCCCAGGTAGATGGACCCGAGGTCCGCGACATCCAGCGTCAGCACCGGTTCGGCGTCGGGGGCCGGCGTAACCGTCGCCTCTCCCCCGTCGACCTGCAGGGCGAACGTCCCGGCCGCGAAGCCGAGGCTGTCGGTGACGCGCAACACGAGGGCTCCGTCGGCGGAATAGCGCCGGGCGGCCAGCGCCTTCTCCACGTCCAGTATCCGCAGCCAGAGCATGTCCCGGGCGTCCGAGGCATCAACACAGCGCGGGTCCGTGAGCGCCCACGGCAGCGGATCGTCAACGGGCGCCTCGTCCCAGGTCACGCGTTCGACGAGGTCGATGGCGCCGAGGTATTGCCACAGCTCCAGGTAGGCGGTGCGGGTGGCGGCCACCAGATCGACGACGTCCATCGTGTACGGGGTGCTGGACCAGCCGCCGAACTTGTAGGACACGTAGCCGTCCACGGCGCCGTCGGCGTCGTAGTGCAGCGCGACCTTGACTTTCGGGTCCTCACCGTCTTCCCGGCTGATGGAACCGGAAGCGAATTGCCGGTAAAACTCGTGCCGGTCCACCGAACCCGGCGTCTGGCGGTGCGAGCGTTCGAAGATCACCGGCGCCAACTCAAGGAGCACCTTGGGATCAGCCACCTCAACGCTCCCAACGGGCGTGTGGTTCAGGACGAAGCGGGCACTCGTGTCGACCTTGATCGACTGTTCCGAGGTCGCAACGCCGAAGCCGAACCGGCCGTAAATGGACGCTTCGGAGGCCGTCAGTGCCGCCATCGCCAGCCCCTCCTGCCGTGCCAGCCCCAGCTCCTCCGCCATCATGCGGCGCAACAGGCCGCGGCGGCGGTGCGAGGTCCGCACGGTGACGGCAGTCACGAGCCGCGTGTCCAGGAGCCGGCCGTAGCCAATGTTCAGCGTCTTGGTCATCGTGCCGAACGTTGCCACCGGTACATCGGTGCCGAGGGCATGCTCGGCCACCGGACCGGTCTGGTAGGCACCGGTCAATACCCGCCCGTCCGCGCGCTGCATCTCAAGGCCTCTGTCGACCCGTTCGTCGCTTCGGCGGGCGTCGTGGAAGCCGAAGGCTACGGCCCGCATCCAGGCGACCGACTCCGGGTATGCCGCGTCGTCCTTGGCCGCCGGTTGGAAACGCCTGATGTCATACTGCTCTGCCACGTGCTTCTCCCCCTGGAAATTCCTGCAACTTTGAAAGAACTGAACGCCCGGCTCCGGGGCCGGGCCTAGTGCCCTGCCTCGAACCAGCTGGAGCCGATGCCGATCTGGACTTCCAGCGGAACCGAGAGCTGCGCCGCGGCCCCCATCTGTTCCGTCACGAGCTTCTCGACGGCCTCGCGTTCGCCCTCGGCGACTTCGAGGACCAGTTCATCATGGACCTGCAGCAGCATCCGTGATTTCAGCCCCTGCTCGGCCAGCGCGCCGGACACGCCCAGCATCGCCCGCTTGATGATGTCGGCCGCGGAGCCCTGGATCGGCGAGTTGAGCGCGATCCGTTCGGCGTTTTCGCGCAGCTGGCGGTCGGTGCTGGTCAGGTCCGGGAGGTACCGGCGGCGGCCCTCGATGGTGGCGGTGTACCCGTCGATCCTGGCCTGGTCGACGACGCCGCGCAGGTAGTCGCGGACGGCGCCGAACCGGTCGAAGTAGTCCTTCATCAACGTCCGGGCCTCGTCAACGGAAATCTCCAGCTGCTTGGACAGGCCGAACGAGGTCAGGCCGTAGGCCAGCCCATAGGACATCGCCTTGACCTTGGAACGCATCGCACTGGTTACCTGGTCAGTGGGCACATGGAAGATGTTGGACCCCACGAACCGGTGCAGGTCCTCGCCGTCCTTGTACGCCTGGATCAGTCCGGCGTCGCCCGAGAGGTGGGCCATGATGCGCATTTCGATCTGCGAATAGTCCGCGGAGAGCAGGCACTCGTAGCCGTCGCTGACCACAAAGATGCCGCGCACACGGCGACCTTCCTCGCTGCGGATCGGGATGTTCTGCAGGTTCGGATTGTTGGAAGAGATCCGCCCCGTGGCTGCGACGTTCTGCGCGTAGGTGGTGTGGATCCGGCCGTCTTCCGCGACGGACTTCTTCAGCGACTCCAGCATCTGGCGCAGCTTCGAGGATTCGCGGTGCGCCATCAGCTGGACCAGGAATTCGTGCCCGGTCTTTTCCAGCAGGTTCTTGAGCGAGGCGGCGTCGGTGGTGTAGCCGGACTTGATCTTCTTGGTCTTGGGCAGGCCCAACTCGTCGAACAGGACGGTCTGGAGCTGCTTGGGCGAGCCGAGGTTCACCTCATGGCCGATGGCCGCGAAGGCCTGCTCCTGCGCGTTGTCGATCACCTTCGCGAGGTCCGCCAGCTGCTCATCCATGCGCGGCATGTCGATGGCAATTCCTGCCAGTTCCATGTCGGCGAGGACCCGGCTGACGGGCAGTTCAAGGGTGGTCAGCAGGTCCTGCGCTTTGCGCTCTTTGAGCTCTGATTCGAAGTAGCGGCTCAGGGCCTGGACGACGGCGGCGACGTGCACCAGCGCACCGGCGGCGGCAGCGTCGTCGCCGTCGAACGCCAGCTCAAGCTGGCCTTCCTTCGCGGCTTCCTGCGAAACCGCAACGTTGAGGTGGTGCTGCGCCAGCTCGGCGAGCTCGTAGCTGCGGCGGTCGGGCTGGATGAGGTAGCCGGAGATGGACGTGTCATCCACCACGCCCTCAAGTTCCAGACCGCGGGCAGTCAGCGCCTTCAGTGCGGCCTTGAACCCGTGCATCACCTTGGCGGCCTGGGGGTCACGCAGCCAGGCGGCCAGGACGTTTTCGGCGTCGGCGTCCTGCCGGGCCAGGTCGATGTACACGGCGGCGTCGTCACGCACGATCGCCAGCGCGGCGGCGTCCTCGCCGATCCGGCCCGGCACGAGGTCGACCGCCATGGCGGACCGCTTCCCGGCGCCGCCCGCGAGGAAGGCGCCCAGCTCGGCGGCGTCCGAGGGGATCGTGAAGTCCGGGGTTTCGATGCTTTCCCGCTCGGCTTCCGTCACTTCACTGCCGTACAGGGCAAAGAGTCGCGTCCGGATGGTCTTGAATTCGAGGGCGTCGAACAGCTCCTCAAGGGCGGCCTGGTCCGGCCGCGGGTCGGCGAGCTCGTCCAGGGTGACGGGCAGCTCCAGATCGGTGCGGAGCCGGTTGAGCCGCCGGTTCCGCTTGACCTCCTCGACGTTTTCGCGGAGGGCGTCCCCCACCTTTCCGCCGATCGCGTCAAGGTTCTCCAGGACGCCCTCAAGGCCGCCGTAGAGGTTGATCCATTTGGCCGCCGTTTTGGGCCCGACGCCGGGAACGCCGGGGAGGTTGTCCGCGCTCTCGCCCACCAGGGCGGCGAGGTCCGAGTACTGGGCCGGGCTGACGAAGTACTTCTCCTGGATGGCGTCCGCGTCCATCCGGGGAATGTCGCTGACACCCTTCTTGGGGTAGAGCACGAACACGTTGTCCGTAATGAGCTGGAAGGCATCCCGGTCGCCCGAGACCAGCAGCACCTCGTAGCCCGCCTTCTCCCCCATCGCGGCGAGCGTGGCCAGGATGTCGTCTGCCTCCCAGCCGGGCATCTTGATGGTCTTGATGCCCCACGCGCCCATGACCTTATCGATCAGGTCGATCTGGCCGCTCATTTCCCGCGGGGTCTCATTGCGTCCGCCCTTGTAGCCGTCGTACTCGGCCTTGCGGTGGGTGGTGTCATCGGAGACGTCGAAAGCCACGGCCACGTGGGTAGGCTTTTGCGCCTTGATCAGGTTAATCAGCATCGACGTAAAGCCATGCACGGCGTTGGTGTGCTGCCCGGTCGAGGTAGAGAACTTGTCCGCGGGCAGGGCGAAGAATGCCCGGAACGCCATGGAGTGTCCGTCCAGTACCAGGAGGCGGGGCTGGTCCGTGATGGGAATGACCGGCGCTTCGGTGGCGGAAACCTCGGGCCTGCTGCGCCGGGGCTTCTTCGCCGCCTCGGCCACGAGCAGGGAACCGCCGGACGCCGCAACGGCATCCGCCAGCGCATCGGTGGCGGCGGATGTTGTGCTGCCTGCGGCAGCCGTTGCAGTGCCTGCGGCAGAAGGGGAAGGGGCCGGTTTGGTAGTTTCGCTCACAGGTGCCAGCCTAGTTGCCATGATCGACAATTTCACGCCCGCCCCGTTCGCCGCCGAACTGGAAGCCGCCGGCGTTCCCGCGGAACTGCACGACTGGCTGGGCCGGATGGGGGTGGGCGCCCTCGTGGTGAAGATGGGAATCCACTTCCTCGAGTTGAGCCCTGAACGCACCGTCGCCACCATGCCCGTGGAGGGCAACACCCAGGTGGCTGGAATCCTGCACGGCGGCGCGCACGTGGTGCTGGCCGAAACGCTGGGGTCCTTCGCCGCCGGCATGCACGCCGGTCCGGGGCGACAGGCCCTGGGGATCGACGTCGGCGCGACGCACCACCGCGCGATCTCCTCCGGCACCGTGACCGGGACCTGCACCGCCATCCACCTGGGCCGCACGCTCACGACGCATGAAATCGTGATGACCGACGAGCAGGGCCGCCGGCTGTCCACTGCGCGGATCACCAACCTGCTGCGGGATGTGACCGAGTAGCCTTTCCGCGGTAAGCCGGGTTTCAGTCCCGCGTCAGGAGCCGCCCGGGAGGCGGTAGCGGAGCTCGACGATGCCGCGGCCCATGGTCTGCGACGAGAGCAGATCCAGCGGCGCCGTCGGGCGGGCCAGCGGAAGCAGCGGCTTCCCGCTGCCCAGGACGAGCGGGATGATCGAGATGATCAGTTCCGCCAGCAGTCCGGCGTCGGCGAATTGCGCGGCGAGGACACCCCCGCCCACCACCCAGACGTTCTTGCCCGCGGCGGCGTCCATCAGGTCCTCGGCGAATTCGGCCACGGGTCCGCGGACAAAGGTGATGTCCGTGCCTTTCGGGGCCGCCAGTTCGTGGTGCGTGAAGATCCAGCACGGGGTTCCCGGGTAGGGCCAGTTGCCGGGCTCGTGCTCGGTAAGCCAGGCGTAGGTTTCCCCGCCCATCACGATGCAGCCGACGTCAGCCATGAAGGTCTCGTAGCTCTCCTTGCCGCCGGCGAAGCCGTCGAACTGGAGCAGCCAGTCGAGGTCGTCGTCCGCGGTGGCGATGAAGCCGTCCAGGGAGGCCGCTACGAAGTACTGGAAGCCGGGCATGTGCATAGCGTAGCCACCGCCGGGGCCTTTTCCCAGAGCACCCGCTCGCAGAGCACCCGCTCCCGGGAGCACCGCTTCCGGAGCGGGGTGCCCGGCCGGCGCCGCCGCCGTCGGCTACTTGCTGAAGTACGGAATGATCAGGTACAGCCCGAAGAGCACCGCGATGCCGCAGAGGCCGAAGCAGACGTAGGAAAGCGGCCGGATCCAGCCCGGCTGGCTGGTCCGGACGTCCCCGGCGATGGCGGTGAGACGCACGCCCAGGGCGTAGAGAACGACGACGGTCACTGCGGAAACGAGGGTGGCCCCCGCTACCAGGACGAGTTCAAGCCACTTCATTACCGGCCACCCTTGGAGTTGTTGTTGCGGCTGACCGCAGCCGCCTTCTTCTTGGCGAACCGGATGGCCTGGCCGGCCTCTTCGACCTCGACGGCGTTGTGGTGGCCGACGTGGGACTTCCGGGACGCAACGAACATGTAGACCACGGCTGCCGTGCCGGCGACTGCGGCGATGACGAATCCGACCGTGCCGGTGTGCACCAGCATGGCGGTGAGGGCACCGACGATCCCGGCGGCCGGGAGGGTGAAGAGCCAGCCGACGACGATCTTCCCCGCGGTCCCCCAGCGCACGGTGGTGCCGCGGCGGCCCATCCCAGAGCCGATCACCGAGCCCGAGGCCACGTGCGTGGTGGAGAGGGCGAAGCCGAGGTGGGAGGACGCGAGGATGGCGGCCGCGGTGCTGGTCTCCGCGGCGAAGCCCTGGGCGGGTTTGACGTCGGTGAGGCCCGAACCCATGGTCCGGATGATCCGCCAGCCGCCGGAGTACGTGCCGATCGCGATGGCCAGGGCGCAGGCCGCAATGACCCAAAGCTGCGGTCCCGAGCCGGGAGCCTGGCTTCCGGCCGAGATGAGCACCAGGGTGATGATGCCCATGGTCTTCTGCGCGTCATTGGTGCCGTGCGCGAGGGCCACCAGGCTGGAGGTGAAGATCTGTCCGGTGCGGAACCCGCCGCGCTTCTGCGTCAGCTTGCTGCCGGTCTCGGGGTCATGGCGGGCCGTCAGCGCGTAGGCCAGCCGGGTGCACACGTAGGCCACGGCGGCGGCGATGACGGGGGCGAAAACTGCGGGCAGGAGGACCTTCTGGAGCACCGAGGTGAAGTTCACCGAGTGCAGGCCGATGCCGGCGATGGCCGCACCGATCAGGCCACCGAAGAGGGCGTGCGAGGAGCTGGAGGGCAGGCCCTTCAGCCAGGTGATCATGTTCCACAGAATGGCGCCCATCAGGCCGGCGAAGATGATGTCCGGGGTGATCTGGACGCCGTCGGACCCTTCCCGGATGATGCCGCCGGACACCGTCTTGGCCACCTCGGTGGAAAGAAACGCCCCCACCAGGTTCAGCACTGCCGCGAGGGCGACGGCGGTCTTGGGCTTGATGGCACCGGTCGCGATGGGTGTCGCCATCGCGTTCGCGGTGTCGTGAAATCCATTCGTGAAGTCAAAGAAAAGCGCCAGCGCAATAACCAGCGCCACCATTACGGTGATTTCCACCTGTTGCCCAATCTGCAGAGTCGACGGTCAGCAGTTTCATTCCCCGTGGCGGCCTTGCTTCTCACTGTTCACCCGCTGTTAAGCGGCGTGCACCCGCGCAGTTCACCAAAGCTGTCCTGAAACCCTATAGATCGTACGTGCCAATGGGTGCAGGGCAAAACAACGTGCCCGGCCGCGGAGCCGGCGGCGGTCAGCCCTGCGGTTTCCCCAGCGCCGGACCGGCGTCGAGCATGCCGGCAATCTTCTCCTCCAGGGAGGCCACCGTTGCCTCCGGCAGCACGATCAGGCCGTCCAGCTCCCGCCGTGCCCGCTTGTACGCCGTCTGCCGCTCGGCCGAGGTGGCGGCGCCGTCGGAAGCGATCCGCAGCAGTTTCCGGGCCGTGGCGAGCCGCTCGCGTTCCGGTCCGGTGAAGTTGCTGTCCTTGAGCCGGCGGGCCTCGCGCTCGGCGACGTCGAAGGCCAGTTCATAGCCGCGCACGGCGGCGCGGTATTCCGTCAGCCGGGCCGACGTCGTGAGCTGTCCGGGGTCCGCCGGGCGCAGGCCGTCGGCTTCGCGTTTGGCGCGCAGGAAGGCCACGGTGAGGGGCTCCCGCACATCAGTCATCACGGGGAAGTCAATCAGTTTGCCGACGTCCAGTTCGTAGTCCAGCCAGCGCCGGTTGACGGCGTCGTGGGCGTCGATGAGGGCCTGTACCTCGTCGCGGCCGGCCTGTTCCACCTCGGCCTGGTGGTTCTTCAGCCGGTACAGCTCCACCTTTCGGCGGTGCCGGCGTTCGGCGGCCTTGCCCCAGGAACGGGCCCAGTTGGCGAGCAGCGCGCTCAAGGGGAACACCAGCCACCAGTTGTGGCCGATAAAATTGAACAGGGAATCCACGGCAACATCCTCCCACCGGACCCGGGCAGCGGAAAGCCCCCTCCGTGAAGGGGGCCTTCGTGGCAAAACCCGCCAGCTACCGGGTCAGTCCTCGTGCTTGACCTTGTGCAGCCGGGTCACCACTGTGGGGCACGGTACGTTCAGCAACACGGCATGGGCCGTGGACCCGAGCACCAGCCTGGAGAAGCCGCCGCGGCCGCGGCTGCCGACCACCAGCAGCCGCGCCTCCCGGGCAAGGTCAACAAGGGCCTTCGCCGGCTCCGTGTCGGTTTCGAGGCGCTGGTGGACTACCAGGTCCGGGTACTTGTCCCCGAGGCCGGCCACCGATTCGGCCAGCACAATCCGGTCCTCCTCAACGATCGTCTCCGCGAGCCCGCTTTCGGGCAGCTGGTGTTCCACCCAGCGGGCCGGGCTGCGGAAAGCCAGGACCACGGTCAGTTCGTCGCCGCCGCGGTCGGCTTCGGCGGCCGCGAAAGCCACGGCCTGGAGCGACTCCTCCGATCCGTCCACACCGACCACCACGCCGTGGTTGCCCGTGCCGCGCTGGACCGGGACGACCGTGACCGGGCTGTCCGAGGCGCTCACGATCTGGAGGGCGCGGTCCGTCATTGGCCCGCCGTCCATCCAATGTTTGTCGTGGCCGCCGACGACGACCATGGACGCATCCTTGGATGCTTCCCGGAGCGCCGAACCCGGGCTTCCGTGCCGCAACTGGACGTCTACGTCCACGTCGGGGGCCTGGTTCTTCGCGTTGGCCTTGGCCTTCTCCAGCAGTTCCATCCCGGATTCGCGGATCAGCTCGTGGTACTGGAAGTCCGGCGACATCCAGCGGTCGTCCACGGCGTGGACGCATATGACCGGAAGTTTCTGCCGGGCAGCGCGGTCGAGTGCCCACGCCAGCGCGGCTTCGCTGCCCGCCGAACCGTTGATGCCGACGACGATTGGTTTACTCATGCTGAATCCTGCTCTTTTCCATAGCGTGAAGGTGTACGTGACCTCGACGGGATCCCGGCAGCGCACCGTTCTGTGACCACTGCTAAGACCGCGGCGGAGACCGTTGCTGGCGGCCGCTGCACTCCGGCATGACTCTCCGGCAGCTCCGAGGCTCTGCCGACACTTCAGTGTGCCCCGGCCCCCGGTGGCGGGTTAGGGCCTTAAGCCCCGCACAACCGGCTCAGAAGCCGGTCGGTTCGGTCTCGAATTCGGGCTCCCGGGGCGGGCCCTCATGGTGCACCGGGCGGAGCGCGGCCGTGTCCTCGAGCCAGATCAGGGCGTCGTAACGCTCCCCCATCCGGGTCGGGACGTAGTTCCCCTGCTCCCGCTCCGGGTGGTAGACCACCCCGATCGCCCGGTGGCCGAGCCAGGTCGAGAGCCACGGCCCGGTCCGGTCGTCGCCGAACTCCAGCACCGCCGGGACGCCCAGGGCTTCGTGCAGGAAATCCTCGTGGCTGCCGGGCCGCGCCGCGGGCACGGGCAGGATCCGCTCCGGTGTCCCCCAGGAGTCGGCGGCGATGACCGCGCCGCGGTGGGCGGCGAAGCCGACCAGCATGACGCCGTCGAGCGCGTGCCGCTCCCGCAGCAGCTGGCCGACGTTGACCAGGCCGTCCCGCGCCATGTCGGTGGCACGCGCGTCCCCTACGTGGGTGTTGTGCTCCCAGATGATGCCCTTGGATGCTGCGCCCAGGTGGCGGCTCAGCCGGTCGATCGTGTCCGCCATGTGATGGTCCCGGACGTTCCAGGACTGCCGGTCGCCGCGGACCATGATCCGGTAGTAGTGCTCGGCGTTGGCCGCGACCTCGGCGTTCTGGACGGCGTCGAACGCTTCCTCGTCGTGGTCGCCCGGGGTGAACACACGGCTCCGCACTTCGCTGAGCAGGGCCACGACGTCGGCCTCGCAGGAGTTCGGGACCAGCCGCGTGCTCCAGGCGTACTGGTGCGGGTCCTCGTGGTGCGGCAGGAAGCACTGCCAGGCGCGCATCGCGGCGGGCACGGCGTCGGGCACGTGTTCCTCGAGCCAGGCGATGATCTCGCGCAGCGAGTCCCAGAGCGAATAGACGTCCAGGCCGTAGAAGCCGACCCGTTCCGGCAGCGGCCGGCGGGAGTTCCAGGTGCGCAGCCAGTCCAGGAAGCCGGCCACTTCCTCGTTCGCCCACATCCAGGTGGGCCAGCGCTGGAACCCGGCGAGCAGCGCATGGACGCCCTGGTCCTGCCCGGTTTGGCCCCGGACCCACTGGTTGAGCCGCCAGCAGTCGGGCCAGTCCCCCTCCACGCCGATCCAGGTGTAGCCCTGTTCCTCGATCAGCCGGCGGCTGAGCGTGGCCCGCCAGGTGTAGAACTCGTGGGTGCCGTGCGAGGCCTCCCCGATCGCCGTGAAGCGGCACTCCGCGGCGCGCCGGACCAGTCCGTCCAGATCGCGTTCGGTGCGGAGCGGCCGCGCGAGGGAATGGATCTCGCCCAGGACGGATGCCTTGGTGACGTTGCCCGGGTTCACCGCGGGTCCCCGATGTCGATCCGCTCCAGGTGCTCCGGGACCCTGGCCCGCCAGCCCAGTTCACGCTTGATCCTCACCCGCAGCGCGTCAGAGGATTCCGGCTCGCCGTGCGTGATGTAGGTCATCCGCGGCGCCTCCGGTGCGGCCTTCATCCAGTTGATCAGGCCGTCAGTGTCCGCGTGCGCGGACAGGTTTTCCATCTGGATGACCTCGGCCCGGATCTTGACGTCTTCGCCGTAGATCCGGACCTCACGCTCACCCGCGGCGAGTGAAGCGCCGCGGGTGCCGCCGGCCTGGTAGCCGCTGAGGATGAGGGCGTTTTTGGGGTCGGGGCCGTAGGCGGCGAGGTGGTGCAGGATCCTGCCGCCGGTGAGCATGCCGCTGGCGGAAATGATGATCATTGGCCCGCCGCGCAGGTTCAGCAGCTTGGAGTCGTCCACGCTGCGGGTGAGCTTGGCGAGGCTGTACATGTGCTCGTATTCGTCCCGTTTGAGCCGGTGCTCCTCCGGATGACGCTGGTACATGTCCGAGGCGTCGATGGCCATCGGGCTGTTGAGGTACACCGGAATGTCCGGGATGGCGTTCTTGCGGCGGAGCCGGGAGAGGTAGAGCATGAGCGTCTCGGCCCGTCCGACGGCGAAGGCGGCGAACATCACCACCCCGCCGCGCTTGGCGACCCGTGTGATGATTTCCCCGAGCTGCTGTTCGGGATCCAGGGTGGAGTGCTTGCGGTTGCCGTAGGTGGACTCCGTGACAAGCACGTCCACGGCGCCCAGCGGCCGGGGCGGGAACATGAACGGATCGTCGGAGCGGCCAAGGTCGCCGGTGAAGTGCACCGACTGGGAGCCGAACCGGACGTGCACCTGCGCGGCCCCCAGGATGTGGCCGGCCGGAACGAAAGTCATTTCCATTCCGCCGCCAAGATCCAACGGGTCGTCGAAGTCGCGGATCTTGAAGCTGTTCAGCGACTTGACGGCGTCCGCGGCGGTGTAGAGCGGCAGCGCCGGGCTGTGCCGGGTGGATCCGCGGTGCGTGGCGTAGCGGGCCTCTTCTTCCTGCAGGTAGCCGCTGTCCGGCAGGATCAGCTTGCACAGCTCGGTGGTCCCGTCGGTGGCGTAGACCGGCCCGGCGAAGCCGTCCCGGACCAGCGCCGGGACGTAGCCGGTGTGGTCCAGGTGCGCATGGGTGAGGACGACGGCGTCGAGCGAGCGGGGCGGCACGGGGAAGGGCATACGGTTGCGCTCGCGGCTGCGTTTGTAGCCCTGGAACAGGCCGCAGTCGACCAGCACCCGGCGTCCGCCGGCTTCGAGCAAGTAGCGGGAGCCGGTCACGGTGTCCGTTGCGCCGAAGAACCGGAGGGTCGGCTGCTCGTGTTTCATGGTGCTTCCGTTCCCGAGTCCGTCAACCCCACCTTCCGCGCAATCCCGGCCCCCACCTAGGGCCAAAAGTCACGGGCGGCGGCCGGCAGCAGGCAGGGTACGGGCAGAGCGGCGGGGCCCGCACCGGTAGGCTTTTTCCGGCAGGCTCTCCGGGCAGGCCTTCGGGCGGGAAGGGAAACCGGACGCCGCCATTCCCAGTGGCAAGGACTACGCATGAACAAGAAATCACGCCCAGGCGCCCCGGTTTCCGGCCTCCCCTGGGCGGACCGTCCGTGGACGAAGCATTACAGCCAGGGCGTCCCTGCCGACCTCAAGCTGCCCACGGGTTCCCTCGTGGACCTGGTGGATTCCTCCGTCCGGCGCTTCGGAAGTAAGACGGCACTCGAGTTCTTCGGGGCTACGACCAGCTACCGGGAACTCGGGACGCTGATCAGCCGGGCGGCCGCCGGCCTGAAGAAACTGGGCGTGAAAGCCGGTGACCGGGTCGCCCTGGTGCTGCCGAACTGCCCCCAGCATGTGATCGCCTTCTACGCGGCGCTGCGGCTCGGTGCGGTCGTGGTGGAGCACAACCCGCTGTACACGGACCGGGAACTGCGCCATCAGTTCGAGGACCACGGGGCCGCCGTCGCGATCGTCTGGGACAAGGCGGTGGACCGGGTGCTGCAGCTGCCGGCCGACGTCGGGCTCCGGAGTATCGTCTCGGTCGGGCTGATCCCCGCGATGCCGCTGGCCAAGCGGCTCGCACTGCGGCTGCCGCTGCCGGCGGCCCGGAAGGCGCGGGCCGCGCTGGCCGCCGGGAAGCCCGCCCCCCGGGCCCACACGGGGGGTGCACCTCGCACGGTCCTGCCGTGGCACGACCTTCTTAAGGCGGGCGAACTGAAGAAACGGCACCCGCGCCCGGCGCCGGAGGACCTGGCGGTGCTGCAGTACACCAGCGGCACCACCGGGGCGCCGAAGGGCGCCATGCTCACGCACGCGAACCTGCAGGCCAACGCCGCCCAGGGGCGGGCATGGGTTCCGGGGCTCAAGGACGGGCGCGAAACTGTGTACGCGGTGCTGCCCATGTTCCACGCCTACGGCCTGACGCTCTGCATGACCTTCGCCCTCAGCATTGGCGCGCGGCTGGTGCTTTTCCCCAAGTTCGACGTCGACCTGGTGCTCAAGGCGTACCGGAAGTCTCCGGCGACGTTCCTGCCGGCGGTCCCTCCGATCTACGACCGGATCGCCGCCGCGGCGGCCCTGCGGGGCATCAGCCTCAAGGGCATCCGGTTCTCCATTTCCGGGGCCATGAACCTGCCGGCCGCGACCGTGGAAACCTGGGAGAAAGCAACCGGCGGGTACCTGATCGAAGGCTACGGGCTCACCGAGACCTCACCCATCTCGGTCGGCAACCCGTTCGGCCCGAGCCGCAAACCGGGCACGGTGGGTGTCCCGTTCCCGCTCACCGACATCCGCGTCGTGGACCCGCAGAACGTGAAAATCGACCGCGCCCCGGGCGAGGCGGGCGAGCTGCTGATCCGCGGACCCCAGGTCTTCGCCGGCTACTGGAACCGGCCGGAGGAAACCGAGGAGGCCCTGCTGGAGGGCGGCTGGTTCCGCACCGGCGACATCGTCTCGGTGGACAAGGACTACTTCGTCACCATCCGGGACCGGATCAAGGAACTGATCATCACCGGAGGTTTTAACGTCTCACCGACCGAGGTGGAGGACGTCCTCGCCGAATACCCCGGCGTCGCCGAGGTCTCCGTGGTAGGCCTGCCCCGGCCCGGCGGCGGCGAAGATGTCGTGGCCGCCGTCGTACCCGCCCCGGGGGGCACCCTCGATACCGGCGCCCTGCTGGATTTCGCGCGCGGGCAGCTGGCGGCTTATAAGGTTCCCCGCCGCGTCGCGGTCCTGGACTTGCTGCCGCGCTCGCTGATCGGCAAGGTCCTGCGCCGCGAGATCCGGGACATGCTGGTGGCCGGCCGCTGACGGAGGCGGGCCGGCTGCCGGGTCGCTGGGAACCCGGCAGCCGGCGGTCCCATCTCAAGCGTCCCGGACCCGGCCCCTGGCAGTTCTGCCGCGGCTGGACGTCCGCGGTCGGATGCCGCGCTTCTGTCTGCGGACGCTAATGGTGGTGCCAGCATCGGGGACGGACCTTGGGAAAATCTGGAGTCCGGCCGCCGTCGGCGCCTGCCCATTTCCTTACGGCGCTCCGGGCAAGCTGATAGGCCTGTCACAAGAGGGCAGGTAGGGTGCCTAGAGGTAGTTGTGCCGGCCGCCGGGCTACCGGCGGCGTCTGCAGAAGGGAAGTTGTCGTGACTCGTAAGACTCCGCGCGTTGAAGAAGAGAACGAAAAGGACCTGGAGGTCGGCGACGGGCCGAAGCACTGGGCCGCCGGCGTCCCGGGCGTCTACCACTCCATGAAGCCTGCCATTGAGCAGATGGGGCTGAACCGCACGCGCAAGACGGTCATGAAGATGAACCAGAAGGACGGCTTCGACTGCCCGAGCTGCGCCTGGCCGGACCCGCATCACCGGAAGGCCTTCGAATTCTGCGAGAACGGCGCGAA
This sequence comes from Arthrobacter sp. 10T419, assembly GCF_056394105.1. Classification (NCBI taxonomy): domain Bacteria; kingdom Bacillati; phylum Actinomycetota; class Actinomycetes; order Micrococcales; family Micrococcaceae; genus Arthrobacter; species Arthrobacter sp. 10T419. The sequence goes on along the minus strand of NZ_JBFTHF010000007.1, from coordinate 91,216 downwards.
GGCTGTCACCTGGGAGGCGACTCCGGTGGTCATCCCGACGTCGTTCTGGGCGGAGCACTCGGTGAGTGAACTCCGCGACCGCTCGGACTACTGGCTGGGCATGCAGGGCCGGCTGACCGAGCCGGTCTATAAGCCCAGCGGCGAGGACCACTACAAGCCGATCAGCTGGGACGACGCCATCCGGATCATCACGGAGAAGCTCAAGGGCCTGGACTCCCCGGATGAGGCCTCCTTCTACACCAGCGGCCGCACCTCCAACGAAGCTGCCTTCCTGTACCAGTTGCTGGTCCGTGGCTACGGCACCAACAACCTGCCGGACTGCTCCAACATGTGCCACGAGTCCTCGGGCTGGGCGATGGGCCAGACCATCGGCATCGGCAAGGCCACGGTCAACTTCGACGATTACGCCGACGCGGACCTGATCATCATCATGGGCCAGAACCCGGGCACCAACCATCCGCGCATGCTCACCGAGCTGGAGAACTGCAAGGAGAACGGCGGCGAAATCGTCGCTGTCAACCCGCTCCCCGAGGCCGGGCTGCACCGCTACAAGAACCCGCAGAAGGTCAAGGGCATCATCGGCCGCGGCACGTCCATCGCCGACCAGTTCCTGCACATCCGGATCGGCGGGGACATGGCCCTGCTGCAGGCCGTCTCCAAGCGGGTGCTCGACGCCGAAGCGAAGAACCCCGGCACGGTCCTGGACCACGCTTTCCTCGCCGAGCACTGCGAAGGGCTCGAGGAGCTCAAGGAGCACCTGGCCCTGCTGGACGAGCAGGCGGTGCTGGAAGCGACCGGGCTGCGCACCGAGGAGATCGACGAGCTTGCCGCCCGCTACCTGAAGGCCGAGAAGGTCATCATCACCTGGGCCATGGGGATCACGCAGCAGAAGAAGGGCGTGGCCACGATCAAGGAGATCATCAACCTGCTCCTGCTGCGCGGCAACATGGGCAAGCCCGGCGCGGGCGCCTCACCCATCCGCGGCCACAGCAACGTGCAGGGCGACCGCACGATGGGCATCTGGGAACAGATGCCGCAGTCCTTCATGGAAGCCCTCGGCGAGGAATTCGACTTCGAACCGCCCCGCGAGCACGGCGTGGACGCGGTCGAGACCATCAACAAGATGCAGGACGGCGAGATCAAGGTGTTCATGGCCGTCGGCGGCAACTTCGTCGGCGCCATTTCCGACACCAACGCCGCCGAGGACGCGATGGCCGGGACGGAAATGTCCATCCAGGTCTCCACCAAGCTCAACCGCTCGCATGTGGTGACGGGCGCCGAGGCCCTGATCCTGCCCACCATGGGCCGGAGCGAGATCGACATCCAGGAATCCGGCGAGCAGTTCGTCTCGGTCGAGGACACGGTCTGCGCGGTCCACCCCTCCTGGGGCAGCGTGGAGCCCGTTTCACACCACCTGCTCTCCGAACCGGCCATCCTCAGCCGGCTCGGCAAAGCCCTCGTCGGCGACAAGATCAAGGCGGACTGGGATGGTTACGAGAAGAACTACGACCTGATCCGCGACCACATTTCGCGGGTCGTAGGCGGCTGCGAGGACTACAACACCAGGATCCGCCAGGAAGGCGGCTTCATCCTTGAGAACGGACCCCGGGACTCGCGCACCTTCCCGACGCCGACCGGCAAGGCCGTGCTCACGGTGAACGAACTCGAACACGTGGAGCGGCCGGAGGGCACCCTGATCCTGCAGAGCATGCGCTCGCACGACCAGTTCAACACCACCATCTACGGCCACAACGACCGCTACCGGGGCATCAAGAAGGGCCGCCACGTGGTGTTCGTGAATCCGGAGGACCTGACCGAGCTGGGCCTGGCCGACGGGCTGTTTGTGGACATCCACGGCCAGTACCAGGACGGCGTCGAGCGTGTACTGCGCAAGTTCCGCGTGGTCTCCTACCCGACGGCACGGGGCTGCGCCGCCGCGTACTACCCCGAAGCCAACGTGCTGGTGCCACTGAACCACACGGCAGAGGGCAGCAACACGCCGATCTCGAAGGCCGTCATCGTGCGCCTTGAGCCGAGCCTGGACCAGTCGCCGGACAGCCCGGCCCGGCTCCATGCAGCCCCGGGAGTCACCGTGCCGGCCTAGGCCCGCCGGCACCTCCGCCAAACGCAGGCAGGCCGCGCCCCCGGTGGGGACGCGGCCTGCTTTCTTTTCGCTACTGCTCCGGTGTTACTGGGCCCGCTTGGCCCAGCCCTCCTCGTCCGGGCCGCCGGCCTCACCGTTTTCGCACAGCTCGATGACCTTGTTGGACGCGGCGTGTACCGCCTCCTGGGTGCTCTTGCGGCCGTTGGTGGACGCCGTCCCGGCGGCGTAACCGACGATGAAAGCGCTGATGGCGTCCGCGTGCGGCCCGACCGCCTTCAGTGACTCGTCCGCGACTTCGACGATCTTGTCGTGGTCGACTTCCAGATCCAGGATCTGCAGGGCCTGGATCAGTCGGGCGCTCCAGTGCCGCAGCGAGCTGTCTTCATCTCGGGGCAAAGTCATGTGCTACTCCTCATCGTGGGGTGCTTGGGGTCAAGCGGGTGTCCCTCAAGGGGTAGCACCGATTCCGGCCAATGTGCAACGCGACACAGCCGCTCACCGCCAAGTCGCCGGCTCCCCCGGCCGTCAACTCCACAGGGCGACATGGAATTTCGAGCCGCGGCGCTCCAGCCCGCGCGAGCCGCCATGGGCGACCATCGCCGCGGTGGCGTCGGCCGTGCCGACGAAGCGCTGCAGGGTCTGGGCCATGGTGGTGGTCCTGTGCTGGTCCAGCGTGCTGGCCCACCACAGGCCGGCCACCGGGGTTCCGACGACGGGCAGCCGCACCAGCGTCCCGTTGGCGACTTCGGCGTGGACGATGTGCCCCAGGGCCAGCATGGTTCCCTCCCCCGCGCGCACGGCCGCAAGGGCCTCGGTCTCGCTGCTGAGCCTGATGATCTCCGGGGCGATGCCCAGCGACGCGAGCCAGCGGCCTTCCTCCGAACTTTCCAGGATGCCCGCGGGACCGGCGAACCAGGGCCTGCCCAGCAACCGTTCCACCGCGAGCGGGCCGTGCACCCGCCCCAGCGGATCGGCCGGGGCCGCCACGAAGGCCCGCTGGTAGCGGAGGAACGGGACGGACACCAGGCCCGGGACGGACGCGGGGCTGCCGGCGGGCGCGGGCGGCCTGGCGCCCAGGGCGATGTCGTAGGCGCGCTCCAGCAGCAGCCCGGCCAGGTCCTCGGCGGCTTCGGCGACGACGTCCACCGAGGCACCCGGTACCCGCTTGGTGAACAGGTCCAGCAGCCGGCCGGCAGCGTGCTCGGCAAACGGCGCGGTGGCGGCGATCTTCAGCCGGCCGGCGTCGTTCTTGGCATTGCCGACCTCCCAGCGGGCCTGGTCCGCGAGCCCGACAATGTCCTGGGCATAGTCCGCCAGGGCCCGCCCGCCGGGCGTCAGGGTGATCCCGCCCGAGGCCCGGACAAACAAGGGGTCGCCCAGGTCCTGCCGAAGCGCCGCGAGGGCCGCGGACACGGCCGGCTCGCTGACCCCGAGGGCGGCTGCGGCGGCGTGGAGGGAGCCCAGGCGTGCGACCAGCGCGAACGTCCGCAGCTGGCTCAACGTCATCGACACGGCTTCATAACCTTTCGCTTATGACGATGTTGACACCCTCATCGGGGCGGGGCAAGACTTGCGTTAATCGGCGCCGGGCGGCGTTGCCCGTGCCTTGGAGTGAGGTGGGACTATGCAGATTCCGGCTCCATTCGACTACGTTCGGGCCACCACGGTGGAGGACGCACTCGAGCTTCTGGCACGCCACGGTCCCGAGTCGCGGGTCATCGCCGGCGGCCACAGCCTGCTCCCGATGATGAAGCTCCGGCTTTCCCGGCCTGAATGGCTGATCGACATCAACGACCTCTTCGAACTCGACTTCATCCTGCGCGACGGCGCGGAACTACGCATCGGCGCGCTGACCCGCCACACCACGCTGCTGGAATCGGACGAGATCGCCCGGCTCTTCCCGATCGTCCGGGACGCGGAGCTGGTGATCGCGGACCCGGTGGTCCGCAACCGGGGCACCATCGGCGGCTCACTGTGCCAAGCCGACCCCGCCGAGGATCTCTCCACGGTGTGCGACGTCCTCGGCGCCGTCGCCGTGGTCCGCGGCCCCGGCGGCGAGCGCAGCCTGGCCATGCAGGACTTCCACCGCGGCCCGTACCAGACCGCCGTCGGCCAGGACGAGCTGCTGTGCGAGGTCCGCATCCCTATCAAGGCCCGTTCCGGCAGCGCCTACGAGAAGGTGGAGCGGCGCGTGGGCGACTGGGCCGTCGGGGCCGCGGGAGCATCCGTGACCCTCGCGGAGGACGGCAGCATCGCCGATGCCGCCATCGGGCTGACCGCACTGGGCCTGGACCACACCATCGCCGACGCCGCCGGACGGCTGCGAGGCAAGCGCCCCTCGGAAGAGCTGTTCGCCGACGCCGGCCGGCTGGCCGCGGCGGCCTGCGACCCGGTGGCGGACCAGCGCGGACCGGTCGACTACAAACGGCACCTGGCCGACGAACTCACCCGGCGCGTCCTGCGGCAGGCCTGCGCCCGCGCCGGCCAGAACGCCGGCCAGACGGCCCCCCAGACACAGGAAGGCTGAAGCGCATGCAGATCAGCATGACCGTGAACGGCAACGAAGTTACCTCCGACATCGAACCCCGCGTGCTCCTGGTCCACTACATCCGCGAGGTGCTCGGACTGACCGGCACCCACTGGGGCTGCGACACGAGCAACTGCGGGACCTGCGTGGTCCTGATGGACGGCCAGCCGGTGAAGTCCTGTACCGTCCTCGCCGCGATGGCCGCCGGGCACGACATCCGCACCGTCGAGGGTCTCGCCGCCGGGACCACGCTCGACCCCGTGCAGCAGGGCTTCATGGAGGAACACGGGCTGCAGTGCGGCTTCTGCACCCCGGGCATGATGCTCACCGCGCGCGCCCTGCTGGATAAGAACCCGCACCCGGACGACGGCGAGATCCGGCAGGCCATCTCCGGTCAGATCTGCCGGTGCACCGGCTATGCGACGATCGTCCGCTCGGTGCAGTGGGCGGCGGCCCATCCCGCGGCCGCGGCCGGCGGGGGCGAAGGGGCCGACGAGGTCCTCGACGGGACCGACACCGTGGTGGCGGACGTCGCCACGGAAACCGAAGACTCAGAGGTGAAGGCATGACCGTCATCCATGAGCGGGAGACCAACCCCGCTGCCGGCGACGCGGACCGGCCAATCGGCTACGGCCGCATCCAGCGCAAGGAGGACCCCCGCTTCGTCCGCGGCAAGGGCCACTACATCGACGACCTCGTGCTGCCCGGAATGCTGCACGGCGCCATCCTGCGCGCCCCCGTGGCGCACGCCCGGCTCGTGTCGATCGACACCACCAACGCCCTGGCCCACCCCAAGGTGCTCGCCGTCATCACCGGCAAGGACCTGGAGGGCCTCAAGCTCGCCTGGGCGCCGACCCTCTCCGCCGACGTCCAGGCCGTGCTGGTCACGGATAAGGTCCGGTTCCAGGGCCAGGAGGTCGCGTTCGTGGTGGCCGAGGACCGGTACGCCGCCCGCGACGCGCTGGAACTGATCGACGTCGAATACGATGTGCTGCCGCCCCTGGTCGACGCGCGCAAGGCCCTCGACGCCGACGCCCCGCTCATCCGGGACGAAATTGCCGGCCGGACGGACAACAAGATCTTCGACTGGGAGATGGGCAGCGCTGCCGAGACCGACGCCGTGTTCGCAAGCGCCGACGTCGTCGTGAGCCAGGAGATGGTGTACCCCCGCGTGCACCCGGCCCCGATGGAGACCTGCGGCGCCGTCGCCGACTTCGACCCCGTGGACGGCAAACTGACCCTCTACGAGACCACCCAGGCTCCGCACGCGCACCGCACGCTCTTCGCGATCGTGGCCGGCATCCCGGAGCACAAGATCCGGATCGTGTCCCCGGACATCGGCGGCGGCTTCGGCAACAAGGTCGGCATCTACCCGGGCTACATCCTCGCCGTCGTCGGCTCCATCGTCACCGGGCGGCCGGTGAAGTGGGTGGAGGACCGCTCCGAGAACCTGATGTCCACCTCCTTCGCCCGCGACTACATCATGACGGGCGAGATCGCCGCGACCAAGGACGGGAAGATCCTGGCCCTGCGCACCAACGTGCTGGCCGACCACGGCGCGTTCAACGCCACCGCCCAGCCCACCAAGAACCCGGCCGGCTTCTTCTCCATCTTTACCGGCAGCTACGACCTGCAGGCCGCCCACTGCAAGGTGACCGGCGTCTACACCAACAAGGCGCCCGGCGGGGTTGCCTACGCCTGCTCCTTCCGCGTCACCGAGGCCGTGTACCTCGTGGAGCGGATGGTCGACATCCTCGCCCGGAAGCTGGAGATGGACCCCGCGGAGCTGCGGCTGAAGAACTTCATCAAACCCGAGCAGTTCCCCTACGCGAACAAGACCGGTTGGGTCTACGACTCGGGCAACTACGAGGCGGCCATGCGGCTGTCCATGCAGCTGGCCGGCTACGAGGACCTTCGACGCGAACAACGTGAGAAGCGGGCCAGGGGCGAGCTGATGGGCATCGGACTCTCCTTCTTCACCGAAGTCGTTGGCGCCGGGCCGCGCAAGCACTTCGACATCGTCGGCCTGGGCATGGCCGACGGCGCCGAGCTGCGGGTGCACCCCACCGGCAAGGCCGTCGTGCGGCTGTCGGTGCAAAGCCAGGGCCAAGGCCACGAAACCACCTTTGCCCAGATCGTCGCGGAGGAACTCGGCATCCCGCCGGAGAACATCGACGTCGTCCACGGCGACACCGATCAGACGCCGTTCGGGCTGGGAACCTACGGGAGCCGCTCGACGCCGGTCAGCGGCGGCGCGGTGGCGCTCGTGGCGCGCAAGGTGCGCGAGAAGGCGAAGCTGATTGCCGCGGCCATGCTGGAGACCCGCCCGGAGGACCTCGAATGGGAAAAGGGCCGCTGGTTCGTGAAGGGCGATCCCACCGCCGGGAAGACCATCGAGGACATCGCGATGGCCGCGCACGGGACCATGACGCTGCCCGAAGGCGTCGACGGCAACCTCGACGCGGAAGTCACCTACGACCCGCCCAACCTGACCTTCCCCTTCGGCGCCTACATCTGCGTCGTCGACGTCGACCCCGGCACCGGGCGCGTTGTGGTGCGGCGCTTCATCGCAGTGGACGACTGCGGGACCCGGATCAACCCGATGATCATCGAAGGCCAGGTCCACGGCGGCCTGACCGACGGCGTCGGGATGGCCCTGATGGAGATCATCGAGTTCGACGCGGACGGCAACAACCTGGGCGGCTCCTTCATGGACTACCTGATCCCCACGGCCATGGAAGTGCCGGACTGGGAGACCGGGTTCACGGTCACGCCCTCCCCGCACCACCCCGTCGGCGCGAAAGGCATCGGCGAGTCCGCCACGGTCGGCTCGCCGCCGGCGATCGTGAACGCGGTGGTCGACGCGCTGGCGCCGTTCGGGGTCACCCACATGGACATGCCGTGCACACCGGCCAGGGTCTGGGCAGCCATGCAGGGCCGGGCAAGGCCGCCGATCTGAGATGACCACCGCCGCAGAATCCCTTGCCGCCCGGGCCGCCGAACTCACCGCCCGCCGCGAGCCGTTCGTGCACGCCACGGTGGTCCGCGCCCAGCATCCCACCAGCGCCCGCGCCGGGGACACCGCCCTGGTGCTGCCCGGCGGCGAGATCCAGGGCTTCGTCGGCGGGAACTGCGTAGAGTCCTCGGTCCGGGAGTACGGCCTGCAGGTGCTCTCCTCCGGGGAACCCCTGTTGCTGCGCGTCCTGCCCGGGGAGCTGTCCCGCCGGGCCGAGGAAGGCGCCGTCGAGGTGTCCAACCCGTGCCTGAGCGGCGGTGCGATCGAGATCTTCCTCCAGCCGCGCCTCCCTGCGCCCCGGGTTGTGGTGGTCGGGGCCGCGCCGGTGGCGCAGGCCTTGGCCGCGCTGGGGTCCGGGGTGGGTTTCGACGTTGAGCTCGCCGACGGCGGGTCGGCCGAACCCCGCCCGGACGACGCCGCCCTGATCGTCGCTTCGCACGGCAAGGCCGAGGAGGGTGCCCTCGAAGCCGCGCTGCGCGCCGGCGTGCCCTACGTCGCCCTGGTGGCGAGCGCATCACGCGGCGCCGCCGTGCTGGACTCGCTCGACGTGGACGATGCGCTGCGCTCCCGGGTGTACACCCCGGCCGGCCTTCAACTGGGCGCCCGCACCCCCGGCGAAATCGCCCTGTCCATCCTCGCCCAGCTGGTCCAGGAGCGGGCCGCGGCACGGGACGGCGCTCAGCACGGCGCGCAGGCCGGCGGGGTTCCGGCGCCGTCCACCCCGCAACCGGAAACCGCGGTCGACCCCGTCTGCGGCATGTCCGTGCCAGCCGTCGAATCGTCGCTGCAGCTCGAGCACAACGGCGCCACCGTGTACTTCTGTTCCCCCGGCTGCCGCGCGGCCTTCCGCAAGGATCCGGAGCGCTATGCCCTCAGCAGCTGAAGCACCCCGCATGGCCGGCACCGCGGCCGTCATCCTCGCGGCCGGGGCGTCGGCGCGCCTGGGTCGGCCCAAACAGCTGCTGCCCTACGGCGACGGCGTGCTGCTGGACGCCGTGCTTGCGACCGCCCGGCGCTGCGGGTTCGGCCAGACCGTGCTGGCACTGGGCGGAGCGGCCGAGCAGGTCCTCGGGGCCGTGGACACCACGGGCTGCGAGGTGGCGCTCAACCCGGACTACGGCCAGGGATGTTCGTCTTCGATTGCCGCGGCGATGGCCGTGCTGCGGCCTGGCACCGAGGCGGTGGTGCTGCTGCTCGGCGACCAGCCCGGCATCCGGGTGGAGAGCGTGCCCCCGTTGCTGCAGGCACTGGCCCGGCCCGACGGTCCCGGAGCGGCGGTGTGCCGCTACGACGACGGCGTCGGCCATCCCCTTGCCTTCGGCCGGCGGCTGCTGCCTGAGCTGGCGTCGCTGCATGGCGACAAGGCCGTGTGGAAGCTGCTGGAGCAGCGCGCGGACGACGTCGTCGAGGTTCCCACGCCGGGCAGCATCCCGCTCGACGTCGACACCGAGGAGGACTACCGGCGGGTGCTGGCCGAGCTGCAGGGGGCCGGGTGAACACGGCGGCCCGGACCGGGGCGGAGGAGGAAGTTCAGCGGCGGATCCCCGACGTCGCCTCGCTGATGGCGGCCCTGGACAAGCACGACTACCTGGCCGACACCGGGCTCGCCACCGCACTGTTCCTCGCGGTGCGGCTCCCCCAACCCATCCTGCTCGAGGGAGAGGCCGGCGTGGGCAAGACGGAGGCCGCGAAGACGCTGGCGCTGCTGCTGGACACCCCGCTGTACCGGCTGCAGTGCTACGAGGGGATCGACGCGGGCGAGGCACTCTACGAGTGGAACCACCAGCGCCAGCTGCTGGGCATCCGGCTGGCCGAGGCGCGCGATGCCGAGGTCAGCGAAGCCGAGCTGTTCGGCCCCCAGTACCTGCTGCGCCGGCCGCTGCTGCAGGCCATCGAACACCCGGGGCCGCGGCCGGCCGTGCTGCTGCTGGATGAGATCGACCGCGCCGACGCCGAGTTCGAGGCGTTCACCTTTGAGCTGCTCGCGGAGGCCTCGGTCACCATCCCGGAGCTGGGCACCATCCGCGCCACGCATCCGCCCATCGTGGTGCTGACCTCCAACCGCACCCGGGACCTGCACGACGCGCTGACCCGCCGCTGTCTCTACCACTGGATCGACTACCCCGGACCGGCCCGGATTGCCGAGATTGTGCGCCGCCGGGTGCCCGCCAGCAGCGGCCCGCTGGCGCTGCAGGCCGCGGCGGTGATCACGCGGCTGCGGACCCTGGACCTGGCCAAGCCGCCCGGGATTTCCGAGGCCATCGACTGGGTCTCGGCGCTCGCGGTACTGGGCATCGAACGGATCGACGCCGCGACGGCCGAACAGACCTGGGGTTCGATCGTGAAAAACCGCGACGACTTGGAGCTCGTCGGCTCCCGCGGCGCGGCCTGGCTGGTGGACGGCACCGATGGCTGAACCGAGGCAGCCCCTCCCGATGCGCACGACGCCGGCTGCCGGACCGCCGGCCGCCGGGCCGCCGTTCGTCGAGGCCGCCTCCCTGGCTGCCGCCTTCATCACGGCCCTGCGGGGCGCGGGCGTCACGTGCTCGCCGGACCGGGCGGCCCGGCTGGCGGTGGCACTCCGGCTGGTCCCGCCGACGAACCTGGAGCGGTTGTACTGGACGCTGCGGGTGGTGCTGGTCTCCAGCCGTGAGCAGTTGCCCGTGTTCGACGCCGTGTTTGGCGCCGTCTTCCGTGGCGGCTTCGATCCCGCCGCCGCGCTGGACCGCCACGCCGGCGAACCGGTCCCGGTCCCGGCAGCGCCGCCTCCCGCGGACGGTTCGCGCACCCGGGCCGCCGCCGACACCGGACGAGAGACCGAGCCGGGCCGCGCCGCCCGGCCGCCGCACCCCGCAGTAGCCGCGGGCCGGGACGACGCCGGAGACCGGCAGGGACCGGAGCGCGAGGCCGTCCTGGCGATGGCGTCCACGGAAGAACACCTGCACGGGATGAACTTTGCCGAACTCACCGAGGCGGAAGCTGCCGAGATCCGCCGGCTGGCCACCCGGATCCTGCTGGCAACACCCGTGCGCCTGAGCCGGCGCACGCGCAAGTCGCCGCACAGCAGCGCACGCCTGGACATCCGGGCCACCGTGCGGGCAGCCCGCCGCTCCGGCTACGACTCCCCCAGGCTCCTGTACGCCCGGCGCCGCGAGCAAAGGCGCAAGCTGGTGCTGCTCTGCGATGTCTCCGGCTCGATGGAACCGTACTCCCGGATTTTCCTCTCACTGCTGCAGGGCGCCGTCGCGAAGGCCGGGGCGGAGGCCTTCGTGTTCTCCACCAGGCTGACGCGCCTGACCCGGCAACTGGCCCAGCGCGACCCGGACCTGGCCCTTGCGCAGGCGGCCGCCACCGCACCCGACTGGGCCAGCGGCACCAGGATCGCCGAGAGCCTCCGGAGATTCGTGGACGAGCACGGCCGCCGCGGCCTGGCCCGGGGTGCCGTGGTGGTGGTCTTCTCCGACGGCTGGGCGCAGGAGGACCCGGCGCAGGTCGGGGCCCAGATGGCCCGGCTGCGCAGGCTCGCGCACCGGGTGGTCTGGGTGAATCCGCGGAAGGCAGCACCGAACTATCAGCCGTTGGCCGGCGGGATCGCCGCCGCGCTGCCCTACTGCGACGCGTTCGTCAGTGGACACAGCTACACGGCCCTGGCGGAGTTGGCGGCGGCAATCCGGGGCGACGACCCGCCCGTGCCGGCAGGACGCATAGGTGGAAGACAAGTGATCGCAAGTCAAGGGAGCAGCTAATGCAGATTGACAGCAGTTTCTCGGTGGTTGCACCGATCGGCAAGGTCTGGGACACGCTGATGGATTTCGAACGGGTGGCCGGTTGCCTCCCTGGCGCGCAGATCCTGAACAAGCTATCCGACGACGCCTACCAGGTGGGCATGACGGTGAAGCTGGGCCCGGTGAACATGCAGTACAGGGGCCTGCTCAACGTCCTGGAGCGGAACGCCGCCGAGCATCGGGCCGTACTCGGCGGCAAGGCGCAGGAAACCCGCGGCCAGGGCACCGCGGAAGCCAAGGTCACGCTGGCCCTGGCGGAAGAGGGGACCACGACGCGCGGGACGGTCAGTGCCGATCTGGCGCTCTCCGGCAAGGCCGCGGCGATGGGCAAGAGCGTGATCGGCAGCGTCACCGAGCAAATGATGGGGCTCTTCGCGGCCAACCTGCAGGCCATGCTCGCCGAACCGGCGGCGGCGGAGCCCCAGACCGCGCCGGTAGCACCCCCAGCCGCAACCACTGCCGCACCACCAGCCGCAACCGCTGCCGCAGGCCCCGGCACCGCAGCGCCGGCCACCGCAACACCAGGCAAGCCGTCGCCGTCGTCGGGCAGCCTTGACGCCTTCAGCCTCGCGAAGGGCATCGCTGCCGACCAGCTCTCCAGCCCCGGCAAAGTCCTCGGCCTGGTCGCCGCAGTGGCTTGCGTGGCTTACTGGGCCGGCCGGCGCTCGGCCTTCCGGATGCTCCGGCTCTGCGGAAGGCTCTAGGGAGAAGCTCATGCGGGACGTGCTGGAGGCCATCCTGCCGGACTGGCGGCAGGGCAGGACTGCCGGCCTGGCCACCGTCGTGAACACGTTCAAGTCCGCCCCGCGGCTTCCCGGCGCGTCGATGCTGGTCACCGCCGGCGGGGCCGCCGTGGGATCGGTTTCCGGCGGCTGCGTCGAGGGCGCTGTGTACGAGCTGGCCACCCAGGTCAAGGACGACGGCGTCCCGGTGCTGGTGCGGTACGGGATCAGCGACGACGACGCGTTCGCCGTCGGCCTCACCTGCGGCGGCATTATCGACATCTTCGTCGAGCCGGTCTCGCAGCAGCGCTTCGCCGAGCTCGACGGCGTACGGCAGGACATTGAGGATGAAAGGCGGGTGGGCGTTGCCACGGTGATCGAGCACCCGGACAGCAGCTGGCTGGGACGGCACCTGGTAGTGCGACCGGGCGGCTTCGAGGGGAATCTGGGCTCCGAGCGGGCCAACCTCGCCGTCGGCGACGACTGCCAGGGATACCTGGCTGCGGGGCGTACCGGCATCCTGAGCTACGGTCCTGACGGGGAGCGGCTGGACAGCGGGATGCGGGTCTTCTTCACCAGTTACGCCCCGCCGCCGCGGATGCTCGTTTTCGGGGCCATCGACTTCGCCTCCGCACTCGCACGGCTCGGGACCTTCCTGGGCTACCGGGTGACGGTCTGCGACGCCCGCGCCGTATTCGCCACGCCTGCCAGGTTTCCCGAGGCCGCCGAGGTGGTCAACGAATGGCCACACCGCTACCTCTCCGGCCAGCAGGACCAGGGCCTGGTCGACGAACGGACCGTCATCTGTGTGCTCACGCACGACCCGAAATTCGACATTCCGCTGTTGGAGGTGGCCCTGCGCGGACGGCCGGTGGCCTTCGTCGGCGCCATGGGGTCGCGACGCACCCACGAGGACAGAATGAGGCGCCTGCGAGAGGCAGGGCTGGGCGGGGCGGAACTGGCCCGGCTGCACAGCCCCGTGGGCCTGGACCTCGGCGCACGGACCCCGGAGGAGACGGCGGTGTCCATCGCCGCGGAAATCATCGCCAAGCAGTGGAGCGGCAGCGGTGAGCCGCTGCGGCAGCTGGACGAGCGGATCCACCACGACGAACAGAACCGCGAGCAACACCAGGCCTAGCGGCTGCCCGGCTACAGGGCTGCCCGCAGCCCGGGAAGCTCACCGCTCAGCGCGCGGCGGCGGGGACGGCCAGAAGCAGCTCCCGGTAGCGCGCGGCGTGCGCCGTCAGTTCCTCCGCCGTCACCCTCGGGGCCGCATGCAGGACCAGCGGGTCTGCCATTTCCAAGCCGCAGAGGTGCGCGGTGGCCTCCAGGGGACGCAGCAGCTCGGCCATGGTGAAGCGGTTGTGCCCCGTCGGCGTATATGAGGATTCGGGGCCGCCGGTGGAGATGACCAGCTGCAGCCGCTTGCCGTGCAGGGCGTCCCCGCCGGCGCCGTAGGCGAAACCGTAGGTGAGCACCTGGTCCATCCACTCCTTCAGCACACCTGGAACGGAGTACCAGTGCCACGGGAACTGCAGGACGATGGTGTCATGCCCGCGCAGGAGTTCCTGCTCCCGGGCGGCGTCGACGCGCCGGTCCGGGTACGCGGAGGCGAGTTCCCGGACGGTCACGCCGTCGAGGTCCCTGATGGCGGCGGCGAGCTGCGCGGTGATCCGGGACGCCGCCAGGTCAGGGTGGGCGACGACGACGAGCGTGCGGTGTGCGGTCATGGAAGGTTTGTGCTTCTTTCAGAATCGGGTTCGAGGCCTACCAGCGCGCTGCTGAGCCGCCAGAGGAGGTCGGCATCGGCCTGGTTGTAACTGCGTTTTGATGATTTCCTGGCTGTGCTGTTGGCAAAGTACTGGCCCGTGACATTGTCAAGCTCGGGCGCCGAGGCGAGGTGTATGGAGGTCCGGGCGCCTTGCTCCGGAGTCTTCATCCAGCGCTGGATCAGCGGCGTCAGGAACGCCTGCACCCGGCCCGGATCTTCCGCGCCGAACGCTGTCGCCACCACCCCGGGGTGCAGCGCGTTTGCCGTCACGCTGGTGCCGGCGAGCCGGGCGGCAAGGCCGTAGGTGAACAGGACATTCGCCAGTTTCGATTGGTTGTACGCGCGCTGGCCCGAGTAGGAGTGTTCGCCCTGCAGATCCGCGAAGTCCATGCGGCCCATGGCCTGGGCCCCTGAGGAGACTGTCACGACCCGTGCCGGCCCGCTCTCCTGCAACCGCTCCAGGAGCAGGTTGGTGAGCAGGAAAGGCGCGAGGTGGTTGAGCGCGAAGGTGTGTTCGAGTCCGTCAACGGTGGTGCGGCGGCTGTTCCAGAATCCGCCCACATTGTTGACCAGGACATCGAGGCGGTCCAGGGCCTGCAGCACCTCGTCGGCCAGGCGGCGGACCTCCTGCTGGGACGACAAATCTGCGATGAACACCTCGACGGGGGCCGACGCTACCGTGCGGATCTCCTCCGCTGCCCGCGCCGCCCGGTCAGCGTCGCGTCCCGTGATGGCCACCCGGGCGCCCCGGGCCGCCAGACCCAGCGCTGTGGCCTTCCCGATTCCGCCGGTGCCACCGGTGATCAGGACCGTCTTGCCTGCCATGGATCGCATTCGGGGCTCGCTCTCGCTGCTGGTTCGCCGGTCCACGCTTCCGCCTGCGGACCTAGACAGGACTGTCTATGCCGAACGAAGCTACCAGACAGAATTGTCTGTGCACAAGCCGGGGCCGTCGACGGCCGGAGCTGCCGCGCCGCGCGGGCCAGCCGCGGGCGTAAGCTCGTGCCATGGCGAGATATTTCGATGTGCACCCCGACAACCCGCAGCCGCGATCCATCACGCAGGTGGTGGAGATGGTCAAGTCCGGCGGCCTGATCGCCTACCCGACCGACTCCTGCTACGCCCTCGGCGCACAGCTGGGAAACCGGGACGCGCTGGACAGGATCCGCGCCATCCGGCACCTGGACGACAAGCACCACTTCACTCTGGTCTGCAAGGACTTTGCCCAGCTCGGCCAGTTTGTCCAGATCGACAACGACGTGTTCCGCAGCATCAAGGCCGTGACGCCGGGCAGCTACACCTTCATCCTGCCCGCTACCAAGGAAGTGCCGAAGCGGCTGCTGCACCCCAAGAAAAAGACGGTCGGTGTGCGCATCCCGGACAACAAGGTGGTCCAGGCGCTGCTGGCCGAACTCGGCGAGCCATTACTCTCCAGCACGCTGCTGCTCCCGGACGAGGAAGAGCCGCTGACCCAGGGCTGGGAAATCAAGGAGAGGCTGGACCATGTGGTGGACGCCGTCATTGACTCCGGGGACTGCGGAGCCGAGCCGACAACCGTCATTGATTTCTCCAGCGGCGTCGCCGAGGTCGTCCGCCACGGCATGGGCGATCCGTCGAGGTTCGAATAACGCCGGGAACAGCGACCGCCGGCTTGGCCCGGCGGGTACTTGCCGCGACGCCCCCGGCCCCCTAGTGTTCGGATCATGGCCGCGCCCGGGGGAAACGCACGCTGTCGACAACGCATGACGCCGACGCTGCTGTCCGTGGCGTGCCTCGTCATTGGGGCGGTGACGGCGGGCTGCGGTTCGGCTCCGCCGGCGGAGCCGGCCGGCGAGCCAGCACTGACCAAGCTGCCGGCAGCCTCGGCCGCGGCCGGGACGGGAGCCGGACTGTCGCCGGGCATGACCCTGGCGCCGGCGCCGCCCGTTCCGCCAGCCCCCGCCCGGCACGGTGCAGATGAATGCCTGCCGCAGCATGCCGGGGTCGCCGCGGCCAACGGGCCCCTTGAGTGCCAGTACTTCACTTCAGGCTCGATGATGCCGGCCTCTGTGCCCCGGGGTCCGGGACTGAGTTCCGGCGACTACGCCGTAAGGTTCAGCAGCGTGGGTGGCCACGCACTGATGACAGTGCGGATCCGCTGCGCTTCGTACGTGGTCAGGGTCGGCATTGCCGGCGAAACAATCACACCGGACCCGCGGACACTGGAAAGCTTTGTGGGCACGTGCAACTTCCCGTGGGACCAGGAACAAGCACGGATGAAGCGATACCTTCAGGCTCCGCTTCAGTTTGCGCGCCGGGAAAGCGGCATTGTGCTGCACAACCCGGAATGGGGAGTCACGCTGTTCGGCACCCCGTACGAGGCCGCCTGATCCCCCAGACCCCTCCTCCCGGGCCCGTGCCCGCACGTCCGGCCGGAACCTTCAGCAGGATCGGTCAAATGTCAGCCCCCGGGGCTACACTTTAATTCGAACGTATATTCGAAAAAGGGTGTGTTGTGGGCGTAATCATCGGGCCCCGCGTGATAGATGCGGGCACTTCCCTGCTGTCGGTCTTGGTCTCGCCGGTGGCGGTCGCCGCCGGCTATCCGTCGCCGGCGCAGGACTACTTTGACGGCAGGATCGACCTCAACGAGCACCTGATCAAGGACATCACCAGCACCTACGTCGTGCGGGTGTCAGGGGACTCGATGGAGGGCGCCGGCATCAGCGACGGGGACGAGTTGATCGTCAACCGGGCGCTCGAGCCGCGCGACGGGTGCGTCGTCGTCGCCGTCCTCGACGGCGAACTCACCGTCAAGCGCCTCCGCGTCACCCCGTCAGGCGTGGTCCTGCAGGCGGACAACCCGCGCTACCCCGACATCCGGGTCCCCGCCCTCTCCGACCTGGTCATCTGGGGCGTCGCCACCCGGTGCCTGCACCATGTCTGAGACCAATGTCTGAGCCCCATGCCTGAGGCCCGGCCCGGCGGCAGTATTGCCCTCGTGGATGTGAACTGCTTCTATGCCAGCGCCGAACGCGCGTTTGATCCCTCACTGGAAGGCAGACCGATGGTCGTGCTGTCCAACAACGATGGTTGCGCCGTCACCCGTTCGCCCGAGGCAAAGGCCCTCGGCATCCCGCTCGGGGAACCGTGGTTCAAACTCGCCCCGCGGGCCAAGGAGTGGGGGCTCGTGGCCAAGTCCAGCAATTACGAGCTCTATGGCGACATCAGCGCGCGGGTGATGGAACTCCTGGGCCGGTATTCGGCCTGGCTGGAGGTCTACAGCATTGACGAGGCCTTCCTGGGCGTGCGCGGAAACCCGGAGGAACTGCTGCTGCTGGGGCAGGCCATGAAGACGGCGGTCCGGCGGAACGTCGGTGTTCCGGTGTGCGTCGGCATTGCCGGGACCAAGACCCTGGCGAAACTGGCCAACAAGTGGGCCAAACACAACCCGGCGTTCGACGGCGTCTGCCACTGGGATTCCGTTCCCGCCGACCGGCAGGAACGTCTCATGGCCGGCCTGTCCGTGATCGAGCTCTGGGGCGTTTCCACGCGCCTGACCAAACGGCTGAACGCGCTGGGGATCCATACCGTGCTTGACCTTGCCAGGGCGGACCCGGTCCGGATCAGGGACCGTTTCTCGGTGGTGCTCATGCGCACGGTCCTGGAACTGCGGGGGACGCCCTGCATCCCGCTCGAAGAGGAACGCATCGGCCGCGACCAGCTGATCTTCAGCAGGTCGTTCGCGACGCCGATCAGCACACCGGCCGGAATGCGCCAGGTCCTCGGGATCTACGCGCAACAGGCCAGCGCCCGGCTCGCCCGGCACGGCCTGCAGGCCAAAGTCCTGACTGCTTTTGCCGCCACATCCCACTACAACCCCCGGGACAGTTCGCACCCCTCGGTGTGCGTTTCGCTGCCGATGCCCACCGCGGACCCGGTGCTGCTGGCCAGGGCTGCCTACGCCCTGCTCCCCCGGATCGACGACGGCGTCAAGTATGCGCGGGCCGGCATCATGGTGACCGACCTGCGCCCGACAGCCAACCAGGCCCCGCTGGCCGTGTTCGAGAACCCGCATGAGGAGCGCGGCATCGGCACGCTGCTGGAGGAGGTCAGCCGGAAGTACGGCCGGGGCTCCATCGGACTGGGCCACGCCGGAATCCGCGGCGGCCCCGACTGGACGATGAAGCGCGACATGCTCTCCCCGCGCTACACAACCCACTGGGACGAACTCCCCGTGGTCAAGGCCGCCTGACGGCGCCGGCACGAAGGTAGGACCGGGGCACCGTGGCACCGGGGCACCGCAGTGCGCCATGCCGCCCGGACTCCGGCGCGCAGCGCCGCCCTGATCGATCAGGCCGTGGTCCGGACCCGCTGCAGGAAGGAATCCAGGATCCGTCCGGCGTTCTCACCTAGCCGGTCATCGACCGCCGGACTCTGCGGTCCCGCCACGTGCAGCCGATCCCACAGCAACAGGAGGGCCGCCAGCACCTCGGAGAGCCCCGTATCCGACTCCGCGCGCCGCCGCAGCAGCCGGAGGTGCGCCGCCTGCAGGGCCGGTCCCGGAGAGCAGGCCAGGTCGCGGCTGAAGAGGCGGCGGCAACGGTCATAGGCGGACAGGCCCTCGACCGGGAGGCCCGCGATTTCATACGCCGCCACCAGGGCCAGCCAGGCCCGTTCATTCAGCGGCTCCAGCCGGACGGCCGACTGCGCCCAGCGGATCCCGTCGTCGTGACGACCCAGGAGCGTTGCCGCCTCGGCGGCGGAGATCATGGCCGCCACGCGTTCGGCGGCGTGACGAGTACGGGCTTCGTCGGCCCAGTCGGCGACGAGTTCAAAACCGAGGAGAGGCTTGGCGGAGAGTTCCAGCGCTTCGACCAGGAACCGATAGGCCCTGGCCGGCGCGGCAAGGTCAGCTGCGCTGAGCAGGCAGCGGAAGCGCGAGAGGTCCAGGTCCACGAGGCCGGGATCGAGCACGTATCCGCTGTTCGCGGTCCGGAGTGGTCCCGTTTTGGTCTGTCCCGGCTGGATTGCCCGGCGGATGCCGCTGACATAGCTCTCCAGCGTGGCCACGGCCCCGTCGCTGGCACTTGGCCCCCAGAGGATTTCGATCAGCCGGGTCTTGGAGACCGGCGTGCCCAGGTTCAGCAGGAGAATTTCCAGAATGTGCCGCGGCTTGCAGCCGCCCAGATCCGCGGCCGTGAGTGCCACACCCTCACGGCGGACTTCCAGTGATCCAAAAAGCTGAACCGATATGGCTGGTGCTGTTGCCGGCAAGTTGTGCATGATGTTCTCCGATTTCCCGGGCCCCGTTGCAATCGCGTTGGTCAAAGACATGCCGCCTCCCGGAGCCACCGTGACACGGTGGCCCGGAGGCAGCAAGCGTAGGAAACTACCCGATTTTCGGGAGGCCAAAAGTCGGGTAGGGGCATCCGTGCGTTGAGTACGCACCCCCGAGGAAATACAGGTAGCCGGCAGCCTGGCCAAGTAGCTTCCGGGGGCAAGCAGGGCTCCTTCAAGTAGCCCTGCACCCTCACCGGGTCTGTCGCGCCGGGCCGTCGTTCGCTCCACGCCCCCCTCGGAGCGCCCGGGAATTTCGGCTGAAGACCCCGCCGGCGCACCGGCGCCATGTGCCCGTAACGGGAGCAGAATTGAAGCAGGCAACTTCACGTCCACAGCCGCGTCAAGGTCTAAGAGGGTGCGCTATGAACACCGGGAATGTTCGCGTCACGCTGCTGCTCGCGGCGGTCCTGCTGGGTGCCGCGGGATGCGCCCCGGGAGGCGGGAGCACGGCTCCGGCGAGCGCATCCGCGACAGAGGGCATGCAGATGGGCTCCGGAGCCTCCGGCGGCCCGCCCGGCAGTTCGTCCGCGGCGGCGTCGACGGCGGCGATCACCGTGCGCGACTTTGCGTACGGCACGCCGCTGGTCGTCGCCGCCGGGGCGCAGGTCACCGTGACGAACATGGACAGCGCCGAGCACACGGTCACCGCGGACGACGGCCCGGCGTTCGACGTCGACGTCAAGGGCAGCGGCGGCACCGCCACCTTCACCGCGCCGTCAAAGCCGGGAACGTACGCCTATCACTGCACCTTCCACCCCGGCATGCACGGAACGCTGACGGTCAAGTGAACGTCCCGATCCGCAGTGGGACGCGGGGGCGGGACCTGGCCCTGCGGTCGCTGACGGCCGTGGCCCTGCTGATCGACGCCGGGGTCCACCTCCATCTCGCACCCGGCTACCAGGCCGGATCCCCGCAGGGTATCGGCCAGGGCACCCTCTTCCTGCTCGAATCCGCGGCGGCGGCGCTCGCCGCCCTGGCCGTCCTCCTGGGCGGCAGCAGGACCGCCTATGCGTTCGCCTTGCTCGTGGCGTTGAGCGCCTTCGCTGCCGTCGTGTTCTACCGCTACGTGGACCTGCCCGCATTCGGCCCGTTTCCGGCCATGTACGAGCCCGTCTGGTACCCGGAGAAGACGGTCAGCGCCATTGCGGAGGGTGCCGGAGTTGCGCTGGCGGGCATCGGCCTGGCTTGGACCCGGCACGCCGGCCAGCCCTCGCCGGCCGGCCCGCCAGTCCGCCGCCGCCCTGACCGACCCCCGAGCTGAGAAGTGCGTTGTTAGCATTGGGGGCGAGGTGACCATGCCCCACAGATTCCCGCGCCGTGCGGCGGCCGACGTGACCGCCGCCGTGGCTGCCTACCTCGGGGCCGGCAGCTGGCTCGCATCCCTTGGCTCCCCCGGCGTCACAGCCGGTGTCCTGGCCGTCGGGGCCGGCGCCGCCGTGCTCGTCCGTACGGCCGGGTCCATCCTGCTGCGGGAGCCCCGCGTGTGCACGCCGGCCGACCGCGTCACCCTGGTCCGCGCCGTGCTGGTGGCGTGTTGCGCTGCCCTCACGGTCGCCGGCATCCTTGGCCGGCAACCGCCCGCCGCGGTCCTCGTCTTCCTGGGCGCCGCAGCCTTCGCGCTCGACGCCCTGGACGGTCCTGTGGCGAGGCGGACCGGGACCGCGTCCGCGGCGGGAGCGCGCCTGGACACCGAGACCGATGCGGCGCTCACCCTGGTGCTGTCCTGCGCCGCTGCGGTGTCCACCGGGGCGTGGGTCCTCCTGATCGGACTCATGTACTACGCGTTTGCCGTCGCGGGCAGGTTCCGTCCGGGCCTGCAGAAGACTCTTCCGCCGTCGCCCCTCCGCAAGGCCATCGGTGCACTTCAGCCCTTTGCCCTGCTGCTGGCCCTGACGCCGGGTGTCCCGTCCGCGGCGGGCACGACGGCGCTCCTCGTGGCGCTTGCGCTCCTGCTCATCTCGTTTGGCCGTGACACTGCCGCGCTGGAGCGGCTGCACCGCTCCGGCCCCGTTGCTGCCGCCACTCCGGGCACCTTCAATAGCTGAAGTACCGGTGCTACCTTGCAGTGATGGACACTCGAACCGAATCAATCCCGGTGTTGGACCTGGGTGCGGCGAGAAACGACGACGGTTCATTCAACCCCGCCTTTGTTGCCGAGCTCCGCGACGCCAGCCACCGGGTGGGCTTCTTCCAGTTGATCGGCTATGGCGCCACCGGCGCGCAAGTCGATGAGCTCTTCGACGTCACGCGCCGGTTTTTCAATCTTCCGGAAGCGGACCGGCTGGCGCTGGACAACCGCAAGTCGCCGCATTTCCGCGGCTACACGCGGCTCGGCCACGAAGTGACGCAGGGACGGCCGGACGCACGGGAACAGCTGGACTTCGGTCCCGAGCGCCCCGCCCTGCGCGACTACCCGGCCGAGCAGCCGTACTGGCTGATCCAGGGGCCCAACCTCTGGCCGGATAAGGCCCTCCCGGAGCTACGCACCGTCGCCATGGCCTGGGCCGACCGAATGTGCGTGGTGGGCGCGGAACTGCTGCGCGCGATCGCGGTCTCGCTGGACCTTCCGGAAGACCACTTCGCCGCCGCCTTCGAGGGGACACCCGCGTGGATGGCCAAGCTCACGCACTACGTCGGCGGCGTGGTCCCGGCGGCCGGAACCCAGGGCGTCGGTGCGCACGCCGACTACGGCTTCGTCACCCTCCTGCTGCAGGACCGTGTGGGCGGCCTGGAGGTGCGGCCGCACGGCAGCGACGACTGGATTCCGGTGGCGCCGCTCGAAGGGGCCCTGGTGGTGAACCTGGGCGAAATGCTGGAGGTTGCGACCCAGGGGTACCTCTCGGCGACGATCCACCGGGTGCAGGCGCCGCCGCCCGGCGTCGACCGCTATACGGTTCCGTTCTTCTGGTCGCCGCGGCTGGACGCCGTCATCGATCCGGTCCCGCTGCCGCCGGCCCTGGCGGCGCAGTCCCGCGGGCTTTCGGACGATCCGGACAACCCGATGCTCGCCTCCTACGGGGCGAACGTGCTCAAGGGCTGGCTCCGCGCCCACCCCGAGGTGGCCAGGCTGCACCACCCCGAACTGGTCCAGTAAGAGGGTCCGTTTCTAGTCCTTGCTCCGGGCCCGGCTGGGCTGCACCCGCGGCGGCTCGCC
This sequence comes from Arthrobacter sp. 10T419, assembly GCF_056394105.1. Taxonomy (NCBI): domain Bacteria; kingdom Bacillati; phylum Actinomycetota; class Actinomycetes; order Micrococcales; family Micrococcaceae; genus Arthrobacter; species Arthrobacter sp. 10T419. Next base: position 68,815 of record NZ_JBFTHF010000007.1, on the reverse strand, counting down.
GGGCATTTTCGGGAAGTCGGGCGGGAAGGGAAGCTCGCCGAGACCCGCGGCCACGTCCCGTTCCCACCACCCGAGCAGGGCCTCGATGGAGCCTGGGCTGGCATGCATGTCCGCCCACGGATCCCCGGTGGCCTTGAGCCGGGCGGGAACGGTGGCGACGGTGAAGTCCTTGGGGTCCGCGCCGTCCAGCTCGTCCCATTCCAGCGGGCAGGATACGGTGGCGGCGGGCAGCGCCCGCGGGCTGTAGGCCCCGGCCATGGTGCGGTCACGGTTGGCCTGGTTGAAGTCGATGAACACCCGCGTGCCGCGTTCCTCCTTCCACCACGCTGTGGTGACCTGCTCCGGCATCCGGCGCTCGAGTTCGCGCGCGGCGGCGATGACAGCGTGCCGCACCTCGAGGAACTCATGCGCGGGCTCGATCGGTGCGAAGACGTGGAGCCCGCGGTTGCCGGAGGTCTTGATGAAGGCCGTCAGCCCCGCTTCGGCCAGCACCTTGCGCAGTTCCTGGGCCGCCGGCACGGCGTCCCGGAAGCTGGTGCCCGGCTGCGGGTCAAGGTCGATCCGCAGCTGGTCCGGGTTGTTCGGGTTCGCAGCCCGCGACGCCCACGGGTGGAAGACCACAGTGTTCATCTGCACCGCCCACACCGCGGCGGCTATCTCATCGATCACCAGCTGGGGATGCGACCGGCGGCTCGGATAGACCACGTCCACGGCCCGCACGAAGTCCGGGGCCCCTTTGGGCGGGTTCTTCGAGAAGAACTGCTCGCCGTCGACGTCGCCGGAGAACCGCTGCAACGTGATGGGGCGGCCGCCATTAGCGGCCAGGAATGCGTCCCCGACGGCGACCATGTAGTGGGCCAGGTCCAGCTTGCTCAGGCCCGCTTCGGGCCACAGCAGCCTGCTGGGACTGGAGATCCTGACTTCCCTGCTGCCGTCTGGTCCCGCAACGGAGACCGTCGTTTCTTCCCGCGCCATGAGGATCAAGCTACCCCGGGGCGCTGTCCAAGGAAAGGAGGCAGCGTCAGGGCCGGCGGACGGTCTTGTAGATTTCGAACCAGACCACCCCGGCGGCCCCGGCCACGAGCGCCAGCAGCCAGTCCCCCGGCCCCAGCGGCCCCAGGTCGAAGGCGCCGCGCAGCCCCGGGACGCTCAGCAGCACCACCAGGAACAGCGCCGCACCGCCGACCACCCACTTCAACGTCCGGTTCCGGCGCTCGCGGAACGTCCGCCAGACCGGCAACCGCCAGGACCGGTTCACCAGGATCAGCGACAGGTTGCCGATGACCAGGGTGGCGAAGGAGACCGAACGGACGACGTCGTCCGCCTTCCCGCTGCCGATGCTCCAGAGGTAGACGCCGACGACGGCCGCCAGCACGGCGAGCCCCTGGCAGGCGGCGATGACCAGGACCCGGCGGCCGAAGATGCCCTGGCCGGCCTTGCGCGGCGGCTGGTCCATGATCGCCGGGTCGATCTCCTCGGCTTCGAAGACCACGGAGCACGCCGGGTCGATGATGAGTTCCAGGAACGCGATCTGGACCGGCAGCAGCACCAGCGGCCACTCGCTGACGAAAACCGGCAGCAGGGACATGCCGACGATCGGGACGTGGACGGCGATGGTGTACGCCAGCGCCTTGCGCAGGTTGTCGAAGATCCCGCGGCCCTGGCGGATGCCGCCCGCGATGGAACTGAAATCGTCGTCGGTGATGACCAGGTCCGCGGATTCGCGGGCCACATCGGTGCCGCGCGCGCCCATGGCGATGCCAATGTCCGCCGCGCGCAGGGCCGGGGCGTCGTTGACGCCGTCGCCGGTCATGCCGACCACCTCGCCGTTGACCTTGAGGGCACGGATCAGCCGGAGTTTCTGCTCCGGCACCATCCGTGCGAACACGCTGACGGTCCGGATGCGCCGGGCCAGTTCATCATCCGCCATGGCCTCGAGCTCGGGGCCTGTGATGACGCCCGCGCCGTGGTCCAGGCCGATCTCGCGGGCGATCGCCAAAGCCGTTCCGGGATAGTCCCCGGTGATCATCACGGTCCGGACCCCCGCCCGCGCGCAGGCCGCGACGGCGTCGGCCGCGCCAGGCCGCAACGGGTCGTTCAGGCCCACGAGGCCGAGGTACTCAAAGTCGAAATCACGCTGGAATTCCGGCAGGCTCCCGGCCCGGTCGAACACGGCGCGCGCCACGGCGAGGACCCGTTGGCCGCCGGCGGTGGCCGTCTCGACTTCGGAGGTGAGGACCGCAAGCTGGGCCGGGTTCAGGCGGCACAGCCTGGCAATCGCTTCCGGGGCACCCTTGGCGGCCACGACGTAGCGGTTTCCGTCGGGCGCGCGCCAGACGTGCGAGAGGGCCAGCAGGCCTTCGGAGAGCGGGTACTCCCGCACCAGTTCCCAGTCGGCGTGCAGGTGTTCGCTGTCGGCGAGGTACTTCGCGCCCACCGCTTTGAAGGCCTTGTCCATCGGATCGAAAGGATCCACCGGGGAGGCGAGCACACCGAACTCAGCGATCGCGTGGAAGGCCTCCGGCAGCGGCCGGTCGTCGACGGTGAAGCTCTGTCCCCCGACCACCAGCTGGCGCACGGTCATGCTGTTCAGGGTCAGGGTACCGGTCTTGTCTACGCAGATGACGGTCGCCGCACCCAGGGCCTCGATCACCGGCGAGCGCCGGGTCAGCACATGCTTTTGCGACATCCGCCACGCGCCGAGGGCCAGGAACACGGTCAGCACCACCGGGAACTCCTCGGGCAGCATCGCCATCGCGGTCGCGATGCCGGCCAGCAGTCCTTCCAGCCAGTTCCCCCGGGTCAGCCCGTACACGACCACGACGACGGCGGCGGCCGCCAGGCCGAACACGGCCACGTACCGGACCAGCCGGTCGATTTCCCGTTGCAGCGGGGTGGGTTCCTGTTCGATGGAGCGCAGGGCCGAGCCGATGCGGCCCAGTTCGGTGCCCGCTCCCGTCGCCTTGACCAGCGCCAGGCCGTGGCCCTTCACCACCAGGGTGCCGGAGAAGATCCAGGGCGTCGCGTCCCCGCCTGGCCGGCCCAGCGCCTCCGCCGCGGCAAGGGCCGCGTCCGGTACCTTGCGGACCGGGACCGACTCCCCGGTCAGGGCGGATTCGTCCGCCGCGAAGTTGCGGGCCTCCAGCAGCACCGCGTCGGCCGGCACCCGGTCCCCTTCGGCGAGCACGGCGAGGTCCCCGCGCACCACCTCGCGCCCGGGGATGCGTATCTGCTCCCCGTCGCGGACCACGAGTGCGCGCGGGGAGGACAAATCCCGGAGGGCTGCGAGGGCGTTCTCGGTCTTGCGCTCCTGATAGATGGAAATACCGATCACCACCACGACGAAGGACATCAGCAGCACGCCGTCGAGCAGTTCGGCCAGCAGGAAGTTCACGGTCCCGGCGACCAGCAGCAGGAGCAACATGGGCTGGCGGATCACGGCCCAGCTCTGCTGCAGGAGATTGCGCGGCTTCGCTGTCGGAAGCTCGTTCGGCCCCTCGGCCGCCAGCCGCCGGGCTGCCTCCGCTGCGGAGAGCCCCTCCGCGACGGCGGCGGCCGGTCCGGGTGTCATCAGAGCCAGGCGGTCCGGCGCAGCGGGGGTTCGGCGCCACCGGCGCGCTGCACCAGGACCTGGTTCACTCCCGTGGTTCCGGCCTCGAATCCCAGCGCACTGGCGGCCATATAGAGCCGCCAGACCCGGGCCCGGCCCGGACTGCTGGCCCGAACGGCCTCGTCCCAGTGGCGTTCCAGGTTCTGCACCCATGCCCGCAGGGTCAGCGCGTAGTGCGGGCGCAACGCCTCGACGTCGAGCACTTCCAGGCCGCTGGCCTCCAGGGCGCCGATCATCTCGGTGAGGCTGAGCATCTCGCCGTCCGGGAAGACGTAACGCGGGATGAAGGAGTTCGGATCGGGGTCGGTCGGTCCGGCGTTCCAGGAGATGGCGTGGTTCAGCAGCCGGCCGCCGGGGCGGAGCAACCCGTGCAGCCGGGAGGCGTAGTGGCCGATCTGTTCGCGGCCCACATGCTCGGACATGCCGATGGAGCTGATCGCATCGAACGGTCCGTCCGACACGTCGCGGTAGTCCTGGATCCGGATCTCGACCCGGTCCGTCAGCCCTGCTTCCGCCACCCGTTTCCGTGCCAGTTCCGCCTGCTCGGCGGACAGGGTGACGCCGACGACGTCGGCCCCGTAGCGTTCAGCGGCGTGGATGGCGAAGCTGCCCCAGCCGCAGCCAACGTCCAGCACCCGCATGCCTGGCCGGAGTCCGAGCTTGCGGCAGACCAGATCAAGTTTTGCTTCCTGCGCCGCGTCCAGGCCCGTCCCGGGAGTGTCCCAGACCGCGCAGGAGTAAACCAGGGACGGGCCAAGCACGAGGGCGTAGAAGCTGTTCCCGACGTCGTAGTGGTGCGAGATGGCGGCGGCGTCGCGCCTGCGGGAATGCCGCCGGCCCTTGCGCGCCACGCGGGCCTCCTCGGGGGGCGGGGCCGGGTTCGGTCCCAGCGCGCCGAGCCGCACCGCGGCCGCGGCCAGGGTCCCCAGTTCCCGGACGGTGGGGCGCCGGAACGGCCCGGGCTCGGCGAATTTCCCCGCCGAGCTGAGGGCGGCGAAACTGGCAAAGATGTCGCCGGGCGCCTCAATCTCGCCGGCGACGTAGGCCCGGCTCAGGCCCAGCTGGCCGGGCGAGAAGAGGATCCGCCGCAGCGCCCGGCGTGAGTGGAACACCAGCAGCGGGGCGCCCTCCGGTCCGGCTTCCGAACCGTCCCAGGCGCGCAGCCGGAGCGGAATGTCCGTGGTACCGAGCACGATGGCCAGCGCAGCGGCCAGCCGCGACGCGGCTCCAGCAGTAGTCGACATGGTTCTTTCCTCTCAGCCGGTGGCTTGCCCCAGCCCCAATCTATTGGCAACCGGGACGCCCGAACAGGGGCCGGACGTCCCGGAATCGCGCGCTTCGGCAACGGTCGGCGGGCCGCTCTGGTGCTCGCCGCGGCCGGTGATTAGGGTGGCAGACATGGCTGAGGCATTTTCGTCCCTCGTGGACGCGTTCAAGAACGTGGGGGTGTCCCGGGCGTACGGCGCTCCCGTGCAGCTCGACGGCGAGGAACTGATCCCCGTGGCGCTGGTGTCGTTCGGGTTCGGCGGCGGGAGCGCCCCGGCCTCCGAGGACGCTCCCGCGGGGTCCGGCGGCGGGGGCGGCGGCTTCGTCCTGCCGCTTGGCGTTTATGCCCGCAGCCGGGGCGGCCGCGTCGTGTTCCGGCCCAACCCGGTCGCGGTGCTGCTCGGCCTGGCACCGGTGGTCTGCGCTGTTGGTTTGATGCTGCGGGCTGTGTCACTGCGGGGACTCCTGCATGGCCGCCGCTGAACTCCCGCTGACCATCGACGTCGACGGCACGGCAGTATCCGGGATCTACGCCAGGCCGCCGAGACCCGCCGCGACTCTTGTCGTCGCCCACGGCGCAGGGGCCGGGATGGAGCACCCGTTCCTTCGGGGTTTCACCGCGACCTTGAACGACGACGGCGTCGCAACGCTGCGGTTCAACTTCCCGTACCGCGAGGCGGGCCGGAAGTTCCCGGACCGGCCGCCGGTGGCCATCGCGGCCTGGCGGGCGGCGATGGCCGCGGCCGCTGCCCGTTCCGAGGGCGAACCGCTCTGGGCCGCCGGGAAGTCCTTCGGCGGCCGGATGGCGTCGATGGCGGTCGCGGAGGGCATGCCCGCGGCCGGTCTGGTGTACCTCGGCTATCCGCTGCATCCGCCGGGCAAACCGGAGAAACTGCGTGACGGACACCTCTACGGGCTCACCGTGCCGATGCTGTTCCTCCAGGGCACCAGGGACACCTTCGCCACCCGCGGGCTGCTGGAGTCCGTGGTGGAGCGCCTCGGCCCGGCCGCGACGCTGCAGTGGCGTGAGGGCGGGGACCATACCTTCGCCGTGGCCGGGGCGAAGCGGTCGCCGGAAGAGATCGGGGCGGGCCTTGCGGCCGCGGTGGCGGATTTCATCCGGCTGCACAGCGCCGACCCGGCCTCCGAGGGCGCCCGGTGAAAGGGACGGAGGTGCCGGGCACCCGCACCGGCCGGCCGGGATCACTGGGCGACGGCGACGTCCCCGCGTGGTGGCAGCGGCTGGGGTTGCCGGGGCTGATCGACATCCACACGCATTTCCTCCCCGAGCGGATGCTGCGGCGGGTCTGGGCGCATTTCGATGAGGCCGGACCGCTGGTGGGCAGGCCCTGGCCGATCACCTACCGCACGGACCAGGACAGCAGGTTGGCCCGGCTCCGGCAATTGGGGGTCCGACGCTTCACCGCCCTTACCTACGCGCACCGGCCCGGGATGGCGGCGGACCTCACGGACTTTGCCCTGGACCTCGCCTCGGCTGAGCCGGACTGCGTGCCCAGCGCCACGTTCTACCCGGAGGACGGCGTGCTGGGGCAGGTCGAGTCTGCCCTCCACCGCGGCGCGCGCGTCTTCAAGATCCACGCCCAGGTGGGCGGTTTCGACCTGCGCGAGCCGGTCCTGGACCCGGTCTGGGGACTCCTCGCGGACGCGGCCGTTCCCGTGGTGGTGCATGTGGGCAGCGGCCCGGTGCCGAGGGCCGGGTTCACCGGCCCGGACAAGCTTGAGGGCGTGCTGCGCCGGCATCCCGGGCTCACCGCCGTCGTCGCGCATCTGGGCACGCCGGAATACGGGGAATTCCTTGCCCTGGCCGAAAAGTTCCCGCGCGTCCACCTCGACACCACGATGGCGTTTACCGACTTTTTTGAAGAGGTGGCCCCGTTCCCGGCCAGGCTGCTGCCGAGGCTCTCGGAATTTGCGGACCGGATCGTGCTCGGCAGCGACTTCCCGAACATCCCGTACCCCTACGCGCACCAGCTTGAGGCACTCGAACGGCTCCGCGACAAGGAGCCACGGCTCGACGACGACTGGCTGCGGGCGGTGTGCTGGTTCAACGGCGAACGGCTGATCGGCAGCTGATCCCCAGTTGTTCCGGTTGCGGGCAATGGTTCCCATAACGGCTCCGAGGCTGAATGATGGTGCCCATGAGCAAACCATATGAAGCGTCCCGGCGCGTCGAATCCAGCAATCCCGAGGCAGTGGCAACAGCGGTCCGGGAGGCCACCCACGAACTCCGCGACGAACTTCAGCGCGACGGGATCGAGGTCAGCTTCCAGGACCTGGCCCTGCTGGGCCATTCGGAATCCTGGGACGGCGAGGGCCAGCGCTGGGTCCACGTTGCCTGGGAGGGCGCCGAGGCCGGGTAGCAAGGGTGCCCACCGGCGGGCCCCGGGACTAGCATCCGCTCATGATGACGAAGCTTTTCGCCTACCTCAGCTACCAGGATGCCCCTGCCGCGCTGGACTGGATGGAGCGGCTCGGGTTTGAGGTCGTCCGCCGCGAGGACGGGGCCGGGGGCCGGGTCGTCCATGCGGAAGTCCGCCTCGGCGGTGCAGTGCTGGCACGGGTGCTGGACCCGCAAGGACAGGAGTGGAACGCCGGGACGTATGAACCCGGTCTTCCCGGGGCTTGACGGAGCTGCGGGGGTCGGCCCCGGCCGTCACATCCTGCTCTTGACCCTGGCCGTCGCGGGTGCCGTCCAGGGATCCTCAGGCCAGGGATGCTTCGGGTAGCGGCCGCGCATCTCCGCCCGGACCTGCGCGTAGGGCCCGGACCAGAAGGATGCCAGATCGTCGGTCACCGCGAGCGGCCGTCTGGCAGGCGAGAGCAGGTGGAACAACACCGGCACGCGGCCATCCACCAGCCGCGGCGTCTGATCCCAGCCGAAGCACTCCTGCAGCTTGACCGCGACCACCGGCCGGCCGCCGTCGTCATCCGCCTCGGGGTAATCGATCCGCACCCGCGAGCCGCTGGGTACCTCCAGCGCCTCCGGAGCCAACTCCCCCAGCCGTCCCGCTTCGGGCCAGGGCAGCAGCCGCCGCAACGGTTCGGCGAGGCCGATGCCGCTCGTTGCGGCACCGGCGGCCAGGGCCTCGAGCTCCGGCGCCAGCCACTCGTCCAGCCGGGCCAGCAGGGCGGGCTCTGACATGTCCGGCCAGGGTTCGCCCAGTTCGCGGTGCAGCAGGGCCAGGCGCCGGCGCAAGGCGTCCGCCGCCGCCGACCAGCCGATCGTCTGCAGCCCTGCCTGCGCCAGGGCGCGGGCCACCGCGGCGCGGCCTTCCGCCGCGGACGGACGCACCGGCGTCGAGGAGAGCATGATCGCGCCCAGGCGGCGTTCCCGGCGGGCGGTGACCCGGCCCTGGGCGAATCCTGCCTCCACGGTGTCGCTGAGCAAATGCCGCGCGGCGGCCTCCGCGGCCTCCGCCGTCAGCGGCGCGGCGGACCGGATGACCGCGCCGGTTCCGGCCGCGTCTTTCCCGTCGGCGCGCGAAACCTCGGCAACGGCGAGCCACTCGTGGCCGGCCAGGCGGCTGCCGCCCGGGAGCCCGGCCCGGGTTCCGGAGGACAGCAAGTAGCGCTCGTCCGGTCCCGGGACCCGGCGCGCCACCCGGTCCGGGAACGCGAGGGCGACGACGAATCCGGTGCCGTCCGTGCCGGCTGCGGGCGCCGTCGGCAGCGACGCCACGCTGCCGGACTGCGGCTGGCGGGCAATGGCCTCCATCCGCCGGACGTCGTCCGCCCAGCGACGGGACCCCGGGTCGTTGCCGGAGCGCAGGGCGCTCAGTAGTCCGGGCAGGTCGGCGCCGGGGGCGCGTTGTCCGCCGGCGACGACGGCGACGGCCTCTGCCGCGGTGCGGTGCCCCACGGCGGCGGCGCCGTCCAGCAGGGCGCGGGCGAGCCGCGGATCCGCCGGAATCCGGGCCAGCGTCTTGCCGAGCTCCGTGGCCAGGCCCGCGGGTCCCACCGCGCCGAGTTCGCGCAGCACTTCAACGGCCTCGTCCATCGCAGCCTTGGGCGGGGCGTCCGGGAGTGCCAGCCCGCTGCCGCCCGGCGAGCCCCAACAGGCCAGCACCAGGGCTGCGCCCGTCAGGTCGGCGACGACAATCTCCGGGGTCTGATGGGCAGGGGCGGCTCCGTAGCTCTTCTGGTCATAGCAGCGGACCACGCGTCCGGGGCCCAGCCGGGCGGCCCGGCCGGCGCGCTGTTCAGCGGAGGCCCGGGAACAGGACACGGTCACCAGGCCCGTCATGCCGCGCCCCGCGTCCCGCCGCGGTTCGCGGGAGAGGCCGGAATCGACCACCAGGCGTACGCCCGGCACCGTCAGGGAGGACTCGGCGAGCGCGGTGGAGACGATGATCCGAGCGGGTTCGCCGGGGCTGCGGCCGGATACGGCCCGGTCCTGAGTGGCCGGGCCCACCTGGCCGTGCAGCTCCAGCACCTCTGCCGTCACCCGGCCGCGCAGCCGGGCGGCGACGTGGGAGACCTCCCGCGCACCCGGGACGAAGACCAGGGCATCTATGTCCTCTCCGGCGGCGAGCGCCGCGGCGTGGGCGTCAGCGGCCGTATCCGCCACATGGTCCAGGAACGCGCGCGTCACTCCCCGGGCGTCCAGGCGGGCGGCCGGCGCGGGCGTCCACTGGACCTCGAGCGGGTACAGCGCGGAAGGACAGCCCACAACGGGAGCCGCGCCGCCGCCGTCGTGCCCGCCGGCCCCTGCGCCGCGCCCCTCCGGCAAGGTGTCCGACGGCGGCGTCGTGTCCCCCAGCAGGGCGGCGAAGCGCGGCGCGTCCAGGGTGGCTGACATGGCGACGAGCGTGAGGTCCCCGCGCAGATGGCGGACCTCGGCGAGCATGCCGAGCAGCAGGTCGGTCTCCAGTCCCCGTTCGTGGACCTCATCGAGCACCACCGCATCGGTGCCCTCCAGCCCGGGATCGGCGAGGAGGCGGCGCAGCAGGATGCCTGGAGTGACGAACTCGATCCAGGTGCCGGGGCCGGCCTGGCGGTCGCCGCGGACCGTGTAGCCGACGCGCCCGCCCAGCGGGCTGCCGTCCAAAGCGGCGAGGCGCCGGGCCGCGGAACGCGCGGCGACGCGGCGCGGCTGGGTCACCACGATGCGGGGGGCGCGCACACCGGCGCCGTGGGCAAGGTTGGCCAGCAGCGGCGGCACCAGGGTGGTCTTGCCCGTACCCGGAGGCGCCTCGACCACCGCCGTGCCCGCCGGGGATCCCGCCTGCAGGGCCTCCGCGAGCTTGCCCAGGGAAGCGGCAAAGACCAGACCGGTTCCAATGGAGCCGAGATCGAAGGGCTTGTCCGCCAGGTTGGGAGCGGTGGGCGTTGGAGTCACTCCTCCATTGTCCCCCGCCGCGCCTGGCGGCAGTTCTGCGGGCCCATCCTGCCTGCCCGGCCCGCCCTGTATCGGCTTCAACGCCTAGGCTGCGGCGCGGAGGGAGGGGAAACTACGGAAGACTGGAACTTCTCAATCACAAAGGTGGCACCCCATTGATTAATCTCCAGCAGGACGCCGAGGGCTTCATCCGGATGAACCGGCACTTCCCCGCCAGCACGCCCATCACCATCACCTTCGCCGACGGCTCCACCGAAGAAGTCACCGGCCGGCAGCTGAACACGGCCTACGACGACGCACTCGCCGAGTACCGCGCGCAGAACCACTTGGACGCCAAGGGCTTTTCCCGTGCGCCCAAAAAGAGAGTCGATCCGGGCAACAAGATCGAATTCGTCCGCGTGCACCCCGGCATGGCCGGCTAGCAGCGCCGGGGAGGGAGGCCCTGCCAGTACCTGTACCAGCAGGGACTCCCCCGCCGCCGCGGCAGGCAGTTGAATGGAACCGTGAGCCAGCGCCTCGCCGCTGGAGCAGTCCCTTTCCGGAGCTGCGACAAGAGCTGGACCAGAAAAAGTGTCCCGCTTCGGAACAATCCACCCCGGCAGGGTGTTGGCTCATACTGTGGCCCCGGACGGCATGCCGTCCGGCCACAGCGCCATCGTGGGCCGGCAGGTTCAGAGGCGCCCCCCAAGCCCCTGAACCTACTCCTCTCCCCCACGACCGCGACTTTCGAACCGACTCTTACTGGAGAAGAATGCTTACTGTAAACGCTTACGCCGCCCCGTCCGCCACGGAGGACCTCGTCCCCACCACCATCGAGCGCCGCGACGTCGGCCCGCACGACGTCCTGATCGAGATCAAGTTCGCCGGGATCTGCCACTCGGACATCCACACGGTCCGCGGCGACTGGGGACCGCAGTCCTACCCGCTCGCTCCCGGCCATGAGATCGCCGGCATCGTGACCGAGGTCGGCTCGGCCGTCACCAAGCACGCCGTCGGTGACCGCGTCGGCGTCGGCTGCATGGTGAACTCCTGCGGCGAGTGCGCCAACTGCCAGGCCGGCGAGGAACAGTACTGCCTCAAGGGCAACACCGGCACCTACGGCGCCGTGGACCGCGACGGCACGATCACCCAGGGCGGCTATTCCACCCACGTCGTCGTGACCGAAGACTTCGTGGTGAGGATCCCCGAGGGCATCGAGCTCGACGTCGCCGCTCCCCTGCTGTGCGCCGGCATCACCACCTACTCGCCGCTGCGCCACTGGAACGCCGGCCCCGGCAAGAAGGTCGCCGTCGTCGGGCTCGGCGGGCTTGGACACATGGCTGTCAAGATCGCCCACGCCATGGGCGCCGAGGTCACGGTCCTCTCGCAGTCCCTCAAGAAGCAGGAAGACGGCTTGCGCCTCGGCGCGGACCACTACTTCGCCACGAGCGACGAGAATACCTTCACCGAGCTCGCCGGCACCTTTGACCTGATCATCAACACCGTGAGCGCCTCGATCGACATCAGCTCCTACCTGCAGTTGCTGCGCCTCGACGGCACCATGGTCAACGTGGGCGCCCCGGCCGAGCCGCTGCCGGTCAACGCGTTCGCCCTGATCGGCGGCCGTCGCTCCTTCGCCGGCTCGATGATCGGCGGCATCCGCCAGACCCAGGAGATGCTGGACTTCTGCGCCGAACACCACCTCGGCGCCGAGATCGAGGTCATCCCGGCCGAGAAGATCAACGAGGCCTACGAGCGCGTGCTGGCTTCCGACGTGCGCTACCGCTTCGTGATCGACACCGCGACCCTGGTCTAGTTCCGGGGAGCTTTTCCGCGCTGCGGTTCCGGACGTACGACGCGCAAACGGTCCGGCGCTATGGGGATTCCCGTAGCGCCGGACCGTTTCCGTATCACCAGGCGGTTTCCGCCGCGGAAACCCGCCCCGGCAGCGGTTCAGCCATCACCCGCTGCACGCCCCGGAACCGCCACCCCTTGCCGGTTACGGCCCGTGGGAGGAAGATGTCGGGCACATCAGGGAGGCCCGCCATGATCCAGCTTGGCAAGTTTGAGACACTCCGCGACACCCTCGGCCGGCACCTACGTCTGAGGGTCCGGCAGGGAGCGCCCAACGGCCCGCACCCGGCCCCGCCTCGGCGACCGGCACAGGGACCTGCGGCGGCGGCCCTGTTCCGGGTGATCCAGCTGGCGCTGTTCCCGGCGGGGACAGCGGGCTACCTCTGGGCACTGCCCAAGCTGCTGGTCTACAGCCGGCGGACCGGAGTCTCGGCCACCCTCCTGGCCTCTCTCCACACGCGGTTCATGCAGCACCGGCTGGGCACCAGGGATGATGAGCCGGCCGAGCGGCTCATGATGGTCATGCCCAACGTTTCCCGGACGGGTTTCAGCCTGGTCGCGGCCCCAACGATCGCCGCCCACGGTGCGACCGGCTACGTTCCCAGGGTCTACCGCTACCCCTACGAGGGCGAGGCGCCGTTGAGGCACCAGGATTCGGCACGGACGAGCTTTTTTGATGCTGCCCTCCAGCGCCATCTTCCCGGCGTGGGCCAGCTGGTCATCCTCGGGGCGGGCTTCGACACCCGCGCCTTCCGGTTCTCCGGAGCCGACCACGTGCGCTGCTTCGAGGTGGACAAGCCCCTGACCCAGGCCTTCAAGCTCGGCATGCTGAAGCGTGCCGGACTGTCCACACAGCTGGCGAGCTACGTCGCCGCCGACCTCCGGACGCAGGATTGGTGGAGCAAGCTCCTGGCCGCCGGTTTCGACCCCGACCGGCCGGCGTTCTTCCTCTGGGAGCCTGTGACCATGTACCTGGACCGCGCTTCCGTCGAGGCGACGCTCCGCCGGATCGGCGGTGGAGCCGCCGGCAGTGTGGTCAGTTTCGACTATTTCGCCCCTTTGCCGGCGAGCCCCTCGACTTCGGAATCGACAACACTCCCCCGGCACGGGATCGCGCCGTGGAGTTCCTCCGGCCCTTCGGCCTTGCCATGGAGGAACACCGAAATTTCGGCAAAGAGACCCGACGGCGGGGCGCGCCGGCCGGCTTCGTCACCGCCGTCGTCGGCCAAGCAGGGTAACCCGACCGGAAAGGAACTGTTCACCTTCCGACGGCCTTCCCGTCGTCCGGATATCACCATCCGGAAACGCCGCCGCAATAAAGCGGGTGCAAGCTGGAGGGGACTCCCAAAGGGTGTCTCGTTATAAGAGGTTGCTAGAGAGAGCAGGGCTGCCGTGAATCCCCTAATCATCCTGACCGCGGCCACCGGCCCACGCGAGGGCGCCCGCCCGGGCACCGCGATACGGCCCATCCAGGCAGCCGACCTCCCTGAGCTGTCCGTAATGTACCGGGACTCCTATGCGAACGGCCTGCCGCAGCCCGAGGACCGCGCCGTCGGCTGGATCGACGCCCTGCTCGGTGGAGCCCACGGCCGGCACGTTCCGGAGGCATCCGCGGTCAAAGCAGCCCCCGACGGACAACTTGCGGCCGCCATCATCGTCACCGAGCCGGCCCCGGGCAGCGAGGGCGACTGGGACAGCGAGATCGCCGAACTCTTTACCCACCCCGACCATCGCCGGCAGGGTCTGGCGGAGGAACTGCTTGGCCACTGCCTGCACACCCTGCATGCCTTGGGCCGCACCCGGGTGGCGGTCACGGTGGACAGCGGAAATTCGGCGGCGCTGGCGCTCTACCTGTCCAGGGATTTCCGCCGGCTGTCCAACGACGACGGAGACTGAGGGCCCCGCCGGGTTCCTTCCCCGCCGGATGAAGGTGGTGCTAGCTTGTCCGGATGGACGTCCTCGACTGGCTGCTCGATTCCGACCCCGCCATCCGCTGGCAGGCCCTGCGCGACTTGACGGGCGCGGGCGCGGACGAACTGTCCGCCGAGCGGGCCCGCGTCGCTGCGCAGGGGTGGGGCGCCCGCCTGCTCGGGCTGCAGGCCGACGACGGGCAGTGGGACGGCGGCGCGTACTTCCCGGCGCCATTCGATGAATCCGAGCCGGGCCAGCCCTGGACCGCGACGACCTACAGCCTGCTGCTGCTCCGCGAGTTCGGGCTCGACCCCGGCAGCGAGGCAGCGCGCAACGCCGTCGCGCGTGTCCGGCAGAACAGCCGCTGGGAGGAAGCCGGCCAGCCGTTCTTCGAGGGCGAAGTGGAGCCCTGCATCAATGGGATGACCGTCGCGCTCGGTGCCTACTTCGGCGAGGACGTCGATGGCGTCGTGACGCGGTTGCTGGGGGAACAGCTCGACGACGGCGGCTGGAACTGTGAGGCGGAACGCGGGTCCACGCGATCCTCCTTCGACACCACCATCAACGTCCTGGAAGGGCTGCTGGAGTACGGGCATGCAACCGGCGGCACTCCCGAAGTCACCGCGGCGCGGCGGCGCGGCGAGGAATACCTGCTCGAACGCGGCCTCCTCCGCCGCAAGAGCACCGGCGGGTTGATCGACCCGGCGTGGCTGCAGTTCTCCCACCCGGTCCGTTGGCACTACGACGTGCTCCGCGGCCTGGACTACTTCCGGGCCGCCGGGGCTGCCGTGGATGAGCGGACGGCCGAGGCAGTGGGCGTGGTGCGGTCCAAGCGGCAGCCCGACGGGACCTGGCACCTGGAGAACAGCCATCCGGGGCGGATCCACTTTCCGCTGGACGAGGGTGACGGCCGCCCGAGCCGCTGGAACACCCTGCGGGCCATGCGGGTCCTGGACTGGGCCGAACGCTCCTAAGGTGTTTGTAACTTCGATGGAATTATGGCTAAATTTGGATGTAGGTATCGGAGTTTTTTTGGGGGAAGCATGAACAAAGCGCAACGACGCGCTCATATGGAGCCGCCCTGCCCGGCGTGCGGTTCACGGGTGGTTCCGATCTGGAAAGACGTACGTCCCGTGGCGGCGCGCCAGCCGGACTGGCAGGTCAACGCGAGGCAGTGCAGCAGCCAGGGCTGCAGCATGAACGATCCACAGAACTGGTAGCTGGGCGCCAGGGCCCCACTACTGGCCGATGATTTCCTCGGCGTTTTCCTGCACCCAGCCAAAGAGCGGCAGCAGGTGGTCGGTGAGTTCCCGGCCCCGCTGCGTCAGGCTGTAGTCCACCCGCGGCGGAATGGTCGGCCGGGCCTCGCGGTACACCAGGCCGTCGCGCTCCAGCGTCTTCAGCGTCTGCGCCAGCATCTTTTCGCTGATGCCCTCGGCCCGGCGGCGCAATTCGCTCCAGCGCTGCTGCCCGTCGGCCAATGCGATCAGAATCAGCACCCCCCACTTGCTCGTCACGTGGTCGAGCAGGGTCCGGCTTGCGCAACCGGCCGGAAATACGGGGCTCTCCGAACGCTGCGGGGACCGGGATGATTCATAACTAACCGTCACGTATGTACCTTACCTGAAAGTGCGTACTCTCTTCCGGGAAGTTTTGCCGCTGCGGGCCGGTTGTCCACTCCGGAAGAGCAAACACGTGAAAGGAATTTCCCATGAGCATCGTCGTCACCGGCGCCACCGGACAACTTGGCCGCCTTGTAATCGAATCCTTGCTGCAGCGCGGCGTCCCCGCAGGGCAGATCGTCGCCACCGGACGTGCCGTCGAACGGCTGGCGGAGTTCGCCGGCCGGGGCCTCCAGGTTAGGGCCATGGACTACGACGACGCCGCCACGGTCACCGACGCCCTTAAGGGCGCCACGAAGGTGCTGCTGATTTCCGGGAGTGAAGTCGGCCGGCGGGTGCGACAGCACCGCGCTGTGATCGATGCCGCCGTCGCCGAGAGCGTCGGACTGATCGCCTACACCAGCATCGCCAATGCGGACAGCACGGGCATGAAGCTGGCCGCCGAGCACCAGGCGACGGAGGCCCTGCTCGCGCAATCCGGACTCCCCTACGTGCTCCTGCGCAACGGCTGGTACCTGGAGAACTACACCGAGCAGCTTCAGGGGACGCTCGCACAGGGCGTGTTCGCCGGAAGCGCCGGCGACGGCAAGGTTAGCGCCGCGGCGCGCGCCGACTATGCCGAGGCAGCGGCTGCGGCCCTGCTGGCCGAGGACCAGGCCGGGAAAGTCTACGAACTCGGCGGCGACGACGCCTTCTCTATGGCGGAACTGGCCGGCGAGATCGCCGAGGCCAGCGGGCAGCCGATCGCATATCAGGACCTGCCCGCGGCCGACTACGCCGCCATGCTGACAGGATTCGGCGTGCCGTTGGACTTCGCCGATATCCTTGCGGACTCCGACCTGGGGATCGCTCGAGGAGACCTTCACGTCACTACGACTCAGCTACGCACGTTGATCGGCCGGCCCACAACACCCATGTCCGAGGCGGTCCGGTCGGCGGTATCCGCGCTTTAGGGGGCTCCAACCTCCCCTGGCAACCGGGCCGCGGCAGCCATGCCTCCACGGTTCCGGGCCCGACCGCGCTTGCCTTCGCACCGCGCGTCCGAAGATAGTCCGGAACCCGCCCGTGGACTGGAGGCCGCATGAGCGTTCTGAGTGCCGGCCTGCTGCTGTACCGGCGGGGTCCGCAGTCGCGGCTGGAAGTCTGGATCGGACACATGGGCGGGCCGTTCTGGGCGCGGAAGGATGCCGCGGCCTGGTCCATCCCCAAGGGCGAATACACCGAAGACGAAGACGCCCTGGCGGCCGCGCGCCGCGAGTTCGCGGAGGAAATCGGCACCGCCCCGCCCGACGTCGATTACTTCCCGCTGGGCAGCTTCCGGCAGGCTTCGGGCAAGATTGTCACCGTCTTCGCCGCCGAATGTGACTTCCGGCCCGAAAGGATCGTGAGCAACACCTTCTCGCTGGAGTGGCCAAGGGGATCGGGCATCGTCCGCAGCTACCCGGAGATCGACGACGCCGCGTGGTTCAGCGAGTCCGAGGCCCGCACGAAGCTGGTGCGCGGCCAGCTTCCGGTCCTGGACGCGCTCCTGGCGCACCTGCGGGAGGCAGGCTAGCCGCGGCCGCCAGCCACCGGCGTGACAGGATGCTGCATTGAATGTCACAACGGGCGAAGGTAGTGTGACAGAAACTGTCAGTTCACACGACGCTAGCCCGGGAGCAGCCATGCAACATGTAGGACGTCGACTGTCCGCCGTCACCGCGGCACTGGCCCTGAGCGTGGCGGGCGGCGCCGTCGCCGGCCCCGCCTCCGCGGCACCGCGCGAGACTGAAAAGACCGCGACGGCCATCGGCTACGGCGGCGCGGTGAGCACGGTGGACCCGGAGGCCTCGGCCGCCGCGATCGAGGTGCTCCGCAAGGGCGGCAACGCGGCAGACGCCGCCGTCGCCGCAGCCGCGACCCTGGGCGTGACCGAGCCGTACAGCGCCGGCATCGGCGGCGGCGGCTACTTCGTCTACTACGACGCAAAGACCGGCAAGGTCGGCACAGTTGACGGACGCGAGACTGCTCCGGCCGGGATGCCGCACGATGCGTTCATTGACCCGGCGACGGGCCTGCCCTATCGCTTCACCCCCGAGCTCGTCACCAGCGGCGTCGCCGTCGGCGTCCCTGGCACCCCCGCGACCTGGGAACGGGCACTCGAGCGCTGGGGCAGCCTGGGGCTTGGCGAGGCCCTCAAACCGGCCATCAAGGTGGCCACCCGAGGCTTCGTCGTGGACGGAACGTTCCGGCAGCAGACCCTCGACAACAAGGCCCGCTTCGCCGCATTCCCCGCGACCAGCAACCTCTACCTGCCCGGCGGGGACGCTCCCGCCGTCGGCAGCATTTTCCAAAACCACGACCTGGCCGCGACTTACCGGCTCCTCGCGAAGCAGGGCACGCGCGGCTTCTACAGCGGGCCGCTCGCTGCGGAAATCGCGGCCACCGTCCAGGCTCCGGCGAAGGCCGCCGGCACCAAGCTCCCCGTCCCGGCCGGATTCATGACAACGGCGGATCTCGCCGCCTACCGTGCGCTGGACCAGGATCCCACCCACGTGGACTACCGCGGCCTGGACGTCTACGGCATGGCGCCCTCCAGCAGCGGCGGTACCACGGTCGGCGAGGCGCTGAACATCCTGGACCCGTCCAATCTCTCCGGGATGTCCCGGGCCGGCGCCCTGCACCACTACCTGGAAGCCAGTGCCCTGGCGTTCGCCGACCGCGGCAAGTACGTCGGCGACCCGGCGCAGGTCGACGTGCCCACAGCCGCTCTCACCGACCCGCTCTTCGGCAAGGAACGCGCCTGCCGGATCGACCCGCAGCATGCCGCGGCCAAGCCGGTCGCACCGGGAAATGTGTCAGCGTACGACGGCGTGTGCCCGGCCGCCGCAGTGGCCCCCGCGGTCGAGTTGGACACCGAGAACATCTCGACGACGAATCTGACGGTCGCGGACAAGTGGGGCAACGTGGCGGAGTACACCCTCACGATCGAGCAGACCGGCGGATCCGGCATGGTGGTGCCCGGCCGCGGGTTCCTGCTCAACAACGAAATGACCGACTTCTCCACCGTGTACGACCCCAAGGATCCGAACCGGATCGAGCCGGGGAAGCGTCCGCGCTCCTCGATGGCGCCGACCATCATCCTGAAGGACGGGGCGCCGTTCCTCGCGCTCGGCTCCCCCGGCGGATCGACCATCATTACGACAGTGCTGCAGACCATCCTGAACCGGGTGGATCTGGGCATGACGATCTCCGAGGCGATTGCGGCACCGCGTGCGTCACAGCGGAACACGGCCAAGGTCACGGCCGAGCCGTCGTTCATCGCCGCGTACGGCACCGGGCTGGCGCCGTACGGCCATCAGTTCACACCGTCCGGGGATGCGTTCACCTCGGCGGCGGAGATCGGCGCGGCAACCGCGATCGAGTTCGGTCCGGGCGGGCGCCTGGTCGCGGCCGCCGAGCCGGTCCGACGTGGCGGCGGTTCGGCGATGGTGCTCAACCGGTCTCGGTAACGGCGCCTTTCACGTACGCGGCCTGTCCCGCGTGCTGGAGGCAATCGGCGAGAATGCTGACCAGCCGTACCCCGAGCGTGACCGGTGGCTTCCAGCGGGTGTCCACGACGCGGTCGAGCTCCTCGTCGCTGAGGGATTCCAGGAACCCGACCGTCTGCCGGTGGACGGCGTCGTAATAGTCCCGCAGCAACTCAGGCGGGGCCTGAACCGCGTCGACCTGCTCGGACGTGTGCCCGTAGCCGGTGTCCTGGACGGGCAGTGACAGGCCAAAACGTCCGGCGAAGCCCTGCGACGTCCACACCTGCTCCAAGCCGGCGGCGGGGGCGATTTGGGCATCCTCCCCGCGGCTGAGGTGCCAGACCAGCCACGCAATCGGGTTAGCCTGGTCCGCCACCCGCCGGACCAGCAGCTCCGGGTCTATGTCTTCGAGGGTGGCGGCCACGATCTCGTGGATCCTGCCAAACCCGTCAAGCAGCAGTTCGTTGGCCTTCATTGCAGTCCCCTCCCGGCGCACTGTCGCTGAGCCCCCATGCTGGCACGGCCGGAACCGGTTGCGCTATCACTTTTGGTTGTTCCGGGTGCGGCAGAGGGACCATAAGGGAAAGAGCATCTCCTACGCCTTCCGGTGGATCGACTTGTAGCTGAGGTAGGCGTTGAGGCCCTCGACGCCATATTCGGTGCCGAGGCCGGAATCGTGCCGGCCGCCAAAGGGCGCCGCATGGTTGGAGGCGAAGAAGTTGATGCCCACCGAACCGGTGTCCATCCGTTCCGCCACCGCCATCGCCGTCCCGGGGTCGGAGCCGAACACCAGCCCGCCCAGGCCGAACTCGGTGTTGTTGGCCAACGCGACCGCTGCATCGGCGCTGCCTCCCGCGTCGTCGTACTTCAGGATGCAGATGACCGGTCCAAAGATCTCCTCGCGCGAGATCCGCATGTCGGGGGTGACGTCGGCGAACACGGTCGGCTCGACAAAGTAGCCGCCTTCGAGCCCGCCGCCGAGCGACGCGGCGCGGCCGCCGGTCGTGGCACGGGCGCCTTCGGCCAGGCCGGACTCCACGTATTCCAGTACGGTCCGGTACTGGGACTCCGTGGCGCACGGGCCAAACACGGTGTCAGGCTCCAGCGGGTCGCCCTGCTTGGCTGCCGCGATCGTGGCGGTGACCATGTCCACCACTTCCTCGTACCTGCTGGCGGGTGCCAGGATCCGGGTCGAGATGTAGCAGGTCTGCCCGGTGTTGCGCAGGCAGGAGCGGATCAGCACCTTGGACATGGCGTCCAGGTCCGCGTCCGGCAGCACAACCGCACTGGATTTTCCGCCGAGTTCGAGGGTGACAGGGCGCAACAGTTCGCCGCATGCCGCTGCGATCTTTCGGCCCACCGGCGTGGAACCCGTGAACGCCACCTTGTCGACGCCGGGGTGCTTCACCAGCTGATCCCCCAGCCGGCCGGATCCGGTGACAAGGTTGACGACGCCGGCCGGGACACCGGCCGCGGCCACCGCGTCAATGACCACCCGGAGGGACAACGGGGTGGGAGACGCCGGCTTGATCACCACGGTGCAGCCGGCCAACAGCGCCGGGGCCAGCTTGATGACCACGAGGTTGATCGGAAAGTTCCACGGTGCGATCAGGGCGCACACGCCCACCGGATCGCGCCGGACAACAGATTCCCCGCTGCCCTTCGGGAAGGCCCGAACGTCCTCGCGCTCCAGGTACTCGGCCAGGGTGGCGAAGTAGCGGAGGATCCCCGCGGCGTTGGCGGCGGCCCCGGCGGATTCGGATACCGGCGAGCCGTTCTCGCGGGTGTT
The DNA here is from genome assembly GCF_056394105.1 of Arthrobacter sp. 10T419. Lineage (NCBI taxonomy): Bacteria > Bacillati > Actinomycetota > Actinomycetes > Micrococcales > Micrococcaceae > Arthrobacter > Arthrobacter sp. 10T419. Next base: position 47,916 of record NZ_JBFTHF010000007.1, on the reverse strand, counting down.
CGTCAGGGACAGCTCCCCGGCCCGCTTCTCCACTTCCTCGGCGATGCGCAGCAGGTACGCGGCGCGGACCGACGGCGCCAGCCGCGGCCACTCGCCGGCGTCGAAAGCACGGCGTGCGGAGGCGACGGCGGCGTCGACGTCTTCGGCGGTACCGTCCGGCACGGAGCCCCAGGCTTCGCCGGTGGCGGGGTCCGTGACCGGGTTGCGGCCGGTACCGCGTGCCGGGATCCAGGCGCCGTCGATGAAGAGGTCGTCGACGTGGGTGTAGGGCAGTTTGAGCGCGGCGCGGGCGGCCACGGCGGGGGCCTCGTGCGTGGCGGCGGTCATCGGATGACCGCCGTCTTGAGCAGGGCGGTGGAGCGGTCCAGGTCCGCGATGGCCATGTCGAACGCGGCCTGGGTGATGAGCTCGGGCACGATTTCCGAGGTCAGCCGCTCGGTGTAGGTCGCGGGGTCCATCTTGAACCAGGAGGAGGCCAGGGCGATCCCAGCCTGGTCGAAGCGCCACAGCCGGTCGGCGTCGCGCATCAGTGCGTCCTCCAGCGAATAGGCCACCGGGCGGGTGTCATGCCCGTCAATGATCGCGCAGACGCGCTCGATGAATTCGGCGTCGTAGCCCAGGTCCGGTAGCACCCGGCGGCCGACGTCGCAGCCTTGCTTTTCGTGTTCATACCGGATGGCGGCCTTGCGCCAGTCCCCGGCGAAGCCCTCGGAGATGATCCGGGATTCGTCCACGTGGGCCCAGCCGGTGTCGTGCAGCACGGTGGCCACCCGGACCAATTCGGCGTCGGCATCCGGATAGGCCCGGCAGAGCCGCTCCGCGTAGGCGAGCGAGATCGGCAGGTGAATGTCGTTGCCTCGGGTGCGGGTCTCGTGCACTACTGCCCGCCAGAGCCCGTCCAGTTCTCCTAGGGCCGCGGGGGTAGTGGCGATCGGGGCCGTGTCCACCGGTCCCGGCGCCGGAATCGGCCGGACCGGATAAGCGGCGGCGAAGTCCGCGGCCGCGGGGTGGGCAGGGGCGACAGCAGTAGTCCCGGCTGTGGCAGTGCCGGCGTCGGCAACCGGCGTCTTGGGGGTGGTCATAGTGCTCCTTCGGGTGGGGCTGGCCGGAGGCGGCTAGCTGTCCGTGGTGATCGTCTTGAGGGGTGTAGCCGGGTCCGCGGCGGCGTCGGCGGGGATGTTCTGGCCTTTGGCGAGGGCGTTCTTGACCGCCATGAAGTCCAGCGGCGCGTTGACGCAGTCCGCGGCGATGATGCGGCCCTGCCGGTAGTAGAGGACGCTGAACTTGCCCCGTTCCTGGTCCTGCCGCAGCACCGTCTGGTCGTAGCCGCTGCAGAGTCCGGCGATCTGGAGCTTGAGGTCGGCCTGGTTGGACCAGAACCAAGGGATGCCGGCATATTCCTCGCGCCGCCCGGTGAGCGAATAGGCGGCCACCTTGGCGTGCTCGATCGCGTTGTTGACACTCTCGAGCCGGATCCGCTCCCCCGGTTCCGAGCCGGGGACCGGGTTGGGCATGTTGGCACAGTCGCCGATGGCCACCGTGGTCCCGTCCGAGGCCAGCGCGAAGCGGTCCACGACGATCCCGTTGTCCACGGCCAGGCCAAGCTGTTCGGCCAGCTGGGTGTTCGGGATGACGCCGATGCCGACCAGCACGATCTGCGCGGGCAGCACCGTGCCGTCCTGGAGTTCGACGCCGGCGACCCTGCGGCCGTCGCCCGGGGCGTTGTCACCGGCGCCGGCTGCGGTGAAGCGCTTGGCGCTCGTGTTCAGCCGGATGTCCAAGCCCCGGGCACGGTGGGCCTGCAGGAAGTACTCGGCGGTTTCCTCGCCGACGGCGCGGCCCACCAGCCGCGGACCGAATTCGAGCACGGTGACGTTCTTGCCCATCTTTTGCAGGCTGGACGCGGCTTCGAGGCCGATGAATCCGCCGCCGATCACCACCACGTCGGTGGCATCCTCCACCCGGGCCTTGAGCGCCAGGGCGTCGTCGGCGTTGCGCAGGTAGAGGACGCCGTCGAGGTCCCCGCCCTCAATCTCCAGTTTTCGGGCGCGGGCGCCCACGGTGAGGGCGAGCCGCGTGAAGGGGAACTGCCGCCCGGAGGAGGAATGCGCCACCCCGGACCCGTCGGCTTCCTTCTCGATCCGGACGATGTATTCGCCCTTGACCAGCTCCACGTTGTGCTCGGCCCAGTACTCGTTGGAGCGGAAGATCAGGGATTCGCTCTCCACCGTGCCCTGCAGGAACTCCTTGGACAGGGCCGGGCGCTGGTAGGGCCGGTGGTCCTCGTCGCCAAGCAGGGTGATGTGCTCGTCGAAGCCGAGCGCCCGCAGCGACACCGCGAGCTGGACGCCGGACTGGCTGGCGCCGATGATCAGCAGGCCGGTGCGGGTGTGGCTTGCAGTTTCGGGACCGGCTGCGCCGGCCGTTTCGGCGGACGTCTGCTGCGCCGCGGCAACGTGGGTTTCCACGGCTACACCTGGGTTTCCGGGGTGGTGACGAACAGTTCGATCTCGTCCGTCAGGCGCAGCTGGCAGGACAGCCGCGAGTTGTCCTCGCGGTCCACGGCCGTGCCGTAGAGCATCTCGTCCTCCATGTCCTCCATCGGTGGAAGCTCCGCGAGGCAGTCCTCGCGGACAAAGACGTGGCAGGTGGCGCAGGACAGCGAGCCGCCGCATTCGGCCACGATGCCGGGGACGCCGTTGCGCACCGCGGTCTCCATGACGGAATCCCCGGGGTTGCCCTGCACGTCGCGGACGGCGCCATCGGCGTCGGTGAAATGAACCGTTGGCATTGGTCCTCCTTGAGTAGAAAGTCGCTTGGAAAGTTGGAGCCGGCGCTCAGATGAACTGGCGGCCGCCGTCGACCACCATGGTCTGGCCGGTGTAGTAGGAACTGTCCGGGCCGGCCAGGAAAAGCGCCGCACCCACGATGTCTTCCGGCTGGCTGGCCCGCTTGATGGCACCCCGGTCCACGCCGTAGTTCTCGGCGTTCTCCATCAGCCCATAGCTGGCTTCGGTGAGGGTGAAGCCGGGGGCGATCGCGTTGACGGTAATCCCCCGCCGGCCCAGTTCCTTGGCCAGCACCCGGGTCAGGGCCACCACACCGCCTTTCGAGGCGACGTAGTGCAGCCACTGCTCCGAGCCGCTGAAGATCGTGGCGCTGGAGAGGTTGATGACGCGCCCGCCCTCGGGCAGGAACGGGCTCGCCGCCCGGGTGACGAGCCAGGGGCCCTTGAGGTTGACGTTCATCACCAGGTCCCATTCGGCCGGGTCAATGTCCTCGAACGGGCTGCGGGTCACCCCGGCGTACACCGCCGCGTTGTTGAGCACGACGTCGATGCTTCCGCTACCGAAGTCCGCGCAGTCTTTTGCGAGGGCCTCGGTGGAGTCGACGCTGGTGACGTCGGCGTAGAAGGCGGCCGCCTCGGCCCCGGTATCCAGGACCAGTTTGGCTGTTTCCTCAGCGCCCGCCAGGTTCACGTCCGCCACCGCCACGCGGTAGCCGCGGCGGGCGAAGCCGAGCGCGAACGCGCGGCCCAGCCCGCCGGCGGCACCGGTGATCAGGACGGTGCGGGCCGGCTGGTCCGTGCGCCCGTCTTCTGCGGGGTTCATCGTCGCATCAGACATGGCTGTGGCTGTGCGCCCCGGGTCCGGTGACCGCCAGTTCGTCTTCGGCGTCGAGGATCTGCACGGTCCCCTTGGTGCCGTCCACCCGCAGCCGCTGTCCGGTCTTGATCGTGGTGGACGCGGAGCCGGTCCCGGTCACGGCCGGGAGCCCGTATTCCCGGCAGACGATCGCCGCGTGGCTCATCATGCCGCCGATGTCCGTGACCGTTGCCTTGATCTTGCCGAAGATCGGGCCCCAGGACGGTGCCGTGACGGTCGCGACGAGGATTTCGCCCTGCTGCACTTCGGAGAGCTGGTCGGCGTCGGTGACGACGCGGGCCAGGCCCTCGACGACGCCGGGTGAGGCCGCCATGCCGCGCAGGCCGCCGCCCTCCACCGCTTCGCCGGCACCCAGCCACTGCTGGACCTGCTCGGTGGTGATGCCCCAGAGCATCCGGGTGAACGGTTCGGTGATGATTTCCGGCGGGGTGTTCAGCGCGGGCGCCGGCCGCGCCGTCTTCAGTGCGTCTACGATCCCGCGGCGGCGTTCGATCTCCTCCGGCCAGTAGTCCGGGCCGATCGGCTTCGCGCCGACGCCCCAGCCGGTGACGAGGTCGAAGAGCGCGTCGCGGACCTCGTTGCGGCCCAGGTAGAGCAGGTCGTCCGGCTCGGTCCAGAAGCCTTCGCCCTGCATCATGCGGCTGAGCTCGCGGATTTTGCGCCAGAAGACGCCCATGGTCCAGTGCTCGATGTAGAAGTTGTGGTTCTCCACGTACGGGTAGGCGGTCGCGGCGAGCCCGCGCTTGGCGTCGAACAGTGCCTGGTTTTCGCCTTCCAGCAGCTCCCGGTATTCCTCGATGATGCGGTCGCGTTCGAGGATCAGGGCCTCGACCGGGCGCATGATTTCCTGGCCCTCGTCCACGCGGCGGATGTAGTCCGCGATGTAGCCGAGCGGGATTTCCTGGTGTTCGTTCCAGTACTTGTCGTGGCCGTAGAAGCCATTGCCCACGGTGAAGTTGAACCACGGGTCCTTGGCGGCCTCATACTGGGCAATCCAGCGGTCCCCGCCGGGGGCGGCCGCGATCGCAGCGAGGGTGGCCTCGACGTCGTCGGGGTTGCCGAAGCGGGATTGCAGCCCGAGTTCGACGGCGAGCTTGGCGAGCTGCTTGAGCTCGTCATCCGGACGGAACAGCTCCATGTCCACGCCCTGCACCATGGTGGCGATCGACTGGTCCGGGATGTTGGGGAAGACCTGCTTGCAGAAGTTGAAGAAGTCCAGGTAGGCGATGTAGCCGAGGTTGAGGAACTCGAAGTGGTATTGCCAGTTCTGGTAGGCCAGCTGGATGAGCCGGTCGTAGCTTTCCAGCAGCTTCTCGGAGCCGTCCTTGCCCTTGCCGGAGAGGATATCCTCCATCGGGACCACGTCCGGGAGCTTGGGGAAGGAGATGGTTTCCATCTCGTCGATGGTGCCCTTGACCTTGACGTGCCACTGCTTGAGGAGCTGGTCCCAGTTCTGGAAGTAGTGGCCGACGCGCTGCTCGAACAGGGGGACCCGCGCGGCGATCTGGTCCTCGGGGACCGGGATGGGCGACATGTACAGGTAGCCCAGGTGCACCCTGAATTCGATGCCGTTGGCGTTCGGGATCATCAGATGCCGGGCGTTGTACTGGCCCAGGCACTTGACCGCGAATTCGCCGCCGATGGTCTCGAAGGGCTTGAAGACTGTGGGCCAGTGCTGGCTGTCGCAGAACCAGAACTTGGCGTCCTCCTGCTCCTTGAGCTTGTCCTGGAAGACCAGGTAATACGGGTAGATCTTTTCCCAGCCCTCGGCGCCGGCGGGGACCGCGAGCTCGGAGGGTTTGGGGAAGGACTTCAGGGACATGGCGGTCCTTTCAAGGCGGGCTCATCGTTGAGCCGTGGTGGGAGGGCGGAACGGGGGCAACAGCGGGTACTAGGCGGACGCCTTGGGCGTCCAGGCGCTGAATCCGCTGAAGAAGCCTCCAGCGACCACCGGTTGCGGGGCCGTGACGACGGCGGGCTTGGAGGAGTGGACGGTTTCCGGGCGGGACTGCAGCAGGAGCAGGTTCGCGCCGTCCGGCAGGTCCGTGTCAAGGGCCCACTCGATGTCCTGCGGGCACTTGTAGTGTTTCTCCGCGCGCTTGGCCATCAGCGCCACGGCGCTGAGTTCAGCGTCGCTGAGGCTGCGCCGACCGCGGCGTTCGGCGTCGACTTCCCGCTCCACCAGGCGGCCGGCAACGGCGTCCGGGACGAGTTCGGCGTGCTTGTCGCCGAGGTGTTCGGAGATGACGGCCAGGGTGACTTTGTCCAGCATGATGTTGTCCGGGGTGACCTGGCCTGAGACCACCATCTCGCCGACGCCGTAAGAGGAGTCGATGGTGATCTTGGAGCGGTCGCCGTTGGTGGGGTCCATGGTGATCGCGACGCCGGAGACGCGGGCGTTGACCATCTTCTGCACCACGACGGCCATCGAGAGGCCCTCGTTGGGGATGCTGTTCTTCAGCCGGTAAATGATGGCGCGGGAGGTGAACAGCGATGCCCAGCACTGCCGGATGTGATCGGTGACGGCCTTGACGCCGTGCAGCCAGAGATAGGTGTCCTGCTGACCGGCGAAGGAGGCGTCCGGGAGGTCCTCGGCGGTGGCGCTGGAGCGCACGGCCACCGGCACGGGCGCCTCGAAGCGTGACATCAGGGCCTCGTAGGCGCCGACGGTGAGCTCGCGCAGCGCTTGCGGCACCGGACGGGAGCAGATGTCCTCGCGGATGGCGGCCGAGACCTTATCCACCTGGCCCATGTCCTCGGGGTCGAGATCGGCCAGGAGCTGGTGAATATGCCGGGTGATGCCGGCTTCCTGCATAAAGGCGTCAAACTGCGCGGTGGTGACCACGAAGCCTGGCGGGACGGGCATGCCGGCGGAAGTCATGGTGACCAGGGACGCGCCCTTGCCGCCAAGGTTGTCGAGCTTCGGTTCGATGCCGCCGTCGAAGAACTGGATGTACTCGTTGCTTTGCATTTTCCTTAGGCCTTCCAGCTGACGGGGACGGTCTCGGGGACGCGGAAGGACAGGTTTTCGCGGAAGGTGATGGCTTCCGGGTTCTCCAGCTGCAGTTCCGGGGCGAGCCGGGCCACTTCCTCAAGGGCAATCTTGGCCTGGAGCTTGGCGAGCATGTTGCCCAGGCAGTAGTGGATGCCGAACCCGAAGGAGAGGTGCTCGCGGGCGTTGGGACGGCTGATGTCGAAGTCCTCGCCGGCGTCGAACTTGTTCTCGTCACGGTTGGCAGAACCCATCAGGAGCAGCAGCTGCGCGCCTTCCTCGATGGGGACGCCGCCGACTTCGGTGTCTGTGAGCGCCTTGCGCCGCCAGCCGACGATCGAGCCGGCGTAGCGGAGCACCTCGTCGATTGCGGCGGGGATCTTCTTGGGGTCCTCGACCAGCTGCTTCCACTGGCCGGGGCGGGCCAGGAGCTCGCGGAGGGCGTTGGAGATCAGCGTGGTGGTGGTCTCGTGGCCGGCGAAAAGCAGGCTGTACAGGACCGAGGCGATCTCATGGTCGGAGATCTCGGCACCCTCCTGCTGCGCCTTCACCAGGTCCGCGGTGAGGTTGTCGCCGCCCTCCTCATGGGCCACCTTGACCAGGCGGAGGCATTCCTGCCAGTACTCCACCAGGTTGTGGGCGTGCGGAATCTGTTCCTCGTCGCTGAGGTCGCCCCAGGTCATCGCCGCGCGGGAATCGCTCCAGCGCTTGAAGGTGTCCACCTGGGAGACATCCGCGCCGATCAGGGTGAGGATGGTGATGGTGGGGACGTCGTAGGCGAGATCCTTGACCATGTCGCCGCGGTGTTCCGGGTGGGCCAGCATCTTCTCCAGCAGGTCGACGACGTTCTGCCGGATGAACGGTTCCAGCGCCTTGTAGCGGCGCGGCGTGAAGGCTTTCTGGACCACGGCGCGGATGCGGGTGTGCTCCGGCGGGCGCCGCGCCGACAGGCCCGAGTAGGCGGTGAACCCGCCCTCTTCCATGATCTTCTTCGCCGCAGCGCCGCGCTCGCGGACCGGGGCCTGGGCATTTTCGCTGGAGAAGGTCTCCCAGTCCTCAAAGACGGCCTTGATGTCGTCATAGCGGGAGACGACGTAGAGGCCCACCCGCTCGTCGAACATCACGGGCTGCTCGGCCCGGAGTTCAGCATAGGCGGGAAACGGATCCTTCATCTGGAACGGCTCATAGCCGTGGTGCCCTGCGGGGGCTTCGGCGCCGTGTCCAAAGGGACAGCGGCCGGCCGTTTCCGTCGAGGGTGACATCTAAGCTCCTAGGTTTTCGGTCCCGCCGGCAGCGCCAGTGCATGCCGGGGTTCTTATCTCCCAGTGTGGCCCCGGTCACTCCCCGCGGATAGCGTGTGCTTCCACTGGGTGGAAAGGACTTGTTCCAGGGCCGGGCCCGGCCGTTCCCCCTGGACAGCGTCGGGCCGGGGGTGCGGGGGGCGGCCCGCGGTGCGGGGGCACTTCGACGCGGCCACGCCGCCAACACAGCGGCCGACGTCGAAGATTGCCGTCAGAGTGCTTGCCGTCAAAGTGCCCCCGGACGGACCCTCCGGCGCCGGGAGCAGACAGCACTCGGGGCGTGCCCGGCTCAGTCCGTGCCGGCGACGTGGCTGCCCAGCAGCGTCTCCAGCGGGATCCTCGCGGTGGCACGCTCAATCTGGGCTGCGATGCCCCGCAGGACGGGCAGGTGCCGGGTCATTGTGGCGGCCTGGCTGGTGGGAAGCACCAGGCCGATGGAGGCGCCGATCCTGCCGGTGTGGAAGACCGGGACCGCGATCGAACAGGAGCCCAGCCGCACTTCCTCCAGCGTGGTGGCGTACCCCTGCTCCCGGATCTGGACCAGTTCCGCGGCCAGCTTTTTGGGGTCCACATGGGTGTGGGCGGTGTGCCGCTCCAGCTGCCGGTTCAGGTACGCGTCCCGGACCCAGTCCTGCTCGTAAGCCAGGATCACCTTGCCGACGGCGGTCGCGTGCATGGGCAGCCGGCCGCCGACCCGGGAGGCCCGCGGCACCCGTTTTGAACCGTAAACGCGGTCGATGTAGAGCACCTCGTGGCCGGCCCGGACCGCAAGGTGCGCGGTTTCCCCCGTGAGCGAGAACAAATCCTGCACGTAGGGCCTGGCCGCGTCACGCAGCTGCCTCCCCGTGTTCTGCGCCAGCTCCCACAGCCGGATGCCCAGCTGGTAGCGCCCGTTCGGTTCCCGGGACAGGAATCCCCACGCGGTGAGTTCGGTGACCAGCCGGTGGGCAGTACTCAGCGGCAGCCCGGATTTCTCGGCGATCCCGGTCAGGCTGAGGGCACCACGGGATGTTTCGAAGGCTTCCAGGATGGCGAGGACCTTCGAGGTAACGGTCCTGCCGGGTTCGCTGCTGCCGCCAGCCATCCTGACCTCCTTGTCGAGGGCTCATCCCGCCCTTCTGTTCAAAAAGCTCCAGTCCCTTTTCGAGCAACATCCTGCGGGTCATCTGCTTCTGAACTTCTCGGATGCTTGCTACTCCCCAGATTAGTGCCGTCAGGCTACCCCGCCGCCGCGTCCGCACCGGCCGGCAGGGCGACCGGCGCGCTCCAGCCCGGTTTTCGGCTGAAACAACAACGCCGGGTCGGAGACACGCCGGAGTGTTCCGCGCGTCGGAGCTAACAACCGGGCAGGAGCGCGGCCTCGGCTCCCGGCCCGGATCGGATAGCCGCGGTTGTGCTAGATTTCGGCCCATGACCTCGCACCCGCCAAGCCACCATGCCGACGCGCCCGCCGCCGCCGCTATCGGGCTGTTGGCGAGGCAGGGCTATGACGCAACGTCCGTAGAAGACCTTGCGGACGCCGCGGGCATGAGCCGCAGCACCTTCTTTCGGAAGTTCGGCTCCAAGGAGGATGTGGTCTTCGCGGACCACGAGCGGATCCTGCGGCAGGTGACGGACAGCCTGGCGGAAACGATGCAGGAACCACTGGCAGCGATCGGGGACGCGGCGCTGCTGGTTTTCAACCACCACTTGCGGAACGGGGAAACGTCCCGGGCGCGTTATGAACTGATGCAGGCCGTCCCCGCGCTGCGGGACCGGGAGCTGGTCACCTCGCACCGGTACGAGAGGGCGTTCCTCCAGCACCTGCTGGACAAGCTGCCCGACGCCGAGCACCGCGAGTACAAGGCCGTCTCCTTCGCCGCGGCCGTCGTCGCGGTCCACAACGCCTTCCTCCGGCGCTGGCTTCGCAGCGGGGCGGCCCAGGAAACCGAGTCGGCCGCCCGGGACAGGGCAACGGCGCTCGCGAACGAGCTTCAGGCCCTCTCCGAGATCTTCCGGCCGGTCTTACTGGGCTCCGGACCGGCGCACCCGGCCCCCGCCGTCGTCGTGACTGTCCTCGCGGCAGGCGCAGACAAGGACGCGATAGTGCAGGCCGTCCGCGATGCCCTGCCCTAGGCTCGACACGCCACTTCTGGCACTGAGTTTCTTGACGTGAGACTCCGTTTCAATGCATCCTTAGTCGGTGTGGCCTGAACCACACTACGCGGGGCGGAGAAACCCCGCGCCCCAGACAGAGGACTTACCCATGACGACGACGTCGCCCGGTTCCGGGCTCACCGCCACAGCGGCCACGGACGAATTTCCGCTCGGCACGGTCGAACCCGACTACGTGCTCACCGAAGCCCTGGGCACGGATCCCGCCTCCGTGTTCGCCATGATCGGCGACGAGGACCGCGGCTACTGGGAACGTGCCCGCAACTTCGTCCAGGCTGAGGTACTTCCAGTCATAGACAGTTACTGGGAGCGCGCCGAGTATCCGCTGCACCTCCTACGCCGCCTCGGCGAGCTGGACCTGCTGCGCGACGGCGTCCCCGTGGAAGGGTTCCCCGCGATGACCAGCATGGCCGCCGGCCTGGTGAACATGGAGATCAGCCGAGGCGACGGCTCCGTGGCGACCATGATCGCGGTCCAGGGCGGGCTCGCCCTGCGGTCCGTAGCGGAGTGCGGGTCTGCCGAGCAGAAGGAACGCTGGCTGCCGGCGATCGCCGCCGGCACGGAATACGCCGCGTTTGCGCTGACGGAACCGACCCACGGCTCGGATTCGGTGGCCCTTGAATCCACGGCCACCAGCACGGAGGGCGGCTTCCTTCTCAACGGCGAAAAGAAATGGATCGGCAACGGCTCCGTCGGCGGCGTCAGCGTGGTGTGGGCCAGGGGTGAGGACGGCCAGGTTCACGGCTATCTGGTACCGCAGGACTCCCCCGGCTACTCCGCTACAAGGATCGAAGGCAAGCTGGCCTTGCGTGCCATCTGGCAGGCCCACATCCGGCTCGAAAACGTCTTCGTCCCGCAGGAGAACGTGCTGCCGGGGGCGCGGACCTTCAAGGACACGGCCCGCGTCCTGCTGGCGACCCGGCTCGGCGTCGCCTGGTCCGCCGTCGGACATGCCACCGCCTGCTACGAAACCGCGGTTCAGTACGCCACGCAGCGCGTGCAGTTCGGCCGGCCGCTGGCTGCTTCCCAGATCGTGCAGGAAAGACTGGCCCGGATGCTCAGCGAACTGGCCACCATGCAGCTGATGGTCGTCCAGATGACCCGCCTCGACGAAGAAGGGTCGCTCACCCCCGAGCAAGCCTCACTGGCCAAATACACCTGCACCCGCACAGCCCGCGGCATTGCCTCCAACGCCCGGGATCTCCTCGGCGGCAACGGCATCCTGCTGGCCAACCGCGTCGCCCGGCATTTGGCCGATATCGAAGCCATCCACACCTACGAGGGCACCGAGACCATGCAGGCGCTCATCATCGGCCGCGGAATCACCGGCACCTCAGCCTTCGCCTGACCAACGTTGTTCCTCCGAAAGGACTTCCCATGAACCAGAATGCCAACATCCCCGTCATCCTCGGCGGCGCCCGGACACCTTTCGGTCGCTTCCGCGGCGGCCTGACACCCTTCTCGTCCAGCGAGCTGGGCGCCCACGCCATCCGCGCCGCGCTGGAGCGCACCGGTGTCTCCCCGGAACAGGTCGGCGCGGTCATCGTCGGACAGGTCATCCAGGCCGGAGCAGGCCAGGGCCCAGCGCGCCAGGCCAGCCTGGCCGCCGGCATCGGCTGGGACGTGCCCACCGTGACAATTAACAAGCTCTGCCTCTCCGGGCTCACGGCCGTCATCGACGCCGCCAGGATGATCCGGGCCGGGGAGGCCGACTTCATCGTCGCCGCAGGCCAGGAATCCATGACCAACGCCCCGCACCTGGTCCCGGGGCTGCGCGCAGGTGTCGTCATCGGTGACGCACCCATGCTCGACTCCCTGAACCACGACGGCCTGCAGGACCCGGTCAGTGGCAAGCTGATGGGCGAAGCCACCGACGCAGGAAACGCCGAGCGGGGCATCAGCCGGGCCGAGCAGGACGCCGTCGCGGCCCGCTCCCACCAGCGCGCCGAGGCGGCACGCGCCGCCGGGGTGCTTGCGGAGGAAATTGCGCCCATCCAGGTGCCGCAGCGCAAGGGGCCCGCCCTGACGCTGGAACACGACGAGGGAATCCGGCCGGAGACCACCGCCGAATCCCTGGCCCAGCTCCGGCCCGCCTTCTCGAAAGACGAAGCGGCAACCATCACCGCCGGTTCGGCCTCGCCGCTTTCCGATGGCGCCGCCGCGCTGGTGATTGCCAGCAAGGCCGCGGCCATCGCCGCCGGCCTGGACTGGATCGCCGAAATCGGCGCCCACGGCCAGACCGCGGGACCGGACGGATCCCTGCACTCCCAGCCGGCCCGTGCCATTGAACGCGCCTTGTCTCAGGAGGGGCTCACCGCCGGGGACCTCGACCTGGTCGAAATCAACGAAGCCTTCGCCTCGGTCCTCATCCAGTCAGCCAACGACCTCGGCATCGAGACCGACGTCGTCAACGCCGACGGCGGTGCAATCGCCCTCGGCCACCCGGTGGGGGCTTCGGGCGCCCGCCTGGTCCTGCACCAGGCGCTGGCGCTGAAGCGCCGCGGCGGAGGCACCGGCGTCGTCGCCCTCTGCGGCGGCGGCGGCCAGGGCGATGCCCTGATCCTCAAAGCTTAATCAACCCTACGAAGAAGCAGGCCATGACCAACACCACCACCGGCGACGGCTTCGCCACCATTTCCGTTGCGGCGATCCTGGCGGAATCCGCCAAGCGGACGCCGGACAGCGTCGCCCTCATCGTCGGTGTCGACGAAACCAGCTACGGAGATCTGTGGCGTGAGACGCGCGCCTACGCCGGGGCGCTCCGGGCGCGCGGCGTCGGCCCGGGAGACGCCGTCGCCGTCCTGATCCCCAACGTCCCGGATTTCGCCCGCGTCTACTACGCCGTCCTGTCGCTGGGAGCCATTGTGGTTCCGGTGCACGCCCTGCTCAAGGCACGCGAAATCGAATACGTCCTCCAGGACAGCGGCGCCAGAATGTTGATCTGCGCCGCCGCGCTGCTCGAGGAAGGTGCCGCCGGCGCCGCCAGCACCGGCGTCGATGTCCTGACGGTCATGGCGCCCGACGACGACGGACTGCCGCGGCTCGAGGCCGAGGCCGCCGCGGCCGAGCCCATCCGCAGCTACGTCCCGTGCCGTCCCTCGGACACCGCCACCATCCTCTATACCTCCGGCACCACCGGCAAACCGAAGGGCGCCCTGGGCACGCACTTCGCCCTGGTGGAACAGACGTCCGTGATCCTGACCAGCGTCATGGACTTCAAGCGGGGCGACGTTCTCTTCGGCGGCCTGCCGCTCTTCCACACCTTCGGCCAGACGGTTGTCCTCAACGCCGGTCTCCGCGCGGGTGCCACGATCGTGATGATGCCCCGCTTCAGCGGCGAGGGCGCCCTGGCGCTGCTGGACCGGCACAAGGTCAATATCTTTGTCGGGGTACCGACGATGTACGTGGCGCTTCTGGAAGCGGCCAAGACGACGGCGGCCCGCCCGGCCGCTCTCCGTTACGGCGTCTCGGGCGGGGCGTCGTTGCCGCTTGCGGTGATGGACAAGTTCCGCGACGTCTTTGGGGTGGAGATCCACGAAGGGTACGGCCTGACCGAAACGTCCCCCGTCGCCGCGTTCAACCACGTAGGCACGGCACCGAGGCCCGGCACCATCGGGATCCCGATCTGGGGCGTCGACATTGAAATCGCGCGCGCCGAAACTGTCGAAAGCATCGAACTGCTGCCGACCGGCGAACTCGGCGAGCTCGTCGTCCGCGGCCACCTGCTGATGAAGGGGTACTTGAACCGACCCGAGGCCACCGCCGAGGCCGTCGTGGACGGCTGGTTCCGGACCGGGGATCTTGGCACCAAGGACGAGGATGGCTACCTCACCATCGTGGACCGCAAGAAGGACATGATCATCCGGAACGGCTACAACGTCTACCCCCGTGAGGTCGAGGAAATTCTCCTCTCCCACCCCCAGGTTGTCAGCGCCGCCGTCTATGGAATCCCGCACGATGTCCACGGCCAGGAAATTGCGGCCGCGATCGTGCTCGATGCGGGGGCCGCCACCACCGAGACCGAGCTGATCGACTTCGCAAGCGCCCAGCTGGCTGCATACAAGTATCCGCGCGTCATCAGGCTGCTCACGGAACTCCCGCTCGGCCCCAGCGGGAAGATCCTCAAGCGAAGCCTGGCCGCCGAGTCCCCCGGGGCCTGAGGCCCGTTGCGGCGACGGCGGGCAGGCCGGGTGGCATTGACGCTTATCGATATACTGACGGTAAGTGTCTTACTCAAGTCGGCGCGCCCCCGCCGGGGACCGTCCCGGTGTGAGCCAGCCAAGGAGAACTTCATGTCTGCTGCCCGAAGCCTTGAGCCGGCCGGACGCTGCGGCGGCTCGACAAGCTGCTGTGAGGTTCTGGCGTGAAATTTCTCGAGAATGCTCCGCGGTTCGTCTTCTTCACCGGCAAGGGTGGCGTAGGGAAAACGTCCATAGCGTGCGCAACAGCGCTAAGCCTCGCGAGGACCGGCCAGAGGGTCTTGTTGGTCAGCACCGACCCGGCCTCCAACGTCGGGCAGGTCTTCGGCCTGAGCATCGGGAACACGGTCACCCCCATCCCGGGCGCGCCGGGTCTCTCTGCCTTGGAAATTGACCCGGAGCAGGCCGTCGCGGCCTACCGGGAACGGATCCTCGCGCCCGTCCGGGGGCTCCTGCCCCAGTCGGAACTGGCCGGCATCGCCGAGAGCCTCTCAGGTTCGTGCACCACGGAGATCGCCTCCTTCGACGAGTTCACCAACCTACTCGCCGACGACAGCTCCTACGGGGAATATGACCACATCATCTTCGATACCGCCCCGACGGGCCACACGCTCCGCCTGCTGCAACTGCCCGGCTCGTGGACCGATTTCCTGGCGGCCGGCAAGGGCGACCCGTCCTGCCTGGGCCCGCTGTCAGGACTCGAGAAGCACAAACAGGTGTACGCCACGGCAGTCCGGGCCCTCACCGATCCGACGAGGACCCGGCTTGTCCTGGTCACGCGTGCGCAGACTTCGTCCCTGAGCGAGATCGAGCGGACATATCTCGAACTCAACCAGATCGGAATCGGGGGCGGTTACGTCGTCGTCAACGGCCTCCTGCCGGAAGCCGCAGGCGAGGAGGAACTGGCGCGGGCCCTGAGGGCCCGCGAGTCCGCAGCCCTGGCCGCCATACCGGACGCGGTCGCCGGGCTGCCCCGCGATGTCCTGGAGCTGAAGCCGGGCAACATGGTCGGCATTCCGGCACTTGAGTCCCTGTTCGTGGCCACTTCCGACGCCGGAATCACGGCGGATGCGGCCCGGGTGACGGAAGTCCACGACGCCCCGCTGGCCGCCCTGGTGAACGAGTTGGAATCCGACGGCCACGGCCTCGTGCTGTGCATGGGCAAGGGCGGAGTCGGGAAGACCACCGTCGCTGCCGCCATCGCCGTCGCGCTGGCCAAAAGGGGCCATGTGGTCCACCTCACCACGACCGACCCCGCAGCCCATCTGACCGAAACACTCCACGGTTCCGTGAAGGGCCTGACGGTCTCGCGCATCGATCCGGAGGCGGCCATCCAGGAGTACCGCAGCCACGTCATGGCGACCAAAGGCCGGACCCTGGACGAGGAAGGACGTGCGGCGCTGGCCGAGGACCTGCTGTCCCCGTGCACCGACGAGGTGGCCGTGTTCCGCCAGTTCTCCCGGGTGGTGCAGGAGTCCCGCCGGCACTTTGTTGTCATCGACACCGCGCCCACCGGCCACACCCTGCTGCTCCTGGACGCCACGGGCTCCTACCACCGCGAAATTGCCCGCCAGGTCGGCGACACCATGGGGTTTGTAACGCCGCTCATGCGGTTACAGGACCCGGCACAGACCAAGGTTGTTCTCGTCACCCTGGCCGAACCGACGCCGGTGCTCGAAGCAGAGGAACTGCAGGCTGACCTGGAAAGGGCAGGGATTCATCCCTGGGCCTGGGTGGTCAACAACTCGATCGCCGCCGCGCACCCGGAAACGCCGTTCCTGCAGGCCCGCGCCGCGAGCGAAGTCGAACAGATTTCCAAGGTGAGGACCCTGACGGGCCGGGTAGCCCTCATTCCGTTGCTGCCCGACGAGCCCATCGGCGAAGACAAACTATCGGCCCTGACCGCCCTCAGCTCCCTGCCCGCCTGAGCTGGATCCGGGCCCGGCCTTCGCCGCAGCCCGGCTAGCCCGCCGGGCCGCGGTCCAGCAGCGCCTCGAGGTCCCGGGCCGTGGCATCCAGCCTGGCGATCGTGTCCCGCTGGATCGACCGCAGGTACTCGGCATCTGACTCGCCGTCCTGTACCCAGTCCTCATCTCCCGGTGCATCCATGGCCCGGCGCGTGTCGGCGGTCGCGATCCTGACGTTGTCCAGCATCGCGCGCAAGCGGTCCTCAGTGCTGGGGGTCTCGGTCTTCATGTGTCCTCCTTGCCTTTGGTCCTGTTGCCAGGTCCCAGGGACTACCTTCCCCGTCGGCGCGTCGGCAGCACAAGAACTAAAAGACCCGGGTGCGCCGTTCAATCAGGACGGTGTCCTGCCACTGACCCGCGGCGGGACCATAAGCCATCCGGGCAATCTTTTCCCGCCGGCCGACCACCCTGAATCCGTGGGCAAGGTGCAGGTTCAGGCTCTGCTCGTTTTCAGGGAAGACGCTCGCCTGGATGGTCCAGATGCCGTCCCGTTCCGTCGAAGCGATCAAGGACCGGAGGAGGACGGATCCAATCCGCCTGCCGCGTGCCGCCTCGGATACGTAAATGGAATGTTCCACCACGCCGGAGTAAACCGGGCGGCCGGATACGGCGGAGACGGCCGCCCAGCCGAGGATTCCGGCGTCGGGCGCCTCCGCCACCAGGCGGTGGGACGCAAGCCGCGAACCGTCAAAACGGGACCAGTCCGGCGCCTCGGCCTCGAACGTCGCCTGCCCGGTCGCGATTCCCTCGCTGTAGATCCGCCGGACGTCGGGCCAGTCCGATTCCCGCATCGGCCGGACAGTGACGTCGGGCGCGGCGGCCGCGCTCACAGGGAAGCCAGCAGGCCGGCCGTCTGCTCAAGGGCCCCGGGAACCAGCGAGTAATAAGCCCAGGTGCCGCGCTTCTCACGGTGCAGCAGGCCGGCGTCGACCAGAATCTTAAGGTGGTGCGACACGGTGGGCTGGCCCAGGTCAAGCGGTTCGGTGAGATCGCAGACGCACGCTTCCCCGTCGCCGGTGCCCTTGACGATGGAGAGCAGCCGGAGCCTGTTGGGGTCCGACAGGGCCTTGAAGACGAGGGCCTTTCGCTGGGCATCCTCTGCACTCAGGACCGGCTGGCCGGACGGTGCACAGCAGGCCTCGTCAAGGGCCGGTTCAAGGGTTTGCAGAGAGTTCATGCCTCTATTATGCACACTGATTGACATTCATCGATATAGTTGGCAATACTTCATATCGACAAGCATCAATTTATCGTAGCGCTGCACAGATAGCCCTGCACCAAAACGGCCGCGCCAGCGGGGCCACAAGCAGAACCGCGCCAGCGCAGCATAGGAGTTCCGTGAGCATCCAGACCGACCAGTCGCCCGCCCCTGAAGATGAGGCTGCCGTCGCCGGCAAACTCTCCACCGTGGACCGTTTCCTCCCGGTGTGGATCATTGCCGCCATGGTCCTCGGACTGCTTCTGGGCAGCTTCATCCCGGGCCTGAACACGGCGCTGGAGGCGGTCAAGGTCGGCGAAGTATCGCTGCCGATCGCCGTCGGCCTGCTGGTGATGATGTACCCGGTGCTCGCGAAGGTCCGCTACGACCAGACGCACCGCTTCATCGGCGACCGCAAACTGATGATTACCTCACTGGTCCTGAACTGGGTGCTGGCCCCGGCGTTCATGTTCGCCCTGGCCTGGCTCTTCATCCCGGACCTGCCCGAGTACCGCACCGGGCTGATCATTGTCGGCCTGGCCCGCTGCATCGCGATGGTCATGATCTGGAACGACCTTGCCTGCGGCGACCGGGAAGCCGCCGCCGTGCTGGTAGCCATCAACTCCGTCTTCCAGGTCATCGCCTTCGGCGCGCTGGGCTGGTTCTACCTTCAGCTCCTGCCGTCCTTGCTTGGGCTGCCGACCACCAGCGCGGACTTCTCCTTCTGGTCCATCACCGCCTCCGTGCTGGTGTTCCTGGGGGTCCCGTTGCTGGCCGGCTTCCTGACCCGCACCATCGGCGAGAAAGCCAAGGGCCGCGACTGGTATGAAGGCACCTTGCTCCCCCGGCTCGGCCCGTGGGCGCTGTACGGTCTGCTTTTCACCATCACCTTGCTCTTCGCCCTGCAGGGCGGGACCATCACGTCCCGGCCCGTGGACGTCGCCCGGATCGCCTTGCCGCTGCTGGTCTACTTCCTGGTCGTGTTCGGCGCCGGGATGCTGGTCGGCAAGCGGCTGGACCTCGGCTACGCGAAGACCACCACGTTGGCGTTCACGGCTGCCGGCAACAACTTCGAACTCGCCATCGCCGTGGCGATCGGTACCTTCGGCGTCACCTCGGGACAAGCCCTGGCCGGCGTCGTCGGGCCCTTGATCGAAGTCCCAGTCCTCGTTGCACTGGTTTACGTGGCCCTCTGGGCCCGCAAGCGCTACTTTAGCCCCCACCCCCTTTCCGCCTAACCCCACAAACTTCAGGAGAACACCATGAGCACCGACACCGCCAAGAAGCCCTCCGTCCTTTTCGTTTGCGTCCACAATGCCGGCCGCTCCCAGATGGCCGCCGCCTTCCTCACCACCCTCGGCAAAGGCCGGATCGAGGTCCGCTCCGCCGGCTCGCAGCCCGCGGAGAAGGTGAACCCCGCCGCCGTCGAAGCCATGGCCGAACTCGGCATCGACATGTCCGCCGAGATCCCCAAGGTCCTCACCACCGAGGCCGTGAAAGAGTCCGACGTCGTCATCACCATGGGCTGCGGCGACACCTGCCCGATCTTCCCCGGCAAGCGCTACGAGGACTGGGAACTCGAGGATCCGGCGGGCCAGGGCGTCGACGCCGTCCGGCCCATCCGCGACGAAATCAAGTCCCGCATCGAGGGCCTCATCGCTTCCCTCACCCCCGCCGCCAAGTAGCCCCAACCGGAAGAAACAGAGGAAACCATGGCTGTAACCACAACCCTTCCCGTAGCTGTCATCGGAGCCGGGCCGATCGGCCTCGCCGCGGCAGCCCACCTGCTCGAGCGAGGCCTCGAGCCGCTCATTCTTGAGGCCGGCCCGACCCCGGCAGCCGCCATCGAGCAGTGGCGCCACATCCGGCTGTTCTCGCCGTGGCAGTACAACACCGACGCCGCCGCCGTCCGCCTGCTTGCCGCTACCGGCTGGGTAGCTCCTGAGCCGACGGCGCTGCCCACCGGCGGCGACCTCATCGACCGGTACCTCACCCCGCTGGCTTCACTCCCGGCGATCGCGTCCCGCCTGCACACCGGCGCCCACGTCGTCGCGGTAACCCGTCTGGGAATGGACAAGACCCACAGCCGGAACCGTGACACCACCCCCTTCGTGGTCCGGGTTGAACACGCCGACGGCGAAGTCCGCGACTACCGGGCCGCCGCTGTCATTGACGCCTCCGGCACCTGGTCCATCCGCAACCCGCTCGGAACCTCGGGATTGCCCGCCGTCGGCGAAGCCGCCGCTGCCGGCCACATCTCCTCTCCCCTGCCGGACGTGCTGGCACGCGACCGTGGGGCTTTTGCCGGCCGCACCGCCGTCGTGGTCGGCGCGGGACACTCCGCCGCCAACACCCTGATCTACCTCTCCGAGCTCGCAAGCGAGGAGCCCGGGACGAAGATCGTCTGGGCGATCCGCGGCGCTTCGGCAGCCAAGGTCTACGGCGGCGGCGACGCCGACGGTCTCGCCGCCCGCGGCCAGCTCGGCAGCCGGCTCCGCGCCCTGGTGGAGGACGGCACCGTTGAGCTGCACACCGGCTTTGGTATCGCGGGCCTCGCCGCGGACGACGCCGCCGTCACCCTGACCGCCGCCGACGGCCGCACCCTCGTCGCCGACGTCGTCGTTCCGGCCACCGGGTTCCGCCCGAACCTCGACATGCTCCGGGAACTCCGGCTGGAGCTGGACCCCGGCGTCGAGGCACCGCGGGAACTCGGCCCGCTGATCGACCCCGAGTTCCACTCCTGCGGCACCGTGGAACCGCACGGCGCCAAGATGCTGGCCCACCCGGAGCAGGATTTCTACATCGTGGGCATGAAGTCCTACGGCCGGGCGCCGACTTTCCTGCTGGCCACCGGCTACGAACAGGTCCGCTCCGTCGCGGCCGCCCTGGCCGGGGACCGTGAAGCCGCCGACACCGTCCAGCTCGAACTGCCGGAGACCGGGGTCTGCTCCTCGGACATCGGCACCAGTTGCGACGTCCCGGCCGCGGCAACGGGTTTCGTGGCGGAAACCTCCGGCGGCTGCTGCGGGGCGCCCGAGCCCGTACTCGTCGGGTTCCCCACCGGCCTGGCGCACGGCCGCTCCGGCGATAGCTGACCACCCGACCGGGACCTCCCGTTGCCAACGCACGCTCCCACCCGGACCCTCGTCGCGGAGGGCGCACCGCGTGGCGGCCTCGCCGCACTGTGCATCACCCAGACGACCGGGTGGGGCGTGCTCTATTACGCGCTAATCGCCGCGGTCCGGCCCATCAGCGGGGACACCGGCTGGGATCCCGCCGCGGTCACGGGAGCCTTTTCCGCAGGACTGCTGGTCTCCGCGGTGGCCGGCATCTTTGTGGGCAGGATCCTTGACCGAACCGGACCGCGCGCGTTGATGGTTGGCGGGTCCCTGATTGGCACAGTGGCTATGCTTCTCGTGGCTGCGGCGCCGAGCCTGCCGGTGTTTCTTGCCGCGTGGCTGCTTGCCGGTACCGCGCAAGCCGCAGTGCTGTATCAGCCGGCATTCACAGTGATCAGCCGCTGGTACGGACCCGCACGCATCAGGCCCCTGACCGTCTTGACCCTCGTGGCCGGATTCGCGTCCACGATCTTCGCCCCTGCCACCGCCGCCCTGACCGCCCTATTCGGCTGGCGGGCCGCCTTTGTCATCCTCGCCGGGAGCATGGCGATCATCACGGTTCCGCTGCATGCCCGATTCCTCAACCACAGCTGGTCCCCGGCGGCCGCCAACACGAACGCCGGGGACCGCCGTGCGCTGGCGCGGGATGTCCGGCGAAGCCCGGAATTCCTCGGCCTGCAGGCCCTCATGGCCCTCCTGTGCCTCGGGCTCTACACCGTGACCCTGAACATCATCCCGCTGTTGCTGGAAAAGGGCGCCGACTACGCCACGGCCGCTCTGGGCCTTGGCCTGGTGGGCGGCGGGCAGGTGGCTGGCCGGCTGTTGTTCGCCGCCATCCCGGCCGGCGCCCGGCTGCCCGGCATCACCGGCACGGCGGCGGGTGCCATCCTCCTCCTGGCGGCGCTGCCCGGCCCGGTGCCGGTACTGATCGCGGCCGGGATGGTCGCCGGCGCGGTCCGCGGGTGCCAGACCCTGCTGCAGGCCACGATCGTGGGGGACCGCTGGGGCACCCGGAGCCTGGGCACGCTGCAGGGGATCTTCTCGGCCCCGCTGACAGCAGTTACCGCCATCGCTCCGGCGGCGGGACCCATGCTGGCGGCCGGACTGGGCACGTACACGGGCATGACGTACGCCATGGCCGGTGCGGCCGGCACGGCAGCCGTCCTCGCCGCCGTCGTGAGCCAGCGCAAAGTCCGGCCGCACGCAATCAGCTGAGAAGCGTCGGGGTCCGGTCCCGCCTTCAGGCGCCATACTGAGGCCATGGGCCCGGAATCCCTCCGTACCGCGATCCGGGACCGCGGGCCCCTCGGAGGGCCGGGGAACTGAGGCAAGGGAGCGCAGACCATGGATCCGACGAAAGACGGGATCACAACCGGGTACCGCCACGCCATCCACGACCTCGCCGCCTGGCTGGGGAGCGCCACGCCCGCGGAACTTCGCCGGAAGAGCGCCGGCACCCGGTGGACCAACGAGGAACTCCTGTTCCACATGGTGTTCGGCTACATGGTCGTCCGTGCCCTGCTTCCCCTCGTCCGGGTGGTCAGCCGGCTCCCCAGGCCGGCAGCCACTGCCTTCGCCACAGCACTGAACGCCGCCACGGGACCCTTCGATGTGGTGAACTACTGGGGCTCGCGCGCCGCCGCCCTCGTCTACAACAGGCGCCGGATGGCCAGGAAACTTGAAAAAACTGTCACCGCGCTGATACGGCAACTGGAACGTGAGAACCCTGCCTCGCTCGCCAGGACCATGCCGTTTCCGGACCGGTGGGACCCGTTCTTCAAGCCGGTCATGACCCTCAACGACATCTACGCCTACCCCACCCTTCACTTCGATTTCCACGCCAGGCAACTGAGCCTCCGCCCGCCGGACAGAGCAGGGAAGCGCTGACGGCGTGGGCCGACCCAACCCGTCCCGGACCGAGGCGTGAGGCCACGATCCCCCGCATCGTGTGCGACGCTGGTTGCATGGACCTCGAGGTGTCGCCCGCGCTCACGATTCCCTCGTCCGAACTCCGCTGGCGGTTCTCGCGTTCCTCCGGGCCGGGAGGCCAGCACGTCAACACTTCGGACAGCCGCGTTGAACTCTCCTGGAACATCGCCGCCTCGGCAGCGCTCACGGACGACCAACGCGTGCTGCTGCTCGAACGGCTCGGACGACGGCGCCTCATCGGCGGGGTGGTGACCGTGACCGCATCGGAGCAACGGTCCCAGTTGCGCAATCGCGAGATCGCGCTGGCGAAGCTGTCCGAGCTCGTGGCTGCCGGCCTTGCCCCGGAAGCTGCTCCCCGCCGGCCGACCAAACCCACGCGGGGCTCGAACCGCCGCCGCCTCGCCGCAAAGGAACAACGGGCAGCGACAAAACGCCAGCGAAGGCGGCCTTCGGCGGAGTAGCGCGGCAGGCCGTCCGCAGCCGGCGCCCCCTGTCGCCGCAGGCGGGCATTGGCTAAAATCAGGGTCCCCGGTCAATCGACCCGGGACCCCGGCGGTTCGGCCCGGCCGAAAGCCCGCCGGGCTGAGCAGAGAGGCCAGCCATGGACTTCGCCCCGGCCAATGAGCATCCTCTGGATCCCTTCCCTTATTACCAACGCATGCGGGAAGCAGCGCCCGTCTTTCACGACGAGCAGTCGGGCAGCTGGCATGTCTTCCGGTACGACGACGTGCAGCGGGTGCTCTCCGAACACGCCACGTTTTCCTCGCGGATGCGTGGCGACGATCCTTCCGAGGCAGGACACCTGTTCGAGTCCAGCCTCATCACCACCGACCCTCCCCGGCACCGGCAGTTGCGCTCCCTGGTGACGCAGGCGTTCACGCCGAAAGCCGTGGACGCGCTTGCACCCCGCATCACGCAGCTCACCACCGAACTCCTCGACGGGATCGCTTCACTCGGGACGGCGGACCTGATCCAGGCACTGGCGGTTCCGCTGCCGGTGATCGTGATCTCGGAACTGATGGGCGTGCCCGCCGAAGACCGTGACCGGTTCAAGCAGTGGTCCGACGTTATTGTCAGCCAAACGCGGACCGGCGCGATGAATGAGGACCACCGGGCCACCAATCTTGAGATGACGGCGTACTTCCTGGACCTGATCGAACAGCGTCGCAGCCGGCCCGGCAATGATTTGATCAGCAACCTGCTCTCCGCCGAGATCGACGGGCAGAAACTTAGCGTGGTCGAACTGCTGGGTTTCTGCAGTCTGCTGCTGGTCGCCGGCAATGAAACAACCACCAACCTGATCGGCAACGCCGTGCTCTGCTTCACTGAAGCGCCCGGCACCATCGATCGGCTGCTGCAGGAACCGGCGCTGCTCCCCCAGGCCATAGAAGAGGTACTCCGCTTTCGGTCGCCGGTGCAGTCCATGTACCGGATTGCTGTCGCCGACACCACCCTCGGCGAAGTTCAGATTCCGGCCGGCGCCCCGCTCGTGGCCTGGATCGGTTCCGCGAACCGCGACGAGCGGCAATTCCAGCGGGCGGCCGAATTCGACGTCGACCGGGGCCAGCTCCGGCATCTGGCGTTCGGCCACGGCGTTCACTTTTGTCTCGGCGCCCCGCTGGCCAGGTTGGAGGCAAGGATCGCGCTGGAGGGCATCCTGTCCCGGCTGCCCGGCCTGACGCTGGCCCCGGGAGCGAGCCTGGAACGGATGGACAGCAGCATCGTCTATGGGCTGAAGGCGCTGCCGGCCAGCTGGCAGGCAGCCTGAACGCAGGGGCGTGCAGTTCCGGGGTGCAAGGCCTAGCCTTTATCCCGGCTTTCGAACTCCTCGTCCATCTCGAAACCCCGGAACTCTGTCTCCGGGTTCGGCTCGCCCTCAGCCACCACCTCGTGGTCCAGTTGACGCTGGATTTGGCTGTCCAGGATCTGCAGTTCCTGGTCGGACACCTTGTCCAAGTGCTCCGGAAATGGTTCTTCCGGGGTCAAGTGAAGATCTTCTGCTGCCATGCCCACTCCACTTCTACGTCGAAATCCGGACCCGTTCCCTGGTAGGGGCGGCGGCGGATAGGGACAAGTATAGACGCGACCCGGCTCCGCTTGTCGCTCATGAGTACACCCCATCCACGCACTCGACATCTGCGCCGACCCCTGATGCGCACCCTGCTGGGCCGGAGCATACTGGGGGCATGAGTGAGCGTGACGACTTCCTTGCCTGGGTCAAGACCGCGCTGTACCAAGCGGAACTGGCGCTCCACAATGGCGACTCTGCTCCCCGCCGGGCGCTCTGGTCCCGCAACGAACCTGTGAGCGTCCTAGGGGCATGGCGCAACGCGCTCGGGCAGCATCAACTGGATGAGCTGTTCGCGGGGCTCGCGGAGAGCTTTTCCGACTGCACGTCCTACGCCTTCGAACTTCAGGCGTATGACGTGGTGGGCGACATGGCCTACACCGCCGGTTTGGAACACACCTCTGCCTCCGTCGACGGTGAGCCGCGGACCTACACCCTGCGGGCCACCCAGGTGTACCGACGCGAAGATGGCGAGTGGAAAGTCGCGCATCGGCATGGCGACACCGTGAGCGGGGACTAACCCCGCCCTATCTAGCCTGGGGATACGATTCCAGCTCGTACGGGTCGTCGTAGACGGACCAGCGGATCGGTGGCCTGAGATCGAGGTTGCCGGCCTCCAAAAGCCCGTTGTGAATGTCCTGGCGCCCGTGCTTCTGATAATCGCCCCAGGCTTTCAGGATCTTTACCCGGTCCTTGACCACGGCTGCGAGGTACTTGGACTCGTCCCCGCCCTGGGCCGGAGGGCGTTCGGCCTTACGGGCTGCGGCCAGGATGCCGCCGAAAGACTCGTCGTCGTCCCCGGGACCATGGTTGACCGAGACGTCGTAGTAGATCGCAAGCCCCAGCGGCCCGACGCCGTCCCGGACGGCCTCTTCAAAGGCCGGCTGCCAGTACACCCGGTCCCGTTCCTCCTGCTGGGCCAACTGGAAGGCCGGGTCACTCGCGGCCCTCTTCCAGTCGGCCGTGAAGCCAGGATCGAGTAGTCGATGACTCAAGGCAGGGCGTTCCTTGTAGGGCGCTTCCATGATCTGCTCCAACTGCGGCAGGTAGCGCGCCAGCGGATTCCCCGGGGCGGCATTTTCGTAGGCACGGACCAGCTCGAGCATATCGCCGGTGCCACTGCACCAGCCCACCAGCCCACCGGTGTAGCCACGTCCGTCGTCGATGTCCTCGATGTAGCCGAAGGAAGTGGTCCAGTCAGGAGTGGAGTTCTCGGCGGTGGAGGTGAGCTGGAGCGCTATCTCCTTGTACACCGGGTTGGCGATATCGGCCCGGGGTTGGGTCTCGGTATTTACCTGCTGGTCTTTTCGTCCCCAAAGTCGCTCAAACATCAGACCTCCCGAAGTTGTCTTGGCGCCGAGCCTAGCAGCCGGCCAGCCGGCGTAACAGGGCCTGTCCGGCCCTGTGCAACGTGGCCAAGACCCGCCTTTGCTGTTCCATTCGGGCGGCACGTGTTTTGGGTATCGTCCACGCCTTGCGGCGGTCCGCCGCGTTTGTAGACTGAACCGGGATCCACCTATTCGGTTGGCAGGGTACGGGAGTGAACATGGCTACTTTTCGGGAACTTCACCACGGCGCGACGCCGCTCTTGCTGCCCAATGCGTGGGACGTCGGATCCGCCTTGGCCTTTGCGACAGCGGGATTCCCGGCCATCGGCACCACCAGCTTTGGCATTGCGGCAAGTGCCGGCCTCCCGGACGGAGGCGGGTCCAGCAAGGCGGCAACCTCCGCCCTGGCTGCCCAACTGTGCCGCCTGCCGGTCCACATCACGGCGGACATCGAGGACGGTTACTCCGACGACCCCGCCGAGGTTGCCGAATTCGTGGCTCAACTGGCGGCCCATGGCGTGGCCGGGGTCAACTTGGAGGACAGCACGGCCGGACACCTTGTCGATCCAGCAGCCTTTGCCGAGAAGGTTGCCGCCGTCAAACAACGCAGCCCGGCCGTGTTCATCAACGCCCGGGTAGACAACATCTGGTTCGGCGAAGAAGCCACAGTGGATGCCGTGCTGCTCCGTGCCGGTCTTTACGCCGACGCCGGGGCGGACGGGATCTTCGTGCCCGGGCTGGCGGTCCCGGAGGACATCCGGGCCGTCACCGCCGGCATTGCGCTGCCGGTCAACGTGCTGGCACATCCCTCGCTGACTGTTGCCGAGCTGGGTGAGCTGGGGGTCCGGCGGGTGAGTTCCGGCTCCCTGCCCTACCGCGCAGCGGTCGACGCGGCGGTCAACGTGGCCAGCGCCCTGCGCGATGGCAAGAAGCTCCCACCCGCTACCCCTTATTGGGAGATGCAATCGCGCCTGGTGTCATTTAGCCAACGCCTCACGGATTGAGGGCGACGGGCAGCTGATTGCCGCCGTGGTCATCGCTCGGCGCGCGATCCGGGCTTCTGCCCGGTACCGGCGTAGTAAGCAGCAGCCATGTCCTGCTTGGAGCGGCCCTGGGACGCGACCCGTTCGAGGCGCGCGGCGGACGCCTCGACACCGTCGAGCCGAAGACCCTGTTCGCGGGCGGCGTCGATGATGAGGCGGGCGTCTTTCAGCGACGTATCGACCGCAAAAGACGCCGGTTCCAGCCGGTCATCGAGAATGAGTCCGGCCTTGGTGCGCAGGAAGGGCAGATCGAGGCCGCCGCCGTCGATCAAGTTGAAGAATTGCTGCGGGTCGACCCCGAGCGCCTCGGCCAGGGCAAGGATCTCACCGGCGGCATTCGAGGCGGCGATGACCCAGCTGTTCACGACGAGCTTCAGCCGCGTTGCAGAGCCCGCGGCCGGGTCCTGACCAGTCCAGACCGTGCGCGCCCCGATGGCGTCCAGTACGGGTGCCACGCGCTCGCGCACAGCTTCCGGTCCCGCCGCGATCACCAGGAGCTGGCCGGCCTCGGCAGGCTCGCGGGTGCCGGAAACGGGCGCTTCGACCAAGTCGAGACTGGCCTCGTTGGCCAGGTCCGCAAGGGCTGCGACGTCGTGCACACCGACAGTCGTGGACTGCACCCAGGCGGTGCCCCGCCGGACTCCCGCAGCTGCCTGTCGGATCACGTCGGTCACGGCTGCAGCGTCAAAGAGCATGGTCACCACAACGTCCGCGCCGGCAACAGCCTGCGCCGGGGACACGGCGACCTGGGCTCCGGCGTCGGCGAGCGGGGCGGTCTTGGCCTGGTCGCGGTTCCACACGAGGACCTCGTGCCCGGCCCGCAGCAGGTTGCGGGCCATCGCTGCCCCCATGATGCCGGTGCCCAGCACCGCCACCGTGCGTTTCGTGTCCATCCTGTGGTCCTCTCGATCGTTGTACAAGCGGCCTTAGCGATCCGCGTCGGTGTAACGCCCCTGGCCGCCCCAAGCAGACATCCTACCGATCACGGTGTGGACGTCGGCGTAGCTGCCCGGGCGTCCCGCGGGCGCGGTCTTCCCTTTGGTCAGGACATCGACGTCGGTGTAACTGCCGGGCAACGGCTTGTTCGCCGACGCAGGGCGCTGAAGCGTGTTGGTGTCGGTGTAAGCGGCCTTCCTGGCCTGATCACGCAGGGGCTGGGGAACAGTTAAAGTACTCAAGAAAATCTCCATTAGTTAGGCGGGCGTCCAAAGAAGCCACGCTCGATGACTGCCGCCTCCGGGCTTGACCGGAGCTCCGCGGCTAACACCCACTCTTCGCCGCCTCGCGATAGGTTTCAAAGAGGGATAGTGCATCGTCTAATAGGGGATGTTTATTACAGCTGGTCAGCAGGCTGATTCTCCAGGAATGTGAGATCGGCCGCACGGGCCACCGCGGTCAGCGCCCGGGCAAGGACGGTTTCCGGCTCGCGGGAGAGGGTGACAAGGCCTACTTCCGCCTGCCGCTCCGGCCCCACCAAACGGAGGGCGCGCACGCCACGCGGGAGTTCAAACACGTGCAACCACGCCGCCGGGACAATCGTTGACCACTGCCCGGCCTTCATCTGGGCCAGCAGCAAAGCGACCGAGTCCGTTTCAAGCCGCGGCGCGGCAGTCAGGCCCACGTCCCGGAGAGCATCATCCACCTGCCGGCGTCCCTGCATCGACCGGTCCAACAGGCACAGGGGCAGTCCTGCCGCGTCGGACCAGCCGACCGTGCTGCCCCCGAAGGCTCCCCGCTCGTCCGCTGTGAGCAGCACGTGCTTTTCGAAGTACAACCTGGTCACCCGGAAGCCATCCGGTACCGGGCCGCCTACGTAGGTGATCCCGGCGTCGATCTCAAAATCTGCCAGCAGCCGCAGGACGTCCTCGGACCTGAGATCGGACGCGACATGCACATTGGCCAAAGGATGCGCCGCGCAGAAGGCGGCGGTCAGCACGGACACGGCTGGTGACGCGGTCGGAATCGCGCCAATCCGCAGCTGCCCGGTCACGCCGGACCGCATGGCACTGATCTGTTCGGTCAGAGCCTTACGGTCCGCCAGAATGCGCCGCGCCCACACCACGATCTGTTCACCCTCGGCCGTCAGTCCCTCGAACCTATTGCCCCGACGGATCAGCGGAACGTCCAACTCAACTTCAAGTTTCCTAATCCCCTCCGACAAGGCCGGTTGGGAAACCGAGCAACTCTCGGCCGCCCGTGCGAAATGCCGCTCCCGGGCCAGGGCGACCATGTATTCAAGTTGGCTGAAGATCATAGCCTCCGGTCTACCGCACGAAGACACCGAATTCACCACCCCGGCTTCTGGAACCTCTGGTTTTCGCGTATATCGGAATGTATCGTTGAGTATCGTTCGCGATCCACTAAGGAGACCAGCATGCGTAATTCATACCCGGCCGGCGGATTTGGCACGCCAAACATCGACGGCATGTGGCAGGCGGTTGAGGAACTGCGTTCAAGGTTTGAGAAGCGCTCGGGCACCCGCGCGGGACGCGGCGAGGTCCGGTCCGCGGTGCTGGCCCTGCTCGCCGAACGGCCGATGCACGGCTATCAGATCATCCGCGAAATCGAGGAGCGCAGCGGCGGCAGCTGGAAGCCGAGTGCCGGCTCCGTCTACCCCACGCTGCAGCTGCTGTCCGACGAGGGGCTCATCCGCGCCGAGGAGTCCAACGGGCGCAAGATCTACTCGCTGACCGAGGCAGGCCGGGAGGTCGTAGCGGGTGCGGATCCGTCGGAGCCCTGGGAGTCGTCGGGGCCGGCCGCCGGCCCCGGATTCACGGCACTGCCCAAGGCCGGCGTCGAGCTGGCGCAAGCCGCAGCCCAGGTCGGTCGCACCGGTTCCCCGGAGCAAGTGAAGCAGGCCGTTTCGGTGCTCGACGAGGCACGTCGCCGACTGTATTCGATCCTCGCCCAGGACTGACGCGGGTGACGTCGGTTCGTCGGACCCGGGCAGATCCGGCACCCGACTTCGGGGACACCCGCGCCCGCTACCGCCGCATCCTGCGCTTCGCGGCGTGGCAGCTCGCGGTGACCTGGTGGTTTGAGTTGTTTCTCCCCCGCCTCGGGCTGGGCAGAATTGCCGAGCGCACCAGGGCGAGGAGGATGCGGCGCTTCGCGCAGCACTTCCACGTGCTCGCGGTGGAGCTGGGCGGCCTGATGATCAAGGTCGGTCAGTTCCTCTCATCCAGGCTCGACGTGCTTCCGCCGGAGATCACCCGGGAACTCGAGGGACTTCAGGATGAGGTGCCTCCCGTGCCGTTCTCCGCAATCCGTTTACTGGCCGAGGCGGAGCTGGGCGCGCCGCTGGACCAGGTTTTCGCCTCAGTCGAGGAGACGCCGATTGCCGCGGCGTCCCTCGGGCAGGCGCACCGTGCACAACTCCTTCCCTCCCATGGCGCCGACGCCGGTCTCAAAACCGTCGTGTTGAAGGTGCAGCGCCCTGGTATCGATGCGATTGTCGACGTCGACCTGGCGGCACTGCGCAAAGTGGGCGGCTGGCTCAGCCGCGTGCGACTCGTGTCCGATCGTGCGGACATGCCGGCCCTGGTCGAGGAGTTTGCGCAGATTAGTCTCGAGGAAATCGACTACCTGCACGAGGCAGCGAATGCAGAGCGCTTTGCGGCTGATTTCGCCGACGACGACCGCGTAGGGGTGCCCGATGTTGCGTGGGAGTGGAGCACCCGCCGCGTGCTCGTGCTGGAAGATGTCGCGGCGATCAAGATCACTGACGCGGACGCACTTTTGGCGGCGGGCATCGATCCGGCGCAGGTTGCCCCGATTTTTGCCTCGGTCATGTTCGACCAGCTGTTCACCCGCGGGTTCTTCCATGCCGATCCGCACCCCGGCAACATCTTTGTCACCCCGGTTGCCGATTCAGCTGCTCCCTCTGCAGGGCGCCCGTGGAAGCTGACGTTCATCGACTTCGGCATGATGGGCGAGGTTCCGCCCAGCACTCGGAGCGGCCTGCGGAAGCTTCTGATCGCGGCCGCCTCGCGTGACGGCAAGGGCCTGGTGGGCGCGATCAGCGACGTGGGTGTGTTGGTGCCTTCGGCCGACAAGGCCGAGCTCGAACGGGCGATGACGCACCTCTTCGCCCGGTTTGGCGGGATGGGCTTCGCCGAGCTTCGCGAGGTTGACCAGCGGGTGTTCCTTGATTTTGCGGTGGAATTCCGCGATCTGGTTCGCTCGCTGCCGTTCCAGTTGCCGGAGAATTTCCTGCTCATCATCCGGGCGATGTCACTGACCTCGGGCGTGTGCAGCTCGCTGGACGCCCGGTTCAATCTCTGGGACGCGGTCGAGCCCTATGCGGCGCAGCTGCTCCGCGACGAGCGGGGCAACATCGTCCAGGATGTGGCCCAGCAGGCGCTCGACGCCGCCGGGGTCGCCCTGCGTCTGCCGAAACGCCTCGACGGGCTCATCAGCCTAATCGAGGACGGTTCGCTATCGGTGGCCAATCCGCGCCTCGAACGGCAGCTGGCCCGGCTGGACCGCACGGCGCAGCGAGCTGCATCGGCGCTGATCTTCGGTGCCCTGCTCATCGCAGGTGCCGTGGTCCGGGCGGACGACGCGGTGCTCGGCAACGTTTTGATGATTGCGTCGGCAGTTCCGCTGCTCCACGGGTTGTGGACGGGGCGCCGCGGCCTCTAAGTACAGTGCCACGGGCAATGATCGCCCTTTCTCGGGCACACCCGTCCGCATCAGCCGGGCCAGGCGGGCCCTGTTCCCGCACTCGGCACCGTCAGCCGTTGCCCTTGGAGGTCACTCCGCGGCGGCTTGTTCCTGGCCGCCCAGATCGCTAATCGAACTCCGCTCCCCTGCCGAAGCCGAACGGAGGAACAGCTCACGGGAGGCGACTTCAATGCCCAAGGCAGTCGCGGCAATATCCTCCAGGGCATCCTGAATCCACATCACGGCCGTCTCGTTAGCCCTTTCCCCGACTTCGGCGTGGGGTTGGTTCGCCCGAAGCGCGGAGTATCGGGCTACTTTCTCCTTGAGCACCCGGGTGAGGTCTTCGATCTCAGCCAGCAGTTGTTCCCGCGAAGTCAGTGGATCACTGGCCCAGGGGCCTCCACTCGCGGACGACGTCAGCGCGTTAAGGCCCGCTTACCGCTCCTCCCACAAAGAACTGGCACGCTCAACGGCCGACAGCTTCTGAAGAGTCGGGGCCGGCGGCTCCCAGACTTGTTCTACTTCAATCCCTAGGGCGAGCCGTTGATCGTCGTCTTCCGGGCCCCCGGGGTACAGACCTTCTGTGATGGTCAAGGAACGGTGGAATGGATGTACTGATCCAGGCCTATAGTTGGGGTTGCCTAGCATGAGGGGGACTCCTCCGATTAGTACGCCGAATGATGGCGCTACCGGGGTCCGGGGCAACAGCACTACTTTATCGGAATTTCAGTCCAGCCGGTAGGTGCCCCCGCAAGGACCACGCAGCTGTGACAACAGACGGCCGGGCCGCGCCGCCCACCGGCACTCGGTCCCGCGGGCATAAACTAAAACAAACATCGACGGGGTTCTTCCGCAATTGATGGCACTAAGACCGGACCGAGGAGGCGCGACCCATGTCCAGCATTTTTTGCCCGACGATGGCGTCGCTGTCGCCTCCTCCGGCTGAAAACTTTGCCGTTACGGATTCGACTGATGCGGTCGCCCACCATGGGTGACGGACCGGATCCCATGGCAGCGGGACTTGACGCCGGCTTGTGCAGGGGGTTCCTCACGTCATTGCCCATTTCCGGGGCCGCGGTCTCAGTATTCGCCGGACTGGCACCTGAAACCATGGTGTGCGCCAGCAACGCAGTCTCGGCGAGGGTCGAAGAGCTGCAGTTTGACCTTGGGGAAGGGCCGCGCTGGGAAGCCCTGCGGACCCGCAGCCCCGTGCTTGTGCCGGACGTGCGCAGGGGCCCGCATACCGCCTGGCCTGTCTTTGCAAAGTCCCTGTTGGAGCTGGATGTTGCGGCCCTGTTCGTCTTCCCCCTCGCACTTGGCGCCATGGACATAGGCGTGGTGGAGCTTTACAGTTCCAAGCCCGGTCCGCTGAGCCCGGCAGGGCACTCCACGGCCCTGCAACTCGCCGACGCCGCAACGTGGCGGCTACTGCGCCAGCTCCTGACCCTTGCGCCAGAAGGCGGCGCCGATGACCCGCCGGATGGCTCTCCCCTCTCCCGCCGCGAGGTCCATCAGGCCACGGGGATGATTCTGGCGCAGGCCGGGACGACAGCACGGGACGCCCTCCTCCTGATGCGGGCGCATGCCTTCGCCAATGGGCGTACGGTGCGGGAGGTTGCCCGGGACGTGGTCAACAGGACCCTGGACTTCACGCCGGAGGGCACCTGACATGGGCGCATACAGTAGAATTCCGATATGGCGATGATGAGCCGCGCTGGCCGCGTAAGTGCCGCTTTCGTCAAGATTGCGGACACACTTGTGGCGGACTACGACGTCTTCGATCTGCTCCACACCCTCGTCGATGAGTCGGTGGGCATCCTCGACGCCGCCGCTGCGGGGTTGGTGCTGGTCGATCCAGCCGGCGATCTCCAGGTCATGGCTTCGACGAGCGAGGAAAGCCAACTCGTGGAAGTCCTGCAGCTTGAGGCAGGTACTGGCCCGTGCGTTGACTGCTACCGGACCGGAGCCGTCGTAGCAATCGACGATATAGCGACGCAGGGTGACCGCTGGCCGCTGTTCCAGTCCTCCGCTTTGTCCCAGGGGTTCCGGTCCCTGCATGCCGTCCCGATGCGGCTGCGCAACCGTACCATCGGCGCCCTGAACCTCTTCGGCCACGAGGCTGGTCCGCTTCCCGCCGACGACGCAGCCATTGCCCAAGCCTTCGCTGACGTCGCAACCATCACACTGCTGCAGGAACGTGCCGCGAGGGAAACCGCCCTTATCAACGAACAGTTGCAGCGCGCGCTGAACAGCCGCATCCTGATCGAGCAAGCCAAGGGCGTCATCGCCCACACCTCAAATGTCGATATGAACGCGGCCTTCGCGCTCTTACGCGGTTACGCCCGTGCCCACAACCGGACGCTCTACGAAACCGCGGACATGATCATCAACCGAAAAGTTAGCCTCTAACCACCGGTGTCTTTGTCTTCGGTTCCAGGGCCCCGGTAGCTGATCCAGCCGCCATACGGGCCAACCGGGAGCTCCGCCGCGTACGGCGTCCCAGGGTGAAGGTGGCACCATGTAACCATGACTCCCGTTCACGGTTTTTCCGGCTTCTTCCGGCGTCCCCAGCCCATCAAGCCCCAGGACGGCGAGGAATCGGTGTGGGATTACCCGCGGCCGCCACGGGTCGAGCCGCGATCGGAACGGGTCATCGTTCGTCTTGGGGGCCAGGTCATCGCCGATACCACCGATGCAGTGCGCGTCCTGGAGACGAGTCATCCGCCTGTCTACTACTTGCCACTGAACTCCTTCCCTGCCGGGGTACTCGTCCCGGTAGAAGGCACCAGCTTTTGCGAGTTCAAGGGCGAAGCGCACTACTTCGATATCGTCGCCGGCGGCGTCGTCGTTCGCCGTGGCGGGTGGACCTATCCGGAACCCACCCCGGGGTTCGAGGCGCTCGCCACCCGGGTGGCCCTCTACCCGGCTCAGATGGACTCCTGCGAGGTCGACGGCGAACACGTGACCTCCCAGGACGGCGACTTCTACGGAGGGTGGATCACCAAGCAGATCGTTGGCCCGTTCAAGGGTGGCCCGGGCACCGCCGGATGGTGAGGACACCGCCGTCGGGCTGACAGGACGGCAGGCCTTCGCTGCCCGGGACTTCCGGGGCCACCTCCCCGCGCCGGAGGCCGCCCGGAATTACCGGGCCGCGCGGCGCGTGAAGATCATGTGGACAACTCCGGCTGGAGAAGGGGTCGCTTCGATGTCGAAGCGTTGCTCAAGGTCTTCGAGTCCGTCCCAGAGCCGCTCGCCACGTCCCAGCACGATCGGCACGAGGACGATGTGCATGTGGTCGATCAGATCGGCCTCGAGGAACTGTCGGACCGTGCTGACGCCGCCACCGATCCGGACGTCGAGGTCGCCGGCCAAGGCGCGGGCCTGCTTGAGCGCGGAGACGGGGTCGGCGTCGACGAAATGGAAGGTTGTCCCGCCTTCCATTTCGAGTACCGGCCGGGGATGGTGTGTTAGTACAACGACGGGGGTGTGGAAGACAGGGTTATCACCCCACCACCCCTTCCATTCCTCATCCTGCCAGGGACCCCGTTGCGGGCCGAACTTGTTGCGCCCCATGATCTCCGCGCCGATCCCGGGCTTCCACGCGCTGGCGAACGCCTCGTCCACGCCGAACGACCCCTCCGATTCCCCGTGGAAGCCCATCTCACGGAACGTGCGCGTCTCGAAGGCCCACTCCATCAGCCGTGAGCCAGCGTGACCGAAAGGAGCGTCGAGTCGCTGCCCCTCGCCGGTGCCGAAGCCGTCGAGTGAGACCGAGAAGTTATGCACGCGGACTAGGGACATGTCATCTCCTGAGGTGCTTGTCGTTTGCAGTCACCTTATGGTGATCGAACCCAACGACTCAAGAGGTGCCCGTCTTCGCGGCATAGGCGGTGGCTTCGGCCCGCACCTGGCGCAGGTAGGGATCGGACTGGTTGTAGGAGTAGATGGCGTCGGTCCACCCCTGCGCGGTTGAGAGGTCACGGCCGTGGGCGCACAGATAGCTCGCCGCGCTGAGGGCGGCGTCGTCGATATTGAACGGGTCCGCTGTTCCGTCCCCGTTCCCGTCCCGCCCAACCAGCTCCCAGGTTGAGGGAATGAACTGCATGGGTCCGACGGCGTGGTCCCAGCGGGAGTCACCGTCCAGTTCACCGGCGTCGGTGTCAGCGATGGCGGCGAATCCGGATCCGTTGAGGCTCGGGCCCACAATTGGGCCGCTCGCCTCCCCTGCGGAGTTAAGGCTGCCGCCGCCGTAGGTTCCGTGCGCGGATTCGACGAAGCCTACGGCGGCTACGGTGTTCCAGCCGATCCCGCACGCCGGAGCGGCAGCGTTGGCCGTGGTTGCCGCAGCGACGTAGGCCCGCAGAGCGCGGGCAGGGATCCCGGTCTGCGCGGCGGCCCGGAGGAGCCACTGTGCATCCGGGTTCCTGGTTACGTTCACAGCGGTGGTGATGCCGGCGGGGAACGGATCGAGCTTCGCAACCGCCCGCGGCGGCGGAGCAAGGAGCCCACGGGCGTCGACGCCGGGCTGCCGGACTGCCCAGAACGAGAATGCGGCGATGGCGCACACCGCGAGCAGGCTGAAAACCAAAAGGCGTTTTAGACGGAGCACGGACTAATCAAACCATCCAGCTCCGTGATTGCCTTCCTTCACATGGCCGCATTCATGTGGAGCCCGGGCAGCAGCTCCGGGTGGGCCGGGACGAAGAGCGCGAACACGATCAGTGAGACTCCAATGATCCGGCTGAGGGCGGGGCCGTATTTCCACGTCTTCTCTAGGAAGATAACGACCGTGAGCACCGCCATCCATGCCAGGTTCATCACGCCAACAGCAATCAGCACCACCATGAGGCCCCAGCAGCAGCCCACGCAATAGACCCCGTGGTACATGCCGACGCGGACGTCACGCAACCGGCCCCGATACCCGGAGACGTGCAATAGGAATGCTATGGGCGACCGGCAGTGCCTGAGACAGAAATCCTTCAGCGGGGTCAGCTGGTAGGCGCCGGCCGCCGCGAGCACTCCAGCCCCCACCCAGGGTGCGACGTCCGCGGCGTTCTCAGCCAGCAGCGCGGAGAGCTCCGCGGCCCCGTAGGCAACGATTCCGAATCCGATCCACGTCAAGAGATAACCGCCAATCAGGGCAGTTGTCCGGACGGCCCGGACCCCGCGGCTGCGGACGGCACGGATGGACCTGAGGTACGTCGAAGTGAGGGGCGCCAACGCCGGCAACATCATGGCAGCCATCATCAGTGTCCACACGCCCAGGAAACCCCAGAGCCCCAGTCCCATGGTCCCCGGGCCTGCGGACATGTCGGCCAGGCCTGAGACCGTGACGTACCACGCCAGCCCGGCGCCCCCGATCAAGGCCAACTCTGCGGCATGGTGCGTGGCAGCCAGGCCGCTCCTGCCCGGCACTACGCGGACCAGGCGAAGGGGGCGGAGTAGGAGTTCTTGCCGGCGTTATCCCAGGTCATCCCAAACACGTCAACGCGGGCGGTGCTCGACCTACCGACTGCCAGGGTATCTGCCGGGAATCCGACCCCGCTGATTTTGACTCCCAGGCCTGAGGGATCCAAGGGAGACACGAAGTCCTCGACCACCATGTCAACGGCACTGCCGATCCCGACGCGGTGGACACGCCCGTCGTCGGCGTAGGCCATGGTGAGGGACTCCATGCCTG
This sequence comes from Arthrobacter sp. 10T419, assembly GCF_056394105.1. Classification (NCBI taxonomy): domain Bacteria; kingdom Bacillati; phylum Actinomycetota; class Actinomycetes; order Micrococcales; family Micrococcaceae; genus Arthrobacter; species Arthrobacter sp. 10T419. The sequence continues at coordinate 10,608 of NZ_JBFTHF010000007.1, read as the reverse complement.
CCATTTCACCGATCAAGGGGGCGAGGCCCGCCATCGGTCCCCCGAGCTGGCCGCCGAAGACTGCGCCGAGCGCTTCGGCCTGCTCGGTCGAGGCGGCGGCATCCATCAGGACTCCGAGTTTCCAGCCGCCCTCACTCATCAGGGCGGGAGTATCGGCTACGACGCAGACGGTCAGGCCGCCGACGTCGACGCCGTTCACGTCGCCCGTTTCGATGTGGAAGGCCAGTGCCACATTGCAGCGTTCGTTGTCCGCCGGTGCGGTCAGCCCCGAAGTGGTGCAGGGGCAGGCCATATCGCAGTTGCAATTCTCAAAATACGTGCCCTCGACATGCCACGGCATTTGGGGCTCCTTTCGAAGAGGCACCCCCCACAAGAAAGTCTCCTCGCGGCCCGGACCGGTGTCAACGGAACGCGGCGACTCCTGCAGCGCGGCCCATCCGGGCCCCATTGGAAGGCTGCCGTCGGGGCTGCCGCCATCCCTGACCGGGTCGGGATTTCGTCGACCTAGGCGCGCTCCGCCAGCCGTTTGATCGAGCCGATCGCCTCCGACCACATGCCCCGCATGTCGTCGGCCCACTCGTCGGGCACCTCGAGTTCGACGACGAGAGTTGTCACCCCGCCCGTCTCGCTGAACGAGTAGCTCTCGTGCAGCCCGACAGCGGGGCCTTCGTGACTTTCGACGTCGTTCTGGACATCGCCGATATAGCGGATCGACACGAACTCGTGGGGCCGATTCTCCACGATGGTACCGATGAGACCGCTCGCCGTGCCGTCGTCGTTCGGGCCGACGAAGCGGATCTCGTCGCCCTCGTTCCAGCCGCCCTCATAGGTCGATCCGTCGTGAAAGGCTCCCGTCCATTCGCGGTAGGTGTCGAGGTCGAGCATGACGTTCCAGACGTGCTGCGCGGGAGCGGCGACCTCGACGCTGAATCGAAGATTCTCCATGCGCGATTGTAGAACCGAAGCGCCCTGGCAGCGCAACCACCTGCAGCGTCGGTCCCCGCGGCCGCGGGGCGCACCGGGCGAAGCACGGTCACCCCGCGATACCAACCACGAAGGACCGTGCTGATCCTGGCTGTCCTACGCTTCACACTCGACGCAGTACGAGTGGCCGTTCTTCTCGCGCGCAAGCTGGGAGCGATGCCGCACCAGGAAACAGGAGTAACAGGTGAACTCGTCCTCAGCCTGGGGGATGACTTCGACGATGAGTTCCTCGGCGACGAACTCCCCGCCGGGGGTGATGGCATCATCCAGAGCGTCTGACTCATCCAACTCCCGGACGACACTGCGGGCATCCTGGGCATTGGCGGACTTCAGCGCTTCCAAGGAGCGGTCCTGGGATTCCTTGACGTCGGAACGTACTTCGTCGTAATCGGTTGCCACTTTGTCTATTCTCTTTTCTCGCGCGCTGGTCTGACGCATGTGCAACGTACACCATGCCCGCGGAATTCCCCGCCTCGAGGTACGCCGACGTCGTTGCCGTTGACTCACGCGCCCACGGCGGAGTCGCGGGGCTGATGCGACTCGTGTGACCCACGACTTTGCCGACCGGGCCCGGGATCAACCGGACTCCGTGTCCGAGTATGAAAACGGCGCCCGGGGTTGCCCCGGAGGTTCCACAGTGAGGTCGTTCACGGCGCAGGAAAGCATGTCGCGTTCCCTGGACGGCAGAGTTCCGCTCCCCTCGATATAGGCGAGCACGGGGTCCAGCGCGTCGTTGCCTCCAACGCCCAGATAGTGCACCCAGAGCCGGACGGGGTCAATCGCCAGTTCATGGATAACCTTGGCTGTCAGCTCCTGCTGTGCATGTTCATGCATGACCGTCCCTCGAAACCCCGGGTTGCTCCTTGTTCAGGAGGGATTCGCAGCCGGGAACGGGATCGGATGGGTCAGGGCACGTGCCTATTGGTGTGCTGTCACTCCCGGGACGGGCGGCCGTTGAGAATCTCGTGGATGTAGCTGTCCAGTGCCGGATCATCGGCTTTGTCATCGCCCAGTTCCAGCAGTCGGTCTGCCACTCCGGCCAGTTTGACGTTTCTGTTGTTGCTGTAAGTCATCAGGAGTTTGAATGCCTCATCGGAACTGATGCGGAGGCGGCCCATGAGGATACCGGCCGCGGTCGCTATGGTCGTTCGGGTTGCCATTGCGCCTTGGACTGCTTCACGCGCGGCCAGCGCCGTCTCGGCTTGTATGGTCGAGGTGAGATCCAGCATTACTCCCGATACGGACGCGAGCTTCCCTGCGTCGTCAAGTCGGGCTTCGCCCGCAGTAAGCACACGGTGTTCGCGTAAGCGAGCGTCGATAACTCGGTGGTAGATGGCCACGTGCCCGCCGTGGGCGAAGAGTTCGGCGTTCACCGCCTGGATCCGAGGCAGATCGTCCGGGTGTTTGTGAGCCAAGGTCAAGGCAAGCGTCGGTGCCACTTCCCCGCGGCGGTAGCCGTGGATGGTGTACATCTCGTCCGACCACGTCATGTTGCCGGTCGGCCCGTCCAGGACAAACGTCCCCGCCAGGATAGTTGCCGGTCCCGCGACGCTGGCATACGCTGGCCCCAAATCTTCCACCATCAGACCCCCGTACTGCAGTGCAAGCAGCCCTCATGACCTCATGAGATAGTACCGCGGCCGGCGGGTGCGCACTATTGCCGGTGGTAGAACAAGCGGTGACGCAAACGGCTTGCGCCGTCGGGGTGAGAAGCCTCAGCGGGACGGACTGAGCGGTGACGACATGTAGTCGACCCGGACCGGACTCGGCCGATTTCCCTCGAATCTTCAGCATGAGTCGCCGTTGGCCGCTCATTCCTTCAACGGATCTCCGCAAGCTCCAGGCGTCGCTTACCGCATGTGTGCACCTGGCCGACTCGTCGGCAGGGCAGAACTGCTCGACTTGGTAGGCCGCAGAATCCAACGAAACCGGGCCCGGCCAGCGAAGAACATGCCCGGCCAAGGTCTAGAGAGCAGCCCCCGCGAGGTAGGCGGTAGACCGCTCTGCGATCCGAAGGGCGCCAAGGGACCAACGCGGCGGGTTATTGACATGCCGTAGTCCGCTAAATAGCCTGTTGTGGAGCGCCCCGATGAATCCCCCAATATCATCGGGGCGCTCTTGTGTCCTGACCCATGCGCAGGCTTACCGGCGCAGGCTCGTAGACGCCTTTTCGCTAAACCGTGACAAAGGACCGAACGGGCCGCGCCCTGGCGAGTCTCAGCCGGCCCGCCCCCAATGCGCGCTATCGCTGCAGGCCGGATACTGCTAGGCGAGGCCCGTTCGGAGTTCTTGGGGCTAAGTCATAGCTACCGCGCCCGCCTTGTCGAAGGCCGCAACTCCGGTCCCGTACTGGCCGCAGAGTTCACCATGGCGACTGCGTCACGATGCAATCACTCGGTTTCGCGCACCGAAATAGGTTGCCCGTTATAGCAGAGCTCGCACTAGAAAGGAAGAAGTGGTTTCGGGGCAAAGGCGTAGTCCTTGAACGGTTCCTTACGGCCTCTGCCTGACCATGTCCAGATTAACCATATATCAGATGATTTGGGAAGCCCCTGGGTCGGGCTTCTGCTCGGGTATTGAAACCCGACCCCTCTAATCGTCGAAGTGGGTAGTGACCCGCTGTTCGCCGGAAATGGAGTCGATGACCTGAGCCGCCAAGTCCTTGAGCTTGATATTGGGCGAATTCGAGGCCCGGACCAAGATCTTGAAAGCCTCCGCCTTCGTGCGGCGGTTTTGCGCCATGACCGCGCCGATGGCGATGTCGATCGTTGTCCTTGAACGCATCGCGGCTGTCAGGTCCTCCTTGGACTCCCGCAGTTGCGCCACGACCAGGGCAAGCCGCAGGGACCGGGACGCTAGCGCAACGAAGGCATGGACTGTCAACGTCGCCAGCGCTGAATCCCACGCGCCGGCTTGCGTAAAGGTTCAGACCTCAAGAACAGCTTATTCCGGATACTGGCATCAGCCGCATAATCTGCCCGAAGCGAAGCTAACACCCAACTATGGCTGAACGAACGCAGCCGCCCGTCTTCGGACAATCCTCCAGGGCTGAAGAGGGCCGCCGGAATACCACGTAGGGGCGAACTCTTTAACACGTTTACCGGTACTCGCCCAGCCGCGCGGGCTGAATAGCCGGGGGGAATTGCATGACTTCAACGCTATTCCCTAGGGCGAAATCTGATGGCATCGCCGAATTTGATTCCGCCGGCTGGTCTGTATTTCGGGCAGATTCTCGTCTACGTTCAAAACCAGTCGAAGTTGATACATCTGTTCTGCGCAGGTTCGCGCCCGGTGCCGCACCCTTGCTGCTTGGGATTCGCTGCCAGAGAGCGCACCTATGGACGGGAGTCGGCCTTGGTGCTAAATCTGATGTTTGCTGCTGGAAGTCCCCTTGCGTTTGAGCGGTCTCTCTCATTCCCGGCCTGACTGCAATGCCGGGAGGGACAATCCATCATCAATCGGGAGCCAGGCGAGGATTGGCCTGGTTCTATCGCGGCCAGCACTTTCTGGCGGCCCGAACGTTCAGGAGGACCACAATGGTTGACCGGATTGCCGAAATTTGGGGCGCGAGGACGCCTTACCCCAGGGATGGGCTCTGGCCTGTCAGGGTGGACCAGGCGCTGGGCGAGGGTGTCACCGAGGACGACGTCGACCGCTGGGTCCAGTCCGCCTGCGTGCTCTGCAGCAACGGCTGCGCGTGCGACATCGCCGTGAAGGACGGTGCCATGGTCGGTATCCGCGGCCGCGCTGGAGACCTGGTCAACCACGGCCGGCTGGGGCCGAAGGGCTTGTTCGCCAGCTGGCAGGGCGTCTCCCACCGCGACCGCCTAAAGCGGCCCTTGATCCGCGAAAACGGCCGACTGGTCGAATGCGATTGGGACACGGCGATGAACCGCATCACCGAGCGGAGCCAGCAGCTGCTGCAGGAACGCGGACCGCTCAGCCACGGTTTCTATACCAGTGGCCAGCTGTTCCTTGAGGAGTATTACGCCCTGGCCATGATCGGGAAGGCCGGTATCGGAACCCCGCATATGGACGGCAACACCCGGCTGTGCACCGCGACCGCGGCGGCGGCCTTGAAGGAGTCCTTCGGAGCCGACGGACAGCCCGGGACCTACACCGACATCGACAGCTGCGACGCGATCTTCCTTTACGGACACAACATGGCCGAGACGCAGACCGTCCTGTGGTCACGCGTGCTGGACCGCATCGCCGGGCCGGACCGGCCCAAGGTCGTCTGCGTTGATCCGCGCGAAACGGAGGTCGCCCGCCACGCGGACGTCCACCTCGCCGTCCGGCCCGGCACCAACCTCGCCCTCATGAACGCCCTTGTCCACGAGATCCTTGCGCACGGCTGGCTCGATAAGGATTTCGTAAACGAGCACACAGTCGGGCTGGAGGAACTGAAGGCCACCGTCGAACCTTGGACGGCAGAAGCGGCGGCAGCCGTATGTGACGTGAGCGCCGCGGACATCAGGGAGGCCGCCCGCATCTTCGGCACTTCGGCCCGGGTGCTTTCCACCGTCCTGCAGGGCTTTTACCAGTCCGCGCAAGCCACCGCCGCCTCCTGCCAGGTCAACAACCTCCACCTGCTCCGCGGGCTGCTGGGGCGGCCCGGCTGCGGGATCCTGCAGATGAACGGCCAGCCCACCGCGCAGAACAACCGCGAATGCGGCGCCGACGGGGACCTCCCCGGCTTCCGGAACTGGGAAAACCCCGAGCACATCCGGGAACTGGCCGAGCTCTGGGACGTGGACCCCTTGGTCATCCCGCACTGGGCACCACCGACGCATGCGATGCAGATCTTCCGCTACGCCGAGCAGGGCTCAATCGAGTTCCTCTGGATTTCGGCAACCAACCCGGCGGTCTCCATGCCGGACCTGCCCCGGATCCGCGGCATCCTGGCCAAACCCGAGCTGTTCGTGGTGGTGCAGGACCTGTACCTGACCGAAACGGCGCAGGCCGCCGACGTCGTCCTGCCCGCCGCGGCTTGGGGCGAAAAGACGGGGACCTTCACGAACGTCAACCGCATCGTCCACCTCTCGGACAAGGCCGTCGAACCGCCCGGTGAAGCGCGCAGCGACCTGGACATCTTCCTGGACTACTCCCGCCGGATGGGGTTCACCACCCTGCAGCGCGAACCGCTGCTTCCGTGGGCCGGCCCGGAGGACGGCTTCGAGGCGTGGAAGGAATGCTCCCGTGGCCGGCCCTGCGACTACACCGGCATCAGCTACGACCGGCTTCGCGGCGGCAGCGGCATCCCTTGGCCGTGCAATGACGAGAACCCGGACGGCCGGGAGCGGCTCTACGCGGACGGCGTCTTCCCCACGGACCCGGACTACTGCGAAAGCTACGGGCATGACCTCTTGACCGGCGCCACCGTGGGCGCCGAGTCGTTCCGCGCCAGCATCCCGCGCGGCCGGGCCATCCTGAAAACCGCCGACTACTCCCCTCCGCACGAGGAACCGGACGGGCAGTACCCGCTGCGCTACACCACGGGCCGCACCGCCTACCACTTCCACACCCGGACCAAGACCGGACGGTCCCGTCCGCTTACCCAAGCCGCCCCCAGCGCCTGGGTGGAACTGGGCCCGGACGACGCCGAGCGGCTGGGGATCCGGGAAGGCGATCTCGTCCGGGTGACGTCGCGGCGTGGCCGGATCGAAGTCCCGGCCCGGGTCAGCGACATCCGACGAGGCACCGTCTTCGCACCGTTCCACTACGGATACTGGGACGGGGACGGCTCCCCCGGGGAACACCCCACAGCCGCAAACGAACTCACCCTCACCGAGTGGGATCCGGTCTCGAAGCAGCCGGTCTTCAAGAACGCAGCCGTGAAGGTGGAAAAGATCGGTGACGGTACCGGCCCAGCACCGGCACCGACCACGACGGCGTCCCGTCCCGCCTCGGCGTCGGGACAGCGGGCGCCCCGGCCCACGGCCGGCGGCACGGACGCCGAAGCCACGGAGCTGCTCGGCGCCGCGACGCCGCCACGTTTCCCGGAGGCGATCAACCCGGGCGCTGGCGTCCGCAGCGGGAAGGACGAACAACCATGAACCTGAACATCTACCTGGGCCTGCTTCGCCAGGCCGAAGCTACGCTGGCCGAATCCTTCCGCCAGGTGGCGGCGGGCCACGGTGCGGAACCGGACGTCCATTTCCTCTGCCATACCTTGGCCCAGCAGTGCGAGGAGCACAGCCGCCTGCTGCTCCCCGCGGCGCAGCGGTACGGCGAGGTCCTACACGAGGACGAACCGGAGCGCCTCCATGCCGAGGGGCTTTCCACAACACGCAAGGGACCGGTGGGCCTGCTCCGCGACCTTCAGGACCTTTACCTGCTGGCCAGCCTCGTCGATGTCACCTGGACCATGGTGAAACAAGCTGGCTCCGCCCTCCGCGACCGCGAGCTCCTCGACGTCGTTGCCCGGTGCGACAGCGAGACCTCCGTGCAGCTGCGCTGGCTGCAGACCCGCATGAAACAAGCGGCACCGCAGGCCCTGGTGGTGGCGCGCTAGCCGTTCCGAAGCGAGCGAAAGGTGAAATGGACCCCATGAGACAGCCACTGCTGAAGCGGCTTGCAACAAGCCGAAGCACATTGGGGCCGGCCACCTATGCCGCGGTGTTGTCCCTCATCGTTCTGGCTCTGACCGGAGCAGTCGGAGCAGGTCTGCACCTGCCCTGGCTGTTTCCCAGCCTAGGACCGACGGTAATGCTGTTCTTCGAATCGCCCGAACAGCCCGCGGCTCGGCCCGACTGGGCGTCAAGGACGATGTCCCGGTCGTGGAAACGGGGACTGTGACACCGTAGATTCCGATGCCCGCGGCAGCCGGGGCTGCGTCTTCGGCACCCCCGTGTGCGTCACCGGCATCCGGACCAGGTACGGCATTGGACATCCTGCCCCGAGCTTTCAGTTTCACGACGGCGTGCCGCGGGATCCGAAAATTGCTGACCTTAGATCGGTGATGGGACAAACCCGCTATGCCGAGTCCCGATCACCGGGGTCATCGGATTCGGTTCGCCAGGGTTGTATCCCCTGCAAGATCCCCTATGCTGTGGACAGAGACGAGGATCACAATGATCGATCGACGTGTGGCAGAGGAAATCCTCAACAAGGCCGCGCAGGCGGTGTCGGAGACGTCGTTTGGTGAGTTCAATGCCCGTTACCTAGCGGTGAATCTGGAGCTGACCCCCGTCCTCGAACTCGCAGCGTTAACTCAGGATCAGGAAGTCCGCCGTCTCAATGGCAGGGCCTCGGTTCTTCCGTGCGCGGGGCCGAGTTGGCGATATGCGTTGGTGCAGACCCCGGCCCAGTACCTGGACCACGGCGACAACTATGACAGAACGGCCGAAGGCCTGACGATCAATCGAAGCACTCTGCGGCACCGCTTGAATTCCATCCGGCAGATCACCTGTTTCGACCTTACCGACCCCCTAGACCCGGCTGACCCTGCACGCGTGCACGCCGAGAGTGACGTCCTTTTTCTGGACCCTGAACCATTGGAGGCCGGGCGTGCCGGAACATTCGGACGACATTAACCCCAACAGTGCCCGTACGCTGGGCGTGCTCGCCGAACCGGAGGTCACTGCTGAGTTTGCCGAGCGCAACGGCCGCGAAGTGTGCCAGCTTCTCAATCTCGCCGATGAGTGCCACGAGTGGTCGGTGGACATCGAGTACCAAGATTTCACGGCCGGCGATGGGTTGGCGCCGATGCTGGGCTCCTTGGCGAAGTACCGTGCCCTCACCTCATGGGATGTCATGGTGTGCCTGACCGATCTTCCGATTCGTTTCGAGGGCCGGACCGTGGTCGCGGAAGTTGCGCTTGGAGAGCCGATTTCCCTGGTTTCCTTGCCCGCGCTCGGCGCCGTCAACATCGACCGCCGGGTCCGCACCGCCGTCGCCGATCTGGGCTGGGCGATGCACCGCCGCTTCGATCCCGATGATGACGCCGTGGAATTTGGGCCGCCCTCGCTGCACCAATCCAGGCACATTGAAACCGCCGTTCCTGACGAGGGGCCGATCGGGTTCCGCTATGTCTCGGCAACCCGGCTCGGTCGGGGACGGTTGCTGGCGGGCATGCTGCGGGCGAACCGTCCTTGGCGGTTGGTCTTCGGACTGAGAAGCGCCATGGCCGCCGCGATCGCGACAGGGGCCTTTGCGCTTGTCACAAATACGATCTGGCAACTCGCAGACCTGCTGGGCGCACCGAGGCTGACGTTGTTGATGGCCCTTTCGGTCAGTTCCATGGTGTTCTGGATAATCACCCAACACGATCTTTGGGAAAGCCCCCGGCGAGACGGAGCCCTCGAACGGTACAAGGCTTCCTTGTACAACACTTCTACAGTGTGGTCGTTGATGATCGGCGTCGTGATCAGCTACGTCCTGCTGTTCGTCGCCGTGCTGCTGGCCGCGGCCTTCACTATCGACGACTCCCTGTTGGCACAGACCCTCCAACATCCGGTGACTTTTTGGGACTTCGTGGAAGTCGCCTGGATGACGACATCGGCGGCGCTCATCGGTGGGGCGTTGGGCTCAGGCTTCGAGTCAAAGGACGACATTCTTCGGGCCGCGTACGGCCAACGCGAACGTCATCGCCGCCAGGCGGTCGACGAAGACGAATAGTGTGGACCCTCAAGGCGGATTTCCGGCATTGCCGGATCTAGGACCGGATACACGCTGATGTGGCCCAGCGATCCGGAGTCTCCTACCAAACGGCTCTCGGGTCTTGAATAACGTTTCGGAGGTCAGCGCTGCAACGCGCGTGCGGGTACGCAAATCAGCAAGGACTTGGGGTACCGCCGCAACTGGGCGGCCACCGCGGTAGAATTTACCGGCGATCGACCACCCGTACAATACGAGCATTCTTGCTGTTGCAGCGACGTGGCACATTGAATCTCTGTTCGGCTGGAAGGTTCCAAGCCCATGGAAAACATATCTCGCGGCAACGTCGTTGCCGGCGGTCCGGACGCGTCACCGCACGGCCAGATCAGACGCTACAGTGTTCCCCCCGGGCTGAAGCCCGAGGAAAAATTCGAGCATTGGCGGAGCTGGTACGGCAGCGCCATTGATGCTCCTGTTCGGCTGGAAAAAACCGAAAGGCTCGTGCGTCCAGGTTTCAATCCAACCGCCATGAGCCTCGATTGCCCCGGGTTCAGCCTTGTTGACGTCACGAATGAACCCGCTAGTTGCTATTGGAACGGGGAGACACGGCCGAGCGACTGGCTCGTGTATTTCAGGACTTCGTGCGACAAGTTCAGCTTCTCGGGACGCTCCGAGGCCGTCTCTCCCGGTACGGTCAGGTTCTTTGATCTTTCCTTGCCGGGCAACTTCCATGCGCCGGCAGGCTTAAGCGCGGTGCGGGTCCATTTCGATCGAGGCCTGCTGGGCGTGGACGACAGATCAGTCAAACGGCTGCAGGGACTGGGCGACATCAGGGCAAACCCCCTAATACGTGGGCTGATTCTTCCAGCCCTGTCCGGCTGGCAGCGGACAGCCATAGCGCAGGAGATGCAGCATCTCCAACCGGTCGTCCGGTCGATGATGACGGCCCTGGTCAGCTCCTTGCTCGAAACCACGGCCGATCCCGGCGATCTAAGACTGGCCCGCATCGCAACGATCAAGAAATTC